>JBHLLF010000009.1:0-102767 GCA_048885865.1 Candidatus Hermodarchaeota archaeon
TCACTGTTCCGGATTAGGCATGACAATCGGACCGGTCACCTTCGAATCAGATTCGTCGCAGATACTCTATTCTAACCTGGACCTTCCTCAAGCTCCGGATGGGTTATGGATCACGTGGATTACGTCACATCCATAGCAGCCGTGTGGTCATCATTCTGAGGGGCCGGAGTTCAAATCTCGCCCGATCCGCCATCTCTATCCTGATTGGTTGGTCTAATCTTTCCATTATTTGATTCCCGGCTTCCACAGACTCCACAGATAGAAATTGCTGTCCGGGGGCAGCGTATTCCACAACTCCTCCAACCATTGTCATTAGTACCTCTAAGTCAGCAAGAGTGTTCTCGGGAACTGTCAGCGGATTGTCTGAAAGAATTACCAAGTCTGCGAATTTACCCACCTTAATGTTCCCTTTTACGTCCTCTTGAAACGTGCCATAAGCTGCATCAATTGTAATGAGCCGCAGAGCTTGTTCTACACTTAGAGTCTGGTTTAACATCCAATCTGTGGGTGTAAGCCCTAGCCCGCCAACCCTTGTGACGGCACTAGAGACCGCATACATTGCTGACCTCTCTATTGTCCCCAGAAGCCAAGGAAAGTCAGTACTGCCTTGGGAAGGTATCCCAGCTTCAAGAATGTCCCTCCATCTACCTGCGAGGTGGGAATAATTCTGCAGAGCTTGAAATGATACTGCCTCCTTCCAGTCTGAATTCATCCACGTGAGTTGGAAAGAAGCGATAATTCCTAGGTCTGCCAACCTCTGTATCTGATCATCTCTTAGTAGGACGAGGTGCTCAATCCGGTGACGGTACTGTTGGTTTGATTGCCCGTCCAAAGCCAATTCCAGAGCGTTTAGTACAATGTCTGTGGCATTATCGACCACACTGTGAATAGCAATCTGGAAACCTAAATCATGAGCTTCCTGTACTAATGAGTTCAATTCAGTCTGAGAGAAGTAGTGAAGCCAACTAGGATAATACCAGCTGTCCATAAAGATCTTCACTCCCGCTATCCTGAGCTTTGAACTGTATTCATGCCCCGGTTGATAGGCCTGATACCAATCTCCGAACCTCTCAAACTGCCAGCTCAATGGAAGATAAGCATTAACACGAACGCGAAGATTGTCCTGTTGATCCAGAGTTATGAGTCCATCCAGGCGGTCCTGATTTACAAAGAGTTCAGAAATACTGGTCCATCCAGAGCTAAGCACCGATTCAATTACTTCATCTGCCGTTGATTGATTCACATAACTACGGTCACCTATATGATGAGAATGAGCATCGATAAAACCCGGTAGAAGCGTCCTTCCCTCAAGGTCGATGAATTGGGTGCTTGGTCCTGCCATCGCGAGGATGGCATTCTCATCGCCGATAGCAACAATATACTCACCTTTGATGGCAAGTGCCTCGATTTGCACTGGGGATTGCTCCATAGTCAGTATTTCGCCGTTATGTATGATGATGTCAGGCGAATCGCTTGTTTCATTCCAGAATCCTTGTGAAATGAGATACAGGACAGAAGCCAGCAAAAGGGCCAGTATTACAAACGAAGCTAAGAGAAGTCCGCGTCTATTCATCAAGACATCTCCTTGTTCCTAACCAATTGGAATTCTACTGTTGGAAGCCGGTAAATAATCATCCGTTCAGGCGTTCTTTAGGCCCCTAGGACTGAAATCGCCGCAACTTCAGACTGCATCCGGTCCACCATTTCTCCGAGCGAGCTAGAGATTATCCTAAGATTTCTTCCATTCTATCAATTGCTTCCACGATTCTATCTTCAGGTTGAAGAACTGTCATTCTGAAGAAGTTCTCATATCGTTGATTAAAGACATCACCTGGTGCTACTACGACATTCTTCTTTGAGAGTAATTCCATCGTGAACTCGCGACCGGTCATGTCCACCTCAATTTCCGGAAACACGTAGAACGTCCCGTCAGGACGGTAGAATGAAACAGGCAAGCGCTCAAGTTCCTTGCAGGCAGTAGAGAGACGGTCTTCGACTATTTTCGAGTAGGAATTGGCTTCATCGACGCAGTCGAGGGCGGCCATTCCAGCATATTGGATAAACTCAGGTATTGAGATGACGCTCTGTCTCTGTCTTTTCACCATATTTGATGCGTTTGGCACATCTGTCACAACATATCCAAGTCGATACCCTGTCATCCCGAACTCCTTGGAGAATGAGCCAACATAGGTCTGTTTACAATCAGGAAACTCCAGAATACTTGTGAATTCGGTGCCGTAATTGAGAGTGGAATAGACCTCATCACTCAACACATAGATGCCATTGTCTGAGGCAACTTCAGCAATCTGTTTCATGGTATCTCGATTGAGGGTCTTCCCTACCGGATTGTTCGGTGTTATCGTTATGATCATCTTTGTCTTGTTGTTGATAGCCTCTACCAGTCTGTCGATATCAGGGTCCCATTGCGCCTCAAGGTCTGTGAAAAGGAGAACTGGATGTGCGCCAACATCACGTACTGAGAAGAGGTATGGAGGGTATACAGGTGCTATCACAACGACCTCATCGCCTGGGCCTACCAAATGATCTATGCACAGATTGATTGCTTGTCGTGCACCAACCGTGATGATCACATTGTCCTCGCTCAAATCACGATTGAATTTTCCACCAACAACTGATGCGATCTTTTCCCTGAATTCTGGAATACCCGCTGAATCGGTATACTTGGTCTTGTTGTTATTGAGTGCCTCGATGGTAGCGTCAATCACCCTCTTAGGAGGACCAAAGTCAGGGTCCCCAATTGCAAGATGAATGAGATCTTTGCCTTCCCTCTCTAGTTTCCGCGCAGTTTGGAATATCTCGAACAGCGTTCTGTCTTCTGCCATTTCAGCACATCCTTCACACTTGAGCACATAGCCCCAAGATTTTTACATTTGAAGTGTGCTAGAGCTGGATTGTCTCTGCAAATATGTTTCCATCCAAATAGGAATCATTGCTTCCGAAGAGAGAATAGGAAAGACTCACCATGCCCACCAGCCATCACATCAAGTCTATATACAGGCCATACTGTCATTCCGACGTGTGAGTTGATTCAATGGTAGACCAGGAAACCTGGGAGCGTACTGTGCTTCAAAAACTTGAATTGCCAAATGGATTATTGGCGTCCAGCCGAATTATGCGGGCTGCAACTTGGATGGGACAGGCAGAAGGAGATGGAAAATGTGGTGACACAATCATTGAAACTTACGGAAAGATTAGGGCAGGTATCATCGTAACTGGCTTTCAATATGTCATGAATGAAGGACAGGCTATTCGGCATATGATTTCGAATAGCAAGCCCGAAGATGTTGCAGGTCTAAAGCGCCTGGCCGCTGTGATTCACTCTACAGGGGCTCTAGCAGCAGCTCAATTGGTCCATTGTGGAAGCAGAAGCTGGCCCAAACTGACTGGTAATGATGTAGTATTTGGGCCCAGCGATATGGAGGTCCCTCAGCAGAAGGGAGAGGCTGTTCAGGTAAAGGCGATGACAGTAGACCATGTTGAAAGAACCACTCAGGCCTATGCAGATGCGGCGGCGCGTGCAGTTGATGCAGGATTTGATCTTATTGAACTCCACGGAGCCCATCATTATGGACTGTGGCAATTCTTTGACCCATCATACAATAAACGTCCTGTGAATGATCCATACACAGGATCGACAATTGAGGGTCGCTCAAAAGCAATGGTCGATGCTGTACGAGCTGTCAGAGAGATGGTGGATGTTCCAATCCAAGTCAAGGTGGATTCAAGCTCAGAGTATGTCAGACCAGGAGAAGTAGGTGAGCTAACAAAGAAGCTCGCTGAAGCAGGCGCATACTGTGTGATATTCAGCGGCCCCAATTCAATGCAAGACCCAAAGGATTCTGGAGAGGCGTATTTCTTGGATTATGCAATGGAGATCCGTTCGATTGCAAAAGGTAGTGGTCTTCTATTCGGACTAGTAGGTGGGATAAGGTCTCCAGAGACCGTTGTCAGATTGCTATCAGGAAATGGAAATCCCACAGATGCGTTTGATGTGATTCAGCTTAGTCGTCCGTTGATTAGTGAACCCGCGTTATTGGAACGTTGGACTGAAGAAGCAAAGAGTGGAAAACAGGAACCGGCTCGGTGTATATCCTGCAACAGTTGTTTCCGAGCAGGATTTAGGGACAAGGTGAGGTGTGTTCAATTCGAAGATCAATAATGTCGAACGCGATGACAACTCTTTGCCGTCTTATGCTGAGGCAGAGTGCAGGCATCTATGACCGGACCCATTATCCGGATATCGACATTTACTAACGCTTAATACCAATGTGTCTGCATAATCTCTGCAATAGTAAAGGAGGACCAACAATGGAAAAAGGTCATGACCAGCATATGTGTGTATTCTCTCGACATAACGATGTTGCGCAAATCGTAGAACGCGTCAAGGGTGCAAAGTTCATGTGTCAGAACTGTGGCAGAGTTGCTAACAAAAAGGAGTATCTCTGCAAACCCATAGCAGTCGAAGTATAAGCTGCTACAGCAATTTCGACACGACGTGCAATCGCGTTGCTCAAGAATCATTATCATGATTCAGAGCTATTTGAAGGGGGAATGAGATACCCCGACTCAAGAGGCCGGGGTATCAAGTATCTATGGGAACATGAGAGGAGTCCATATACTCAACTTTTTCCAGCCGCTTATCTCGGTAATGTCGCTCAAACTCATCAGGAGAGCAATAGACTGCAGCTACATGTCTTTGTTGATTTCTCTAAGCCAAGCTGGAGCTCGAAATTCCTTTACAACTAACCATCGCCCTTTGCTCCAGTCAGGATATGGCTTGATATCTAGAACAGGGGATTTATCACAGGCGTCAAGACCCCGGACCCACAGAATGTTTTCTTCTCGTCTGATGAGCTCCACCAGGGATAGCCCAATTGAATTTGGATGCCTTGGCGACCTGGCGGCCAAAACTCCATCCTTGGCCCACTCTGACCTCTCTAAGGATACTTGATGCAGATAGTAGATTATGTAGACATGCGACCATTCTTCAATTCCGTTCAATGCAGGAGTTAGTTCGCTGTCAATTATGATTCGGACCAAATGTGATAGATCTCGCTCATCTTCTTCTGCAGACTCTCGTGCTATATAGCCAATTGGAAACATCTGGATGTTATCTGAGTCGGACAATCTCTCCACAATTTGTCATGGTCATCAACAGTGATTAAAAAACTGTGCCAGACCGACCTTACTATTCGGCTTCCAGTATCATCTGAGGTGTGTCTAGGAGAAACGATCTAAGGGGTATTCCGCGTCCTTTCCACATCCTGCTCTTCACTATCTTCGGATGAGTTTTCTGGTTTGTCAGTGATTCCTAGCATCTTGCGCCATGCCTTCTTTCCAGCCTCATCAAGGTCTTCTGCGACTGCCTGCATAATGGCAACCACTTTGAAGGCGGTTTCCTGCTCCTTCTCTTCTTTGCTCAATGATATCAGATAGATTATCTGTCAAACCGTTTAAGGGATTTCTTGATTATCTTCTTGAGCACGTTTTTGTCTACATCTGCGAGCTTGTTGATGTAAAGGCATGATTTTCCAATTTTGTGTTTGCCCAGCTTATCGAGTAAATCCTTGTACTCTTCAAAACCTGACATGATATAGACTGTAAGGCTCTTTTTTCTGGGAGAGAACCCTGTCAGGGGCATATCACCCTCGCGTCCGCTTTCGTATTTGTAATGATATGACCCAAACCCAATGATGGACGGCCCCCACATTATGGGCTCTTCATTTGTTATTTCCTTCATCATCTCTAGAAGCTCAAAGCCGTCTTCTCTTCTCTGAGGATGCTCAACGTCTTTCAAGAAGTCTTCAACACTTGCATCCGTGGGTCTTGTCTTTGCTTCACTCATAATTATAGTTAAGTTGTAGAGTAATAAAATGGTTTCTCTAGCTGCCGAAGCAATTACTAACGATTCAATTATCTCTGAAGTGCTGCGGCTACAGGCAAATCAATCTGCAGAACTGAACCCTCATAGTGCTGAATCCGAGCGCCTGCGCGTTCGGCAATTGTGATAATCGCGACGTTGTTTGATAGGACGTGCGCTCTCAGGTGCTTAATCCCGTTTTCGTCTGCAAGCTCTGCAAGTGCCTGCAATAGCTGAGTTCCAAGTCCTCTGTTCTGGAATTCATCAATGACCGTCACTGCCGCTTCTGCAACATCCGGCTCGCCCTCACATCGGACATACCTAGCGATGCCAATCCCGACCATGGGATCCTGACTAGTGTCGAATGCACAGATGGCCAGATGATGATCCTGGTCTATCTTCTTGAGTTCCTTGAGCTGAGCATCAGGTAGCTTGCACAAGCTCGTCATGAATCGGAGGTAGAAGGAACTATCTGAGATCTTCTTCAGTCCTTCACGCACTTCATTAATGTCGTCAGGCTCGTACATCCTAATGAGTACGGGTGTTCCATCCTTTAGTTGCGATTCACGACGAAATTCGATTGTCAATACTTGCTCGATCTAGAATACTCACCACTTCGCTATATATCATATCGACCGAAATCGCTAGTTAGAATTTTGATAATCCACGCCAAGTCCAGGACCAACGGGACGGAGGATTGTTCCTTGGTCTTCTACTAATCCCTGTATAGGATCATCCGCCAGCTCCTGTGTGCCTATTTCATGAGGATGGTTGAAGTTAGAACCCGAGAGGACAAGATGGACTGCAGCAGACACTCCAATCTGAGTTTCCCATGGACTGATCACAACGCACTCAATCCCATGCTCCTCAGCTAGCGATGCGATTTGTCTTGCCCTGTAAATCCCGCCGTGTTTTATGAGTTTGAGCCCGAAGAAGTCCACCGCTTCGTGTTCAATAAGTGATTCTGCGTCTTTGATTGTGTATAGCGACTCATCGGCCATGATGGGTGTGCCACTTTCTTTTCGAATTTGGCCAAGGCCATCATGATTGTCTGCAGCTACGGGCTGTTCGAGGTATTCTAAGTCGATGTTCTCAGTTTTACGTAGTACCTTTAGCGCTGTTTCAACTGAATATCCTGTGTTGGCGTCTGCACGAATTCTAACGGAATCTCCTACAACATCTCTCACTATCTTCAGGGTTTCAATGTCTTGGGCTGGCTCGATTCCAACTTTGATCTTGATAGCTCTGGCCCCATGCTCTACTTCCTGCAAAGCTGTCTTCGCAATCTCAGCGGGATTTCCAATCCCTAGCACCTTTGCCAACTCCACATGGTCACGGGAAAGACCGCCGAGAATCTGGTAGACGGGAACGCCCCTCAACTTTCCTGCGAGATCATGAAGAGCAATGTCAATTCCGGCTCTCGCTGTGCCTCCCGCCAGAGGATATTCATCCAGGTCCTCATTGAGATTGTCAAAATCAAACGGATCTTTCCCAGTCATACTAGGCCCCAAGTCCTGATCGATGACACGTTTGATATGATTGAAGTCATCGTCAGCCGTAAAGGGGAGGGGACAAGCCTCACCAATGCCTGTAATTCCATTGTCGGCAGTGATCCAAACCATCACGTGATGGCGAGTGGTGGGTTCGCTTCCATAGGTGGTAACGAATTCACCGGCGAGATGCGTCTGTACTAATCGAGTTCTAAATGATGCTATTGATACCATATTCCTCACAGGATCTCTTTTTTCATCAGGTCTGGCAACACGATTAGATTAATCTGCTTGGACAAGTCCTCGTTATGTAACACATCATCCTAAGTAGGACTTTATACTCATCCTCCAATAGAGTCCTTTGGTAATTGAACACAGTAGATTGATAACCATCCTGCTGATGTACCTAAGGTGATGCCACATGCAATTCGCACAACCCCAGTATATGGACACATTCTTCCAGTACATATTCGGCTTCTTTGACCAGCTGTTCGCGACGCCCCTGCAGCCTTATATTCAATTGGGACCAGGAGACTGGTTCTTCGTAATCTATACCCTATTTTGGATAGTTGTAGTGGCAGTAGTCCGGAGACGCGGCGGTCGTAGAAGCACGTATCAAGTCTAGCAAGATTGTTTTAATTGAGGACGGAGGACCGGCCAACAAGTCCTCATCGTATGACAATTCGCGATTGGAAACTAGGTTCAAGCATCGAGCATCGCATTTTTCTGCTAATACGGGTGAGTTGGATAATAGCAGAAGCAGGTTGGCAATTTACATGCATAAACTCCTCCTAGAAATTCCGACTCTCCTGGAATCGGAAACCCTGATTGTCAGAAAATTCGAGAGAGGCGACGGAAAAGGTCTCCTAGCCTTGTTGGAACGCAACAGCAACAGAGAGTTTCTCAGAGAGGCCGCTGATGAAGTAGATGACATCAAGACGCTAGATGATGCTGAAATTGATATCAGAGAACATGCAGCAGAGTGGGAATCCAGAAAGAGGTTCGTAATGGGCATTTGGCTGAAGGCTACAGGCGAATATGTAGGACAGATTTGGATTGAACCAAAGAGGTGGGAAGTACCATCTTTTGAGCTAGGCTATTACATTGATCAGGGCTGTGCTCGAAAGGGGATAGCAACCGAAGCAGCCAAACGGGCATTGAGATTCCTATTCGAAGACTTGAAGGCTCACAAAGTGATAATCATAACTCGCGATACAAATGAGAGAAGTTGGAAACTGGCAGAGAGATTGGGATTCAAGAGGGAGGGGCATCATCGAGAGTGCAATATAAGGGATGGAAAGCGTTGGGGTCTCTTCTATTATGGAATGTTGAGATCTGAGTTCAAGAGTGCTTAAGTGATAGGTTGGAGAGGGCTGAGATATGGACGATGAAATCCGTGAAGAACTCACTCGCCTTGTAATGGAAATGGGGCAAGACCTTGAGGATCCGGAGAGTTATCTGAAGCTCGGTTGGAAACTATATGACGAGTCACGCCTCGAAGATGCAACGCAAGCCTATGAAATAGCTTTAGAACTCAATCCGTCCTATGCAGATGCATGGCGCGAGTTGGGAGCCACGTTATTCATCCTGGGTCACAATGAAGAGGCCGAGTCTGCGATGACTACTGGACTGAAACACGACTCAAATGATGCCGACGCATGGTACAATCTAGGATGCCTCTATAATGCAAATGAGCGAGAAGAGGAAGCGGAGAAGGCTTTTAGGACTGCACTCGAGTATCAACCGGAGGGCCCGGACATATGGTGCAATCTGGGTATCCTATTGGCTTCAATTGGCCGTACTGATGAAGCCGAAACAGCTCTCAAGAAGGCGGTCGAGATTAGACCTGAGCATTTAGTGGCTTGGCTCAATCTTGTCAAACTACTCTATTCTGAAAATCGAGAGGAGGAAGCCGAGAATGCATATGATGCAGCGGTTTCTCATGTCCCTGGATTTGAGAACTTCGTGGAGTCACTGAAGGATTTTGCAGACGACAAGCTCGACGAGGCGAGTTGAGATTGAGCTTCGAGAACTCCTTTGAAACGCCAGTACAGAAAATAGAACTTGAGCAGCTCCCTCGAGAAGGACTGATAATTGACATTGGTGGCGGTGGAGAGGGTCTAGTCTCCCGAATTGAAACCTCCAGAGTCTGCGCGGTGGACTTCAATTTGAATAAGATTAGAGAGGCCATGATCTATGGTCAGATGTCACAGTGGATACTCTCTGACGCAAGGATGCTGCCAGTAAAGGATGAGGGGTTCAATGTAGCCACTCTTTGGTTCTCTCTCGGATATATTCAAGATTGGGACTCAAAGAGACAAGTATTAGCTGAAGCAGCAAGAGCGATGAAGCAATCTGGACATATCTCAATCATTGGTGCGAGAATCACATGCTCTGACTCAAGATTCGTCATAAGAACGCTTTTTCATTTTCCCGATGGATCGATTTCCAAGATGAGCTATGGTATGGCTGGCATGCAGAGGCAGGATGCAGAATCTGTTGTCAATTTGATTCAAGAAACGGGCTTCAGCAATATCACATGTGAAGACAATGGACATTGGTTTCGTGTTAATGCACAGAAACAATAGCTAGAGTTGACTGTGTTCCAAAAGCTTAAAGTGGAAACCGTTTGTCTGAGCGGCCAACTCAGAAGCCAGGTGGAGAAGAATGAGCCTAGCAGTATGGTGGAGAAGAGGCAGCAAACCAGGACTCATCTTGATTTTCCTCGGAATTGCTGGACTAGCCCAAATTCCAATTCTGTGGCATGCACAGGCCTACATCATTGTGCTAAGCGCTGAACTCCAGCTTCTTGTTGCTCTCGGGGCCATGGCGGTGCTGGGTGGTGCGTTTATCCTCATGGCAGAGGCAATGTATAGATGGGCTCATATTGTTTCAAGGAAGAAGAAGCGTCGACGTCAGAGAGAGAGGAATGACATCATAACTCGACTATCTAGATTCGCCAGATCTTCGACGGATATGCCGGCATTTGTTGGAGTTGCGCTATTGACCTGCATGTTCTTCATGTTCTACTTCATTCCATTCGCAATCGCTGACGGAACTAATCTCCCCTCGTTCTTGGCGACCATCGCGTTCTTCGACTCACTCTATATTTACCCAATAGCAGTCAATGCAGCTGCGGTTCTGGCAGCGCTCGTTGCCAGCTATATGAACCACAAAATAAGGTAGATTCAAAATTCCGGTCAATCTAGACCTGAATTCTTAAGTTGAGTCGGCATTAGATGTAGCTAGGTGAAGCGCTATGGTTGATATCGGAGACATAGCACCGGATTTCACATTACTAGAGGCACCTGCAAAGAGTGTCACATTGAGTGATGAGTTGAAGGAGGGCCCAGTGGTCTTGTTATTCTATCCAGCTGATTTCACGTCAGTGTGCACAGAGGAAATGTGTTTCTTCAGAGATACACTTGCAGATTACAACGACTTGGGTGCGAATGTTCTTGGAATATCTGTTGATGGCATTTTCAGTCATGCGGCATTCAAGGAAAAGAATGCAATACAGTTCCCATTGCTTTCAGATTGGGAGAAGACAGTAATCCATGCCTACGATGTAGTCCATCCAGACCTTGCAGGTATGAAAGAAGTTGCCAAGAGAGCTGTGTTTGTGGTCGGTGTGGATGGCAAAGTAAGCTACAAGTGGATAGGAGCTAGCCTCGGCGATCTTCCGCCCTTTGATGAAGTGACGGCTGCAGTTAAGGACCTAACTTAAAATCCAAATCGTAAATACAGACCAGTGAGAAGCAGCACCATAAAGATGGTGAATTCAACCAGAATTTTCGGATGAGTCATAGAGATTTGCAATGTTTCAAGGTTCACAAGGGTGTAATCAGGAAAGCAAGTGCAACGAATGATCCGCTATCATGAAGTCACTAATTGTGATTGGGTCCATAATCATCCCTTTTAGATTGCTCAAGATGAGTACCTATTAATCAATAATGGCAGAGGAAATGTCTGACGTCGCTAGCTTTATATCACGAATCCAAAGCCATGAAATCGCTAACGTGCCGCGGTAGATCAGCCAGGGAGATCGCACGGCTGAAGACCGTGTTGTCCGCGGTTCACACTGGATATATACGATCCAGTGGCCGAAAAATCCGCGCCGCGGCACCATTCATTCTATACGTTTTTCCAGATTACGGTTGCTTTATGGACTTCCAAAAAGCCGCAACATCAACACTAATTCGATTGCTTAATCATATTCAACAGGTGTAGAAATGCGCAGGCTCAATCCGAAGAAACTCCATGTTCGCTATAATTCACCAACTTCAGAAGAAGGCCCAATTCATCCAAGATGCTATACATTGACACACTCAGATCGGACTGGCGATTTCTTTCTCACAGTTGGACCAGAATACGATGAGATGCAAATTCGAGGACTATATACACGCCTCATGAGAGACGAAGTCGTTGCTGAGTGGAGGGAGGGCAAAGAGGGGTCGGAACTTCATGTTCATTGCGAAGTAGGTAGAGGACTTGGTTCAGCTAGGATGAGAGAGAACATATTTCGCAGAGAACTCGACTTAGTTCTAGAAGCATTCCGCTATGGTGACCGTGAGTTTTTCGAGAAATATCCCATTCTCGATTCTGCAAGAATTCTGGTGCATTTTCATGCACGGAAGAAGGTGAACGATAAAGTGGAGGATTGGGGTAGGCCTGAGAATTATTCTTGACTGTAAATGAGTTAGAGTGTTCAAATCCACGGCCCTCTGATTTCAGCTGCCGTCTTGATTTCAAATAACATTGTGTCATGAAAGCAGCGGCATAACTTCTTCACAAAACAGGTTCATGTCCTCAGGTGATGTGCTTGGTGCAAATGTCAGAGTGAAGAATCCAAATCCCATCTCAACATAATTCTGAAGTTGCTCAGCTATTTCATTCGGAGTACCTATCTTGAAAATCTCCATATCTACACTAGTCGATCTCACACCACTTCCGCTTGAGGCTTCAGCGGTCTTCCTTATCTTGAACTGGACTTCTTCATTGTCACCGCCGAGGAAAAGAATGAAGCCAATCCCCTTTCTTATCTCATCATAGTCCCGACCCACAGACTTGCAGTGGTCCCTCAATGCTTGCAGCTTGTCTTTGACAACCTCTAAGCTACACCATGGGTGGAAGTGACTGATATCAGCATGCTTTGCTGCTATCTTGAGGGTGAACCTTTCCCCTCCTCCTCCAACCAGTATCGGGATATGTTTCTGCACAGGCGGGGGCGAATTCTGCACATCTCTATACTGGTATACTTTTCCTTTGTAGTTAGATTTCTCATTGGTGAACATACCTCTGCAGATTTCCACTGTTTCCTCGAGCCCCCCCATTCGTTCCGTGACAGGCGGGAATCTATTGAAATACGCTTTGAATTCTTGTTCGTGCCATCCTGCGCCTAGACCAAGAATCAGCCTTCCATTGGAGATGATATCAATAGTGGTAGCCATCCTTCCTAGGAGAGTCGGCTCTCGAAAACCATAGCAGCTTACCAAAGGAGCCAGTTTGATTCTCTCAGTCACCCCAGCCAAGCCCGCTAGCGTTGTCCAGCATTCCAAAGGTGGGCCTCTTCCAGTTCCAGGGTCCATAAAATGGTCAGGAATGGAGAAGAAATCAAGTCCACAATCTTCAGCTGATTGACACATCTGTTTCATAGTCTCAAAGTCACGACTCTCTCCAGCTTCATTTATGCCAAACCAAATCTCACCAGGCATGTACTCCCAACCTTTGCGAATAATAGCGAACATCAATTAATAAAATGAGGAACCAGATTTGTCTTCTGGTATTATGAAGAATCTTGAGGAATATTCGGATGCTCATCGTGACACCACACCATTCTCTGACTTCTGAATAGAGAAGACTCAATAGATATTCAAGTTGACTTTCATAATCGATCTGGAGTTGGCTACCATGCGCATAGTACGGGAATCTGAAGCCCCCATGCTGGAAACCGTTAAGGGAAGACAGGGAGTGATTCTCATAGTTGGCGAAAACGTCATGATGATGAAACTCACCATCGAACCAGGAATACCGACTCCGCCACATTCACATCCTCATGAGCAAATGGGCTATCTACTGGAAGGGAAGGGCATTCTGTACATTAACAACGAGTCCAGAGAGATTGAAGCAGGCACATCATTCTGGATACCTCCAAATGCCCCTCACAACTTTGATGCAACGGGAGATAGGCCTGCAGTTCTTATCGAGGCTTTCAGTCCTCCTCGAGAAGACTATTTGAATCGTGTCGAAGACTAATGCGGATGGTTTGACTGGTTAAGAAACTGGCAATCTATGCCTGAGGATTTGCCAAGAAGGTCATGGAACAATAAACCTTGAATTCTGCCGAAAAGTAGTTATCGAAATCTGCAGAATGCAGTATGTCGACTCCAGAATACCTCAGGACTCATCTATGATGGGACGTGATTGCGTTGAAGTGGTCTGAATTCACGAAGTATGCGCTTATTGGCATGCTTGTTGTCGGTCTTTTTCTTTCAGTTCCATACAGACGAGTTGAACAGCGAACCAATACCTATGAGTTTACACCCCAATCATGGCACAATGTCACGCTGTTGTTTGGAGGCCCGATGATCACCCTTGTCACTGTTGATCTGAACAGAACATCGGATATTCGCTTCATGTATCCGGAGGGAGTTTGGCCTAGGAATTTCCTGCTGGCGTCATTTACGGGGACAAATGCAATGTATAACTATCGAGGGGAACATTATACAATATCTATTGAAATTGACGCAAAAGGACCAGTTTGGATTAGGGTGCGCTATGTATATGCTGAAGAAATAGAGGGCAGCTTTTTTGACGACCCATTTAGCTGGCTGAATCCTTTCACGTTTCCCTGACAGCAAGCTTGGTCGTGGTCGTGGAATTAGACTCTTATCAATTCCTATTCCGAGGTGAACCTATGCCTTCCCATGGGCCCTCTTCCTAGCAGTGATTTTGAGGACCACGCCCGCTGAGGTGGGATCAGGACAACGAACGAACTCTGTTGTGATTCCATCCTTGTTGATGACCTTCTCATAGGGAGTGCCCTTGTAGCTCCACCCAAGTCGACCATCGAATATCAGTACTCGAATCATTGCATTTGCACTGTCTAGGAGCCACGGACATATCTTACCTGCATCTTCCTCATACTTGAACTTCTGACCCACAGGGTGTCTCCCACACCCGCTCTCGAATATCTCAAGTTCTATTTCTCTCATCGAAAAGCAACCTCCTTTTTGATGACAATAGCCCCTCAATAGTGGTTTCTATTAACGCAGGATTTTCCACTCTAGAAAGGACCATATGCGGAAAAGGCCAAGTGGTGGCTAGGAGATTTGCAGGTGTCAGAAACTGTATGGGGTATTTTTCCACTAGCAATGGATGAGAGCGACCTCATGATGCTGCTCCTGTCACTACTAGTGCTCATTGTACTTGTAATTCTGATATTCATCACTTTTCCAATGGAAATAGCCCTACTCATGACTGCTGGAATCGGACTTGCATTTGTATATGCAGTATATGAAACAAGAAAGATGGCTAGATTGAATGCCGGAGAATGAGAGAAAAAGAGGAAGGGGGCTGATGCCCCCCGATTGTTTGTTAAGAACCTTGATATCCGTCAGAATAGACTCGGCGTTTCTCGTATTCTTCTTCATAGCGGCGGTAGAGGCGTCTGCGTCTGCCAAAAGGCCGCTGCCTCTTGCCATGGTCACCCTGCCACCATAGACCCCTGCCACTCTGGAGATGCATTGGAACCTTCGTCAGGTTAACAATGACCTTCCAGGTGTTAGTCACGACTACGATGAAGATGATGAAGAGCCATATCGAGTCGAATGATACGAAGGGAATCCCTTGATCGATGAAGAAGGCCTCCAAGTCAATCAGACCCCAAGTCACTCCATCAATACTGCCATAGAAGTAGTCTGTAGGCCAGCCGACGTTGATAAGACCCATTGCCAACAGGATCATGGCTATTCCCAGCACTGCTTCGAAGATCAGATTGAGGTTGTTCTCACCTGCCACCAGAAACATGCCACCCTTGACAGCACCCAAGAATAACAGCGCTACTACAGGCCCTACGAAGGGAACGAATGCAGGCGTGTAGAGAGCCTGGATTGTTGGGTGGAGTAGGACTATTCCGAAAACAATCCCGAAGAACACATCACCTGCTGCATCAGACTTTGGCTTGGGCTTGAAGCCTTCACTTCCTATGCCGAGGAATCCCTCTAGAGCGGTCCTTTCAGTCGGCAACTTCTCCCTATCAGCCAGAGTGATTCCACCGATTATCACCACGACAAAGACCACGTTGACCACTATCATGATTGGCAGTGACACGGGGAAGTTCTCAATCTCAGCGATTACCCCGAGGGGAACGAGTAGAGCATTGCCAACAACATATGCGCCTACGATAAATGCAACCCCTACTCCTATCAGGACTAGTAGCATTCTCATCACAGGCTGGGCATATTCAGCAGGAACAGGTCCAACCTTCTTACCGCTATCCGCATACTCACTCGCCACCGTCTTGGGCTCACCCATCCGTTCAATCGCCATGAGCGTTGAGCCCGGGGTCATGTTCCCACTCCCAATAGACTCAGCAGACTCAATGAGGTGAGTGCGAATCTCTCGGAGGACGTCCTCGCTGCCAATAGGCAAATAGACCTTGACACGATCAAGATACTCATCAATAAGCTTCATTGGATCCTTGGTCATTGTGTTTCGACCCCCGTTGTGATGTCTCTCATCTCATGCGAGAGGACATTCCAGGTCTGCGCCATCATCTGAAGAGCTGTGCGGCCTTCATCTGTCAAACCGTAATATTTCTTGGGTTTTGTTGGATCTTCATAGTCCCACTCAGATACCAACAAGCCACGTTTCTCCATCCGTCTCAGCAGAGGATAGACAGTACCTTGTTCGAGCTGCAAGAAGGAAACTTTCTGTTCCAGTTTCTTCACAAGCTCGTAGCCATAGGCGGGCTCATCATCGAGAAGAGCCAGTATCGCAAGAGTAACTGCACCGCGCTTCACTTCTTTAGCCCACCTGTCCATTTCTTGGTCTGCTTTCGACATCAGTTTCACCAGATTTGTATTGCTTTGTATTGTGCATCATTGTGCATCACACTATACTGTGTATTGTATAGTACTAGGTGTTATTTGTATATAAATGTTACTAGGTAGGCAAGAAACTCTGAGAATGCAAAAGGAAATGTCAGGTGCCCTCATTCGGCGTTTCATCATCAGCAATATGCTTCTTGGACCGCTGGCGCCACGCAGAGAGTCGAGATCTCAGCATCAACATGAATGGGACCTTCATTTCGGACTCTTCACTTAACTTTCCATCTTCTTCTAGGGGTTCAATTGCCCGAACATACTGAAGCAGAACCAATCCGATGACAAATGTGGCGGGAAATGGTATGACTAGTAAATACTGCGAAAACACAATTGCGAACAGCATATAGATGACTGATGGTATCTGCATGGCGAACCCCGTGATATAAGCCGTCCTCTTGCTTCCTCTACCTAGCACATATCTCACTACTGTCCATACGAAAAGCAAGTTTGCAAGAGAAACTGCGATGGAGATCCCGTATGTTGCCCAATTGAGTGGTTCTTGTATTATGATCCCAATGGAGCTGTATGGTGATTCTATGTATTTGGAATATTCGAACTGTAGGAGAAAGCCCGCAAATGCAAGTGGTACATATGGAGAGGAGGTATAAGGCCCAGCTTGCCACAGGACTACAGTAGGAAGCAGGAGCGCACTAAGGAGCAGAAAAAGGCTGACGCTCTTTGGTGAGAGAAGTGTGTCCTTCAAGCCTCTATCAATTTCATTCATATTCCTCGCTGGAAGAGAGTTGCAGAACCATGCGATGGACGGCAGGAGCATGAAACCAGCAAGAAGTAGACTACAGTAACCAACTGAAACTGGTAAATTCGTAGCAATGTCGAACCACTCCATCGAGCTAACGGAAAGGAACTGCATGAATAAGTAGATCGGATAAGCAGAGAAAACAATTCCAGACAATAGTGCTGAGAAGCGGGGGAATGACTCACTGCCATGCATGCCTAGTCTAAGCGTGAAACTCAAGGCAAGCAGACCCAGCAAAAGGCTCAGTGGATGCTGAAGCAAGTACCACCGGAATAGAATAGGAAACGTTCCCCCTGCGAATGTTTGGAGATAGTAAGTATCGTTGTAGGCGGTAATACTCGTTCCTGCCGAATCACTGCTGAAATAAAGCAACAAGGGGATAAGTAAAATAAACAACAACCGCAGGCTATTCCAGAATACCGACTTGAGAATCCTCTTCAATGCAACTCGTGATCCTAGCAACTCTGAATCCCCCTTGGGAAATGCGAGTGTAGAATCACTTCTTCAGTTCCGCCAACAGCTTGCACCAGCCAGATAGCTGGTGATACATCAGACAGCTCGCTATCACGCGAAGAATCAAGGCCATCATTAAAATGTTGGATTGGCTGAATCCATGAAGCTGTTCTGAAAGCCATTACAAATCGACCAGTGAATTCGATTCTCGCCGCAACAGATTTGTCGGCGATGTGATTCTGTATGCAGTCCATAGTTTCTGCAGCTGAAGATGTACAGATGGATGCAGGACTCATGAACCACAGCATCATGATCTTCCTTCTGGGTGCCCTGAAAGCACAATGACTCTACCCTAAAACCTGCATTTGATGAAATAAAGCTTTGCTCAGTAAGTGGGTGTTTGAGGAATACTTGCAAAAACCGCAAGTATTTGTGAGAGAACGAACGAAAGCATAGTAATCAAATCCAAGGTGCCAGAGATATGAGAAACGACCCAGTCATTGTTGCGGTTAAACTTCACCATCCTGATGCAAAGGTACCAAGGCTGGCGAATCAGGGAGATGTAGCATTTGATTTGTACTCAGTTGAAGATGTGACATTGAAACCGGGGCAGTGGCATGCAGTGGCCACTGGAATATCTCTCGAGATATCTCCCGGCTATGAGGGGCAAGTGAGGCCGAGAAGTGGCCTGGCACTGAAACATGGTGTGACAGTTCTCAATGCACCAGGCACCATAGACAGCGGGTACCGCGGTGAAGTGAAATCAATCATGATTAACCACGGGAAAGAGCCCTTCAAGATAACCAAGGGAATGAGGATCTCTCAACTGGCTATTCGTGCTGTTCCCAAGGCTCTCTTTGAGGCTGTCGATGACCTTGAAGAGTCTGAACGGGGAGAGGGGGGGTTCGGAAGCACCGGGATGAAATGAACCTCTTGTCGCAATGTTTTTAATCGACAGTATTGGTCTTGACGAACCTGAATGGGCCGGTGGTCTAGCCCGGCTATTGTATCATTCCTCGGAATGGTATAGTCGATTGATACCGCATTGACAGTGCGGTGGTCACGTGTTCAAATCACGTCCGGCCCACCAATTTCTATTCCTGATTTTACTAATCTTGTAGCATCATTTGCTCAAAGGCATTATAAGCATAGAATCAGCAATCTAACCTGAGAAACTATCAATTTGGATTTTGGGAGATATTATGCAAACAGTAGCACTAGAAAGAGTCAGAATTAGAATGGTCTTGGACTTTCTCTCACGGAACTACTCACGCGTCTATAGAAAGGAGTGGAGAGAAGGTGACAAGATCTTGGCTATTTTCGTTCACCAAGAATATGTCTTGAGAACAAGTAGTGATCAGACGCTAGTCACGATAGTTGAGTATAATCAATCCTCTGAGAGGGGAATGTGTACCGTGGTGGCAAGCGGAGGAGGAAAGGGTCTCTTTGGCTTTGACTGGGGTTCAGGATCTGATGGAGAACGAACCGTGAGCAGTAGGATTGAGAATCTAATCAGAACGGATGAGATGCGTGCCAGACGATACTGCCACAACTGCGACACATGGAATGATTATGAAGCAGAAAGGGGGCAAACCGAAGTCTTCTGCAGAACCTGCGGACAGAGGATTAAGATTCAGTAGGAGCATAGCTAGGCTAGAAATACATTCCAGCACGCATTGGATAGCGTTTTCTGAATACACTCATTGCGGACTTGTCGAGCTGGTCCTGGACCTTCTTCACATCCCCGCCGAGCGAGGTTAGGTCAGGCCTTGTCAGAACTGGTCCACTGAGTATGTGGTCTATGGAACCTGTGCCTAGCTCTGCGGTTGAAACTGGCGCCCTCTGTATAATGCGGCGAAGTTTCGATTGCATGCCCAGGGGATTGCCAAATGCGGCAACAAGTCCCCGTATATCGGTCTCAGTCAGGGGTCTGAAACCAAACTCAGGAGTCGATCGGACAGACTGGACAACACTATTTGAATCCTTGATCTCCATGCCTGAACCAACAAACTCGAAGGGATTCAATGAGATGAGCTTTAGCTGAAATGCAGAGTCTGGCCCGACCACTAGCATCTCTCCTCGAGGAGTGGTCATTACCCTCCAGCCTCTGGGTCGTTCTGAATACTGCTCGAGGATGCGAGGCACAAGTTCTTCAGCTGGCTCAATCTTTGTCAATGTGTTTCAATGATATAATCGCGTTTACTCTGATAACCATGTCGTTGAAGCAGCTCATGCACCGGAATAGAAGTGGCTCTAAGGTCGAAGAACCAATGCTTCTCCAAAAGCAGATTCCATATCTAGCGATCCGCGTACCAAGTTTCCTTGAGCCCCTAGCTTGGACATGATGTCATCCATGGCTTGGTTAGCTTGTGCCGTTTGCTCCTCCCAAGTACTGGATGGGTCACAGAGGTCATCGAAGGTTAGTACGTACTTGAAAGTGAGGGCCACCCCATTCATCTTGACTCCAAGAGCGGTGAGTGTCATTCTTCGAAGACGCTTCTGGTCATCAAGAAATGGACTATAGAAGTACTCAGGAGAGTACATCACGAGAGCCGCTTTACTGGCAAACGTTTCGAAGTCCTCAAATTTCTCAAGGACAACAGGGGGGACAATGACAGGATTCTCGTTACTCATTCTTCTCATCTCGTTCCTTCCAATGCATAAACCCCCTGTCCCCTCGACTTCCAGTGGAGCCGCTGGAGGGGGTGCTAGCTAAACGGGCCTTCTGGCCAGTGCCTGTATGCATTGTTTCAAAATCTTATAAATATATCTATTTATCTATTTAATTAGCGCTTTGTTTAAATAATACTCTTGGAACACGTGTTCCAAATACAAATGAGTTAGAAACACGCAGGTTCAAGGAAGAAGCATCTATTGATCTACGTCACCAAAGATTGGCGAGAATGGGGTTCGATCAGAAGTGTCAAACGAGTCACACACCTTCCTAAGTCGCTTGATGTGACTGGATTTCAGAAATGCCAGATACTCAAAGAGGGCGCTTATGACCTCTGACTTTGCTCTGTTAGCAATCGATAGATAGAAACCATATGCATTAAGACTGCGTTGCAGAGTATCATTACAAATAGACCATCTCTGGAACTGGATGCTATCAGCAAAAGGAGATGCAAACTCGAAAAGATCCTCGTTCGGATTCTCCCAGTTGGCCTTTCGTTCTCTGCTATTCTCCACCCCTTCCAAGGGACCAGCGACCATCATATGCTCTATCCTCTCAATCAGATTCTCCTCTGACTCCTCCAATACCATCAGCAGTGCCCTGACTTCTGGCCTAGTAGCCTTCTCCAATTCTTGTTGATAGTAGGCCAAGTCATTCAGTGCTGTGGCGAGGGCGAGGTTCAGCATATGTCGGACGGGATCCTTTCTTTCGCTCATTCTTCTAAGATATCAGATACTTCGTAAAAGAAATCAGTTTCTATGGCTGATGTTTAGATGGGTCAGCCAAATAGCTAGTAATCAGCTTGTATTCTTCGGAATCCATCGAGTCCTGCAAAAGTGGTAAGCCTTCGTCAACGAAATCTATGAGGGCATGCAATTTTATTCCAGCCTCCTTGGCCCTCTTCTTTGCACCTTGTTGGCGGTCTAGTACTACGGCTACGTCATCACAAACGACATCTTGAACCTCTCTTCTTTCAATCTCTGCCTGTACCTGTGTCCGGGCAATGAGCTTGCTCTCCATCCCTGTAACAAGATCATCGACTATGCAAAGAACGTCGCCTTCCTCCACTATTCCTTCGAGAAGTGAGTGCTGCCCGTATTCCTGGATTGCTTTGCGGAGGTCCTCTTCTGTCCTTACACCCAGCATTTTGCGAGTATGACAGGCAGGTAGACCAGACTCGATTGAAACAGCTGTAGCAATTGGAATTCCTGCAAAGGCCACTCCGACTACCTTGTTCACATTGGGAGCTTCCTCTTTCAGGAGTGTGGTCATTGCCTGACCAACTTTCTTCAATGTTCCAGGATATGAACTCAATAGACGCAACTGGATGTAGAATGGACTCCAGATACCAGAAACCAGCGTCCACCCCTCTTTCTTGTCTCGTGAGGCTGTCAGGAGCATTCTGTTCTGATAGATCTCATTCATAATGTTCCTTTTCAGGATGTCAAGATTGTCAGTCATTGTCCACTCCCACCAACATCATGCTCGAGCCGTTCTTAACACTGTCGAAAGCCGTGGGAAGAGATAAGCGAGCTAAGAGCATTGTATTAGACATGGTTTCCCCGGAAGCTATCCAGTGGTTATTGGCCAATTCGGGACCATCTATCCGATTTCAGACTGTAGTAGATTTGCTTCAAGACCAAGATGTGGGGAGAGTTAGCTCTGTATTAGCAGATCTACTGGCCAGTCCTTTGGTTAGTGAATGGATAAGCAGGCTGAATCCAGGTCTTCAGATGAAACAGATACACTCGTCTAGACCTGAAGCATTCGAGAACACCATGGGCAAACTGGGAGAGCTAGGGTTAAGAGCGGGGCTACAGCCATTTGATAGCAAGACCTTGCCATTTCGAGCTTGGTTGACAGACACTGCTGAGGATGAAATAGAAAATCCATTTCATGTCTTTTCGCGTGCTATAGTTGCCTCGTTCCTATCGTTCACGGGCTACTCAAGCACTGAACCAGTTTACGACGTGCTTACAGAACGGCTTGAAGCGATTTACTCCTTTGCGAAAAGCCCAGATTTTGCAGATGTATATGTTGGCAAAAGGGGAGATGACGGCCTCGTTAATCCCCGGCTATATCCAGATCAGCAATTCGCTTTGCCATGGATTCATGACATACGCGGCTTCGCTAGCTCAAACCAGATTCTCTCCGATTCTAGTCTTCGTCAGAAAACAGAGACAGTTGTTTCAATGGTGCTTAGACCAGAATATCAAGAACTGCAACACGGCTACGGCTTCATGAAGTATGAGGATCAAGGATACAAGATTGGCTGGAGCGTCCATTTACCTGGCTTTAGTTCTGAACC
This sequence comes from Candidatus Hermodarchaeota archaeon, assembly GCA_048885865.1. Classification (GTDB taxonomy): domain Archaea; phylum Asgardarchaeota; class Thorarchaeia; order Thorarchaeales; family Thorarchaeaceae; genus SMTZ1-83. The sequence continues at coordinate 22,671 of JBHLLF010000009.1, forward strand.
ATCAGATACTTCCATGCCGAATATACTTCTCATTCTCCCTATTATGGCACCATTCAAGACCGCCCGAAGTAGTGAATGGTTTATTCGAATGATGGAAAAACTGGAAGCTTGCAAGACTGAATATGACACATATCAATTCCCGAGGGATTGGTTGCCCGAGAAGCAAGAGGGGTACTGGGTGAATGGGGCCTATATGGCCCTTGAAGAGAACAGGAGAAAATCATCTGCAATTGAGTCTGAGTCAACATTTAGGATGTTCAGAATCAAGCATCTGATGGAGAAGTTTCCCTAGATGGTTTGGTGAAGCTGATTCTTGGAGACCCTCTAAATAATACACTTAGAAAACGATTCCTTGTTATGATATATTTTGTTAGAAGAAAGCCAATTGTGATTCCTAGAATGAACCTTAGCGGCCAGAACAAAGTGCTGTGTTCAAGACCAGATAACGGTAGTCCAAGTGGCAATGCTACCAAAGGTGCAAGATAGAAGAAGACGGGATGAATCTCATAGAGCTCTTGTGAGTTCTTGCCAAGACCCATGAACAAGTTCCTGAGAAGATTGGAATACACCAACGCGCTTGAGGCCAGGAATACCAGAATAGTTCCAATGGTCCCTGGGATCAAGTAAATGAAAAGACTCACTCCAAGATTATCGACCGCAATGTCAGTAAACCCATTGAAATCAGAAACCAGGACTAGTATGACGGAAAGCAGAAGGAAAATAGCAGCATCACGGACCTTTGATGATGACAGCCAGGGATTCAAGCCCCTATACTGACGCATGGCATTCCCAAAGAACACGAATGTTGCTGCCACAAATACGCTGCTTAGCCGCCATGGAACGAGATTTGGCAAAAAGAAGGACTGAATTATCATAGCAATAACTGGAAAGACCACTATGATAATCCATCTGGAGTAGTAGGGAAACCGCTGCAATGCTCGATCAGTGATTACGAACAGCATCAATCCGAAGTAGAGTACCGGCAGAAACCACAGATGAGAGGCTGAGAGGGGAGGCCCGTTCCCATATAGGAACCATAGAAAGATTTCCACGGGAGTAAAAGCTGACTCAATATTGGAGGAGAGTGGAAGAAATAGGACCATCATTATGATGTAAAGGAAAAAGTATGGAATCAGAAATTGCTTCCCTCGAGATACGGCGAAGTATCGTAAGTTCCCCCTATATCGATAGTTATTGTAGGTGAAACCAGCCAAGACGAAGAAGATGGCTATTGTAAAACTGCTCAGGTGAATCGTAACGGGATTGAGCCATGGTATCATGGAATGGACTAGTATGACGAAAGTGATTCCGATGCCTTTTGTCACCTCAATCCATTCAAGCCGGGGTAGTTGGGGCTCACCTTCCATACCTTCCATGAGTATATTCTCCGCCCTTGTTCCTCTACAAAGCTTTCATTCTGTTAGGGCTTCATCCTGAAGAGTCTTTAGGCGCCTCTTCAGTTGTAGATTGATTCTCATGTCAGAAGTATTGATTCTTTCACAGAATGAAGTGCAATCCTGTCTTCCCATGGGAAAGACAATCGAGGCAGTACGCGAGGCATACATTGCATTTGCCAAGGGCAGAGTGCAACTAGCACCAGTTGCACATCTGGATGTCAAGCAGTATAACGGAGAGGTCGATATCAAGCCCGGGTATGTCGAGGACTTTGGAATCATCGGGACAAAGATTGCCAGCGGATACTACGACAACCACAAACTCGGACTGCCGCCAGGAGTTGCTGTCATTGTCCTTATGGATCTGAAAACGAGTATGCCCATCGCTATAATGGATGGGACCTACATCACTGCCTACAGAACTGGTGCTGCTGGTGCGGTTGCAGCCGATGTCTTGGCCAGGAAGAATTCAAAGATTGTAGGGGTTGTAGGCACCGGAACCCAAGGAAGAATGCAGATTATGGCCCTGAGAGAGCTCTTCAATATAGAAGAGATTCGGGCTTGGGACATCGTCGGAGAAGTAGCTGAGCGCTATGCAAAGGAGATGGCTGAGAGTCTGGGGATAGAAGTGAATGCGTTTTCAGATGTGGGGGATGTCGTTCGAGATGTGGATATCGTCGTGACAGTGACTCCGTCTAGAGAGGCATTAGTCAAGAGTGATTGGATAGGAGAGGGCGTCCATATCAATGCAATAGGAGCAGATGGCCCAGGGAAGCAAGAACTGGACCCCAAGATTGTGGCGAATGCAGACAAAATTGTGGTGGACAGCCTTGTCCAGTGTCGAAGGATTGGAGAGATTCAACATGCTTTAGCACAGAACCTCATTACTGAAGACAATGTGCATGCCGAGATAGGTCAGATTCTGATTGGTGACAAGTCTGGTCGGGAGTCAGACGAGGAGGTAACCATGTTTGATTCAACTGGTCTAGCAGCTCAGGATATTGCTGCTGGATATGTGGTCTACAAGGAAGCCAAAGAAAAGGGGCTGGGACTGACGACAAATCTACTAAACATCTAGGGTGAGCGTGTCGTGAAAGAAATCAGCTTGGAGAGCATTCGGAAGGCACAGAAGACCATCAAAAAGTATGTCAAGGCCACACCCCTTGTCCGTTCATATTCCCTCAGTGAGCGATGCCAGGGCCAAGTCTATCTTAAGCTGGAGAATCAGCAACACACTAACTCATTCAAGGTGCGTGGTGCACTAAACAGAATGTCACAATTGAAAGCTAAAGAGAGGAAGAAGGGAGTCGTCACTGCCTCATCCGGAAATCATGCGCAAGGTGTGGCATATGCCGCGCAGCAGCTAGACATACCCGCCACAATAGTCGTACCAAATGAGGTCTCCAAGGCCAAGCTGAAGAAGGTTCGTGCGTTTGATGTCGAGGTCGTCCTAGGTGGAGGATTCGATGAGGTGGAGGCCAAGGCCAGAGAGATGGCGAAGACAGAGAAGCTGACCTATGTAAGCCCCTACAATGACTATGCAGTGATGGCTGGACAAGGCACTATCGGTCTCGAGATTATCGAAGAAATCGACGCCTTTGACTCGATTGTCGTACCTGTTGGGGGAGGCGGATTGATTGCAGGCATCGCTGTGGCTGTTAAGAGTATTAGACCGGAAATCCAGGTGATTGGAGTTCAAACACCGGGTTCAGCCACAATGTATGAGTCATGGCTCGCAGGCGAGGTCGTTGAGATAGAAGAGTCAAACACCCTTGCAGAGGCATTTCTGGGAGGGGTTGAAAAAGGGTCTCTGACACTGGATGTTATAATGAAATATGTTGACGACATTGTCTTAGTCGATGAGAAGACCGTGGCAGATGCAATCCGCCTTCTTTGGATAGAAGAGGGACAGGTGATTGAAGGAGCCGGAGCGACGTCCATAAGTCCCCTGTTAGAAACACCTGAACGATTCAATGGGCACACTGTTGTCTGTGTTGTGAGTGGAGGCAATATCGAGAGGTCGATTTTCGACAGAATAATTGGTAGAACGTAGCGAATCCTTTAAATTCGCTCACCAAAGTCATCGGCTCAGCAATGCGCTCGTTGTCTAGGGGCTATGATGGATCCCTGCCAATGCGCGGGGGTTTATCCCTCGGAACCGTAGAACGGATCCGGCCCGGGTTCGAATCCCGGCGAGCGCACCATCCCTCTAATTATGTTCGTCATCTAACCAGACTCTCAAAAAGCCGAGCTGACCTCTTATCCTGAGAATCAGTTTCAGTTGCTTGTTTCAATGCTTCCCGTGCTTCATCAATGCGGTTCTGCTTTAGAAGGGCAATTCCAAGATCACACCAAGCAGCTGTGAGTGACGGGTCAATTCCAATAGCCGATCTTAGTGCAGTTTCCGCTTCCTCGTATTTGCTTTGAGCGAGCAAGCATTTACCCAATGTGTGGGGGAAGTCAGCATATTCAGGGGACTCTTCAGCCAGTTTCCTGTACTTAGCTTCAGCCTGGGGCATGCTTCCCAAGCCACTCAATGAGATAGTGAACAACTGTCTGGCTCTTGGGTCAATTCGACTCAGTTCTGCTCGTTTAGTCGAGAGATCTATTAACCCAATCTCTTCAAGTTTCGCCCCAAGTCTATCGATTGCAAAGTCAGTAAGTGGCTCAATGCTTATTGCTTTCTCATATGCCTCGAGGGCTTCATCCAACATGCCTTGCATGAGCAGGACAACTCCTAGTTTGATCCACACTACGTAGCTCCGGCTGTTGAATTGAAGGGCTTTCTGATAACTATGGATAGCTTCTTCGTATTTCTGGTCGCGTTGTTGAAAATCGGCCAACTTCTCCCACTGAAATGAATCATCTGGATGGGTTCTCACGCCTTCTTCATAGGCTTCCTCTGCTGATACTTCAAGACCCAGCTCAGCAGATAGCTCAGCAATGTGGTTCCATGACGATGTGTCGTCAGGCTTTCTAGAAACTGCTTCGCGAAAGCATTCTATTGCCTCAATCTTGAGGCCTTCTGACATCAAGAAGAAACCTAGCTGCCTCAGAGCGTTGGGACTCGCTTCATGAGTCCGAGCAGCCTCTCTTAGCATTGTCTTGGCAGCCTCTCTTTTACCATGATTGTAAAGGAATATTGCGTAGGAAGTCAAACCCGCCTCGAATTCGGGATAAGTAGATGTCAATTCTATATAGGTGTCCTCAGCTGCTCTATGATCTCCTTTCTGTTCAAACTCAATGGATTTGGTCAAGAGCCCAAATGCTCTTTCATGTCGTATCCAATTCCGAATCCTACGCAACGTCTATTCTCTCAGTGATGATATTGGATTAATGGCATATAGATTATCGTTAGCGGGTTATCATGCAGCTCTTCGAAGCTATGACCAGGGTTCGAATCCCGGCGAACGTACCATTTCTTGCATTCCTAGAAGCATCGATACGATATGTTCATCTTAGAGTGAATGCCTGTTGTGCAGCAATAATAAGCCTTCAAAATCCATGGGGGACCGAAGTGAGATGTCTTTTCGATATACTGTTAGAGTAGGATATATCCTGCTTGTTCTAACCCTACTAACACCCTTCAGCGCAATGATCCAGGCAATAACTGAAGATAATACCACGATTGCGCTACTTGCCCCCTTGTGGCAGTACATATGGCACAGCACATTGCCAGTTCATTTTGCATTCTCTCCATTCGGTTTGCTATACTTTCCATACTATGGTTTGAGTGTGTATATCTCGTGGCTAGCTTACAATACAGCCCGCAAGCAGAATATTGAAAGAAAACAGTATGCATGGAGATTAGTCATCATAATAGCTCTTCAGATTGCAGTGATACTGCTAATTCCGCCCTTTAGTGGGGACCCTCGGCCCGTGAATATTCCACTGCCTATAATGGGCGTACTGGGACTTCTTCTTACAAACTACACTGTGAGGAAACTAACTAGTCCATGGGAGGATCAAGTGGTCTTTTCTGAATCAGAATAGACTCATGCATAGCTAGTAATTTGAATCTCTGCGAGCGCATCACTTCTCATTCATCGTCCTATGCAGGACAACACGTAAATCATGAGAGAGTGAGATGCATGCTATGAATAACCATCTTCTCCATATGGCTGCTCGTGTGTGGCTGATTGAAACGCTGTTCTCCATATTCAATTTCTTCGTTCTCATGAATCTCGTCTATGAACCGGCGTGGGGTGAATTGGTAGCACACCAGATAGGGATGTCGACCAGGATTGTGGTTATTGTGATTCTCGCATATATGCTACTTCGATATGTCCAGGAATACGAAACGAGAGACCTTGTTCATGTAGGGTTGCTCTGGGTCGGACTGGAGCTATTGTTCGAATGGGGTGGCAGTCTATTGGTTGGGCGATCTGTAGAAGAAATCCTCATTGGATGGAACATCTTTGCGGGCTACATTTGGCCCTACGTACTACTCACCTACCTTCTGTCCAATCTTGTCATAGGTGTAGCTTTCCATCCAGGGAAGAGAACAACTGGTCAGAGATAAGAGACTGATCGTTAACCAACCAATATGGGTAAATTGTGATTGCTAGGGCGATCCTGTGCAAGATTGAAAAGGAAGTTTGCATCTAGTGCTCATTTGGCGAGTTGAAACCAATGCAAAAGGGCACTACTGGACACAGACCTAAAATGCACCCCGTAGTGGCTGTGCTTTCAAGAGCACCAATGAAGCTCATCTACACAATAATCCTCGTTGGTATACTTACCTATGCTGGGTTTCTTTTACTCACTCTCTTGACAGGACAGATTACACAAGTATTCTTCTCATTCATGCATCTTGTGCAATTAGATTTCTCCTTGCTAATTGCGGTTGGACTCTTCTTCCTTTTCAGTTACTACAAGACTTTGGAGAAAAGGCTCAGAGAGATTCGCTATGTCTTCTTGATCGATGATGATGATTTTGAAGGATATCTCGAAGAATTGACCAGCAAGATGGGTAGCGCACAGGGCTACCTGCTAGGTCTGCCGTTTATTGCTCTATCAATAGCTTCGATTTTTCTCTTTGTAATGCCAACAATGCCTAATGCTCTATTCCCAGTCAATCCACTATCACCTGTTTGGCTCTACCTTTCCATAGTCGAGTTCAGCCTCATTATGCTTCCATTGTTCGGAGTAGCTATCTGGCTGGGCATGGTAGTCATGTCAGTTTCGAAAGATATTGGACGAAAGTTGGAGATTTCTGTGGAACCGATTTCGCCTGATCGCGCAGGAGGACTAGTTTCATTCTCTGAGGTGCTCTTGAGAGGTGTATTCATGTTTTCGCTGTTGCTAGTATTGCTGATCCCCCTGCTCGCCTACCTTGTGCACAATCTAAGCTCAAGTAGTCCCCTATTGGCTCTAATTCCTACAGCTGGCTTGGTGTTGGCAATTATGACCATTTCTGTATTCTTTTTGGTCCCTCAATACAACATTCACAGCATTTTGGAGGAGGAGAAGAAGAAACACTTGTCCCAAGTCAGTAGGGAAGTCAATGATGTGCTTTCCAATATACGCGGCGTGCTCTCCGCCTCTCCCACAATGTCTGATATTCCATCTCAGCAACTCACACTTGTAAGTCTTCAACTTACTATGCTCTTTGAACAAGTGGAAAAGATGAAAACATGGCCATCCACTCTCTGGATAGCAGCCAAGGCAGTCAGTTCTTTGTTGCTGATTCTGCTAACATTCTTTGTTAATCAGCTGCTCCTATACTATATAGAATCGATTCTTAGCTGACTACCATCAAAATTCGGCTATCAATCCTGAGAAGCCATTATCAATACCTATCGGATGCGTCCAATTCTCGTTCCTCAGATTGCTAATTCACTGGTACTCATTTGGTATGCTAGAACCCAAAGACTTGGGCAAAACACGCCGCTCAAGGTTTAAGTACGGAAAAATCCAATATTCAAATGACTGTGGGAGAGTTAGCATTCATTGCCGCCACCTCAATACACTGTTTCTACGTCCTAGTTTTCCTAAGGTCTACTCTCATAGTCAATTGTCTAATTGAGGAGAAAAAATGGAAGATAACAGACGGATACGATTAGGAATAATGGTATCATTTACCATTGTGATGCTATTCATGACGGTCTCTGTCACGCCCGTAGCCGCATATGGCAACTCGAGTGGAGTCCGCTCTAACAAGACAGGAAATGACCCTCATGACTGGATTACATTCCGGGCTATCAGTATACTTGGCTCGGATGGATATTCGAAAATCAGCGCTGAGGCCAACACTTACTTCGCGAAGATGCAGGAGGGATCTTACGATGCTGACTGGGGAGAAGGAGTCATTGCAGACCTGCCTGTTGCCGCCAGTGGACACTATTGTGACCCAACTACTGGTCTAGGTTTCAATCTTATTTTCCAAGGTGCTGGGAGCTATGCTCAGGGATACTTCGACAAAGCTGTGGATTTGTACGAAGGCGGGAATAAGGAAGAGGCATACTACAACCTAGGAGCTGCAATCCACGTGCTCCAAGACCTCACGGTTCCCCATCATGCACACATTTGGGCATGGGAGCAGGCTGGACATACGACCTACGAAAGCTACATCAACGGAAAAGAATCCTTCATCAAAGGAATAGGCGGCCCTGGCTACTATGACATGGCTACAACTGCAAATGGGTGGGTCCGCTACAACGCAAAGCAGAGTTATGGATACCACACTTATGTGAACGGTGCTTCAACTTCAGGCAACAACGATTACTGGCTTGCGGCCCGGAATCTCTTGCCTATAGCTGTAAAGACGACTGCTGGATTCCTGCGCTTCTTCTATGAGGAGGCCAATCAAGGGAGAAAAGAAGCCGAGTTCTCTGGAACTCTATACAGTACAGGGACATCATATGTCAACTATGTCGATGTGCCCTTTGGCGATCATACAATTGTACTGGTCGGCAATGAGCCTGGTGCAGATGTTGACCTCTATGTGAAATGGGGGGCAACGCCCTCTTACCCCTACACTGCATCTAGCTTGACAGGAGATTCAATGGAGAAGGTCACTGTACGAGGGAAAGGTCGACTATATTTCAAGGTCTACTCTTGGAAAGGTAGTAGCAGCTGGAAGCTAGCTGTCATCTACGGAAAACCAGACAAGTCAGAATCTATCACCAATTCACTCAGCTATTCTTCTGATCGCACAGACACCTTCAGCCTCAAAGGAGGACAGACTGAAGGCTACATGATTGGCTGGGCATTCATGGCTGGGCCTGATGGCAACGACTTCGATCTCTATGTACGATGGGAGAGAGCCCCTACGACTTCCACCTATTACGACAGAGGCTATACATCGAAACCTCAGGAGATATGTGATGCCAGGTCACCGAAGTACGCACCTTCCTCTGGATACCAAGTGAAGGGCTACGTCTATAGCTACAACTATCTCTTCTATGTGATGGCGAGGGCATACAGAGGCTCAGGCGACTACATGCTCCTGATTCTCATATTCTAGTGATGCTTTAGTTTGATGAGGGCATAGCAGGCTGTGAAATGCCGCTGTGCCCCTAGCTTCTTTTATTGACTTGTGAAGATGGGCGGCTTCTTCCTCGTTGACACAAAGCCCAAACTATATTTCGGATTGTTAGTATCTTGACTTAATGAGATGAACAAACATGATGAACAAGTTCCAAGACCTGATGAATGCCAAAGTTCCTGTACAGCTAGTAGTGGACGCAATAACCGATAGAGCGCATCACAAGGTTGTCAAGGGCAGAATAAAACTTGTCACCAGGAACTACATCGAAATAGGCAGGGCGGCCACAGGAGATGAAAAATCCCAGTTTGGTACCGAAGAAGTCAGAGTCATAATTCCAATGGAGAAGATTGCCGAGGTAATATACTCACAAAGTGAATAGACGTAAGCAGGAATGTGCTTAGTCCGGAACCCCGTGAATCCTAACGGCGTTCTCCCAATAGAGCTTGCCAAGAACTGATGCAGGCAAATCTAGACCATTGATGAAGGTCCCACCAGTATCTTTTGTGTCTGCATCATCGAATGGGAGGGGTCTTTCTCGGACATTGGTTTCCCATAGAAGCCTCTGGGCAAGATATCTTCCGGCAAAGTAGTCCTCACTCCCCCTGTTGTTCGACAAATCCGTACCAAACATGATTCTATCAGAATACTTGAGCAAGAAATCACGAGCCTTTTCGACATCCTTGCTGAGCTCTCTTGCCATCCATCGGGAAGATGCCGTATCAATGACTACATTTGGAAATCTATCCAACCATCTGGCAAGGTTTGAGAGATGATGTATCTCTGGCTGTGAGCCAAAGTGGGGAAGCTGGAAGACAAGGCGTGAATGGCGTTCTATAACATTCTCAAGTTGTCCAAGACTGTCCGCCTTGGTGCCGTACTTCTTCTTATCTTGATAGTGTAAGTCATAGTATGTGTCGGGATCGGCAACATGAAGCAGAAGAGGGACTTTGTGGTCCTCAAGGGCCTGAAAGACTGGATCTAAGCGGAGATCATCAATGCTGAAGTCATCAGGGACTTCCTGATAGTAGTCCCTCCAACGAGGACCGAACCACATCTTTGCCAGTCCGTAACCGTCGGGCCCAATTCTCTCAATAACTGCTATGACTTTGTCCACCTCAAAATTCGCAATATCACTAAGAGATAGATACCTGGCAAAAACGAACCTGCTAGGAAACCGCTTCTTTATTGCTTCGAGATTACCCTCTCCATGCACAATAGCAACCTGAGAAGCGACGTTAAACTCTTCTTCGATCTTCACCATCTGCATTAGATCATCTGAATGACCGATATGCGTATGTGCATCGAAAATAGGCCCTTTGTATTTCCACTCTTCTGTCAAAATTGACCAATTCTGCGATATTATAGGTATTGAAAAGCGATTCCGTTCAGGACCTTCTCTCTATTGAGCTAGTCCAAGAGCTTCTCTTTGACGGTTGCCTTGTGTATGACTCAACTCTTAAGATGGACTTTGATTTTGACGAGTCGAGAGAATTCAATCATGACGCCAGTAGCGCTTGTGAAGTTCAAGGATAACCTGAAGAGCACGCTCAGTGCAGGCCTGGACCTTATTGGTGGGTTTTCAAATCTGAAATCACCAATACTCATTAAGCCTAACATCTGCACGATTTCTGATTCTACTGGCTCGTCAGTCACAGATGTGAGGGTCGTTGAGGCTATTGTTAGACTCATTCTTGAGGAAGACAAAGGATTGGTCGTTAAGATAGTTGAATCAGACAGTCAGAGCAAATACGCAGATGAAGCCTTTGAGAAGTTCGGATATGCAGACTTGGAAAGGTCAATGATGAAGGAGGGGTTCGATGTGTCTGTGGTCAATCTTTCCAAATCACCTCTGATCAAAGCGGAGTTCAAAGGTAGATATTTCGACAGGCCTGAGCTGCCAGAACTGCTGGTCAATCCCCATTATTTTGTTTCAGTCGCTGCAGCTAAGACGCATTATCTTACTACCATCACTGGAGCTTTGAAGAACCAGTTCGGAGTTCTTCCTAGGAAGGATCAAGGCTTCTATCATTCAGAAATTGATGATGTGGTTGTAGACCTGAATAGTTTCATACGACCAGACCTGTGCATCGTTGATGCAAGATTTGGTGTGGAGGGCTGGAACGGACCCAAAACGCGACGACTTGATGCATTCATCATTGGTTGCAAGCCTGCTTCAGTCGATGCCACAATGGCTCGAATCATGGGCTTCGAGCCAGGTGAGATTCCACATATACTGGAATCTAGTCAGCTAGGTCTTGGCAACATCGATCCAACCGTCTTGGGGGAAGCCATTGAATCAGTGCAGGTCGCGTTCAATCTGCCTAAATGACTATGTTTCTTATGCAACCCACTCAAATGACCAATGAAGCTCGAACTGCGAGGAGTGAAGGAACAGTGAAAAGAGTCCTATTCTTGTGTACTGGAAATTCAGCACGCAGTCAGATGTCGGAAGCCCTGCTAAGACTACTGGGCGAGGATAGATTTGAAGCCTATAGTGCAGGTACACATCCAGCATCTGAAGTAAACACCTTTGCCCTAGAAGTCTTGAAAGAAAGAGGAGCCAGCATAGAGGGCCTCTTTCCGAAGACTATTGATCACTTTACAGGACAGGAGTTTCATCTTGTAGTGACAGTCTGCGATAACGCGAAAAAGGAGTGCCCGACTTTCTCAGGAGCGAAAGCAATGGACCATTGGTCGCTAGAAGATCCCGCAGCCTTTGAGGGGACCTATGAGGAGATTCTTCTAAAATTCAGAGAAACCAGAGATGAGATTGAGAGAAGAATCAAGACTTACATTCTCCAGGACAAGCTTGCGGAGGACCCATTGACAACACTCAGATTGTAGATTGGTACACTAGCCCTCCTCTACCCAAGAGAACTTCCTCTGAAGAGTTGCAGGATAGACTTTTCGCCAAGGATACTCTACCTTCTGACACCATTTGTAGATAGTCTTGGGATGGATGTATGACTTGAGGGCCGTTCCAAGGTTCCAAGTGCGACTATCCCGTGCGAGGGAATAATCCATCTCTATCTTGCGCTTCACCAACTTGGCTTTTTCTAACCTATCCTTTGCGATTTTGACCGTCTTCTCAGCGCGAGTCATCCGTGCAGCAGACTTCTCTTTGAAGTCTGCAAGAGATTGTTGTTTCTTCTCAAGAGCTACTCTGCTTCTATTGTAGCGCTTTCGAGCCTCTGTAAGGCCCTCCTCCGCCTTATCCAAACGTATCCTACTCCGCTCTATACTGACTTGGGCATCCTCTAGACGCTGCTTCTTGGTTGTCTTACCCTTCCTTTTGCTGCCTCTTGTTCGACGTTTTCTTTCTCGAGCATTGTCCCAGGTGATCTTGGCATTGTCTCGTTTCTCACGCCAAGCAGCGACTGACTGCTTGTTCTTCTCGACAATCTCCTTCTGCTTAGAAACTGCAGACTGACGTTTAGCGATATTTTCGTTCTCTTTCCTCTTCGCCGCTCTCAGACTCTTGCTCTTTTCAGTAAGTTGAGATTCAGCTTTCTTAACACGTTCTCCTGCCTTTCTGATTCGTTCTTTATAGCGGTCTGCTGATTTGGCCCATCCTTTCGGTGCTTGTTTTGTATGGTTCATCACTCGTGCAACTTCAAGATTGGCACGCTTCACTGCCTCTTTCTTGATGAATTCCTGATCAGTTCTTTTGGCCTTGCTCCGACCAAGCTCCTCCTTCATTGTTAGAGTTGCATGAAATGTTCTGAAGACTTTAGCAGTGAGGTCTTTGTCGAATCCGCCAAGGAAACGGTTGACTTGTACACTTCCCACACTTGGGAAGATTTGTGCAGGTTTTTTCGGGTCTACACGAGTGCTTTTGCTCTTCCGCGTCCTGAAGGACTCCAATCTCTCCACTGCATTGCTATAGAGTTCTACGAACACCTCGTAGACGTCCGGGGGCATCTCTAACTCTTTATGCCATGCAACACTATCCTTGCCAAGGAAGTCGAATACAACTGAGTTCGTTGTGAATGTGAGGTGCTCAACTCTGAGAGTCGTTGCACCCACGGTATCAGCTTCATCAGGATCTTTCTCATCACCAACTCGGAGACTAAGTCTATCAATGAGATAACAGGCAGCAGCTACCATTCTTGTCTTTGGGCTGCTGGAGTGGATGCCCTCCATGATATATTCTCGAATCTCGGATATCTTTCTGGACAGTTTCATGGCCGTGTCGAACTTGGCTGCTTCACGTTCCTGTTTGATAGGAGTGCTGTCATGGAGCCAAATGTACTTTGTACTCTTGGTGAGTTCATCAGTCCATTTTGCCACCCACATACTATCTGGAGCCCACTCAATCTTGGCCCAGTCACCCTCCGGGACCTCGGTATCAGGACTCAGGTTCAAGGTGATGTCTCGTTCTCTTGCACCCTGCTTCCATCGCCCTCGCAGGGGATGCTCCCCTCGACCCATAAAGATACCAGATGGCTCTGTCTGGTAATTGCCAAGCTCCATGCGTTCTCCATCTACGAGTGCATAACCAAACTCCTCTTTCAGCCGTTCTCGTTCGGCTTTGCGAGCCTCCCTTGCGGCTTTCTTCTCATCCTTACTCATAGCTTCCTTTGTAGCACGTTCTTCTTCAACGAATTGGATTACGGAAGAAAAGTCGACTTCATCCAAGTCTAGCGGAGGTTCTACTTTCAGAGCTTTGCTGAAGTCGCTCATGAAGTTTTCAATGAAGACAGAATCCTCAACGTAGGGGGTGCCTAGTTTTCTCACCCACGCAATCGCCATCTCTTCTTGAAGCTGATTAAGGATTATGGATTCGCCGCGAACAACTATCTCAAAATGATGTGGTTCTGGTGGGTCTAGTACAATGATGCCTTTATGTTCGAGGGACTCCATCTTAACGCCTCTTCATTTGGAGGATTTGGGCAGAAGGCCGGTCAATCAGTGTGATTTTGCAGCTCGATGTCGAGAGCAGAAATGTGTAAACAAAAGGATTGTGCTAAGGGAGTCATCCAGAGCGATTAGTTTAAATCGAATCCGTCTGGTCTGCGCTCTAGAACCTGCGGCCATAGTCTAGGGGTTATGATCCGAGCCTTCCAAGCTCGTAACCCGGGTTCGAATCCCGGTGGCCGCACCATTCTCCTTCTATAGATTGTATCGAGCGTCGGCTACTCCAATTTTCTTCGAGTATACCCAAAGCATTTCTGCACACACATGCCACGCCATCATTACTTCTGGGTCCAGCTCGATGTGATTGTGGAAGACAGACTTCACATCTTCGCTGAATTCACCATGTGGAAAAGCCCCTACACCAAGAATGACAGGAACTAGTTCATCCTCCGGAAATATCGACTCAAGTCCATCTATTGTCGTTTGAATGCCACCCTCAACACACAGCGCAGTGATACTCTGAGGGCTATCAGCTCTGAGTCGGAGTACAAGGTCAGTAAGGGATTCATCTGTCACTCGAAGAAGAGGCTCACCCTCCTGAGGCACTCTTCCCATTAGCAGAAGCTGCTCAAAGAGACCTATGAATCTATCATAGTTTCTTGGCAAACGCACAGCTGGATTGACCTCGACTACACGACCGTCTAGAAGATGTAGATGGATACTGAGTGACCCATGCTTGCAGAGAGGGGTTTCCAGTAATGTCATTAGAGAAAGGAAAGCAATGTCCGGCCGCCCTCGGCGTTCAGTATTCTCTAATTTTGTCATGACCTGGCCATGGTATGATTGATCGAGGAGAAGTTGATTTGGTTTCTTTCCCCTCCTGCTGGCGTGTTTCTGAACTAGCTTGGTAGAACTCAGATGAGTAGGAACCAATTCGATGGCTGACTCAAGAAGGATGACATGGAGCATGACTGATCCACCTAATCTAGTGATAGCCACGAACGATTTAAGATGTATCGGACAACTCATCGATTTGAGGAAGTTCTGTGCCCAGAAGACGGACTAAGCAATCAGAAACCAAGCGTCTAGCCAGGGCCAGGATAGAGATACTTTGGGAACAAGCTTCGGAGATGGCTAAGACTGACCGAGAGGGTGCTCGCAGACGTATGCAGGTAGCCTCCAGAGTCGCACAGAGAGCACGTATCAAGGTTCCAAAGGACATCAGGAGAAAGATCTGTCGTCAATGTGGGATGGTGCTGATTCCTGGTGAGAGCTGCCGGGTAAGAATGCGAAACAACCGAGCGAAACATCTCACAGTAACATGCATTGCGTGTGGTAATATCGCGAGATACTATGTCGGATAGGAACGCTAAAGTGGGAAATCCACTCGAACAGGGCGACCAGACATGGGACTTGCAGATAGACCAGACAAGACGAGAATAAACATTGTATGGCAGGACCCAGCCATAATGCAGATAGGAAAGAGCGGACTCTCCGAAGGCATTATCAAGGAAACAAAGAGGCTCCTCAAGAAACACAAATACATCAAGGTACGTCTGCTTAGGTCCGCAGTAACATCGAGTTCCAAAGAGGAAGTTTTCAAGTCTCTTGTGCAAGGGACTGGTTCTCACTTGGCCGGCATACGTGGAAACACTGCAGTTCTGTATAAGCTGTAGACAGTTTCCTTGGCACGTTGCGACAACCTTTTATGCGGACTAATTTTGACGAGGGCAGCCTTCTGAGGTAGGCCACTTGCCCAGTCTATGTGCGGTGACCCCCTCAAATGAAATGGTGACAGACAGATGCCTACGGTCTATGATATCCCATCTACCGTCATGATACGACGACTTGCACAGGACCTTAGGTCTCGGGATGAGATCAAACCTCCGGAATGGGCCCTCTTTGCGAAGACTGGTGCACATAAGGAGCGATCACCAGATGATCCAGACTGGTGGTATGTGAGGTGCGCCAGCATTCTCAGAAAGGTCTATCTCAGGGGTCCGATAGGAACAGAACGTCTCCGTATTGACTATGGCGGCAAGAAACGGCGTGGTGCAAAGCCGAATAAGTTCCACAAAGGAAGTGGAGCAATTGTACGGACTGCCTTGCAACAGCTGGAAAGAGCAGGCTTCATCATGAAGCAGGGAAAGAAAGGCCGCGAGATGACCAACATAGGCAGGTCATACATGGACAAGCTGTCTGCAGCTCTGAAGAAGGAGCTCTCGAAGGCGATACCTGAGCTGGAGAACTACTAGACGCCTTTTAGGCGTGGTAGGTGAGTGTGCTGAGCGACGAGGAGCTTGATGAGATTCGAAGGAGGAAACTTGCATCTCTGAGAGAAGAAGCCCTTGAAGAACAAGTTAGGGAACAACAGATTGCTGAGGCACAGGCGCAGAAGGAGGCAATTCTACGACAGATATTGACTCCCGAGGCCCGTTCTAGGCTCACGAACATCAGAATGGTCAAGCCCCAAGTTGCAGAACAGATTGAGTTGCAGCTCATTCAGCTGGCTTCATCTGGAAGGCTGAGGGCGAGAGTGACTGATGAACAATTGAAGAAACTGCTCCAACAGATAACTGGAAAGGAACGAGAGAGGAAAATCTCGTTTAGATAGCTGCGTAAGGTGAAAGAAATGGCAAGGAACAAACCCCTCGCGAAGAAACTCAGGATGGCAAGAGCACTCAAGAGTAATTCCTCAGTGCCCACCTGGGCTGTAGTTAAGACTGGTGGGAAAGTAAGAAGAACACCCAAGCAGCGAAACTGGCGCGAAACCAAACTCAAACCGTAGTCAGGTGTGCTAAATGATTGATGAGAAAGAGATTGAGGAGATTCCTGAACTCGAAGAGATAGAAGAGATTGGCGAGGATGAGGAGATCGAAGCTGTAGAGGATAGGCCAGATGCTGAGGAAGTTGAACCCGCTGAAGTCGTTCCAGAGGAAGAAATCATCGATGAACGAATCTACACAGTACCCCTGAGAAAAGCATACTGGACTGGCAGCAGACTCCGTAGGTCTAATAGGGCCGTAAGAATACTCAGAGAGTTCGTAGAACGTCACATGAAGCCCGAAGAGGTTGTGATTCAACCTGAGGTGAACGAGAGAATCTGGGAGAGAGGGATCCAGAAGCCTCCACGAAGGATAAGAATTCGGGCAACCAAAAACTCAGATAACCTTGTCCGAGTTTATCTGGCAGAGGGATAGTATAAATGATCGCCCGATATGACTTCGAGGGCGATTCAAATGTTGGTGCCTTTGGAATCGCCACAGACAGGTATGTGTTTGTTTCTCCAAACATGTCAGAAAGGTCCATAGATACTATGGAACGTGTCTTCAATCTTCCATTGGTGCAGTCAACAGTGGCCACCTTAGATGTGATTGGCCTTGTCTGTGTAGCGAATTCAAATGGCATTCTTCTTCCATACACAACTAATGATGATGAGCTTGAGGCATTGAAGGAATATCCTGACATTCGGGTAGAGTGGATTGATAACAAGATGACGGCTCTGGGCAATATCATCCTAGCAAATGATAGCGGAGCTATTTGCCATCCAGATTTTGACAAGAATGCGCGAGCCAAGATTTCAGACGCTCTAGATATCGAGGTCATTCCAGGAACCGTGGCTAATCTACCCACTGTTGGGTCCAACACAGCAATAACAAATCAGGGTGCTATTGTCCATCCTATGGCCACAACAGCTGAAATTGAGAAGATATCACAGCTGTTAAAAGTGCACGTCGAGGTTGGCACAGTCAACCGAGGCAGTCCCTACACCAGTCTAGGTGTAATGGCGAATATGGACAGCATGATTGTTGGGTCAGAAACAACGGGTGTGGAATTGGCCCACATCAGTCAAGTCCTAGGCTTTGTCTAAAGAGGTGTTATTCAGATGAGTTCCAAAGTATGGAGAGCAAAGGGCGAGTATCGTAAGATGAAACGGAAGTTCACTTTCTCAAAGGAGATGATTGCACTGAAAGAGGCTCATGTTATGGAGAAGATTTACTCTGAGCTAGGCAGTCGTCACAGAGTGAAAAGAAAGGATATCACAGTCACTGAGCTTGTTGAGATTAAACCTGAAGAGGCGACGAATCTGGAGCTCAGAAGGATACTCGGACTGGAGAGCGAACTCTAATGACGGAGGAGCAACAGAAACTCCTTCAGCAGCTCTACCGGGAACAACAACTCGCTGAGTCCAACCTAAATGCCCTTCAACAACAAATCGAATTGACACAGGTGCTGCTAAATCAGTACCAAAATGGGTTTATCGTGTTAAAAGAGCTTGAAAGCGGAAAGGAAGGCCAAGAAACGATGTTCAATGTTGGAGGAGGTATCTTCGTACAGGCAAAGCTGATAGATACCTCCAAAGTGACAAGAGCCCTCGGAAGCGGAGTCAGAATCGAGCAGAGTCTTGAGCAGGCCATTGAAGGAGTCGAAAAGGCCATCGAGAGTCTTGGTAGACAGTATGAGAGCCTTATTACTGAACTAGGAAAGATCGCCAGAAGGTCAGAAGAGATTGATGCTCAGATGAGACAACTGGTGGCACAGATGCAAGGCCAGGGGGCACAATAGCTTGTTTGAGAAGCTCCGGGGTGCAATGGACTCTGCGGTCACTAAAGCCACCACTAAGGAGCTAAACGAGAAGAACCTTGCAGATGCGGTATGGGACCTTCAGATGGTCCTAATTCAGAACGATGTCGCAGTAGATGTTGCTGAGCATATTTGTAACCTGACCAAGGAGAAGCTGATTGGGACGAGAGCAGGTCGTCTGGAGAAGACTGGTAAACTGTTCAGAGCTGCAATCTATGAGTCAATAATGGAAGTCTTGACGCCTGAACATCCACTTGATCCAATTCAGTTCGCCTCTGACAAGAAAGCAAAAGGAGAACATACCGTGATTCTCTTTGTGGGTGTAAACGGGACTGGAAAGACAACTACATTGGCAAAGCTGGCAAATCTCTACAAGAAGAACGGTTTCTCTGTTGTTATCGCAGCTGGAGATACATTCCGCGCCGGAAGTATTGAGCAGCTTGAAGAACACGCAAAAAGGCTTGGAATTCGAGTCATCAAGCAGAATTATGGCTCTGATGCAGCAGCTGTAGCATATGATGCGATATCCCACGCACGGGCAAAAGGGATTGACATTGTTTTGATAGACTCAGCAGGTAGAATGCAGAGTAACAAGAACCTCATCTCTGAGATGCAGAAGATTGCGAGAGTTACCGAACCAGACTTGAAAATCTTCGTGGGAGATGCACTTGCAGGGAATGATGCTCTCTCTCAAGCAAAAGAGTTCAATGATGCGATAGAGATAGATGGGGCTATTCTGACTAAGGTGGATGCGGATCCCTCTGGAGGTGCCGCGCTTTCAGTGGCCTTTGTTACAGGTCGACCTGTGGTCTATATCGGAGTTGGGCAGAGTTATGATGATCTACGCAAGTTCGAGCCTGAGTGGTTTGCCCAGAGACTCGTAGCTAGTTAAACAGGTGGACAGTTTTATTACGCGGCAGAATCTGAGACCTCAGTATCTAATCCACTAGTCGAGGTAACCATTTTGGATTTCAAAGGTAGAAGTTTTGTAGATCTTTCAGATTTCAACAGAGATGAACTGAGAGTCTTTCTTGATAAGGCACATGAGCTGAAACGCAAACAGAATAATGGAGAGCCCCACCAGATTCTGAAGGGCAAGTCACTTGCGATGATCTTCATGAAGTCATCGACAAGGACGCGTGTTTCCTTTGAAGTGGGGATGACTCAGCTTGGTGGTCATGCGCTCTACCTTCAGCCTAGTGGCACACAGCTTGGCAGAGGAGAAACGATTGCAGACACTGCTAAGGTCCTAAGCAGATATTGTGATGTGATTATGGCCCGAGTATTTGGCCATAATGAGGTGACTGAATTAGCCGAACATGCTACAGTTCCCGTAATCAATGGACTTTCTGACTATAATCATCCTTGTCAAATCATGGCTGACATGATGACGATTGAGGAACAAAAGGGTAAGCTGGAAGGACTCAAGATAGCATATGTCGGTGACTCAAACAATGTGAGCAATTCGATAATGCAAGGTTGCACCATTATGGGAATGGATGTCACGATTGGCTCGCCGAAAGGGTACACTCCCTCTGAGGAAATCATCAAGAAAGCTGACGCATTGAGCAAGACCTACAACACAACCGTTGAAGTGGTTAACGATCCTGCTGATGCCGTGAAAGGAGCTGCTGTAATATACACTGACACCTTCTTCAGCATGGGTCAGGAAAAATCAAAAGAGAAGGAAGATGCCTTAATGCCATTCCAAGTCAATAGGGCTCTTGTTGGCAAGGCAAGCAAAGATGTGATTGTGATGCACTGCCTGCCGGCTCATCGTGATGAAGAGCTGACCTCTGATATAATGGATGATGACAAGTATAGTGTTGTATTTGACCAAGCAGAGAATCGTCTGCATGCGCAGAAGGGAATAATGGCACTCATAGTGTAAGAGGCTGTAGAATTGGTGCGAGAGATTGTTGTCGTGGGCAGAATCAATGTAGACGTGATTATGGAAGTCGGCAGGATTCCAGCAAAGAATGAGCATGTCACAAGCAGACAAGGTTTCATATCTTTTGGCGGTTCGGCATCAAACTTTGCTACCCAAGCAGCTAGACTCGGTGTGGGCACAGGGATAGTCGGTTGCGTTGGTGATGACTTCTATGGGCAGCAGGCCTTGAAAGATCTATCAAATGCTGGTGTAGATACCAGTTCAGTTCTAGTCTTGGACAACCAACCAACTGGCATATTCTTTCTAGCGGAGCAGAAGAATGGAGACAGAGTTGTTATTTCAGAACCAGGCGCAAATCGATTTCTAGAGAAACATGTCCTTGATGAAGACCTTCTGATAAAATCTACAGTTGTGCATCTCGCTGGTGCATTTCCAATGCTGACATCTAGAATCCAAGAGGTGTCCACAGCGAATGGAATGATATTTTCCTTTGATCCAGGAAGGGCCGCGGGCTCTTTGGACTTCAAATCAGTCCTTCGGAGAACCGATCTTCTGTTTCTAAACCAAGGAGAGCTACGCAACTACTTCAAGATTAACCCGAACGAGAAGGCATTGAAAGCGTTTGCCAAGACAATACCGGGAATTGTGATAGTCAAGAAGGGAGAGAAAGGCGCGGTTGCTACTGATGGGTTTGAGTACTGCACATCCCCGGTTTTCGATGTCCCTGCGGTTGACACGTTGGGAGCTGGAGATGCTTTTGCAGCCGGCTTTGTCACTGCCTGGACTCGCTCAGAGAGGATTGAGCAAGCGCTTCATGTCGCTAATGCGGTTGCGGCTCTGACAATTACCAAGAAAGGTGCTCAAAACGGACAGCCCACAATGGATGAAACAGCTAGGCTTCTGAAGAAGAACAGAGTAGCAATCGACTCAGTATTGAGAACCTTCAAGCCCAAGAAACGAAGAAAGGGAAAGGGTAGGCGATAGTCGGTATTACCGTCGTAGTATTCCACTTTTTCTTAGGAGAATACACCGATATTAGCACGGAACTGAAGGTGTGATTGAGCTTATGCATCCATTATTGGAAGAGGTCCTTC
This sequence comes from Candidatus Hermodarchaeota archaeon, assembly GCA_048885865.1. Classification (GTDB taxonomy): domain Archaea; phylum Asgardarchaeota; class Thorarchaeia; order Thorarchaeales; family Thorarchaeaceae; genus SMTZ1-83. The sequence goes on from JBHLLF010000009.1 coordinate 43,983, forward strand.
GTACAGCGCCAACTGGACAACGTGAAACACAGTATGGCAAGTCCTCAAAGAAGACTCCTGCGAAATCTGCCACAACTGATGAGGATCTGGCTAGTATTTTGGAATCCGTCAGCGCCAGGATACTCGTAGTTGGAGTTGGCGGAGCTGGTAACAATGCAGTAACACGTTTGATGCAAGTTGGAGTAGAAGGAGCGGAAACACTTGCAGCTAACACGGATGCGCAGGACCTCTATTTTTGCAGCTCAAACCATAAGCTGCTTCTTGGCAGGGAAACCTGTGGAGGACTCGGAGCTGGAAACGACCCCGATATAGGTGAAGCTGCGGCTCTAGAAACATATGAAGTCATTAAAGATGTGATTCGAGGCGATCTTGTGTTTATAACCGCTGGAATGGGTGGTGGAACAGGAACAGGCGCCGCACCGCTAATTGCCAAAGCCGCACAAGAAAATGGTGCTCTGACAGTGGCCATTGTGTGTCTGCCCTTTGAAGTGGAGGGGGACACTAGAAGACGGAATGCTCAGCGTGGCCTCAATGCAATCATGGAACATGTGGATACCTTGATAGCCATACCCAATGAGAAGCTCTTGGAGATAGCTCCTGACCTTTCCTTGCCAGAGGCCTTCATGGTGGCCGATGAGGTCCTAGTGAGAGCTGTAAAGGGCATCGCGGAATTGATCTCAAAGCCTGGGCTTGTGAACCTAGACTTTGCTGATGTCCGTACAACGATGAAGAATGGTGGCGTTTCAATCATCGCACTTGGCGAGGGAGAGGGAGAGAACAGAGCTGAAGACGCTGTAATCAATGCTCTGAGGAACCCCTTGATAGAAGTTTCAATTGAGAACGCGCGTAACATTCTTGTCAATGTCAGTGGCAGCACTGACCTTCAGTTGTCTGAGGCAAAGCAAGTCGTACAACTGGTGACTGAGCAAGTGAATCCTGGAGTAGAGATAATCTATGGGGCATTGATCGCTCCAGAACTTGAGGATCGAATTCGTGTGACCATTATTGCATCTGGTGTAAGCTCTCCGTATGTCTTCGATAAGACAGAGAGAGTAATGCCTTTAGCAGATGACCTGAAGACTGACTTGGGACTTCAGAGGTTGGATGAATCCGACATGGACAATCAGGAAGGGTTAAAAGAAGACTCGGACTGAGAGCAGTCGAATCCTACTTGAGGGATTCAGACACCAGGATGTGAACACATTTGGGCATTAGTGAATTCATTCAAGAGAGCAGACGCATCCTAAAGCTAGCTACCAAGCCTTCCAGGACGGAACTTTGGACAAGCACAAAGATTACGCTATTAGCTATGGTTCTAGTTGGTCTGCTTAGTTTCATTGTCCAAATCTTCATGACTACTATTACCAGCGACTGGGGTACCGAAAGCTGGATACCGATATCATTGGCAGGGCTGTTATAGTCCCTAGCCTATCCAGCAGCCGAACATATCAAGGGGGTTTCTAGTTGGAGCCAAAAAGCAGCATTTACGCGGTTCGCACTACCATAGGACAAGAGAAGGGCGTTACAGACCTTATAACTACAGCAGTCATAGGTGAAACAGATGTCTGGACATGTCCTTTCTGTTCTGAGGAGTTTTCTTCTAAGGAAGCCACCTTAGAGCACATGAGCAGCTGCAAGAAGAAGAAAAAGAAGTCAGGAGAGCCAAAGTTGGTATCGACCAACCAGCTTCTGGGACGGGTCAAGGCAATTTTGGTACCCGAAACTCTTCGAGGCTATGTATTCCTAGAGACCCTTGAGTTTAGAGATGTGGAGATTGCAATCTCAGGTGTACCGCATGTTAGAGGCCGCGTAGGTGGCAAGGTCAGCTTTGAAGAAATCGATAAGTTCTTGGTACCAAAGCCGGCTGCAGAAGGAATCTCGACTGGAGATGTTGTAGAGATCATTTCTGGACCATTCAAGGGGGAACGAGCCAAGGTTGCACGAGTTGACGCGGCAAAGGAGGAACTCATTCTGGAGCTTTTAGACAGCCCGCATACAATTCCGATACGTGTCCACGCAGACTTTGCTAAAATAGTTGAGAAAGCACATCGTGAGGAAGAGGTCGAGGTCACCGGTGATGATGAAGACCGGGCTGATGAGAAGGAAGAGGATTTGGAAGACGACTCTTTCTGGGCTCACGACTAGCAGGGACCATTCAGTCACTCCAAAATGCTTAAAACATTCTAGATGTGGGGTCGAATCATCTCCTTAATTGGACATAGACGCACGACGTCGTGTCTGGGGTGAAGAAAGTGACAATGAATGCAGTAGACCGAACTGGACAGAGTACTACTTGTGCCATTAGGTCGACCATAATCGTGGCGTCCAAGGACCCATCGAGGTTACTGCATCAGGAGTTGTGAAAAATTGAGCGAAACTAAGCCAATTATTGTAGAGGCGATGGTAGAGGGTGGCAAAGCCTCCGGAGGGCCGCCGATTGGACCGGCTCTTGGACCTACTGGGGTAAACATATTCCAGGTCGTCACCAAAATCAATGAGGTCACTGAAGCCTTTGCTGGTCTCAAGGTACCTGTGAAGATAACGGTCAACCCAAATGACAAGAGCTTCACCGTTGATGTGGGAACTCCACCAACTAGCGCACTGATCTTGAAAGAGATTGGGCAACCAAAGGGCTCCGGAGAGCCAAACACAAACATCGTTGGAAACCTCACTATTGACCAGATCAAGTCAATTGCAAAGGGCAAAGCGAGTGACATCTCCGCACTCAACTTGAAGAGTGCAGCTCTGATTGTGTCTGGCACCTGCGTTTCAATGGGTGTGACTGTGGAAGGAAAGGCTGCCAAGGAGTTCCAGCAGGAAGTCAAAGATGGTGTCTGGGACAGCCAGCTGGACGAACCACTCAGGGAGGGCTAATCTATGTCAGTCAAAGTTGAACCCATAGAAGCCGCCGTCGCTGAGGCGAGAAAACTTGGAACTAAGAAGAAAAGGAAGTTCAAGCAGAGCTTTGATGTTGCTGTCAACTTCAGGAAGAAGGAGCTTGATGTTACCAAGCCAGAGAATCGATTCAATCAGGATGTTGTGCTCCCCAATGCGATGTTTCCTCCTGTAAAGGTATGCGCCTTTGGCGATGGTGATTTCGCGGAAAAAGCTCTGGCTGCTGGAGTTCAGAGGGTTGTGTCAAAAGACGAAATCCCAAAGCTTGGCGATGAAAAGAAGGAGAGAAAAGCCTTAGCAAAGGGCTTCGACTTTTTCATTGCGGCAGTAGATGCGATGCCCCTCGTGGGACGTTACCTAGGACAGGCATTGGGGCCCAGAGGGAAGATGCCAAGACCGTTCCCACCACAAGCAGATCTCAGTCCTGTGGTAGAGCAGTATCAACGGACTGTCCGAGTAAGGATGAGGAATACCCCAACGTTCCACGTCAAGGTTGGTCATGTGAATATGGCTGACAAAGAGGTTGCTGACAACATTGCGGCAGTTCTAAGCTTCGTGGACAGCAAGGGATTCCTGGACCGTGTCGGCAGCGTGCTCGTCAAGAGCACAATGGGACCAACGGTCAATGTACCAATCGAGAGGTGATTGAAATGTCAGTTTACGAGAAGACTATTCCACAATGGAAACTTGACAAAGTAGCTGAACTCGCCGCCAGAATTGACGAGAGCGAGATGATTGGTCTTGTGAACGTGGAAGGTGTTGGAGCAAAGCAACTCTCAGGAATCAGAGAGAGCCTGAGAGGCTCAGCAACAATGATGATGGCACGGAATACACTGATGATTAGGGCTCTTGAGGCAGCCAAGAAAAAGGGAATCAAGAATCTCATAGAACATGTTTCAGGCCCTGTGGCCTTCATGTTCAGCAATCAGGACCCATTCGTTCTGACAAAGTTTCTTGGCGAAAACAGGGCAGCAGCCCCAGCCAAAGGCGGTCAGATTGCGCCAAAGGACATTGTTGTTCCAGCCATGAATACGGGTGTTGCTCCTGGTCCATTCATCAGCGAGCTGGCTGCATTAAGGATTCCAGCTCGTGTGAAAGGAGGAGTCATTCATGTCACTGATGACACCGTTGCTGTTAAGGCTGGAGATATAATCTCAAACGCGATGGCGCAGATGTTGACAAGACTGGGAATCGAACCCATGGAACTCCAGCTGAAGCTCATAGCAGCCTATGCCGACGGATCGGTAATGACCGGTGACAGTCTGGAGATTGACCTGGGTGGTCTGTTGGCCCAGGTCGTGGCAGGCCATCAGTATGCAGTCAATCTGTCGATAAACACCGGATATCCCACAGTAGAAACTATTCCTATGCTGCTTGCTAAGGCTAGTTTTGAGGCCAAGCGTCTGACTATGGAGATAGGCTTTTTCGAACCAGATATGATTGGCGAGTTCTTAGCCAAGGCAAACTCAGAAGCATTTGCGCTTGCAGCAATAATCTCTGAGAAAGACCCCGACGCAATATCCTCCGAAGCCCTTAGCCAGGTTCAGGCTGCTGCAGCATCAGCTACTGCGGCTCCAGCAGAGGAGCCAGAGCAACCTGAAGAGGTTGAGGAAGAGGAGGAGGAGGAAGAAGAAGTTGCAGGCCTCGGCGGCCTGTTTGGATAATAGTAACGAGGTAGATAGAAATGGAGTACGTATATACAGCACTTCTGCTCCACAAAGCAGGCCAGAAGGTCAATGCCAAGAACATGGAAGCTGTACTCACCGCTGCAGGTGTTGAAGCTGACAAGGGCAGAATCAAGGCACTTCTTGCAGCCTTGAAGGATGTTGACATTGATGAGGCTTTGAAGGGTGCAGCTATGCCAATGGCTGTCGCTGCAGCTCCTGCAGCTGGTGGCGCCACTGAGGCAGCCCCAGCTAAAGAGGAGAAGAAGGAAGAAGAGGAAGAGGAAGAAGAGGTCACTGCTGGTCTCGGTAGCCTCTTTGGTTAGAGTGGAACCCGATCATAAGATCAGTCCCTCTAGTGAGAGGGCGGGCAGGTTGCGAGCCTGTCCGCTCACCAGCGTTTTTTGTCTGATTTGACCCACAGAAACATATGCCGCCGAATCAAGACTAGATGGCGTGAAGATTGTATATCATCCCCTAATGCGCAATTCCTATGATGGGACTCCTGCAGGTGCATCAGGCCGACTTGACACTGCCATTGAGATTCTAAGTGGGCATCCGGAATACGAGTTCGTTGAGCCAAGTCCTGCTACAGATGAGCAGATTCTACGAGCTCATGGTCCAGGGCATCTGGATGAGGTAAGGCGGGATACTGACTACACACGCCAAGGACTCCTTTATGAGATGGCGGCGCTCGCAGCTGGTGGAGCCATTATGACTGCCGAGATAGCAGTGGAAGGGGAGCCTGCCTTCGGACTGATACGGCCTCCAGGTCACCATGCATCGTGGGACAGCTATTGGGGATACTGCTATCACAACAATATTGCAGTTTCACTCCTGCATCTCAAGGCACTGGCGAAGATTGAAACTGCATTTATTCTGGACTTTGACCTTCACACTGGAGATGGCAATATCAATATCTTGGGAGATAGCGAGGATTATGTCATCTATAATCCTCGAGGGCATGGAGATGATGCCTATCTGGCAGATACGAAGAGGGCTCTGGATTCCAGTCCAGATGTGGATATTATAGTCGCATCTGCTGGATTTGATCAGTATATTGACGACTGGGGAAGCAACCTCTCAATGGAGGCCTTTAGGAAAATTGGCAAGATGATGCATGACTTTGCCATGGAGAGATGTGAGGGCAGGAGATATGGCCTCCTAGAGGGGGGTTATAACTTTGAGGACCTTGGAAAGAACATTCTTGCCTTTTGCGAGGGTCTAAGATTAGGGACGGATTAGATTGTGTCCCTGATATTCATGGTGACCTTAAATTACGAAGCCATGACTCACTGCTGGTGAGAGGCTTGCGACTATTCAATCTCCTTAGTCCATTATCAGACTTTGTAAGCATGATAGCAATTTACTTAGCTGAGATCTGGGACTTTCTAATCTTCCTTGGGAGGGTTTCAGGAGTAATTGTCATCCTTGTTGGGGCAATCCTCTGGTTTACTGAGGTCAATCCCGGTCGGGGAAAGGGATTGGTCGCCAGTGGGATACTCCTGTCAATTGTAGTGCAATACTTCGTGATGTATCCACCATCATTCGTACTCTGACCTCATAACATCCCCGGTTTCACACACACCCGCTAGGCTCGGGGGCGATCTGCTCTCGAGCCACCTTCTATATAGATTACATGTTGCTCTTACCGAATTTTCCATTTCCAACAAATTTATTAATTATAGTTAATATTGGAAATTTATGTCGAAGATAAATCCAATCTACCTACAGATTGCCAATGTGGTGGCGGTTGTAGGGAGCACAGTGTTCAATGCACTAGTGAACATTCTACCTCTCAACGGGATAACTACTGGTGAGGTTTCAAATGCGTATCCTAACCTCTTCACGCCTGCAAACTACGTGTTCTCAATTTGGGGTGTAATCTACACATTACTATTCGTATTCATGTTCTATCAGATTAGAACGAGTCAACGTGACTCACAATACCTTCAGGACATTGGATACCTATACCTACTTAGTGCTGTGATAAACATCGCTTGGCTCACGGTATTCCATTATTCATATCCAGCCCCCAATGATCTAATCATTCTTACAACAGTTCCCATTTTTGGACTGTTTCTGACCCTTCTCTACATCTACCTGCGATTAGGTGTTGGTGTGAAAGAGGCATCAAGGGGAGTGAAACTTGCAGTTCATTTGCCCCTGAGCGTCTATCTCGGTTGGCTATCAGTCGCAACAATTGCAAATACAGCCTCTGTCCTCAATCATCTTGGGAGGAGTCCAGAGATTCCTATCCCGATTCAGGAGACTTGGACTGCGCTAGTGATAGTGGTTGCGTTCCTCATCACGGTTCTGATGTTGATCAGAAGAAGAGACTTTGCTTTCAGTTTCGTCGTCATTTGGGCCACAATAGGGATTGCAGCAAAACAAGCCGCTGTGCCTCTGATCTACTTCACTGCGTTGGGAGTTGCAGTCGCCATTCTTATACTCATTCTTCTACTTCCATTGTTGAAGAAAGAGGGTTTCTCAAAGTACTACATGATGGGCTGAGAGGGCGCGCGTTGGGCAAGTCTTTGCTCAGCGCACCTCTTTTATTTTCCACATGAGGTAGAAAGGTACCAGTGAGTATATCACGGACCATGACCTAAGACTCCGAAAACAGATGATATCAGCGGGATGAAAATGACTGGAAGACAAATGGATTCAAAAACTCAGGAGAAACTAGCGCAACTGTTCGATTCTCAACTGATAGCTGTATTAGGAACTTCAAGTGATGACGATCCTTACACCTGTCTTGTGGGATTCAAGTTCACATCGGACCTCAAGAATGTCATTTTTGCTACCATGAGGAATCGCTTGAAGTATCGCCAAATCAGTTCAAATCCCAGAGTTTCATTAATCATTGATGATCGGAAGAATTCTCCTTCGGACTTCAATCATGCCACATCGGTAACAATAGTAGGTACTGCAATAGACACTGAAGAACCAGAGCGTGAAAGGCTTGCAGACATGTTGGTTGAGAAACACCCGTTCCTGAAGGACTTCGTGAAAGATCCCAGCTGTGCAATCATGAAAGTCATGGTTGAGAGGATGTATATTGTTGGTGATTTTGAGAAAGTGCAGAAAATCAATATGGCATAGTCTCGCCCAACCAATTCTCTTTTAAGAATATGAAAATGTGAAACAGTTAGGGCCCGTTGCCTAGTCTGGTTTCAGTGAGCTTTTCGCCTCTGAAAGGCACATAGGGCGCTAGCCTTCTAAGTTAGAGGTCGACGGTTCAAATCCGTCCGGGCCCGCCATCTGCTTCTTCTAATCAAACTTGAGAGCTCGTGCCAACCATGGTGAGATCTCGGTCCCTACGATTGATTCCAAGTGGAAAAGTCCCTCCAAGGATTCTTCAGTTCTTATTCTGGCTGCTCTTTTCGACCCAATTCCTGGGATAGCCTTCCACTGCGCAAGGGAAACAGTGTGTGCTTTGAGCGGGTAGGGAAGGACTGTGACTGATCGAGGGCCATGATCAACAACAAATACGTCGGCATATACCCCCGGATCCGGTCCGCTCGGCATGAAGCAGAGCAATGGGTATGTACCAAGAGGCCGCAGAAGGTAGTTGTTGCCTTCCATCTGTTCCATGAAGACTGACTGAATCACAGTTCCAGAAGGTGCAACTTTCTTAATCATTTCCACATCGATTTCTTCACGAACCTGCTTCTTGTGTTGAAAGAAATCGTGCTTCTTGACCTTACTTTTCCTCGTATCTCCTACTCTCGTACCAGAAAATCCAATGACCTGGCGAATATTGATTCGACGTACGATGAGGTTCTCTTCCACTAAGTTCTGGAGAAACGCATAGTTGTACTCCAGAGTCTTTTTGCTCTCTCCCGGAAGACCGTATAGGAGATTGATTCCAGGCAGTAGATGTGGAAGACCCCACTCTGGTCTATGGCCTCCGACCTCATTTAGCAGTCTTACCGCTTCAAGCACTTGGTCCTCGTCAGCCTTCAAATTGTTACGACGAATCACCTCTGGATCTACTGATTCCACCCCAAATGCGGCAACATCACCGGAAGTATGATGTTTAATGATAGACTTGGCCACCTCTGTGCTCTCATGTGGATGTCGCGCAATGGTGCCAGGATTCACGTTGTCGATATGAAGGACGTGTAATCCAGGGGCAGCTCTACGAACCTTAGAGAAGAGCTCCTCGATTACATCAGGATTCGGTTTCGGAAACTCTTCTTCACCAATTTCTTTGGACCCAAATGTAAACAGGTCTGCCTGATTGCCAATCCTGAACGCTCTTGCACCCTGCTCATAGAGAGATTCGATCTCCTTTGCCACATCAGACGCAGTCCTTTGCATCGGTTTCCCATAGAGAGGCTCAGTGCAGAAGGAGCAACCACCGGAGATATAGCGAGGGCAGCCGCGGTATGTTTCAACCTCACAAATCATGTACCCTGCTGAATATCCAGGGTGTTGTGGTAGTACGCATGCGCCCCGTTTCGCAAACTCTTCTACTTCATCCAATGCGTTTCTGGTGCTAGAGAAATCGACTGAGGATAAATCTCCGTGCGCATCCATTATTCTAGCTGATACTATCTCGGGGTCTCCCGTGGCAATGTAGTCGAATGGAGGGCTGAGGACATCCGAGCTCAGAGCTAGTCGTCCACCCTCAACTCCACAGCCAAATCGCGCCCATGGACCGACTAATACCTTTGGAATATCCTCTAGCCTAGCATCAGAAAAGAATCGTTTCGCTTCCTTCACAGAAATTGGCGTACCACCAAGATACTTGCCAGGGACGATCATCCCAGCAATGAGAAGGATAAGATCCGTGGTCGACCAAAGGTCTTGTGGGTCAGTATGCCTGCGAACAGTATCAATAGTCTGATAGAGGACCTCGGTCTTCGCAGACCTGCTCCAGATGGCTCCTGCGATATATCTGGGGTAAGGACTAACGTAAGGAGGCACTCCCAGATTCGTGGGTTCATCAACATAGCCATCAACGATGACAATTCTGTCCAGCTCATTCCCACTCCCTGAAGTTATCATATCCCGCTGTAGAGATTTCGAGTGGCCCTTCCGAGGTTTCGTAGTAGACTCCTTTGCCTTCCAAGGCATATCCTATCTGTTTCAGTGGAACATGCATTCTGGTGGCAATCGTGTATGCTTCATCCCAATGAGCCTCAGGTATAGCAAGTACTAGTATGAATTCCTCTCCACCCTCCATTACCATTTTCCATTCAGGAATGTAAAGGTCTCTTGAGAAATAGGTCACACCTTCTGCTATGGGCAAGTCTTCAATCATAAAGGACACATTGCTCTGGGCAGCCATTGTGTTCAGTGTGATGCCGAGACCATCACTGCTGTCCATCGAAGCTGATACAAGGCCTCTCTCAGCCAGTGCAGAAACAATTCCAAAATGAATATCTGGCCTATAAGCAGCGCCGATTGCTCGACTCCTAAGGTCATCATCAGCCTGTTTTCCCTTCAAAAGCACTTCAAATGCAACAGATGTAAGGCCAAAATCACCAGTGACGGCAATTACATCACCTTCTTTTGCGCCTCCGCGAGACACAATGCTGTCAGGTGATGCAATTCCTATTGCTACTCCTGTAAGCACCACGTCTCTCGAAGATCCGACATCTCCCCCAATGAATGGAACACCGGACTTCACGCAATATTGAGAGAATCCTCGAATCAGTTCTTTAGCTGCAAGGACATCAAACTCCTTTGGAACGCATAATGATAGCATCGTCGCGAGAGGCTTGGCACCCTTTGCAACGATATCGCTCAAGGCCATGACAGCGGTCTTTCTGCCAGCCTGGGCTTCAGTCATACCTGGTAGCCAGTCCGTTTCACGGACAAAAGTATCTACGTTGACAACGATACTCGTTCGGTCGGAGATTGGAATGTCAGAAGCGTCTTCATCAAATCCGAGTCGGGCATCAGCAATCTCATCAACGAGCTCTCTGATTCTCTTGAGAAACTCACGCTCTCCAATCTCTTTGGTGCTCATCTGCTAGCCTCCTACCTGAATCCTTTGTGTTCATGATAAACTTTTATAACAAATACATTAGGTTGCGCCGCAGACGGGCCTCGGTGGCCAAGCGGTTTAAGGCGACTGCTTCGTAAGCAGTAGATCGGGGGTTCAAATCCCCCCCGGGGCTCCACTTATTCTTCTCATGATATCATTTGATTTTAGGAAAGCGGTCTTTCAGACCGCTCCAAAATGATATATCCTTCTTACGCAGCCAAGTAATGCATGACAACGAAGAAGTCATTCACCAGTAGAGAGGCAAAAGAGATTGGAGATAGGCTTGGCATCAAGTGGGATGAATTTGATGTAGAGCAATTTCGAATGGGAATGGACGTGGAGTTAGAACACGGGAAACGAGACGAAGCCACAAATGTGACTAACGATGATGCATTGATGACAGGCAAGATTGCGTTAGCCCACCTCAAGGAGTTCCCAGACTACTATGATAGGCTGGACAAGCTTGAGGAAGAAGCAAAAGCCTTCTGGAAGGAACGGGAATAGAGTCGGATTGAAAGTCCTTGCTTTTGACCGAAATCATTCATCTCAAACAACTACGCCGCTTTTGACGACAATTCGCAGAGTGTCCTTAATTTTACCCCAATCAAATGGTTTGCCTGTGACTAGTGAATAGAGTGACAGGCCGTTTGATGATCCTATCAGTATTCCAGCCAGGCTCTCAGCATCGATGTCTTTTCTGAACTCACCGTTCGCTTGACCCTCTTCAATTATATCAGCGAGAAAGCGAAGTGTCTTGAAGTACTGTTTCTGGAACTTCGACCTCCAAGACTTCTGTCTTGAGGCCTGTATTTGGAGCTCAAATGTAAGCCGACATTGCTCATCGGATTCATCGAACATAGAGTCTGGTAGGAGAGACAATGTCTTCTCCAACTTGGTCCAAGCTGAGTCTTCTGGGGAGAACAACGTCTTTACTCCCTCAAGACTGGTATCACTTGCCTTTTCCATTACGGATAGGAAAAGCTGCTCCTTACTGTCGAAATGTCCATATATGGCGCCTTTGCTATAGCCGCTTTCCTTGACGATGTCATCCATCGATGTTCCGTGATATCCCTTTTCTGAGAAAAGAGATTCTGCGGCTTCCAATATTGTGTTGAGAATCTGCTGCTTCTTTTCTGCGGTGACCTTTGGCATGTTAATCAATCATCTCATTCAATTCTAATGAAACCGACTGGTTAGTTTCGAATAAATGTATCGATTAGGGACTGAATTCTTGCGCCTGGCGGAAGATTTATATTAAAACCGACCGGTTAGTTTTAATAATAATAGAAACCGACTGGTCGGTTTATATCAAGATAATAGAGGTAAAACAGTTGAAAACTGAAACAAAACAGGAAGAACAGCAACTCTTGATAGAAGCTGTCACTATCGATACTGAATCGACGCTTCTCACCACTGATGAGGTGTCAATGGACCTACAGATTGATACTGATAAGACGCACCAACTGAAGGATTTCATGAAGATACTAGGAGGTCAAGGATTCTCATTAGTTGGTAGTGCACTAGTTCAATTCTCACTAGTTTGGTGGTTGACCATAGCAACCGGGAGCGCAATAGTCCTAGCGATTGCCACAATCATGGCTTTGCTCCCTCAGATATTGATTAGTCCTTTCGCGGGAGTCCTGGTTGATAGGTGGGATCGTCGCAAGGTCTTGATCACTTCAGATGGCATAGCCGCTTTGATGATTGTGGTACTAGCATTTCTGTTTGCTCAAGGGTCTGCCAATATTTTCCATGTATATGGCATAATGGCGATACGTTCGGCAGTTGGAGTGTTTCAATGGCCAGCATTGCAGGCGTCAGTTTCACTCATGGTACCCGATGAGCACCTATCTAGAATCAATGGACTGTATCAGTCTCTGTCCGGACTGGCTCAAATAGCAGCTCCTCCTCTGGGAGCGATGCTTTTATTGATCATGCCAATTCAGACGATATTGCTGATTGATATCGGCACTGCAGCTCTAGCAATCTTTCCATTGATGTTCATTAGGATTCCACAGCCAGACAGAGAACAATCAACACAGGAAAGCTCTTCCATTCTGACTGATATGATGCGAGGCGTGAGATTCCTTACACGATGGAGAGGTGGTCAATTCACGCTCGTTGCAATGATGATTACGAACCTGATTCTGATTCCTTCGATGTCATTAGTACCCATCTTAGCATTGGTTCACTTCAATGGAGGTGCATTTGAGTTAGCATGGCTTCAGTCAGCCCTGGGTGTGGGAATGCTGGTAGGTGGAATAGCATTGAGCGTTTGGGGCGGGTTCAAGCGTCGAATGGATACAGTGGTGGTAGCAATAGTCGCAATGGGCATAGCCATATTCGCGGTGGGAATGACTCCGAGCGGATTATTCTTTCTGGCTGTTGCGGGACTGTTCATAGCGGGAGTTATGGTTCCAATGGCCTCTGGGTCTATAATGGCTATTCTACAGACCATTGTTCCCAAGGAGATTCAGGGCCGGGTCTTCTCAGTTGTCATCAGTCTCTCACCATTGATGGCGCCTGTAGGTCTTGCAATAGCAGGCCCCATCGCTGAGGCGTTTGGAACGTCCATCTGGTATCTAATCAGTGGTGTTGTTATGATACTAATAGGAGTCGTAGGGCGTCTTGACACCACAATTATGGGAATGGAGGAGGCTGAAAACCTGCTCCCAGCCCCTCCATTGTGAATACCAAATGCGTCATGTAGAACCCGGGGAGTGGCAGGCCAAACAACACTCCCCTGGGCCCCCTTTTCTAGCGTTATTCAGTGACCAATGATGATTTGCATGATTCGTGAAGAGCATCCAGTGAGTCGGCGTTTACCTTAAGGATTATAGTGTGCGAGCTGATTATCTATAGCATGTGAACGACATGACCAAAGCTTCCTATCCAGATATCATCAAGAAACTCCCGAAAGTGAAACACTCAATGGATGGCGTCGAGGGCTGGCTCGCTCAGGGGAAGGATTTCCAGATAGCATTCTTTGAGATTCAACCCACAGCAAAGGTGCCACCACACACCCACGGAGCTCAGTTCGGAGTCGTAATGGAGGGCGAAATTACCCTAACAATAGGCGATGACACTCAAGTCTATGGCAAGGGTGACACCTATATCATTCCTGCAGGCGTCATTCACCATGCAGAGTGCAAGTCTGTTGTCCTTGTAATGGACTATTTTGATGATGCAGATAGATATGAAACCGAATAGATTCCTACTCCCTCCAAGCCTCATTCGAAAACTCGATTGCATGCAACACCTTCTGACCGAACTCGTTTGAATCGCATTCAAAAGTGTACATCACAAATCCATCATAAGCAAAGAAGTGCATTCTTCGCACATGATAGATGATCTTCGGCTGTGCAACTTGCACAAGCTCAAGGAACTCGTCCCGCTTAAACTTCACACGGTAAGAACTTGTATGTTGAGCGGCTGCCGCCGCAGCGGCTGCTCCACCTGCAAATGCCATCTTATTGCACCTAATGGTATTCTGAGTTTCTTGATATCTAAACTTGGCTCTTGAAGCAGCTTATTGCTGTGAATTACACAGTGCTTATCTGATAGGGACCATACTGCCAAGCTATGGCTCATCCAGGAGTAATGCGCGATTCTGAGGGACGAGTCCCTCATGTATACCTGAGAGAAGGTGATGTCGCGGAATATGTCTTGCTGCCTGGCCCTCCAGAGAGAGCAAGAGTGACAGCCTCAATGTTTGACAGTTCCAAAGAATTGGGATTCCATAGGGAATACCTCAGCTTCACCGGGGAGTATCAGGGCATTGAGGTCTCAGTGGTGTCCACGGGAATGGGAGTCTTCTCTGCGGTCGTCGCAGTTGAAGAACTCGCCGCCATTGGAGCTAATACATTCATTAGAATTGGGTCATGTGCGACGTATCAAGAGGAGATTCAACTTGGGGATAACATCATAGCTACTGGGTGTATCAGGGACGAAGGGTGTACACTGGAATATGCACCATTGGCATTCCCGGCAATACCTGACCTATCTGTGATGACAGCACTCATAGATTCAGCTAAGGAAGTCGGGGCCACGTATCATACGGGAGTTGTGCGAACCTGTGAGAACTTTTACTTGCGCGACCGGTCACCAGTCCTCAATGCACAATATGCGAAACTGGGTGCTGTTGCTCTTGATATGGAGCTCTCTGCTATATTGATGGCTTCGATTGATTTGGGAAAAAGAGCTGGTGGCATTCTCACTGTGGGATCCAACTTGGTCACGACTGAGAACCGGTATAAGGGGGACCGAATCACTGAGTTTGACGCCGGCGAGAAGAATATGATAAGAATAGCCTTAGAAACGGTAAGAAAATTGCACTCTCAAGACCACTGATCCACCTCTAGACCTGTGCAGCTGCCCACAGCTTTATTCGTATTCAGAAGAACTCAACCGGACCAAAGAGGCGAAAATAGAAATGAAATACATTAGAAAACGAAAGGCTAGGAAAAAGCACTGGCAGTCACTCCCCCCATTCGAGTGGTATGCAGCAGCAGGACGATGAGTACTCATTCACTCATCAATCTAGTTTCCCGAGGTCTTAATGAATTGACGCAGTTTCACTGACCTCGGTCCATACTTCTTCTCGAAAATTGGCATCCTTGCTACGGGCCTCTCCGACATCTTTAAGTGATTTGAAAATGCATCACCAAATCGCGAACACAAACGATGCGGAGGTTGCCAAGCCTGGCCAAAGGCGCTAGGTTGAGGGCCTAGTTCAGTAGTGATTCGCGAGACTCCGGGTAATTCGTAGACCCGGGGCGCGTATTCAAATCTCGCCCTCCGCACCACCTTCTTCTTGATTCATTGAAATAGATTATTACTATTCTTTGTCATCAATTCCAGGTAGATGACCCCCATAAAACCCGCCCATGCCCATGCCTTTAACCCCTCCCAAGTTTGAAGCTTGTGGTGCCGTATCTGAATACCTCGCTTGTGCAGAAGGAACACTAGTTTGCGAAGACTTGTTCCTTCTATCTTCTGGATAAAGCAAGAGAATGAGTGCGATAATGATTACACCAGCGATAAGCCCAGTAAACCACAGATTCAACTCAGTTAGCTTCCGTATTGATTTTGGTTTGAGTTGAGATAAACATTACCACGAACGAGATATTTCAAATCTCACCCTCCGCACCACTTTTCCTATTCTCTTTGAGGACTAGCTATCTTCTTATTATCGGAATCAAACCGGAGTGTGTTTGAAAGGTGATCTCATTTGAATGAAGGGAATCACAAATTCAATGACAAACTTGTAATGACATATGCTCAATACTTCAAGGCAATGACAAGCCGGGCTGCAAGCATAATCAGGGCATTTGAATCCGCCTTTGGAAGGGAAGAAGTCCATCAAGTTCTCAAGGATTGGTCAGAGAACGCGGCGCGTAAAATGGCCCCAGACTCAATAGCTGATTTTCAGAAGTTCAAAAACTACTGGAAGACTACATTAGAGTCTGAGAATTGGTCAAAGATTCTGACCTGCGAGTTTCTTGAAGAGTCCAATAGGAAGTTGGCGTGCAAGTATTCCGAATGCCTATGGGCGGAAACAATGAAGGATATGAATACTGAAGATATTGGTTACATTCTATTTTGCCACCCGGATTTTGAAATGGCAAAAGCAATGCATCCGAATCTAAGATTGGAGCGGTCTCGTACGCTTATGGAAGGGCATGAATTCTGTGATCACACATTCTATTGGGATGAGAAACCAACACCTGATTAGTGGCTGTGTGCTTATATTACGCCCTGCGAACCATCTGCTTCTAGGTGAGTTTTCACCTCACAAGCAGGATTGCGTATCTATTCATTGTCTGATCATAGTCAGATAGAACCTCTATCGGATAACCCACAGCCCTCGCTGTTGAAAAGACATCTACAGCCATGGCTTCTGGTGGAGGTCTGGAAAGCCTCTTCTGCTTGCAGTCTTCTCTAGCGCTAACACATTCATCGCACAACGAACAGTTGTCTGCAGGGAGGATGAAAGCCTTGACTTCTCCTGAAAGAAACACCTCTCGCTCTAGCTTGAGAAGCTTCAGGTTTATTTCCTTCATTATTTCATGACGATCATCAGGATTGTCAAGTTCTATAGATAGGTGAAACAAGGCAATGTCATTATATTCGTCAAATAGCTCCCTGCACTCGGATACTGATGGCGTGTTAGGAGGACATGCAGCGCATTGTCCATAGCTGGAGCATCCCCATGTGCATTTCATACGCACCCATTGGGAAACAACGACTTCCTTGGGACCAATCCATTTGTAGTCATCGAATCCATGTTTCACAAACAGAGTTTCAAGATTCTTCAGACCGCTCATAGTCTATCATCCTGATGCAAATATTGGCTTGTTTTTAGATTTGCCTTTGAACGTAACCTTCGCTTTCTAGATTCCATGGGACTTTTCAGAAGGATTAGTTCTGCTAACAGATAGGAGGCTATTGTAATGAGTCTGTATGATCAATTCAAAGAAGAGATGAGGGAGGTCTGCACTGAATATCACAACTTGCTCCGGCAAAAAGAAGCTCTTGAAGCCCAACTAGAAACGCTTCATGATTACATAGAAGCCACCATGAAGAAATACAAGCAGAATGAATACGATGAACCAGAAGTGCCTGTGAAGGTTGACAGAATCGAGTATATGACCGAGCGTATGAAGAGGGGTGGCAAGAAAAAGCTCAAGGAGATTCTGACAGAAAAGCAGTGGTCGGAAATTTACACAGAGAAGAAGGTTGTGAGCTATCGAATAACTCAGCGAGAAGAATGAGTCCTTTGTTTTGGACCCACCCATCACGGGGAGGCAAACCGCATGTTCAGGGTGGGTCCTTTGAGGGAGTTGTCGTCAGGAGCGTGATAGGGGGTTCCGAAGACAGAGGAACTCTCGCGCTTGGCGGGTCCGGATTGTCAAGGTGGGGAGCAAGAGAGGGCATAGGGACTCGGACTTTTTGAGAGGCCCAAGGGAACCCCCAGAGAGTCTTGCACACTACTTACAATCATGAACCCTGTTGGGGAGATATAAGGCTGTAATGCGAATTGGGGACATTCAAGAATATGGTAATTGCGAAAAATTCGTCAAAATGAAATGGTTTTGAACGAGTAGTACATTCCACGGAGAAGAGGAATCTATAAAGGAGAACCAGTTTTTGATGAAATCAAACAGCAGGAGTGGGCAGCCACGACAACTCCAAAGATAGGAATCATTGGTACAGGCAACATGGGAAGGATTCATGCCCGGGTTCTCAGCAATATTCGAGCTCTCTCGGCCGTGGCTGATACCGATATGAAGCAGGCTGAAGAAGTGGCCCAGATGTATGGCGTAGATGCCTTCAGTGACTTCGAGTCATTGATTGAGCACGCGGAGTTAGATGGCGTCATCATTTCCACTCCAACTGCAACACATGCCGAAATAGCTGAGAGTGTTGCCAAGAAACAGAATGGAATAAGAGGTATTCTGATTGAGAAACCACTAGCAAGCAACCTCAAGGATGCGCGAAAGCTTGCCGAACTCCTAAGGAAGAAGGACATCATTGTCTTAGTTGGACACTCTGAGATTTACAACCCGGTAGTTGAACGGGCATTGAACCTGATCAATGAAGGTGCCATTGGAGTCCCTCAGACGGTAATCCATGATAGGCGCGGATTTGTACAGGCAGAAAGATTGCCATCTCTCGGAGACGTGTTTGAAGACATTGGGGTTCATGATTTTGACATCATGACTCGGATAAGCAGTGGTAACGCTACTCTCTATGCTCAATGCCAGACCAAGAACGAGATTCTGAACACCGGAAATGTCACGGTGAGGTTCGAAAATGAGGCACAACACATCTTCCATTTATCGAGGCAATATGTAGGCAGGAAAAGGAGCATGGATGTTTCTGGGACAAAGGGAACCCTGAACCTTGACCTCTTTGGACAGGTCATTAAAGTTCAAGACCTCGATCAAGCGCCTCTGGCTGACAGCAGGACAATCCAGCTAATAGAACGTGGTGCTACAATCAAAGTGTATGGAGAACCCATTCTACAGGTGATAACTGACTTTCTACACTGCATAGAAACAGGTAGCTCACCCAAGGTTAATTTGGATGATGGAATTTTAGCCCTCGAAGTGGTTGAAGCAGCGAGAAAGAGTGCGGTCTCAGGGAAGGTCGTTGATATCAATATTCAGTCTCGACACATCTGAGCGAAGAGATGAGTTCGCTCAGAAGATGTGATTTCAACATTGATGGTACTGCCCAGAGTGACTTCCTCAAGCAGTATGATTGGCTTATAGGCGAAGTTTCTACAGACGATACCACCTCTAGGACCGGCTTCAGTCGCAATCACCTCTCCAGTCCAACCCACCCATGAGGCATTTAGATCAGTCACAAAATCCGATACAATGGAACTCAATTTCCGGCTTCTTTCCTTCTTGACTGAGGTATCAACTTTGTTGTTAGCTCTTGAAGCCGCCGTGCCAGGACGGTCACCATACTTTGAGATGTTAACTACCTCAGGACGCAGCCGCTGCAACAGGTGGACAGTGTCTTCAAAATCGGAGGCCATTTCTCCCGGAAACCCCACGATGATGTCAGTCGCAATTGTGGCTCTGGGGATTCTTCCTCTGATTTTTGAAACGATTTCAGTCCATTCAGTAACTGTGTATTTTCGTCCCATCGCAGTGAGTAAACCATCGCTTCCTGTCTGGAGAGGCACATGAAAGAACTTGAAGAAATGTTCTGACTCCATTACGGCGATTAGGTCATCTATTGTATCAAGGACTAGATTGGGATTGAACATACCTAGTCTGAATTTATGGTTTCCTTCAATCTGATCCAAGTTATTGAGAAGTCCAACAAGCGTTTCACCGGTGTCATGTCCAAAGACTCCGGCATCCTGAGATGTCAGACGAATCTCTCCGTACCCGAGATGTACGCACCTCTCTACTACGGTATGAATCTCAGAAACACTATAGCTACGCACACTTCCCCTAGCGAATCGTACAGCACAATAGGCACAGCTTCCAAGGCATCCTTCACAGATTGGTATTGTGCAAATCACACTGTCCGGGGGCCCCTCAAAGAATCTCAATTTTGATTCATAGTCTGACTCAAGATGGACAATTCCCCTCTCTCCCTTTAACACCCGATCGGCAACATTGCCGAGTGTCTCTAGTGACTGAGGGCCTAGAAGCGCTGCAAATGAGGGGATTGCTCGCTGGATTCGGTCTATAGAGATTCGAGGCAGACATCCTGCTACTATAACTGGAACAGGCTGGTTTCCGAGCTCTTCGAGGCGATGAATAATTCTGTCCTCTGTCGGTTCCTTTACACCGCACGTATTGAGAACGATGAGATTCGCCACCTCAATATTATGTGTCTGCTCTGCTCCTAGCCCATTAAGTCGGCTCACTATTAAATCTGAATCTGCTTTGTTGAGTGAACAACCATATGTTTCCAAGTAAAAGGTAGTTTCGTCCAAGATTCAGACTATCCTCCTTGGACATGAGGAAGCATTGCTATCTCATCATCTTGAAACACAGCGGTCCCTTCACCCTCCAGCGTTGTGACATCCTTTTTGTTAAGCATAATGATTAGATTGCCGCTTATCTTGTCACCTTCCATGATTATCTGCTCCAATTCAGGCCCACCAATCTCGAGAACCTTGTTAACCACATCTCTAATGGTGGATCCATCCGGTACATCCACTGTAAGAACTTGGCTAGCGAGAGTCCTTCGAATTGGACCAAAAGACTTGAACTTCACCTGCACCGTAAAGACCGACCATTTGAACACTTCAGAAGTGTGCTATTCAGCGTTTTGATAGTGCAGAATAGCTTCATCCACCAAATCATCAACGACCTTGATGATGCCCTGAATCTCCTTAGACGTTGCTGCCTCATAATGAATACCGACGGTTGATATCACAGGACGCATCAGTGCCTTGCACATTTTCTCTGCAGACGAGTTTGCCACCACGTAGTCCTTATGCCCAGGTAGTGTGATGCTATTCACGCTAATGGTGGAGGCGTCTCTATAATGACTTCTGGTTGGATATGCAACTGCTACGCCACCAATGTGATGCTCGTCCCCTCCGAAGATTGCCACTAGCAAATCCTTGCCAATACTCTTTGCTTCAAGATAGATAGTGTGACGTCCAGCCTGTTTCTCAAACATCATTAGGGAACATCCTCCTTATGAGCGGAATACACCCCTTATGCATCTATACCTTCCCGCTTTTGAAACATGCGCCATGACAGAGTCAAGGTCTTGGGATGGGCGGCACGGTACTCATCCAGATGGCGGACAGAAGTGGAATACGGAGCTCCTTTGACCTTCTCAGGTTCTTTGTACGCCTCTTCAGATATCTTTCTGAAAGCGGAAATAAGAACGTCCAGCTCCTGTTTTGACTCAGTTTCTGTTGGCTCTATCATCAGAGCCTCAGGAACAATCAACGGGAAGTACACAGTTGGTGCGTGAACGCCGAAATCCAGAAGGCGCTTTGCAACATTCATGGCTGACACACCGGTTTCATCCAGAAGCTCTTCACCTGAGATAACGCATTCGTGCATTCGGGGAGCATCCTGTGAATATGGGAGAGTGAAGCCAGGAATAGCACTTACATGATGTGCAACGTAATTGGCATTCAGAACTGCATTCTCCGCTACTGCACGAAGCCCTCTCTTGCCTAGAGAATAGATGTAGGCATAGGCCCTCACCAACATCCCGAAATTCCCGAAGTAGCCATGGACTTTCCCTATTGTCTGAGGGTAATCATAGTTCCAATCGAAGCAACCATCAAGTTGTTTCACAATACGAGGAACTGGGAGAAAATCCACCAGCTCTTTCTTGACTCCAACAGCGCCAGCACCTGGACCACCTCCACCGTGTGGAGTAGAGAATGACTTGTGCAGGTTCATATGGACCACATCAAAGCCCATATCTCCTGGTCGAGTTATGCCCATAATGGCATTCAAGTTGGCACCATCATAGTACAGAAGTCCGCCAGCATCATGAACTATGTCAGCGATCTCCTCGATATCTTTCTCAAACACCCCTATTGTGTTGGGATTTGTTAGCATCAGTCCAGCTGTTTTTGGTCCTGATGCAGATTTTAGAGCTTCAATATTCACCAGCCCATCTTCGCTAGATGGTACAACAACCACTCTGTAACCTGCCATGGCCGCTGATGCAGGATTTGTACCATGAGCCGCATCTGGAATCAGCATTTCATTGCGTTGATCGCATTCTTCTGTGACGCATTTATGATACTCACGAATCAGCATAACTCCTGTATATTCACCTTGAGCCCCTGCTGCAGGCTGCAGTGTCACTGCATCCATACCAGTGATTTCAGCTAACCAATGTTCTAACTCCCACATCAGTTCAAGGGCACCCTGACTCATTGAAGCATCCTGACTTGGGTGAAGCCATGCGAATCCGTTTAGATTGGCAGCCCAGTCATTGATGACTGGATTATATTTCATCGTGCAACTGCCGAGCGGGTACGTGCCTGTGGAAACAGAGAAATTCATCTGTGAGAGTCGGGTGAAGTGTCTGATGACCTGAAGCTCAGAAACCTCAGGAATTGCAGGTGGAGTCTTGCGCTGCATCTCCTTTGGGATGATGGAGTCAATTTTCCCGGCGGACTGTCTGACTTCAGCTTCAACTTCAGGAAACTGATGACTGGTGGCTCCTATACTCGACTTCTCGAATATTAGAGGCACATTCCAGCGGGCTTGGCGATATTCAGTCATCACCTGCCACCTCCGCTGGCAACAATTTGATCTATAGCATCGACCAGCTCATCAATTGCATCCTTTGTATGGATTTCTGTGCAACATACAAGCATAGATTCACCGAGTTCCGGGAAGTCCGAGGTCAGAATCGTTCCTCCTTGAATTCCTCGGTCCAAGAGACCCTGATGAACCGCATGAGCTGAAATACCATCGGCAAAAGAAATCACGAATTCCTTCCAAAAGGCATCACCAATTGAGGGAGCTTCCACACCTGATAGTGCGTTCAGTCTGTTGGCTGCGTAGTGCGATTTGTAGGCGATTGCTTCTCCAAGTTCTCTGAAGCCATCTGGACCCAGTAATGATGTGTCGATAGCAGCAGTGACAGCAATGAGTGCCTGGTTTGAACAGATGTTGCTTGTAGCTTTCTCCCTACGTATGTGCTGCTCGCGAGGACTTAGTGTCAGGACGAATCCCCGTTTGAATGGTTCTTCAGAAGTCCTTGTCATTCCCACAAGTCGACCTGGCAATTGACGAATTAGTTTCATGTCATCAATACAGCCGAATATCCCAAGAAGAGGCCCGCCATAGGACATGGGGGATCCCAGGCCTTGTCCCTCCGCCACAACAATGTCTGCTCCATAATCACCAGGTGGACGCAATATACCCATTGACATTATGTCTACTCCTGCAATTAGTAGGGCATTTGCGTCATGCACCAGCTCATTGATCTTGTCGACATTCGCTTCTATGAATCCGAGATAACTGGGATTCTCAAGATACACCCCTGCAACATCCTCGCTTAGTCTAGACTCGAGGTCGGCAATGTCCATCTGTCCGCTCTCTCTGTCATAGTCTATCTTCTCAACCTCTATCCCAAGAGGCTCTGCATAGGTGTTGATGACTCTCCAATGAATTGGATTAGTGGTACCTGGAACCAGGACGCGATTACGCTTCTTTTTCACTCGGACACTCATCAGGACAGCTTCAGCAAGAGCACTCGCCATGTCATACATGCTGCTATTTACAACTTCAATCTCTAGCAGCTCAGCCATCAGACTCTGATATTCAAAGAGGGTCTGGAGCATCCCTTGACTGATCTCCGGTTGGTAGCTTGTATATGCAGTGACAAATTCTGACCGCCCTGCTAGGGCTCTTGTAGCAGAAGGTATGTAGTGCATTCCAAGTCCGTTACCAAGGAACACCCTCCCACTATCCGCTGGCTTATTCTTGTCTGCTAGCTCCTGCATCCTTCGTGCTACTTCGATTTCTGTGTGAGACTCAGGGATTTTCAAATCACGACCAAGTCTGAACGTTTCGGGAATATTCGAGAAGAGGTCGTCAAGATTCTTCTTTCCTATCGATTTGAGCATCTCTTTTTTCGCGCCTTCGGTCAACGGAAGCCACGGATGTTTGAAGTCCATAGAGTGGGCCACCAGCTATTCTTGCTGACTCTGGTCCGAGAGACCCGGTAAAATAGCCTTTCCCCTTGACCCAAAAGGATGACTTGAAAGGCTCGAATGCTTTTTATGTCATGTAAAGAGAGAGCTTTCATGCAGGAGGCTCTGAACTCATGAAACCATGGCTGATGGATATTCTGGCGTGTCCAGTGAAAGAGTGCAGAAGCGAGCTGCAACTGGATGTCTACGAGAGCCACATCAAGCACATAGAAGAGGAGGAATTTGAGGAGATCGAGGCTGCGCTAATAACCTGTCCAAAGTGTGGTCGTTGGTACCCTGTAATTGATGGAATCCCCTGTATGTTGCCCGATGACCTAAGGATGTCAGGAAAGCAGAATATTGAGGAAACTGCATTTCTAAAACGATGGATGGAACGCATTCCTTCCGAAATCCTTGAAAAGGGAGTGCCATTTGGCCTGTCAACCGAAGATTGAAAGGTCTTTGTGTCTGCAAAAGGATACAATTAGCCCCGTGGTGTAGCGGTCCAGCATTGAGGGTTTTGGCCTCTCAGACCCAGGTTCGAGTCCTGGCGGGGCTACCACCTACTTCTCCTTTACACCAATAGGCTCAGATGGGTCCTCGATTTGTACTCTGAAAAGCCTCTTGACCTGAGTCAGGACAAGACGACTTCCATTGACTAATACTTCAATCTCTATATGGTCTTGAAGACCCGAGGTCGATATCTTCTTCTCGAGAACTGCTTGGACTTGAAAGACCCCAGCCGGATTGTCCATGACCACGGTCAATCTGAGCGGCTTTTCTCCTTTGTCTAGAATTATGTCCCGAATGGCCATAGCACTGACAGAGTGTATGTCAACTTTTCCTTTCTGAAAAGGTATGATTGTACGACCTTTTGTCAGGTCGCAACCATCGCCCAGCTTCGTGATGCCAGCCTCAAATGTCAAACATTGTGTGTCATCATCATGTGCGTATATCCCATGCGCAATGAAGCTGAGAATATCAGTTGCTTTGGCCGGATCGTCATATATCTCAACCAATTTGGATTCAAGGATAGGGATAGCCAACGACAATGATGCCTGAGGATGTTCAGTTCTATGCACAACCATTCCTATATCGTGGAGGTAGGTGGAGGCCAGTACAACAAGACGGGCGTCATCAGTGTCACCAATCCCTTCAGCTACAATGTTGGGCTGGAATGTTTCGTCCAAGATGTCAAAGGCCTTTAGTGCATTCCATGTAGCCACTTCAGCATGGACATGCCCATGGTCTGTGTATCCAAGCCTAGAAACAGCCATCCTGTTTGCAGTCCGAAGGTATGATTGGACTTTAGGAGAGCCAGCAAGATATTGATACATCTGTAATGCCTTTGTGTTCGGAGTCAAGAGCTCTCGCGCGCTGACTCCATCGCGATTGAGGAATTCGTTCATTTTAAGCCCTCGAGGGGAAAATCCACTTGTTGGTTCTTATGATAAGACTTGCGAAAGCTGATTAACCACTCTTAAAGGTCGCCGGCTTCCTCTTGGATAGTTAAAAGAGTACGATCAATCGCACTTGTCGCCTTCTGAATCGTCTTGAGATAGTCTTGACGGGACTTCTCGAAGGCAACTCGACTGATTCGCTGCTTCTTTTTCCGAAGCAGAAGCTGACGGAGGCCTGCCTTCGCACCTTCAATCCGCTCATTGTGAAGCTCCAACTGAGACACCATATCACGGTATCTAGCGCCATGTTTGGACAGATCATCCTTCACCTTAGGAAGATCAGAGTCAATCTTATCGAGCTGTGACTTGATGTCACGCTCACGGATCATGAACTCTCTCTTCTTCACCTTGCCTCGCCTTCTTGCGGCTTCCAATTTCTCAAGGTCCATATTTAGAGCTGTCTTCCTAGAGTAGAGGTTTGCGAATTGGCGAAGTAGTTCTGGTGGGGCTCCGGTCTGTCGCTGATCTTCGACTTCATAGTCTTCCTCATCAAACTCACCTCTCTCAAAATCTAAGTGCACGCCTCTATAGGAAATGTAGGCAAGAGCTAGAAGACCCACAATTACAGTGAGGCCGAGAGGCCTTGCGGCGATGAGGGGGGATACTTGATACAGGAGCAGTATTTCTATTGGATTGTAGTTGCTTGTGTTGTACATATCATATCTCAGAGTTGTGTCAAACACACCATACAATAGTCTGTATTCTCCGGAAACGCTCAAGGTATTCACGGAATAGGGCAGAACTAGATCAACACAGTGATGCTCGATTAGGATATCGTCAAGTGCTCCAAATGGAATATCGAGAAGATTTCCCCCTACAGCGAGTTCTTCATAATCGTTGATTTGAACTATGTATTCTATGTTGAATTCATAGGAGTAGCCTGGTAGGAATTGCTGTGGCCCAAACCTATCTTCCAAGAGGGTGATGCGTATCTGCCTAGAAGCGTTCCATTCGCCTTCTATAGTAAGTTGTGATTGAACCAGCAAACCAACTCGGTCGTAGACCTTGACATTTGTTGAATAAGCGGGCAGTGTAAATGTGAGCTGACTTTCTGGTGACAACCCAACGTTGTCAACATGAATTGTTTCCTTGTATGAAAGCCATCCCCAAGGATCCACTCGGACGACAGTTGTACGTTCTGCAACAATGTGCGTCGTGAAAGATCTAAAAGCATTGGTAAACTCCTCAATGTTGAGAGGAGCTAGATTCGATGCAGTGGTATCTGGAGATGGATAGTTTGGAGACTGCGAGTCACCCGTTCGATATGCCATTGTGAGAGATGCGCGTCTAATGACATAAGGCACCACTGGAAACTTCAGGAATGTGAATTCATATTCCTTGTCCGTGATGTCGGTCATAGTGTTGAGAGAATGCATCTGCATTGTCACGGTAAGTATGTAGGACTCGCCATAGCTGACAGGCTGTGCGAAATGAATGCGCCAACGTAACATTCCCCGCAGGTCTTCAAGTCGAACTATCTCTAGGTCAATGCCGTTCTGGTCCGCTGCACTCGATGAAAGCAGGTATGATTCCCACTTCATTGGAAGATACATCTCCATTGCGGATATCACAGAAGAACCATTGTTCGTGACGGTAAATTTGTCCCTAACGCGGGTTCTCATGTATGACTCTGTACCAATGCTTCTATCCACATCAAGTCTCATTCCAAGCAGAGGAACGAATGGACGGTCCAAATTGAAGACTACAGAAGCAATGCCGGTTGCATTTGATGGATCTGTAGCGTTGAACCAGATAGTATGAAAGCCCTCTTTGTAGCTGGTCAAATCCAAACGATCTTCCCAGAACGCGGTCTCGTAATTGAAGGTCAAATCATTCCATGATTCTTCATCATCCAATCGATATTGGACATTCTTTACTCTGGTGTTATCAGTGGCGTTGACCTCAACATTTGCAATCCATGAGAGAGTTTCTCCAGAGGAAGGACTCTTTATGATAAGGTTGGGACCTGAATTTGGAACCAGCTGCACTATAGGAGCCTTGAACCAGTGGGTACGTTGATCAGGAATATTAGCAGTATTTTCTGTATTGCTGAACATAAAGATGAACGGGTACATGAAATCGGTGCTATTCAAGAGTGGTATATCATCCGAATCCGTAGTGTTCATGGCAATGATGTACTCCACTTGAGTGGTGCTACCATCATCTGATGCATTAGCAAACAGTATTCTGCCTTGATCAGCATCGGCAATGTGTTGGAGTGTGCTCACACCGTGTTCATCACTGTATACAATCTGACTTGCATCAGCGGGATTCTCTCTTCTTGTCATTCCTTCTCTAGTTATTCTCGTCAGTGTTATCTCATACTCAAGGTCAAGTCCATAGAGGTCGTGAGTGGGATCAGTGTAAGCCTCTGTCGCAGGAATTATGAAGTGACGCACCTCACCAATTCTCATTCCGAAGATTGACTCTCGATACATTGCAAGCGAGGGTAGATTAGCTAGCTGCTCTGCTGATTCGTCATTCGGAAAATCGTTTTCTTGCAATACTGTGCCATTGGGAAGAGTCAGGATATAGTGAACGGTCACGGAGTCTGTGCCAATTGCCCTCCAGACTTCATCTGATGGAGCCCCAGGAGCATATCCAAAAAGCAAATCGCTATTGTTCAGCCCTGCTGTGGTGAATCTATCCGTATAGTTTTGCCAACCCACACCAATCCATCCAGAAGTTTGAGCCTCAAGTCCAAGATAGATGTGCGTTCCATTATGTTCCATATACGCCGATATGCCAGTCACAGGATCTGTATAGCTAGATGCATATTCCCAAGGATCAATAATCCCATCAGCAGCTCCATAGTGCCGGTCCGCAAATGCAACTGATATCAGATTCGAGGACTCGGCCACTGAACTTAGCTGCGTAGCATCATGAGCCAAATTGTTAGATTCCCATGTTCCTGTTGAGGGAACCAAAGCGAGGACGCCACTTGTTAAAAAGAGCGCCATTATCGCGATTGTCCCTATCCGTCTATGCAGCAGGCTCAATCCAAATCACCGTGATTCAATAGGGTCCGCGGTATACTGTATACTAGATAGGCCGCGAACGATGCGCTCGAACCTCTGGATTCGTTAAATAGGTTTCGTCATGCAAATCGTTGTACCACTGCATTCTTCTATCCGAAAAGTGTAAAAAAGGGCTGTATTTGTGCCCGGCAAAGGAGACAGCCCAATTGTTAAACGTCCTCATAGTCATCATTCTTGCATTCTCAATAGTACTCCTTGCCATGCCTAGTACAATCCGGATTCTAAAAGAAAAGGGCATAGTAGGAGTGGATGTCCACAAACTCGACAAGCCAGATGTGGCGAAAGGAGGGGGATTTGTAGTTCTGTTTGCTATAGTAGCCTCCCTGCTAATCGTGATTGGAATAACAACCTTTCAGGGTCAAGAAGTTGATACAGGACTCTTAGCTGCATTGGTTTCAATCCTCCTCGCAGGGATGATTGGGCTATTGGATGACAATCTTGACTTCAGAAATAGGACTAAGATAGCGCTTCCAATGCTTGCATCAATCCCAATGATGGCCATGCAGGTGGGTACAACCACAATGTCAATTCCATTAATTGGAACTGTTGACTTTGGCGTACTCTATCCTCTTGTGGTCATTCCTCTTATGATGACGTTCATTATCGATTCCACCAACATGTATGGAGGAATGAATGGCTTGGAGGCAGGTCTCTCGACAATTAACTCTGCAGCTCTTATTCTATATGTAGTGCTCCTATCGCTCATTGACGGAGTCGAAACAACGCAGGCACTTCTTGACTCAGGTGTAGTGGCTGGAGCGCTTCTTGGTGCATCCACTGCTTTTCTCATCTTCAACAGGTATCCTGCAAGGATATTGCCTGGAGACGTTGGGAGACTTCCAATGGGTGCAGCAATAGCTACGGCACTAATTTTAGGAAACATGGACAGACTGGCTATTTTCCTTTATGCACCATTCGGTCTCAATTTTCTCCTATACATCTTGTACAGACTCTATGTACACCGTAGAGGAATAGAATATGTGAAGTTCGCCAGTCCAAGAGAAGACGGCACTCTCGAGGTCGAGGGCCCATTCACTATGTACTGGATGCTACCATATCTTTCAGAGAATGTAACCGAAGAGAGAAACGTTGCTCTGTTGATACTACTACAAGCAGTAATTGCGTTTGGTTCAGTGTTCCTGCTGGCATTTTAAAGAGTGATATCACTGTAGTTTGTCAGCAAGATAGGTATCGACCACAAAGTCCATTCCATATCTACTGAAGGCCTGTTGCTCGGCTTTTCTTCGCAGCCCTTGAAACTCAGCAATGTGTTTCTGCCAATCTGGTCCTACGTATCTGATGTCACGTGCAAGCTCGTCTAGTCGTTTGAGGTCTGCGCTGGTCATTGGTTCAGATGGTAGTGAGTATTCTTGAATATCATCTGGCGTCACTCCAATCCACTCAGCAGCTGGAATTGCTAGACCTGGGATATGGGCGGCATTAGCACTGCCACTCTTCACAACTTGAGCTATGTGCATCCCCCAAGGATCGCCATCAGTGAAGAGAAAGACAGGGAGCCTGAAGGCTTCATGCAGTTTTCGCATCAGAGTACGTGTGGATCTTGGAGGCTGACCCCCAAGTTGTATAAGAATCGACTGATAGCGTTTCCAGGCCTTGGTTTCAATCAGTCGAGAGAACATACCACCAGACTCAACCGCCAGAATCATCTCTGCATCTGTTTCAAGAGGATTGGCCGTCATCAGGGCCCTTCCTATTGGAAATCCATCAGGACTCAAGGTGAGATCAACCTCTCGTCCTTCGTACCCAGGGACTGTATAACTCATCTTGACTGAGCCAAAAATGGCAGAGTGTTCCTCTGGAAAGATGCCAAAGACTTCACGTGGTTTGCCTGTCAGGCACTCGAGGTCTGTAATGATGCGATCTGATTCTGCCTGGTCATTGAATCTTACTCCAAAAGCTTCACTGGAGTAATACAGGTCCCTCAATGAACTTGTTCGATTGCTTTCCAAGAGTTGCTTCGCGAAATATGCAACCCATATCAGTTGAGCAAAGCTTCGGATGTGTTTCAGATTGCTTGAATCTCGCTTAACTCGAGAGTTTCCAAGTACAAATTGATTCAGTTTTGAATCAAACTCAATATTATCCGTGCCTCGATTGGGAATGTCAATTGTTGGGAATTCTCCGTCAGTTATAGCCTCATTAATCCGCACCCCCATTGCGGTGAGTATGTTGATTGGATTTTGCTCAGACATCAGTGTTCACCTCAAACAGAGATTCGACCATATGTGTGGTAGACGGGGGTGGCTCTGAATCTGCAAGAGCTGAGCCATATTTGGCAACTATTTCGAACATCTCTGAGAATTCACGCATCTTTCTCGCATCGCGCTTGGCCTTATCGCGGCGACCTGTATGCTTCCTCAGCGCGCGCCCAAGCTTTCGAATAAGACCAGTGACCTCTAATTCAATCTCTGCCGCATGTTCCAATGACTGCTTTCCAGCTGCTCTATATGGTACTTTTGTTGAACCAAAATGGATGAAGAGTGCTACAGGTAGGGACATAGAGAACCCGTAATGCTTCCAATTGATTTGCTTCACAATCTTCGTCATTACATCTTCGCTCCCATCATAGAGTAGGGGGACTCTATTTGCAAAACGATAGAGAGTCGGCGTATCTACATGTGAAAACTCGCTCCCAAACACAATGGCTCCTTCCACGAAGAACGGATTTCCCTGCCACTCCGAAGGAGGCTGCCTCGAATACTGCTTCCATGAGGGATGAAAGAGAGATTCTATAGAAGTTAGGAAGGGCTCCTCACCGATTGGACTAAGGCATCTGCTATCAGGACGCCCAAATCCATCAAAGCGGCGTAGAGATGAACTCAGACGGGCGATATCAGCACGTGTGAGAGACTCAATTTTAACACCTGCATTGAATCCAATGAATTTCAGAAATCTCGCGGCAGTTCTTGGGCCTACTTGCTGAAATTCATCGATTAGGAAATCTTGGATTTTCTTTGAAGGGCTCCTTATCATCAATCTCCGAAGTAGTTCCAAATCCGCAGATCTGGGGTGTGGTTTGGAAGATATAGGGAGATCCGGGACCCCTTTTGACCAACCGCCTACTCTGACTATTTCGTCTCCGTTGAAGTTCAACTCGATGACTGCGTGAGGAGAGGCAATTGTGCTCAGTCTAACGTATTCAATGACACGCTCTGAAGCCCGCCTCCAATCACCTCTAAGCGTGAGCGTCACAGTTGTACCGTCTAACAGTCTGACCTCCTCGCGTACGTTCTCAATAATCGGCAAGTTCTTTTCGATGTCAATAAGGAGGTTGTAGACCCTTCCAGAACCCGAATCATTCTGAGTGTGAACAACGACAGGCGAATCAGTAGTGATTTGGCTGTACAGGATTGCCATCGTCACTCCAAGTCCAAAAGTTCCTCTCTTCTGCCTCAGATCGTATTTGCTGCCATACAAGACTCTTCCAAATGCCTCAGGTACTTTCTGATAGGGAATTCCTGTACCATTGTCAGTAACTTTAATGCACAATATATCAGAAGACTGAGCAGCGATATCGACCTTTATTTGCGGAATGCGCTGTGCATCTTCGCAGGCATCTAGGCTGTTTTCAACGAGTTCTCGCACCGTAGAATAGACTGCTTGCGTTGAGTTCCCAAATCCTGCCATTTGGCGATTCCTGTAAAAGAACTCGGCAGGCGAGAGACTGCGAAAACCTTCCACAGATTGGTCCATCACGGTCATTGTACAACAGTTGAGAGGGCCTATGGCATTATTAGCTCGGGTATTACATCGCTTCAGAGATCGGTGTCTTCCCAGATCTCCGCCTCCATTCTACTCATGTTTCTACGGGCTCTCTCCAACATTCCGTATACTGCACCATGAGGGGCTCCGCCAATGAGCATGTCTATGGCTTTCTGGGCATATTGTAGGCCAGGATCATATCCGATGAGAGATACTGTTCTGCCATAGATCGAAATCTTTGACTCCGTAATCTGTTCTATTGCTCGTCTAGTTCTACCGTTCTCTCCTATGATCCTGCCAGCTACTCGCTTTAGTTGGTTAGGGGATGAACCAACTACTTCACGCAATGAGATTACGAGTAGACGTGCATCTTCATCAATGAGGGACAGTGCATTCTTGGGGCTGAATCCACGAGCCATGGCTCGAATTATGTCTTTGGCTTTCCAAGCTAGGACTGGATCCTCCGTGTCCTCACGACCGGTTATCTTTACGATGCCCTCTGAGTCGACTTCTATTTTTGTGTTTGTCAACTTCTCTACTCTCTTTCTCACTCTACCGTTACGACCTACGATGACGCCAACACGTTCTGCTGGCACTCTGACGGTTTCATGTAAGTGCATCTAATCTTCACCAGAGGACAGTATCTCTTTTGTTATCTCCTTTGGGTCTTGAGCCTCCACCCCGAGCTTCTGGAAAAAGGTTGTGATGTTGCTAATATCTCGAAGCAGATACCGGCTTGCATGGTCATGATTCTTGAGAACGGCCTGTGACACGTCGATGATCACAGGTCCTTCTTGCCAGAGGATATTGTATTCACTTAGGTCCGCATGGACAAGTCCTGCCTTATTATAGCCAGCATAAATCATGTTGATGATTTCATTGAATGTATCAACTGGAGATTCGATTTCTACGTTCTTCATCAGTCTAGCTGGTGTTCCAGCTTCTAAATCACCAATGAACTCCATAACAAGTACATTCCGTTGAATGTCGATGGGCTTGGGAACACGAACTCCTGCTTCATGATACCGATTCAGGTTCTTATACTCCTTCAATGCCCATTGTGGAATCAGAGTTCTGCTGCGGCGGCCAACACGTTTGAACCGAGGATCACCCACTATATACTCAAGCATATAGTCTGTTTCAGCAGTACTCACACGGAAGATCTTGACGGCGACTGGTGTGCCTTCAGGGTCTTCACCGGTGTAAACATTGGCTTCCTTTCCAGTACTGATTGTGCCATGAATCACATTGATTGTACCTCTATTGAGAAGCTTGTATAAAGCCTTCAAGGTTGGAGGGTCAATTACACCCTCGATTACCTTGAATTCATCTGAGTCCTTCCGCCGTTTCATCTTTCGGCGATCAAGCTCGGATAGAAGTCGCTCATGCTTCTTGTCTAGGTCTTTCAACTTGCCATGACTTCCTAAGAGAGCCAGTTGAACTGAACTCAGTGCTAGTCTGGCTGCATTTCAGAAAAAGGTTAGCCTAGAACATCTTCAGAAGACCCCTCTTCTGAAGCCAGTCCAGTTCATTGCCTCGGTATCTGTAGACAACATCACACTTCTGATCGGATTGGAAGTCCCAAGGCAAAATTATGACCGTGTCACCAACACGCATCCAGACTCGTTTCTTCATTCGACCGGGTATACGTCCGACCCGAATCTCACCATCCTCACATCGCACCCTGACTCTATCGAAGCCCAACATCTGGATGATGATTCCATACATCTCTCCATCATCGCGTCGAGGAGTTCTAACTCGGACTAGTTCTTCGGTTTGGGAATCCTGTGGTTTGCGTTTACCTTTACGGGACAAAATAATCCTCCGTTCATGGTCCATACTATGGAGTGCTTAGGACCTGAATCTCAGTGCCGAGGGTATCCATTTAAGCGTAGCTCTCCACACATCCGAGAATTCAGTCAGTAGGTGGAATCAGGAATACTCGGTCGTCCAAGTAAAGTCCAAAAGCTGTATCGCCATTTGATACATCTATTGTCATGTCCTTCTGGTCAATCTCATGCATTTCAAAGCTCTCAGAGTCCATGATTTGGACTGGTTGATTTTGGAGATTCGATACTACAATGAATTGACGCTTGTCGGATTCTGGTGCAATGAACTCGATAGTCCGCCACTTTGCGCTTTTTGGATTGATTGTGAATCTATTCCCATTCTTGAGATCATAGCAACTGAGGCCACCACGACCCATTGCTGTCACCTGACATGGCTTTGAGTCAACTCGTATGAAGTCCCCAGGTGCGAATCTCTGAAGACGAATGAGGACGGTTATCCGATACTTCTTCTTACCACCCTTGTCTTCGCCAATTAGTTTGTAGTTTTCCTTGCGCTCGGCAAGATACCTTTGCTGAAGATCGTCTGCTATTCGTTTGCAAAGGTGCTCAGAACCAATCTTGAAGTCTAGTCCATATTTGTTCCTGCTTATCTCCGTCACGAAGGCCTTGATGTCCTTGCCATAATCTGCCACAGTTAAATCCGTGACCACTGAAACTATCTCATCCTCTTCCCCATCTGTAATTGATCTCTCATCAGCTCGAACCTGAAGTATAGCTTCATGGTAACCTCCACTCATCATAGCACATGTATCACATGTCGCATAGCTGAATCGCAACTCGACAGGGTAACTCTCAGAATGTGCACCTAGAAACGGATTCGAAGTTCCTGCCGCAATTACCATGATATTACGTACTCTGTCCAGTATCTTTTCCTCTGTGTACTCTAGCTGGACGCCGTCAACATTCAGCTCAACTTCCTGTTGCAAAAGAATCTCGATTTGACGATCTATAAGCTCTTCAGGGTCAGACGGCTGTTTGATAATCGTCTTCCATCCACCGGGTACTTTTACTGCTCCGCACCGTTTGCAAGTAGTTAGTTTGAGTGGAGACCTGACCTCGACTAATGGGTGTGCTATTCTATAGCATTCAGCACAGAGCCCATCAATCTCGGACTTATTTCCGCACTCGTAACAGGGAGCAGTCAAGGTCATCAACCGTGATAGATTACTGATTCCTTAAAACGTGGTAGGATTCACCAGCGTGTTGAACTCTTCGTGTCATCGGAAGCCTTTTTTGAATTATGATTAATAACCCTTCATGCCTCGAAGGAAGCAGTTCAGAAAGGTTTCTGAAGAGCCCTCGATATCCATCTTTAAGCCTGCTGGCATTCCTGCAAAAGAGCTAGATGAGATTCTCATTACAGTTGACGAATTTGAGGCAGTGAGACTGGCTGATTACGAGGGAATGAATCAGAGAGAAGCCAGCGATGTAATGCATGTTAGCCAACCCACGTTCAATCGGATTTTGACTTCGGCAAGAAAGAAGATTGCAGAGACCATAGTACGTGGAATTGTGCTCCGGATCGAGGGGGGAGAATATGTCCTGCCCTGTGATGTTCGTGTTTTTGAATGCGAAAAATGCAGGAATACAATAGAGGCTCCTCTAGGACAACCTAGACCTAAGATTTGTCCCGAGTGTGGTTCAGACACTCTATACAGAAAGAAGATGCTCAAAGAAGCCAATGAGTGATCCAAAATGACTTTACACAAAATAGCAGTGCCAGCGATTTCTGAGCAGGGACTTGACAGTCCATTAAGTGCACATTTCGGTCATAGCCCAATGTTTGTTATTTCCACTGTTGAAGACGGAAGGGTTGTTCAGGTGGAAACTCTGAGGAATGCAGGGCATTCCAGTTGTGCTGAACCGGTGATCGCATTGGCAGACAGAGGGGTCAAGGTCCTAATAGTATCAGGAATGGGAGGTCGACCGTACATGGTGACTCAGCAAGTGGGAATCTCTGTAGTCAAAGCAGAAGGAGTCACAGTGAGGGAGGTCCTGAACAACTATCTGGAAGGAATTGCATCGGACATGGGAATGGACGCACTCTGTGGTGGGAAACCAAAGACAGGATGTGGTGGAGAACCACATAATCACTAAAGACGAACCCATTGGGCGTGTGGATGTCCCTCTATATAGGCGACGGCTTGTTCATGTACGAAACCTGCCTTCATTGCAGTCTTGACGCTTGTTGAGCCAACCATGTTTGCAATGGTTGCTTTGTTGAGATGCTCGACACAGACCTTGACATCAACCAATTCGTTCCCATAGAACTCTGGAGAAACCTTGAACTCGACTGCACCCTCCGTCAGCGTCTTTCCGAGAAGCGCCTCGTCACACATAGCAACTACATAATGTCCGTCATGTGTTTCACGTGCGCGCATGTAGACATTAGGCATACGTATTTCTCCTATCAGACCGGTCTTACTGAAGTTCGAGCTCCGCATGCTGAGCAGCTTAGATAGTAAGCATTGCCCTCTTTGGCCATGCTAGTGTCTGGACGTGTGCATACTGGACAAATAACATATGATTCGATGTATCTGCCCAATACATCATCTACTTGATCAGACATAAACTTCCCATTGAAGATAGCATTGCTCCCTTCGATATTGCCTGCTGTGGCTAGCTGACCGGCCACGTATTTGAGCACCTCTTTCCCTGGACGGTTCAGAATGTTGATTATCTCCTGAAAGTTCTGCCAAAAACTTCTACTGCCCTGAACCATCAATTGGACTGCCGGAACTTGGAATCTCTCTCCAGACCTCTTGAATGCATCTTCTGGAACTTGAGAACGCGCCCTTTCCAGTAGACTCTCGTAGTCGTCCATAATCCAAATCACTCGGCATTCGCTATTAAGCTGTCGCTCTGTACTTCGTTCAGGAGTCAGCCAGACGATAGACCCCGACTTTAACTTCTACCAGACTTCCCTGACCTTGAAGATCTAGGACCTTTAGCTGAATATCTGTCCTGTCATGTCCTTTCTCTTCAAAAAAATTGACAATAGATGCTATAGGAACACCTTCTTCCTCAGAGTTCTCTTCGATGTACTGCATAATCTGTTTGTAGATTTTGCCAGAAACCGGCTTTCCTTTCTTCTCCGGAGGCTTCTCTACAACTTCGCGTTTCGGAGGTGGAGCCGATTCCTCGAAAAAGTCCTGCGATTCAGAAATAGCTTCGAGTGACACCCCGGTGCGAGTGAGCATTGCAGCATATCGTTCTAGCTGATGGACAGTCATGTAATTTGGGTCGTCGAGTTCTCGCACTATTTCGGGAGAAACGTAGATTTCACCCTGGTACTCTTTTATTTTCCCGATAATGAGCGCTAGAATATTCGCCTGAACCTTCTCGAGAGAAGATGCTTCACTACCCCAAGCCTTTGCTCTAATAGTTTCAGTTCCATCATCAATTGTTATGCTTGCATAGCCTTCTTTCGAATAATGATCGACTATTAGACCAACTAGAGCAACTCTTCGCAATTCTACGCCATATGGAGAGATAACATGAGAGCCATTATCATCCCCAAAGGTTCCGTTCACAATATCACTCACTGCAGCTCGTACCGCAGTCATTCTCTCTCGACTCAGGGTAGTCCACCTGTCTGTACTTGTTTTGTTCACTCT
Source organism: Candidatus Hermodarchaeota archaeon (assembly GCA_048885865.1). Classification (GTDB taxonomy): domain Archaea; phylum Asgardarchaeota; class Thorarchaeia; order Thorarchaeales; family Thorarchaeaceae; genus SMTZ1-83. The sequence continues at coordinate 81,387 of JBHLLF010000009.1, forward strand.
TCAGTATTTATCGTTCTCTATATGATTAGAATCTTCTAGAAGAAGTCTGTTAGTGAACTCTGATGAGTAGATTCTCTTAGCTCCCTTTGAGCTTCTTCCAAGCGTTCTAGAGACTTCTCGACCCGATTTGAGCTGAAGTCGTGCTTTCCACAGAGGATTCGAACAATCGCGTCACGATCAGGATCGGCCCACTTTGGCTCCACAACATCCATCTTGGGGGGATTCAGAAAGATTTTCCTTATCTCTTCGTAGGGAAAGTCCAGTTTAATCTCGCGTTCCTTCTCGATTTTCTCAAGACTTCCATACTGCTTGACCCATTTCAGTGCAGTCTTGGGTCCTACTCCCTCCAACTTGTCATTGTAGTCGGTGCCAATAAGGATAGCAATGTCAATGAGCTGTTCTCGAGTTATCTCCAAGTGCTTGAGATTCAGGTCCAAGTCAATGATTTCAGGACTGATTGTCCTATACTTGGAGCGTCCAAATCTCCTTCTTCCTGAGATATTCAGATTTCTAATCATCCGAGGACAGTTGTATAACAGTGAGTCATTGTCCTGACTTGCACTTGCCCATACGACGTTAGCCCTAGTCATCTGCGCCGCCAGAGCCTCACCCTCGGATAGCGCCTGTATCACTGGGATCCCGAGAGCTTCCAGCAGCTCTTTACTCTCCTCAATCATGGGACTAGTTAGTCTAGAGCTGGCTTGCCCAGCCTTCCGTGCATCCTCAATTCGACCTTCTGCCTTGGCTCGTGCCCACTCCTCTCTTGCCGCCTCGCGAATTTCTTGTCGTCGTTGAACCTCTGCAGCCTTTAGCGTGGGAGCCTCACCATCGAATACAAAGACCGGACTAATTCCATTCTCAAGTAAGTTAAGGTTTCGATAGAAGAGTCCAGAGAGATGACTGGTCACACGACCTTGTCGATCCATGAGGGGCGTCCCATCTGGTTGTCTGATGCTTGCGAGAAAGGCATAGATTGTGTTGAAGGCATCAATCGCAATTTTGCGTCCACCAAGCTCTCTCAATGAGATTGGCTCGGCGGTCACTATATCACCTAGTTTGGTACCCATAAGATTCTCTCCAGACTTACTAGCGGGTCTTCATAGTCCCTACAGCCATATATGGATTGAGCTCAATCGTGATGAGTTGCGCAAGGTATACGCTTCGACAGGTTTATAAAAACCGCACAGCTGGGCCCATGAAACGCAACCAGCGATAATACCCTCTGGTGATAATTTGTCCAATATGAGAGCTATCAGATGCACTTCATGTCACCGTTCAATCTCTCCACAGGAGAACAGTGTGAAGTTTCAGTGTCCATCATGCGGCGAGTTCATGATTTGGCGGTGTGAGGTCTGTAGACGTTTCTCTGTCAAGTATAGCTGCCCCAATTGCGCGTTCGAGGGCCCATAGTCAGAAATGGAGTTGATTTGTAATGGCACGAGTTGTTGTCACATTAAAGGTAATGCCAGAAGACGTAGATGTCAATCTCGAGGACTTATTGGAACGCATCAAGTCTAATATTCCGGATGGGACAGATGTCCGAGCAACTGAGATAGTTCCAGTGGCATTTGGCTTGAAGGCGCTAAGGATGAATGTTGCCAGAGAAGAATCGATGGGTGGCACTGACGATATCGAAGCGGCGATTGGTTCTCTTGAAGGTGTGGCTCAGGTCGAAGTCGAAATGGTTTCGCGCATGTAGAGGGATTCGCGCCAACTGCATACAGCATTTCGAAATAACGATTAGAACTCAGAGTTTATAACTAGTCTTTTATCGAAATCTTCTGTGAATCAACTCCTCTTGGAGCCTGATTATATCGGTGTTAAAAAACCCTTTATGGGAACCTGAGAGAGAGGAGTTGAAGGTCGTCTGTAAGCCGTCCTGTTTCTGAGCCATCAGAATCCACAACCAGAAGGATGTTGCCAAGCATTGGTCGAAATAGTACTAAAGGTGACAGAAGCCGAGCATCGGGATATAGGTCGATTCATTGTCAGAATCGATGCCATGTCCATGGAGAAGCTAGGCGTAAGAACTGGAGACATTATCCAAATCAAAGGAAAGCGTGTGACTGCTGCAATTGCTTGGCCAGCTTATCAAGGAGATAAAGGCCGAGAGATCATCAGAATGGATGGTCGAATAAGACGAAACGCAGGAGTTAGCCTGAGCGAAAAGGTCACTGTTTCAAGAGCGAATGAGGAACCCGCACGTAATATCACCCTTGCACCAACATCAGTACCGATTCGTCCTGAGCCAAGATTTGAGGAGTTCGTCAAGCGCAAACTTCTCAACTGCCCTGTCACCACAAATGATACGGTTTTCATTCCAATTCTGGGACGGGCCATTCCCTTCAAAGTCACCGGCGTAAAGCCAGCTGGAACAGTTGTGGTTCAACACTCTACGATGCTCTCAATCGCAGAGAAGCCAACTGGAGATGTGGTTGGAGCTGCACAGGTAACATATGAGGAGATTGGTGGTCTTGCTGATGCGATACAGAGAATCCGTGAGATGGTCGAGTTACCAATGCGCCATCCGGAGATTTTCAAGCGTCTCGGTATTGATCCACCCCGCGGGCTGATTCTGCATGGTCCGCCTGGGACAGGAAAGACCTTGCTCGCCAAGGCTGTAGCAGGCGAGTCGGAAGCCAATTTTGTACACATTAACGGGCCAGAGATCATGTCAAAGTTTTATGGAGAATCAGAACAGAAACTGAGGAAGATCTTCGAGGAAGCAGAAGAGAATGCTCCGAGTATCATATTCATAGACGAGCTAGATGCTATTGCACCTAAACGAGAGGATGTGCAAGGCGAGGTCGAGAGACGTGTTGTCGCTCAGCTATTGGCGACCATGGATGGACTCAAGGCGCGAGGCCAAGTGATTGTAATAGGAGCTACTAATCGAGTTAATGCACTCGATCCTGCATTACGACGACCTGGACGATTTGATAGAGAGATAGAGATTGGAGTGCCTGACGAAACTGGTCGGTTAGAGGTGCTTCACATACATTCGCGGGGAATGCCCTTAACTGCTGAAGGGGACAATAGGGTTGATCTTCAAAACCTAGCTCACATTACACACGGTTTTGTGGGGGCAGACCTAAACGCACTCTGTAGAGAAGCAGCGATGAAGGCGCTTAGAAGATACCTTCCGCAGTTCAATCTGGAGGATGAGGAGATTCCTCAAGAGGTTCTTGACCAACTCGAAGTCAATAACGAGGACTTTCTAGATGCACTCAGAGAGATACAGCCATCTGCAGTGAGAGAGGTATTCATTGAGGTTCCAAATGTCAGATGGTCTGATGTTGGCGGTCTTGAAGAGATCAAGGAAAAGCTCAAAGAGGTCGTTGAATGGCCACTGAAAACGCCGGAAGCATTCAAGAAGTTTGGAATCGAGCCACCAAAGGGCGTGTTGATTTTTGGACCCCCCGGATGTGGAAAGACTCTCTTGGCTAAAGCCGTAGCTACTGAAAGTGAAGCCAACTTCATTAGTGTAAAGGGTCCAGAACTGCTCTCAAAATGGGTTGGCGAGAGCGAGAAAGCAGTAAGAGAAGTGTTCCGAAAAGCTCGAACTGCAGCACCAGCGATAATATTCTTTGATGAGCTCGATTCAATTGCTCCCTCAAGAGGCAGAGTCTCTGGAGACAGTAATGTGACAGAGAGAATGGTGAGTCAACTACTCACTGAGATGGACGGTTTGGAGTCTATGAAGGATCTAGTAGTGATTGCAGCAACCAACCGACCAGACCTTATAGACAGAGCACTTCTCAGAAAGGGAAGATTCGATAGATGGATCTACATTCCACCACCCACTGCAAAGGGACGCGAAGCAATTTTCGAGATATACTTGGACAAAATGCCACTTGACAAAGATGTGAAAATCAAGAAATTGGTGGAAATGACTGAGAATTTCGTTGGCGGTGACATCGAAAACCTATGCAAAGAGGCTGGAATGCATGCACTCAAAGAGAATCGCACAAATGAGATCGAGTTTGTTTCTTGGAGACATTTCGAGGAGGCATTGAAGGCAGTGCAGGCCTCTATTACACCCAAGGACATCGCAGACTACGAGAAGATGAACGAGGAGTTCCAGAGAACTGCAGCAAAGCCATCGACTGCGCCGCCGGGCTATATTTAGAGAGGGAAAAAGGAATGACTTCGTGGAGCGTCATGCCTCTTAGAAACATTGTGATGGATATACTTCAGAAGAGAAGAGGCGTCATTCTTGATGATGAGCTCGGGAGATCTCTGAAGAAGGCACTTGGTCAAGAGCCAAGCGATGCTGAATTAAACTCTGCGCTAATGGAGCTGGAGATTAACGGTCTCGTGCATGTGAGTCAAATCACAAAGACGAAGAGAAGAATCGAAGTTATAACTGAAGGACACGAGTTCCTGGCTGTCGATGAAGACTAGTAGAGGCACGGATGATGTCAGGCAAACGTGTTCTAGCTGCGGGCAAGTTCGACATTTTACATCTCGGGCATCTAGCATATCTCGAACAAGCCAAGGAGATTGCTGGTAAAGAGGGCGAACTCATTGTTGTAATTGCCTTGGACAAGACCATTGAAAAGGAGAGGGGTGCTCCACCTGTCTTTCCTCAAGATCAACGTAGAAAGCTTGTGGAATCACTGGATGTCGTTGATAAAGCAATTCTTGGTTATGACACATCTGATCATTCTCTTATCGTTGCAGATGTGAAGCCAGACATTATCGCACTTGGTTATGACCAGACGACCAATATTCAATCATTAGAGAAGAGATTCCAGGAGAAAAACATGAAAATTGAAATCGTGAGACTCAAACAGCGAAAGGCGGATGGTCTGTTCTCCTCAACCCTGATACGAGAACGAATAATTGAATTCTACCGTGAGAACGGCAGGGCTCGGACTTAGCTACATCACCAGCTCGCCACGCGCTTTCGCATCTCTGACTAGAGTCGCTTTTCTCTTTCTTCGGTCAATTGTCCATTTCCATGTACCGGTCGCAATTGCAATCAATAGTACTAGACCGAACAGCCCAAGAAGCGTATACCAACCAAATGGGAAATGGACTAGGAAATCTGGAAGCGGGCCGGATATGAAATATGGCCAGTTCACCACAACTCCAAATGCATAAAGGAAGCCCACTATTGTAAGCTCCTTTAGATAGCCAATTCTGTGTTCATCTTTTTCGAAGAGAAATATTGCAGGACCGAGCCAGAAGAGATACCAGGGCATCTCCCATCTGAACACAAAGAGGATTGCTGGAAGCATATAGATGTAGAGGGGTTTCAAGAGGTTGATTTTTCCTAACAGAGAAGCATTTCGGAAGGCCTCACGCTCGGGGAGGTAGAGCCGAATCGTAAACAACATGAAAGCAGCATATATCAGAACCGGGATAAGAGCAGGTGGCCAGATATAGCTCCCAATGACCGTACTGTTCTCGACAATCGGAGAGTTTGTGAACAGACCCGGATACATCGGATTTACTATATAGGAACTATAGGTGGACGTATTCAGAAAGTGGTTCAATAACGAGCTGAAATCAACACCTAGAAACAGGAATGGTATGACTGTGAGCGCCATGGATACAATGAACCAGATTAGTGACACAGGAGCTGCAAGAAACAATATTGGCAGAGCAACCACGGAATAAATCTTGGTCTGGACTGAGAGACCTAGTGCAAACATACCTTTCCCATATTGCTTCTCTTGGAGAAGAACTAGTGACATAAGAAAGAGGCAGTCTACAATAGGCTCTAGTTTACCACCACCTGCAGACATAATCAGACCATAAACATAATATCCGGCGAAGAAAATCCGTGCCCAATTGTCTCTGAAGATACGGTCGCCTAGGAGAATTGCAACTAGAACTAGATTCAGATTGAACACGAGTGTCAGTATGAAGTTTAGCCACACTGGCTGCAAGCCCCCCTGCCCGGGGAATAACCATGTAGCTATTGAGAAGAAAATCAGACCAAACACAGGATACTCGTAGGTTATGTTGCCTAGATAATCGGGAAGCACATGGTTGCCATCATTGTACCCCCATTCTGGAGGAAGGGCTGCCGCAAGCTCATGGTCGTTCATCTCGTAGACTTCGAACCCGTATAACCAGAATGCCTCTCCGTACATCTCGTTCCGATTACGATCACGCTCTATGACCAAGGTGTTGGCAAAGGGGATTGCTATCATAGAGATCATCAAGCTTAGTACAAGCTCTCTTCGGAATCTCCAAATTGTGATTGAGATTGCGCGGAGCATTTTCGGTTTCACCAGAATCCATAGTTGCGGGCTACGATGGCCCGCTTCTCGATGTCCATAATTAAGGTTTTGTGAGCAGAGCGCAATCCTGTCATATATAATGACTAGCAATACAACCTGTCAATTCAGGTAGGTTGGGCAAGGCCATGTGTCACACTTCAGACAGTTTGTGCACCTTTCAGAATCCACTGAAATCTTCTCATCATCAAGATTCAACGCGTTATGGTCACACTGAGGGACACAGGACCCACATGCCTGACAAAAGAGGGCACGTTTCACTGCACGTTCCACTTGCTTGGCCAGAACCTCAACCTCAGACTCATCCTTCCCACGTATGACCAAAGATCCAGAGCTAAATAGGGTGATTGTATTATCACCAAATCGTGTTCTGAGTGCACCGAGCTCTTCAGAAACCCTAGTTGTTCCTAAGATAGGCATCAGTTTTGATATTCGATTTAAATCGACTCCTTCTGAGAATTGCCCCTCCAAACTATATCCAGAGTCTGCACAAGGAGAAACTCCCTGTACTACTTCTAGCTCTAGGCGGTCAGCAGGTCCTGGACGAACGCTTTCAATGTCTAGCTCGAGTTCTTCTATCAACTTCAATTGGCCTGGAGGAAGACTCTTCCATCTCCAGAAGCCAAGCTCAGCCCATTCCTGGGAATAACCCAGCTTTTTGGCCCAATCACCGATTGTCCTTTTCCATCTCGCGTACAGATCTGGATGAGTTTCGCGAAGACTCTCAATCTCAGCAAGGGGTGATGCAGGACACAGGTAGCAACCCATTCTATGGTAGCCTTTGTTATACATAGGGTTGAACGGCTCTTCTTCTCTGAATATATAGAGCCAAACCTCTAATGCGTTCCACCTCTGAATCGGGTTAGCTGATGTTTGTCCAGGAACCCAAGGATTTGATGAAACTCTTGGCTCCTGTGAACGCTGGAATGACTCTAGTTTTCTCTGACCCATGAAGCTCAGTGTATCGCCACCAATCTTCTCACTGATTGCTATTGCAGCAGGACCAAGCTTGAGAACTTTGCAGCACCAACGGAAATCCCTTGCAGGGGGTCCAAAGGTCTCTATTGACTCCCAAAATTGCTCACCGGCTTCCTGAGTCACAACTGTGGCCTGATGTCTTTGCGCAAAGCCATTCAGGTATTCTATTGTCTCGGGAAGCTCAAGACCGGTGTCCATAAAGAACAGAGGAGGACTCTCATTCAGAGCCTTTTTCACGAGAAGATATGTGACCAGAGAGTCCTTGCCCCCACTGAACCCTACAACCACTGGTAAATGGTACTTCTCAATGGTCCGGTTTATGAACGAAATTGCCTCGAGTTCTATTACGTCAATGTCATTGGTGCTAGACCGTACAGCATCATCCCAAGAAGCCGTCGTATGATTGATTGATGGCGGCCTTGGGTCGTCCACCTCACGGATTTTGACTGCAAAGCCTTTCGACTCACTAGCCATCTCCGCACCACTCATTCTCGCAATTCCGACACCTATCACGACTCCATTCGAATCAGCTACCCAGACTTCATCACCGACCTCAATGGCTGAGTCACACCCAGCCACTCCGGGAAGCATCAGGTTTGCACCGCTTTTCAGGTACTGGAAGACCCCCTCATAGCATGAAACCCATTTCTGCTTGCTATGTCGTGCTATTCTTCGGGCTCCTTCCAGCGAGAGAAGGAAAGTGTAGTCCCTCTGAGGGATGTCGTAACGATGACGACCTATGACATAGCCGTCCACAACGTACTCAAACATTGCATCTAGTGAGGACACCTTGTTGATCACTATGGTCTTGTCTGCGGGCAGGACTTTCTGACCTACACCTTCACCAAACTGCTTGTCAATGGTAGATATTGCAGATTGCAAATGCCCCTCCATCGCTGGATATGGATCTCCGGGTGGTGATATCTCCACTTTTCTTGGCTCTTGACCACAGACTCCACAACTGGTTTCAGCTGGCCTTGGTACATTGCACTCATCACACCAATACAGCCTGATTTTGGTGAGAAACGGTGCATGAGACCTTCTGAACTTTCTACGGCCTTGTTTCTTTCGAGCCAGTTGCAGTCAACTCCACTTTCTGAGGCTGCACCTAGACATCCATTTTCAGCTTTTTGATGCGGTCTTTGGTGGGTCGCCCCTCTTTGTCCCAGCCCCTAAGGGAATAGTATTCTGTAAGCATGGTATCCAGATGAACTACGCGATCTCTGGAGTTGCCCTCTGGAAGTGGACTGAAGAATCGAGGAGGTAATTGGTCATCCTTAGTTGTTAAGCCTTCACGGTTGTTGAACATGCGCTCTAGATTATAGATGCGTTCGCCAATTTCAAGAATGTCTCGTCCACTTACTTGGAGGCCCGTGCCAGCGGCAAGGAATTCTGCATAATCATCAACTGTCCAAGCAAAGTTTGTGAACCGACAGAGAATCATTGAGTCCATCACAGCAGAGAGGTTCTGATAGAGAATGACAAGATCAGCTTTCCCTCTTGGACTGTCTCGGTCAACCCTGACCGGACTCCCAAGAATCTCAGGACCAATTAGGTATGACCGCAGGTGACAGCCGCCTCTATTGGACGTGGCATAGCCGAGGGCATGACCTTGAGCTCCCCGGGGATCATAGGCAGGAAGCTCCAGACCCTTTGCATGCATTGCTAACTCTGGAGCGCCGTACTTTTCTGCAAACGCTCGACTTCCTTCTCCTAGTTCAGCTCCAAGACCGCGGGCATGTCCCATGTCCCGTATTATCTCAATGAGACCCTCTGTTTCTCCAAACTGCAGAGGCGCATCAATCTTGCCTCTCTGCGCGAGTTCCATGGCACATCCTATAGTAGCACCAACCGAGATCGTGTCAAGTCCAAGTAGATTACACTCATGATTGGCCAGGGTGATCCATTCTAGGTCGTTTATTCCACACTGGGGCCCAAAAGCCCAGATGGTCTCGTACTCTGGACCGCCAACCTCCTGATTGCCCACCCGGCTTATACGACCACACCCAATGGGACAGCCATAGCAGTTGTACCTTCCAACTAGCAGTCTCTCAATGAGTTTCTCTCCAGAAACTCCCACTGCATCATTGAATGTTCCTTCTTGGAAATTGTGGGTGGGTAGCATACCAAACTCATTGGTCACATTAACAAGGACAGACGTCCCGTAGATGGGAAGCGACTTGTCCGTCACAGCGTTCTTCTTGAGAAGCCGTCTTGCCCGCTTGACAGACTCCGCCAGTCTTTCTTTATCATCTACTCCAATGCTTCCAGTACCTCTCACAACGATGGCCTTCAGGTTCTTCGAACCCATCACGGCACCTACCCCACCACGACCTGCAGCTCTATGCTTGTCCGTCATGATGGCAGCCAGATTGACTTTGTTTTCTCCTCCTGGGCCAATACATGCCACCTGTGCCTTTGAATCGGTTTCTTCTAGAAGCATGTCTGTACTTTCATACACATCTTTGCCCCATACCTTCGAGGCATCACGGATTTCGACCTGCTCGTCGTTAATCCATAGATACACTGGTTTGGAGGCGGCTCCTTCGAAGATGATGGCGGCATAGCCTGCGCGACGGAGCTGTGCACCTATATAGCCTCCAACATTCGAGTCGAATATTGTACCAGTGAGAGGAGATTTTGTAATTACCTCAAGCCTGCCTGCAGTAGGAACAGGCATTGCTGTGAGGGGTCCAATAGCAAACACAAGGAGATTCTCAGGGGAGAGTGCATCTATTCCTGGGGATAGCGTGTCGTAGAGAATCTTGACGCCTAGACCTCTGCCTCCAAGATAGTTTCGATACAAGTCTTCTGGGATTGACTCGGTGGTGATCTTTGACTCCGAAAGGGACACTCGAAGAATCTTGGCATCAATATATGATATGGGTGAATCTGACATCAGTCATTCCTCCTAGTCATTGAACACATTTGCCGCTTTGTCCGGACACACCAAGCAACGCTCCTTGTACCAGACGTAGACCTCCTTTGGTTGTTTAGCAAGGTTAGCATGACGACTGGGACAGTCCCAGCATGGTCTGTCTTCCTGCATCCAGCTGTCGCTATACTGGGCCCATCGGAAATCTTCAACAATAGCAACACCGGCACTGGTTCCTAATCTGTCCGCACCCGCATCAAGCATCTTAATCGCGTCTTTGAAGCTGCGAATACCCCCCGCAGCTTTTACGCCCATATTCTTGCCTACAGTCTCTCGCATCAACCTTACATCATATGGAGTTGCACCCATAGGACCAAAACCAGTCGAGGTCTTCACAAAGTCAGCCCCAGCCTCCTTTGACAAAAGACAGCCCTTCCGTTTCTGGTCATCAGTCAGTAGACCGGTTTCAAGTATCACCTTGGTGTGGGCATCACCAGATGCGGATACAACCGCCTCGATGTCATTACGGACAAAATCATAGTTCTCATCTCTCAGAGCACCAACATTCACGACCATGTCAACCTCATGAGCACCTGCCCGAACGGTTTCCTTGGTCTCGAAAGCTTTGGTTTCAGATGTATTGGCACCAAGTGGAAATCCAACCACGACACATACTTTCACATCTGAATCCTTCAGAAGCTCTGCAGCATAAGCGACGTGAACAGGATTGATACAAACAGCCGCGAAATTGTAAGTGAGAGCCTCTTCACAGATTTGGAGGATCTTACTCCTCTTTGTTTCGGCTTTTAGAACAGTATGATCAATAGTCTTTGCCAGTGCCTCGACGGTTAGGTCCATGATAGTGCCACCAGACGCGGAATGCACTGTCGGGGGCTATTAACTCTTCTATAAGTCAGTAAACTAGCGAGCGCCGAGATATGACTTGATGTCATCTAAGACTTCTTTCTGTAACCGAATGACGTCGTGGACCTCTATCTCCTCAGCCTCTTTCACGACTGAATTTAGCTGTACTACAGTACCAACGGTTTCTACCTTTGCGAAGTCCACCGGAAACTCTACTTCTGCGCCCTTTACAATTAGCTCTGAGCGGGTAGGATGCAGCCCTATCCTAATGCTGCGGACTATCCCAATCCTTCGTGCCCTACTGTCTAAAACTTCCTTACCCAATATTCGGCCGGGCATGCTTAGTTCATATAGCTCAGCTTCGATACTAGGCATTGGCTCACTAGTTGTCATCACGTCTGGCTCCTAGTCTTCCTCTGGTTGCAGGAGTCTTTTTAGACCTAGTATTATCAAGTGGCAGTCATTTTACCAAACCGTAGAATCCTGTAAGAAGCAATCTACATTGACGATTATCAGCCAAGTGCTATTTCATCCATCATGCAAGACTACTCAATGCAAACATCAGCACTGTTTGAGTGTCGAATAAACATCTGTCTTCTCAAATGAACATCACGAAGAGCACGATATAGATTGAGCAGAGTATAATCTGAATGATGTTCACCATTATCGCATTGAGAAGAAACTGGCGCCATGACATTTCTGATTTATCAAAGCTTATCATCGACAAAATTAGCAATGGAACTGCTCCAAACGGTGTGGCCACACCACCTAGAGCCGCCCCAAACCCTACACCCCAAAATAGTGGATCTCGTACACCAGTAGGCCAGTTCATAACCGTGGCCATATCAACGACAAGAGGAGCGAAGACCGTTGCTATGGGTGGTCCACCAATAATGAAGGTTCCAGCCCAAGCTCCCAAGAGCAACATCAAAGATGCAGGAATTAGTTGTCCGCCGCTTGCTGAAATAATGGCGTCTGAAATAACGCTTAGAATTCCGACAAGTTCCAATGCGCCTGACAGAATGAAGAGCCCACCGATGAAAAAGATGATGTCCCATTCTATATCGCGAAGACTTGTCCGGGGTTCAGAGTGACTGACAGTCATGAAAACAGTCATCCCCGCAAGAGCAACAACATACGGCTGAGGGAATAGGATAAAGGCAACAATTAGCAGAACAAAGAATCCTGCGTATACCCAAAACAGTCGGCGATTTGGCACCATCATCCAAGGGTCCAAATCCATCAAACGATCATATGCCTTTGAGTCAACAACAGTCAGTTGACCACGAATTATGTAGTAAACAGTGACAAGTGATACTGCAATCACTAGTAGTGCAAATATCCCGAAACGTGTCAGGTAATAATCGAATCCGAATCCTGCGTAATCGGCAATGATGATATTTGGTGTAGTGCCAATCAAAGTGAACGCACCGCCAGCACCAACTGCTAGCATTTCTCCGAGGAAAAACCCATACGGCTTAATCTCGAGTGCATAGCATGTTAGAATCACTAGATAACCCATAATCAATATTACAACTGAATTCGGCAACACGGTTGATAAAACAGCAGTCAGTAAGAAGAAGATTACAAATAGCTTCTTTGGATTCCCTCGTGTCAATCGGACAAAATATACTGCAAGAAACTGAAAGACGCCTGCCCCACGCATTACCTCAGCAACTACTGTCATTCCGGCAATGACAAGAATCGGCTCTAAACGTATCATAGCTAAGATTTCTTGATCTGAAAACCCATTCATGATAAGAGCGATTGATACTAATACGGCCCCGAATAATGCGGCTGACGTATGATGAATCACCCGTGTTGCAATTAGCAACACGGTAATGAGGAAGATTATCAGAATCAGCAGCCATAGCTCCACCGTGGTTCACATACATCAATTATTTAGTTCTAGGAACAAGATTTGAGCTATTCAAATTTGTCTTCTTGGTGTTTGCATTCATAAGACTACCTTTCTCTGTGAGTATATCGATGGGTAGAAAACCATAGGAGTCTTTTTACATTGAGTACTAGCACTGTAAGTCAGAAACAATCTAGTCCATGGAGCTTTAGTGTTGGATAAGAATGAAACCTACGTGAATGGATCAATGATCCGAAAAGATAGTGTTGATTATCGAGCGTATCAGGTCAATCTTGCTGAGGTCGCCGCCAGAGAAAGTACGATGGTAGTTCTTAGCACGGGATTGGGAAAGACCGTAATTGCAGCGTTAGTGGCTGCAGCGCGTCTGACTCAAAATCCAAAATCAAAGGTCCTGTTTCTGGCACCTTCTCGACCTCTTGTGGATCAGCAGGCTCGGTATCTAAGGAGGGTTCTGGATATCGATGCTGAACATGTAGTATGCATGACTGGACATGACACCCCTGAGAACAGGCGCTCAATGTGGAGTGAGGCTAGAGTCTTCGTAATGACTCCGCAGGCTCTGCAAAATGATCTAGTGCAGAGGAGCTATGGGCTCCAAGAGGTTTCTCTGATTGTATACGATGAGGCACATAGGGGTGTGGGTAACTACGCATACACCTTCGTTGCAGAGCTATATGAGAAACAAGGAACAGACCAACTGTCCCTTGGTCTCACTGCATCTCCAGGCCACAAGGCAGACCATATCAAGACCGTCTGCAAGAATCTCCGTCTTGGTCGTGTTGAGGTTCGTACTGAGAAGAGCCCAGATGTACGTGACTATATTGTTTCCATAGATACTGACGTCAGATATGTCAGGTTACCGTCTGAGGTCGAGGTCCTAAAGGACATTCTCTATGGCCTGCTCGACGAATACAAGAAGCCGATTCTTGAAAATGGATTCTCTTTGCCCGACAGCCGGCGGCTAAGTCGGAAGGAGATTTTGAAAGTCCAGAAAGAGGTAAGGAAAGAGATTGGATCATACACCAAACCTCCCAGCAGTCTATTCCTGGTTATCAGGAACTTGACGGCGGCTCTTAGACTCGTTCATCTAATTGAGTTCATAGGCACTCAAGGCCTCACACCTACATATCGATACATCCAAGGGATATACGAGGAAGTCCGTCACAAGAAGAGCTCTAAGGGTGTCAAAGACCTAATATCAAAGACTGAATTCAGTCAGTTTGAAAATCTTCTGAAGGCGCTCATAGACAAAGGACATCGACATCCAAAGGCTGATGCCATTCTTGAACTTGTGAGCGAGCAGCTGTCGGTGGATTTGGACTCGCGCATTCTTGTGTTCACAAGGTTTCGAGACACGGCTATGGAGGTCGTAGAAACTCTAGAACAGCTGAGAGATGCGAGAGTAAGCCGATTTGTAGGACAGAGCTCTCGACGTACAGACAAGGGATTCAGCCAGAAGAAACAGGTCGAGGTCCTTGAAGGATTCCGGAATAACGAGTTCAATGTATTAGTGGCCACACAGGTTGGGGAGGAGGGCCTTGATATCCCAGAGTGTAACTTGGTTGTGTTCTATGACTGCGTACCATCAGTAGTTCCTTACATCCAACGTAGAGGAAGAACAGGACGAAAGACACCCGGTCGTGTAGTGATTTTTGTAGCCAGAGGAACTCACGATGAGTTCTATCACTGGAGTGTGATTAGGAAATTGAAGAAGATGCCAGATGCTCTAAAGGAGGCCGAGAAGGACTCAGATGAGGAGCAGACGAGCCTAGAGGACTTTGTGAGCGAAGATGACGAGTCTATGCACTCGCTTGAAGAGAAACCAACAGGTGCTCCAAGTTCGACTGATGATGCAATCAAGATGATTGTTGACTCTAGAGAGTTGCCAACTGCTGTAGCCAGGGAGCTTACTCGACTGGATGTAGAGATCTCTGGAGAGAGCCTGCAGATTGGGGACTATGTCATTTCTGAAGATGTCTGCGTTGAAAGAAAGGAGTCGGGAGACTTCATCCAGTCTCTAATAGATGGCAGGCTCTTCGTGCAGCTCTCGGCACTACGTTCATCGTATCGAAGACCTGTCCTCATAATTGAAGGAGAACAGCTGATAGGATTGCGAGCGGTGAACCCCGCATCAATATATGGCGCATTGGCATCGATTGCTATTCGGATTCAAGTTCCCACGCTCTGGACTCGCAATGCAGAGGAAACAGCAAATGTCCTCTATCGGTTAGCACACCTTGAACAGGTAGGAGCAAAGAAGACGTTGCGAACCAGGTCAGGGGATGCTAGAGCCACTGATGCAGAAGCGTTAGAATACGTCTTATCGGGATTTCCCGGGGTAGATACAGTCATCTCAAGGGCTATCCTTTCCGAATTTGGGACTCTGGAGAATGTCTTCTCAGCTAGTGAAAAGGAACTGCAGAGCGTAAAGGGAGTGGGAAAGAAAATAGCCAGCAGAATCAGAACTCTTCTGACTACCGAGTATCCATCATACAGGGGCTAGGAGAAAGAAATTCAGGGAACATCTGGGTTCTTGCGGAGTCCTTCCTTGTATGCCCTTCTGAATCTGTCTGTGAGTTCCTTGCTCAGTTTCTGATATCGCTCAAAATCAGAATCGTTAAGCTTGGCAAGACAGAGGATTCTCTTGAGAGCGAGATAGACTCCTGGATCCATGGCAGAAACCTTATCGAGGACTTCCTTCACCTCGGCCTTTGCCTTCTTCCACAGGCGGTCGCGTTCAACGAAATCCTCAGCTATCTCTCGAATCTCATCCTCATCTTCGAAAACGAATCCTAGGCCGCGCATCGTGCCCACTAAGTCAAGTGTCATGTCAATGCCATTCACGGTTCTCTCAGGTAGGTCATCCATATCACTGGTTGCAATGAAGACGTTCTCAGCTGTGGCGACCCATAACTTTGTCATAATGTGTGAGCCACCATTGCCAGCTGGCTCGAATCCATCCTGTGTGATGAGACCAGCCCGTTCTAGCTCCTTCAAGTGATAGCGGACGGTCTGAGGCTTCAGCTCTTTGCTCGGGTCAACATCTTCTAGAAATTCACAGATTTCGGATGTGGACATCCGCTTGGATCTAAGAGCATGAAGAATCCGCCTGCGATTCTCATCATTTAGGGCGCGGACTACTGCTGCAGTTTCTTCTTCACCAGCTACAATCCTAAGCGTTTCCATCTCTCAAGACTCCATCAATGAATAGTTCATGTTCCAACGGCTCAATGATAGGAAACGACTCCTATCGATTTGTTGATCGGTCCACAAGACCCCGCTTAGGGGCGACTTGCAGATATCGTTGTTCAATGTCACCTGAGATGCATCTTCTCGAGTGAGAAGGCGCATCTTATGCAGGGACGTAGATCCACTGACGCATGTCTTGCAGGCATGGTACTCTCTTGATTAGTTTCTTCTTGAGGAGCTTTCTCAGTGCGTATCTGACAGTCCTTGGTGCAAAAGACACCTTATCCAGAAGCTGCTTCGGTGTAACACCGTTCTTCCCACTGCTCCGGAGAATGTCCAATACGATCATCTGGCTCTTGGTGAGCTTTAGTTCTTTAAGCTCCTCTCTCAATTGTTCATCTGACATCAATTTCGATATCACCTACTTCCGTTCGTAAGGTTTGAAGCCCGCAGAGTTCTCAATCTTGCTTCAAACAACATCTAATAAGTTCACAACAACCCTTATTAATGTATCGCAGCCTCGAGTCGCATGTCGCGGTCTATAACCGCGGACCTGTTTAGGCCAACTGTGTGAACTGGATTGCCCTATCATATTGACTTCTAGCTAGCTGTGACATCTCGCCTGAATATTACACGAAGGAACTCTTGGACCCCGAATGCAATGAGTGGAAGCAGTCCCAGGTACATTGGCCAGATGAACCGCATTGTAAAATATGCAAGAAAGAATGCAACCCAAGCAAGTCCGGATAGAGGGATAGCAGCATACAGAAACCAATCCTTCGCCTCTTTGAACCTCGTGGCATCACGATTTCTTAGGATAAGGGCCATGATTATTGGCGCGATAATCAGCACGAAACTAAGAATGATTGCCTCCAATGTTATCCAAGGCCTTAGAAACAGATTGCTTAGAGTGAAGGGCCATACCCAGCCTGATCCTCCAGCAGATGCACTCAATGCGAGTCTAGCCAAAAGATGCGAAGTTCCTGCAATCAGACCGATGTATATACTGTGTTTCCAATCACTACCGGACACAAGAGTTGTGACAAGATGAACTAGAACTAGGATGATTGCGGTTTCTTTGAAGAGCACCCCTACAGCCGTGATTATTGCAATATATTGCCACTTCCAAGAGCGAAGTATTCCGTATATTCCGATGGCTAGGCAGAGTATGAAGGGCGTTTCCACCAATACCCCTGTCCCATATATCAAGACTGGAGGAGAAACCATACAAAGACCTGCAGCTACCACTGACGGGAACATATCATAACCGAAGTGCCTCGCTATTCGATACATCACAAATGCAAGCGGAAATAGCAGCACGAAATTGATGGCCGGTATTGTGATTTCAGGATCAAGTGGAAGTATTGAAACAATGCCAGGCAGTAGAATCCGGTAGTTGAACGGAGGCGCGGTTTCAGACATCGGCACCAACCCTCTGAAGAAGTCTACCAGTGTCAGGTACTTCTCCGAGTCAGGAAAATCAGGGAAAGATGTTCCAAATCGTAGAAGCCCGACAATTGCAGTCGCTGCGAAAAGCAAAACGAGCAACAAAATCTCGATGTATTTGTTTTCTTTAGATTCCACCATTAACTCCTCCACAGGCAGTATGTGTAGACCTCTAGGATTCAGCAGTCCATTGGTGCGGCAGATGCGAAGATGGTTCACAAATCTCCCATCGATGCCTGTCAAGCCCTGCGGACTGCGTCTTATAAGAAAGATGTTCCGGAAGACGGCGTGTCCAGAGGTGCATTCCTATTACATCCGGCAAACTCTATAACGAGGTACACTAATTGAAACCTCGAACCTCTATGAAAAAGGCAGCCCTACTTGCCGCTGGCGAATCCACACGAATGATGCCCTTAACAGCTAACATGCCAAAACATCTTCTTCCTATCGCAGGGAAACCTCTGGTGTTCCATACTCTTGAGGCACTAAGAGATGCGGGGATCAAAGAAACCTTGATGGTTGTTGGCTATCAAGGGGAGGAGCTGAAGAAAGGGATAGACTCTGTTGATTGGAGTCCTATGAACATCTCCTATGTTGAACAGAAAGAGAGACGAGGGACGGCTCATGCTGCAGGTCATGCAAAAGAATTCGCCGGTGACGATCAACTAATTGTCATGAACGGGGATATTATGATGGGTCCTGATGCATTTCAAGGGCTCATTCAGCATCATAAAAAAGGGGGATTTGAGCTGACCTTGACAGTGTTCCCCATTAGTGACCCGTCGCCATATGGAGTGGTAGCAGTAAAAGATGGAAAGGCGACTGAGCTTATCGAAAAGCCTTCCAAGGACCAGATGGTAAGCAATCTGGTCAATGTGGGAATGTATGCTGCTGGTCCTTCGCTGTGGGAGTCCATTGAAAACACCAAGCTGTCTCAAAGAAAGGAGTATGAGATTACAGATTCGATTACAATGCTGATAAAGAAAGGAAATGTAGGCGCTTTCTCAATACCTTCTTGGTGGTTGGACATTGGGAAGCCATGGGACCTTCTGAAGGCTAACAAGAAGCTGCTAGGCTTCATCCAAGAACAAATCGCAGGTGATGTTGAAAAAGGGTCGACACTAAAGGGGGAGGTAATTGTGGAGAAGGGAGCAACCATACGGAGCGGAGCATATGTCGAAGGACCTGTGTTCATCGGGGAAGACTCTGTGATTGGGCCCAACTGCTTCATTCGGCCTCACACAAGCCTCGGCAAAGGGGTCAAGGTTGGGAATGGGTGTGAGGTCAAAAACTCGCTGATAATGGATGGGTCTAGTATTGGGCATCTCTCATACGTAGGCGACTCTGTGATTGGCCGAAGGGTCAACTTTGGAGCGGGCACAATTACTGCAAATCTAAGACACGATAATCAATCTGTGAAAGTCACTGTCAAAGGAAAGAGAGTGGATTCAGGTCGCAGAAAGCTGGGAACAATAGTTGGTGATGACGTCAAGACGGGTATTGGTACCCTCTTGGCACCAGGGGTTGTGATTCACCAAGGTGCAAGGACTGGTATCGGGGTTATAGTTGAACGCGATGTAACGCCAGGGAAAATGGTCCATGGCAACGGGTAAAGACTGCATGATGAGGTACAAGCTTTGTCCAAGATCCGGCTCCGAGAACACAATGTTGTTGTCAAGGATCTTAGAGGTGTCAGCATTCTTGTGGGATACTGCTACCCATCTACATATAGAGCAGGTATGACTGGGTTGGCAACACACCTGTTTTATGCACTCCTCAACAATAGAAGCGACGTTTCTTGCGAGCGATATTTTCGATATGATGTTCCATCACCTATTCATTCACTAGAAACATCTAGACCGTTATCAGAGAATCACATTGTGGCCTTCTCTCTCACATGGGAAGAGGACATTATCAACCTCATTCAGATGCTAGAGCTTGGCTCGA
Organism: Candidatus Hermodarchaeota archaeon; assembly: GCA_048885865.1. Taxonomy (GTDB): domain Archaea; phylum Asgardarchaeota; class Thorarchaeia; order Thorarchaeales; family Thorarchaeaceae; genus SMTZ1-83. Next base: position 100,816 of record JBHLLF010000009.1, read on the forward strand.
TTGCAGTTGAAGCAAAGGACAGGGGGGATGACAGCCCTATCGTGTTGGTCGGCGGCCCAGTTGTAAGCTCCAATCCTGAGCCCTACGTAGAGTTCGTAGACGCCTTTGTCATTGGCGAGGGGGATCTGGTCATACACGACATCATCAATGCCGTCAAGGATTCTTCTTCCAGGTCGATTGCTCTACAAGAACTGTCGGAAATTCCAGGGGTGTATGTTCCAGCAGCGGAACCATCCTCAGTGTCTAGGATAATCATAGACGACCTTGATTCTCTTCCATACCCCACAACTCAAATCATCCCGGAAGTCAAGGAAGGGTCACAGCTTGAACCAGTTTTTGGGAAATCATTCCTGGCTGAAGTTACACGTGGATGTGGACATTCCTGCAAGTTTTGTCTGATTGGACACATCTGCCGCCCTCGAAGAATCAGGTCCCTTAAGAGACTGAAGGAGATTATAGCACAAGGGCTTGGGTCATCTCCGGTGAAGAAAGTGTCATTGATTGGATCATCCCTTGGCGACCACGATGGCTTGGAGGAGCTTGCACATTGGGTCATAGGAAAAGGTGTTGAACTATCAGCTCCATCACTTCGAGCGGACTCGATTACGCCAGAGCTTCTAGAGGCTTTTGTGAAGGGAGGCCAACGAACACTCACAATCGCACCTGAGGCAGGGTCATCGCAACTCAGAAAGGTGATGGGCAAAGGACTTGATGACGAGGATATTGATAGAGCAGTCAGAATCGCCAAGGAAGCAGGGTACAAAGCAGCAAAACTCTACTTCATAATAGGTCTTCCAGAGGAATCTGAAGAGGATATTGTGGCCATAGCTAGAATGATCAAGCAGTTGGCTCAGACATATGGAATCAGGATTACTGCTAGCGTCAATCCATTTGTCCCCAAGGCGCATACAAGATGGGAAAGGGAAGCGCAGCCTACTGTTGAAGCACTTCGTGAGAAACTCAAGTTGATTGAGGGAGAGATACGGAATGTCCCAAGAGTGACCGTTGAGGGTGTTGATCCAAGAAATGCAAGAATTCAGGCAGCACTCTCAGTTGGTGATCGTTCAATTGGAAGAGTGATTCAGTTGGCTGCAAAGTATGGAGGACTTGGAGGCTGGAGAAGGGCGGAGAAAGAAACCGGAATCCCATTCTTCGCACTTGCGAATGAATCACGGTACACTGATGAGAAACTTCCATGGTCATTCATATCCAGCTAGAATCAACTAGGCCATCTTGGCTACAGTTAAAAGGGAATATTCTAGAAAAGACTTGTAAAACATCCCACGAGCCCAAGTGCAGGCTGTCTGGTGGTTAGAATGGTTGACGAAGAATTCAAGGATGACTTTCCAGCGCTTGCCAAGGAGATGAGTGAGAGACGAACATTGACTCATAGGATAGATGGTGTCCGCACAATGTCTGATGATGAGCCTGATGAACCAAAAGAGCACAAGACCTTCCTACCAGATGTTGTGGATTATATTCGAAGATGTGATACTGTTAATCAGGCACTTGAGATTGTAGACTACATGCTCAGCCGAGCGGAGATATCTCCCTCTGACGCTCGGCAAATTAAGTCCCAACTCAAGGCAGATGGTCTTCGAAGCTTTGGCGCCAAGAAGGAGAAAGACCACTACCTCCACCATGGTATAGAGCCTGAGTAAAGCTCATTGCTATGGCCAGTTTCAGTATCCTCTGCTTATTCTACTGATAGGAGTGTATATGTCCCATACGAAGACATACTCGCATTGACGGCGGGCGGAGCTAGAGTGTCTAAGCAACCTTGTAGGCGCCTCTCTCCTTTGCCCACGAGATTGTGTCAGGATCGCATCTCTTCAGCTCACGCTCTGGGAACTCGCTCAGCAGGTTCCATCCCAAGTCCAGGGTCTGTTCAAACGAACGGTCCTCGAACTCACCCTGACCAATGAACTCGGCCTCGAAACGGTCCGCAAACT
>JBHLLF010000010.1:0-62814 GCA_048885865.1 Candidatus Hermodarchaeota archaeon
CACCACGTCTTTTATTCTAGCACTCGCAGTCAGTATAACGCGATGCTATCAGCCAGTGAGATAAGCCTGACGGTCTTCTACAATCAAGCTAGTATTTGACACCAAGCTTCTTTGAGAGCTTATCAAGCATCTCTTTGACCATGGCAGGAAGGTCGTAGTCTGGCTTCCAGCCCCACTCTTCTTTGGCAACACTGTCGTCCAAAGACATTGGCCAAGAATCAGCTATCGCTTGGCGGAAGTCAGGCTCGTAATCAATCTCAAACTCAGGAATGTGCTTCTTGATTTCCTCAGCCAATTCAGCTGGTGTGAAGCTGAATGCAGTGACATTGAATGTGCGGTGTTTCAGCTTCTCGTTATCCGCCTCCATGAGATCGATTGTTGACTTGATGCAATCAGGCATAAACATCATGGGCAATTTGGTATCAGGTCCTAGGAAGCAGGTGTACTTTTTCTCTTTCAAAGCTTCATAGAAGATTGCAACCGCATAATCTGTGGTGCCGCCTCCTGGAAGCGCCTCGGCGCTAATGACTCCGGGGTAGCGCAGCGAGCGGAAATCAATGCCATATCTCTGATTGTAGTACTCACCGAACAGCTCGACGAAAACTTTGGTCACACCATACATGCTAGTGGGTCGAGTAATCACATCATTTGGGGTGTTATCGCGTGGTGTTGATGGACCAAAGGCCGCAATGGAGCTAGGCACTAAGGCTTGTCCGAGGCCTAGAATCCGTACAGCCTCCATCACATTGTAGGTCCCTTCGACGTTGGTGCGATAGGCAAGCTGGGGATTTTTCTCTCCTGTGGCTGATAGTACAGATGCATTGTGAATGACTATGTCGACATCATAGTCAACCAGCATGCTATGGAGTTGATTCTCGTCAAGGATATCCAATCTATAGTAAGGTCCATCTTCCGTTAGAATTGCGGGAGGTTTTTTTCTCCCAGTTGCGAGAACGTTCTCTCCTCCATACTTTTTCCTTAGAACTCCGACTAGTTCGGTTCCAATTTGTCCATAGCTGCCAGTTACAAGTATACGCGTCATATTGCCACTCACCCGTTTCACTTGGAAGCATACGATACTGCCGCCAATCTCGACTCTGAGGCCAAAGGAGCCTAGATAAAAAGCTTAGGGGGCATATTGTTCATGCGTTGCGCGCGGATTAGAGCTGCTTTTCGCGATTTACTCTGTTCTAAAGTTAGTCTCTTATCTCCTTCTACAGCCAAGTCCTTTTGAGGCTAATTATAATCACGAACCTCTCTCTGTTTCCTTCCGTAGGAGGGGGGTACTAGAGGGGTATGTGAACTACCATCGTCCCATTTCATCTATCAGGTATACTAACCTAAGCATGCCCTTTCGAAAGTTCTCGATTTTGATGCTTTCATTTGGTGAATGACCCTTTGAATCAAAATCAGACACCCCAATTGATACCATTGGTACATAGTCCTTGAAGATATACAATGGCCCAGAACCCGGACTTGTCGGATGTACTCGAAGCTTGTCAAACACTTTCGCATTTGCTCTCCGCACCACATCTACGAAAGGATGGTCCACAGGAGTTTTTCCGGCAGGGTACCCCTCATACCAAAGAAACTTGATATCAGAAAAGCCATGGTCATCAAGATGCTTCCTGAATTTTCTCCTGATATCCTCAGGATCCATCCCCTCAACAAGTCTGAAGTCTATTTTTGCGGAAGCCTTCCCTGGAAGCACAGTCATCGACCCCTCACCCTGGTAGCCACTTGTTAGCCCGCAGATAGTACACGTGGGAGCATTATAATAGGCTTCCTTGAAATCCCGCCCAGTCATGTCATTAAGAAACTCCTTGATCCCATAGTTCGCTTTGATGTCTTCCTCTCGCAGGTCGATTTTGTCTATTGCATTCCATTCAGCATCAGTGAGGGGTTTTATGCCATCATAGAATCCGTCAATCAGGATCTTGTGGTCTGCAGCTTTTAGTGATTCCAGAGCCATCACTAGGCGTTGAGGTGCTGACGGAAGGACACACCCCATACTTGAGTGCACGTCTCTAGTAAGAAGTTCAATCTCCAACTGAACATAGAAGATGCCCTTTAGTCCCAGCCATGCCTCCTGAACGCCATCATAACCCTCACCCCCAAACTCCCAAACGCCGCCATCGGCATTCATGAATTCTTTGTTCTTCTCTACAAATTCTGGAAAGTGAATGCTACCAATCTCCTCCTCGCCTTCGAAGATACACTTGATGTTCACTGGGAGATCCGTACCGGTGTCAATGTACGCCTTGAGTGCCCAAAGCCTAGATATCGTGTCACCTTTATTGTCAGCAACACCGCGGCCATAGATTCGTCCCTCTCGTATGTCTGGCTCGAATGGCGGGGTCTCCCATAGATCGAATGGCTCTGCAGGTTGAACATCATAGTGATCGTAGAACATCAGGGTTCTTTCGGCATCAACATCAAGAAATCCAGTAACAACCGGTGCCCCTGTAATCTCATGGATCTCGGCTTCAAGCCCTAGTGCTTCCAATTTCCCTCTGAGAAACTCTGCGGTCTCATAGAGACCTTCGTTCTTTGCCGCAACTGAAGGGATTCGAACAATCTCCTTCAATTCCTCAATTGCATTGTCAATGTTCTTTTCTATGTGCTCGAGGACTTCCACGATCATATGAATCGACCGCAGGGTCTATGCCATCGGCAGATGAAATATGCTCTTGTTCATGCCGCCTGCATTGATGGACAGATTTACCTGCATTTGTATTCTATTTGAGATGAATCGTATGAATCTCAATACTGTGTACGCTGTCCTAGCCACTATTCTGCTCATAGCTCCGATGACGCTAGGAACCGACATGGTAATTCATACATCAGCGGCTTACCCTGACTACTTTCCACTGGATGAATGGAGGACTTCGACACCAGAACTTCAGAACATGGATCCCGCGATATTGCATAATATGCTGGAATACTATCAGACCAACAATGTCAGCATCGATGGCATTGTGATTGTGAAGAATGGTTATGTGATCATGGAAGAATATCCATCTGCCTACGGACCGAATTCAACTCATCAAATCTTCTCATGCACCAAAAGCATCACTTCAACGCTTTTCGGGATTGCGATTGATTATGGTTACATAAATGGAGTAAACGAAAGCGTGCTTGATTTCTTCGATGACCGACCTATTGAAAATATGGACAGTCGAAAGAATTCAATAACCGTAAAGCACCTTCTTACAATGACTGCAGGCTTTGAATGGGCCGAACTATACCGAGAGAGTGAAAGCGACTTTGATCAGATGACTAGAACATCAGACTGGGTGCAATATGTTTTGGACCGTCCAATGGAATCTGAGCCCGGTCTGAAGTTTGTGTATAACTCGGGAGCATCACATCTTCTTTCTGCAATTCTGCAAATTGCCACAGGAGTAACAATGTCAGAATTTGCCCGGACGCATCTATTCAGCCTCCTTGGAATTCAAGATTTCGAATGGTCTGAGGATTCCGAAGGGATTACAAATGGCGGCACACAGCTGAGACTCCGGCCTCTTGACATGGCCAAGATAGGCTATTTGCATCTTAGAAATGGTCAATGGGATGGAGAACAGATTCTATCGCCTGGATGGATTGATGATGCAACATCACCTTTTGTAAATACGACATTGAGAGAAGCTCCTGGACTCATTGAAAGTATCGGATACGGTTACCAATGGTGGGTTCATTCAGAATTGGGTGCGTACTCTGCGTTTGGATGGGGCGGACAAAGCATCATAATAGTCCCTGAACATGATATCGTGGCAGTTGTAACTGCAAGAAGTTCTGATCCTTCTATATACGCTAGCAGGATTCTTGCTCAATGGATTCTACCTGCAGCTGGAGAGGAAGTCAACGAGCCGAAATACTCTGATCCATTGGCGCAGTATATTTTTGGTAGCTCTGCAGCACTATTCTTCAGCCTCATAATAATCACAATGCCATTACCTATTGCTCTGGTCCTTGTCAAAGAATTGCCTGAAGATTCCACATGATGATTCTTATGAGCAATTCCCACAACTTCTTGTTTCGACTCACGCTGATGGCAAAAGAAACCTCCGAGAATCCTTATCAGTCGAGGTTCTACCTCTGGATCTAGTACAAATTGGGCGGCTTGGCTGTGCGTATACTGCAAGGTAGCTCCTTTGACATGGATAGTGTAATCACTTTCATGCAACAACAGGCTCAAAGAAAAGGAGTCCTTAGAAGAGAGCAGGTGGAAGAAATAGCGATTTCCCCTCCGTTGTTAAGACCCTTTAGAGAAGTCCTATGGGATTTGAGGGAGGACGTTTCTGATTGTAGGTCATTAATCGACGAATCCATCTCACATGTGTCTCTCACGCCAGACCAGCAACTACTTCTTTGGAGACCTCGATACGCACATTTTGACTGGATTGATGATGATAGCGCACATAACATGGCCAATTTCAATCCTGATGATTCTTATGTCCAGGCTCTAATTGACGATCTATTGGAACGCAGAATGACTGCGCTGAGAGACCTAGACGAATCTGAAGTTGAAGTTAGGAAATCGCAAGCTGCTAAAAAATCGGCTTTGGCTTTCCTTATTCCCAGGTCCCCCGGCTCTATTAGGAAACAGGAAGAAATGGAAGAAGGACGCCGACCTAGTCAGGGAATTCTTGTCGCATCATCATTAGTCATGAATTGTCCACAGAACAGCAGAGTAGTACGAGGCAAGCTCGGACCACGCTTTTGGGTGCGCACAATGATGACAGAGTTTCGGAACCTTGAAACACAAACTTCAAGATTCGTATTTCTAGAATCGCCAACCTCCTCTTCATTGCGGGAAGCAGTTTCATTCGGTCGAGCACTGACTCGTCTTTGCCAGCTGAATGAGAACGCTAAGAGTCTTGTTCATCGACAATTTTCAGTCCTTGGTTCGACAGATTCCTAGTATTATCTTACGCAGAACGAAAGTATATTGAGGATTGGAATGTTCGAAATCCTTAAACATGTGGTTTACACTTGTTTTCTACTGCATTCCTGGGAAGGCCTGTTCTTTCCGGTTCTTTCCGGTGAGTCGCAGGAGTGGAGAGAAAATTAATGAAAAAGCAACAGATTGCATGTCTTGTTCTAGCAGCTTTCCTAGTCCTTCCTGTTGCAGGTGTGCCCGTTGTAGCGCAATTAGACGTTACACCCGAGTTGAGCTTCCCGTTGTGGACGCTTTCCTGGGATGATATCAGCGTGGCAACTGGCACAGGAATCAAAGTACTGCTTGACGACATAGGCATCAATGTAAACGTCGAGATCAAAGATGATGATCCGATGTATGAAGGAATCTATCAGGAACCCAGAGTGTTCCAGATGTATGAGATGAGTGAAGGTTTTGGCAGCGTGCCCGACCGACTCTGGTCCTTCTGTCACTCGGAGAACATCGTTGACTGGGGTAGCAACCCATTCGGTCTGGACAATGCAACATTTGACGCAGCCATAGAAGATTTTCTGGGCGCAACACCGTCCGAGGTTGCAGAGAAAGCTAGAGTGATTCAGGTGATGGCAAAGGAGAATATTGCATACATTCCCCTATTCCTATCAGATGACACTCACGCAATAAGAAATGAATGGACCAACTACACATTGAAGAATGGTGGAATCTTCACCTCGTTCAACCCACAGACCATGATCTTCATGTACAACACAAGCAATGTGAGAGTGGATACAGGACTTACAAACACCTTCATCATGGCATTTCCATCAGACATCGCTGAGCTAAATCCATTCTTCTGGCGCAGCGAGCGATCACATTGGTATGATATGTTGGTGTACGACACGCTGATATCATACGATTTGGAACTCAATCCAATTCCCTGGTTGGCTGAATCATATGTGGTTGCTGACGACGGTATGGAGGTCAACTTCACACTCAGGTCAAATGCATTTTGGCATGACGGCAACCCGGTGACACCAGAGGACGTCAAGTTCTCATTTGAGTATATGAGAGACGGTCCCGAAGATGGTGTTGCATGGACCTTCATGCAGCATGTCACGGAAGTAAACATAGATGGTATGGTCATATCTGTGGAAATTGACACACCATGGGCTTTTGCCCTCAATGAGCTTGGCGAAATCTACATCCTGCCAAAGCATATACGTGAAGGAATCCCATCTGATGATATCGGTTGGGATGATCCCGATAACGCCACCAAGCACATTGGTTCTGGACCATTCGAGTTCTATGCCCGTGTGGAGGATGAGTACACAACTGTGATCAGAAATGATCTATGGTGGGGTCCAGACAATCCTAACGTTGGACAGAGGCCCAACATCGAAGAGGTGCGGATTGACGTAGTCAGAGGACAAGATGCTCGGATACTTGCCATGAGGAACGGAGACGCTGATACTGAAAGGTATGAGGTCTTTGGAGCCTATGTGAATACTATCCTGAATGCCCCCGAGCTTGATCTCGTCACAGGACTGCCATCTCAATGGGACTACTACATTGGATTCAACCTGACCATTCCAGGCCTCGACGACATTGAAGTACGACGTGCAATAGCATACGCCATGGACAGAGAATACCTAGTTCAAGTAGGAAGACTTGGATTTGGGACTATCACAAACAACACGATGCCAACCACATTCTATCCTGCCTACTATCATCCTGATGGAGCCTGGCCGGATATAGATGTCGACATGGCAAATCAGATTCTGGATGACGCTGGTTATCTTGACATAGACAACGATGGCATCCGAGAATTTCCAGGCGCATCACTTCCTGAACCAGGTCCTGATCTTCTCCTCATTGCAGGCATAGGAGCAGGAGCGCTCTTGGTAGGTGTTCTCGTAACATACATCTTCTTGAGAAAGAAGTAGAGTCTAATGAAAAGGAGGAGCAGAAGGTCTGCTCTTCCCTTCTCTTATTTTCTGGAACATCATGTATCTACGTTGTCCGATATCCTTTAAGGGGCAAGTTCCATCTTTATCGAACCCATAGAGAGAGAGGTAATGCAAGATGGCTAGCCGAAAATCACTAGGTACAAGACGCTATATCCTTCAACGCCTAGGACAGACAGTATTGATCCTATTCGTCATCATAACTGTGAATTTCTTCATATTTCGAATAATGCCCGGCGATCCAAGAGCGTCTCTCATTCGTGAAAACATGCCTCCCGAACTCCGGCAGGCAATAGTAAGTAGATTCGGGCTAGATAGACCTCTCCTGGAGCAATTTGTGCTCTATATTTCCAATCTCCTCCAAGGCGATTTGGGCTTCTCATTCTCACATTTCGGTGAACCTGTTATGGAAACTATTTTCGGACATAGGTTCATGAATACCTTTGTATTGATGGGAGCCTCGCTAATCATCTCAACCATTGTTGGTATGTTCTTCGGTGTCATTGCCGCAGCGCGAAGAGATAGTAAACTTGACACAGGTTCAACAGTGTTCTTTCTCGTAGCCTACTCCATCCCGGTGTTCTGGATAGGCTTGTTGATGCTCCTGTTCTTCGGATTCTATTTCAATCTAATCCCCATCGCAGGGACCATAACCCGAGGCTATGTTCATGTCAATTTCCTGGACTTCATCCGTGATTACGCCTGGCATATGGCTGGTCCGTGCATTGTACTCACCCTGTCGTTTATAGGAGGCTTCTATCTGATAATGCGTGATACAGTCCTAGACGTATTTACTCAGGACTATATGTTGGCCGCGCGTGCGAAAGGGCTCAAAGAGCGCACTATTCTCTATGGTCATGCCATGCGCAATGCTATGCTGCCTATGGTTAGTGTAATCGCGGTAAACATTCCATATCTCATTGGCGGGGCAATTATGACTGAGTTCGTGTTTAGCTGGGAAGGATTGGGATTGCTGACATATGACTCAGTTCTTTCAAAGGACTATCCAGTATTGCAGGGAATATTCCTATTCTACACTGCTGTGACTGTCATAGCAAACCTTGCTGCGGATCTCATCTATCTCTACCTGGATCCACGTATACGATATTAGGAGGAGGAAAGTCGTGACGGATTCTGATACCCAAGCAGCCACTCTTGATTACCAGCCACAGCAAATGCCCGAGATACCACCCAAGGCATGGCATGTTCGTCTAGTGGGCATTGGTGCTGTTATTCTTATGGCTGCATTCACCGTCTTCGCTACAGACGCAGCCATTGGCTATGCCGCGCAATGGGTGGCAGTTGCGTTTGCAGGATTGAACTTTGCTAATGCATCAGCCTATACTCTTGTGGTTCGCATCATAGGGATTATTCTGATTGTGATGGTATTATGGATTGGATTCCTGGGTAGACAGGTCTATGAGAAAAGACCGGGAAGAATTGCATCCAAGCTATTGCAGGCTGGTATCGCCTGGTTTGTTGTTATTACAATAAGCACAGGGGCGGGGTTGATTACATTCTTTGGATTGTTCCTTTGGACGCCGCGACAGATATCTCATTGGTCAACAAGGAAATTGTCGTACTACCATTTCTCGGTCGTTGGTATCATAGGCACTTGGATTGGATTAGAGATGTTCCTCACCCAGGATGTTGTCGGTGCTAATATTCTCCCAAGGATTCTATCACCACCATTGGGTGTTCTTCTGTCCCGAGTTGAATTGGAGATTATCTCCTTGAGTGCTATGTTTCTCGTGATACCACTGTTCGTGCTATTGCCCAGAGTATTGAAGAGCATATACAGTCTACGACGAGGGATCGAATCGTTCTGGGCAGACTTCGTTAGAGACCGTATGGGTCTGTTTGGGTTTGCAGTGATACTGGCAATCGTGCTTCTTGCCGTATTTGCTCCTTTTATCGCACCATATCACTGGTCATATGTGTCGACCAACCCAGCGGACTTCTATGGACCTCCTACTCCTGAGCATATATTTGGAACAAACCAAGATGGTTCAGACATTTATAGCAGAGTGATCTGGGGTACGCAAATCTCTCTCATTGTTGGATTCTCAGCAAGCATTGTGGCTGTCTTAATTGGCACCATAATAGGACTGGTTTCAGGCTACTATGGTGGCTTCCTCGATTCAATTCTGATGCGGATTACAGACATATTCCTATGCCTGCCTTATCTTCCACTGATGTTGATTTTCCTAGTGTTGTTCGGGCAAGGACTGCAGAATGTGATTTTGGTTATCGCGATTCTTGGATGGACCGGAACAGCACGAATGGTCCGGAGTGAAGCGCTTTCATTACGCGAACGGCCCCTTACAGAGGCGGCTCATGCGATAGGGGCATCAGACAGTTACATTCTATTTCGTCACATTCTGCCCAACACTCTTCCGCTTATACTGGCAAATGTAATCATAGGCGTTGTGGCTGCTATTCTTAGCGAAGCTGGTATTGCTTTCCTTGGATTTGTAGACATTCATGGTCAGCCTAGCTGGGGAATCGTACTCCATTGGGCATCCAAAGGTGGCGCATTAGTGAATCACAGCTGGTGGTGGATCATCCCCCCTGGGGTCATGATCATGCTTACAACATTGGGTTTCGCCTTCGTAAGTCACGCAGCCGATAAGGTCGTCAATCCGCGTCTTCGAGGGAGGGGAGGATAACGTGCCCGTTCTTGAGCTTCGAAACCTGACCACTCACTACTACCTAGGAGGAAAGCCAGTTAGAGCTGTCGAGAACGTATCACTCAATATTGACAGACAGGAAACATTGGGCCTCGCAGGAGAATCAGGGTGCGGCAAGACCACGACAGCTTACAGTATCTTGCGAATACTTCCTGAGAATGGCAAGATTGTCGACGGACAGATTATACTGGATGGAGAAGACCTCATCAAGAAGACTATGGAAGAAATGAGACAGATTCGATGGAGAAGTGCATCAATCGTATTTCAATATGCTATGAACGCATTCAATCCTGTCTTGCGCATTGGGGCTCAGATAATCGAAGTGATGCGGGAGAAAGGGAATATCTCAGAAGAGGATGCTTCGGCCAAAGTCAAGTCGCTCTTTGATGAAGTCGGACTGGAACCCAAACGAGTCATGGATTATCCTCACGAGTTCAGTGGCGGGATGTTACAGCGTGCTATCATCGCTCAAGCTCTAGCATGTGATCCAAAGCTAATCATAGCCGATGAACCGGTGACTGCTCTTGATGTTGTGGTGCAAAACAAGATTCTCGACTTGCTTAGAAAGCTACAGAAGAAATACGACCTTGCAGTTCTCTTCATAACCCATGATCTGTCAGTCGTGGCCGAAAACTGCACAAACACTGGGATCATGTACGCCGGCAACATTGTGGAGCTGGGAACAACAAAAGCAGTGTTCAAAGAGTCGTTTCATCCCTACACCTACAAACTGATTGGGGCTTTCCCAAGCATAAAAGGACCCAAGCGTCATCTCGAGTTCATACCAGGTTCGCCGCCCAATCTGCTTTATCCTCCACCTGGCTGCAAATTCCATCCTAGATGCCCTTATGCCCAAGACATATGCAAGGTAGAGTTTCCCGAATTCAGAGAGCTTGAACCAGGACATTTCGCTAGATGCCATTTCGCAGGGCAGCTTGATTTCGAGAGTGATGCATAATGACTTCCAAGACAATTCTCAAGGTTCGAAACTTAAAGAAGTGGTTCCCGGTACGCACGGGCATATTCTCCTTCTTTGGAGAAACCAAATACGTCAAAGCTGTTGACGACGTGAGCTTTGATGTAAGAGAAGGTGGCTCGGTTTGCATTGTTGGTGAAAGCGGGTGCGGGAAGACCACACTTGCAAGGACCATACTTCGTCTCATCGAGCCCACTGCAGGATCTGTTGAGTTCCAAGATGAGAGCATATATGACATGACTCGCGAAGAGCTTAGTGACCTGCGATTAAAGATGCAGCTGATTTTCCAGAATCCTTTCGAAGTGCTCGACCCAAGACTTCCTGTGGAACGCCTAGTAGGAGAAGGCCTTGAAATACATTCGATTGAAGAGGAGGAGAAAACCGTTCGGGAAAGGGTCTTGGAAGTACTTGACGATGTTAGACTTGTGCCAGCAGAGGACTTTGCCCGACGGTATACACATGAACTCAGCGGAGGACAACTTCAACGTGTAGCTGTTGCGCGCTCCTTGATACTCAAACCTAGGCTCATTATAGCTGACGAGCCTGTATCAATGCTGGATGCGAGCATCCGTACCGAAATAATGAATCTGATGGATGAATTGCAGAAAGAACATGGTCTAACTTACATCTTCATAACACATGATCTCGCCCAAGCCAGATACATTGGTGACTTTTGCATTGTCATGTATTTGGGACGCATCGCAGAAATGGGACCAATGGAAACCGTAATCCAAGAGCCGATACACCCATACACCAAGGCACTAGTTTCCAACATCCCGATACCAGACCCAACAGTGGAAAGAGATAGGATATACCTCCCTGGAGAAACGCCTACTCCCATTGACCTTCCAGAGGGCTGCCGCTTTAAACCAAGATGCCAAGAGTATGATGAGGGATACTGTAAAGCGGAGGAACCGAATCTAATCGAGGTCTCTCCAGGCCACTGGGTAGCCTGCTATGCGCTCTGATTCTATAGGAAGTTGGAAGGCGCAACGGTGATGATTAAAGAGCGAAAGAGTGATTGGGCTGCACTCAGATCTGTCTATCACTCAGCTATCTTCTGCAGTCTTGGCTTCTTTCTGGTAAGATTCCTGATTCCAATCATCGCCTACACAATAATGGGAGTTTCAGCAACTGAAGTTGCGTTGGTTTTCTCGATGCTAACATTGGGATCTGCAGCATTCTCTCCAATTGCAGGCAAAATCGCAAAGCGTGGACGGAGAAGAGAATCAATTGCACTTGGTGCGATGGTAAGAGCTCTTGCTTACTTTGGCATGACTGTCGCCATATTCCTGAATAGCATAGAACTACTAATCTTGAACAGTCTAGTCTGGGGATTAGGTGCAGCCTTCTACCGAGTAGGTAGTGATGCAGAAATCTCAGAGAGAGTAATCAGGGATAACAGAGCGGAGGCATTTGGGAGAAGAGAGTCATTTAGCGCAACGGGCAGCGTAATTGGGGCATTTATAGGCTTCATCATAATCCTAACGATAAGCCTTGAGGCAGTGTTTCTTTTCTTTGCAGTCATGAATGTCTTTGGTGGACTCATCGTAATCAGACATCGTCCTATACTTGAGCCATTCAAGGAGAATACTCTCCTTCCAAGTGCTAAGAAGGCAGTAGGCGCAGGAATCATTGCACTAGTTATAGCAGCATCACTTGATACATTCATCGCAGCTCTGCTTTCACCTTTTGTTGAGATTTTCATTCTTCACCATTACCCAGGATTGGACCTCTCTCTACTTGCTCTGGTCTATCTCCCAGCTGGAATTATCTCAGGCCTATTTGGAGCTCCACTTGGCAAATATGCGGACAAGAGAAACAAGGTCAAGATTGTATCTGGAGCAGTCTTTGTTGGAGCAACAGGCATGCTTGTTCTGGCATTTGTGCCTGCCATTTTTCCTACGACGTGGCATGGACTTCTCGCGATTTCTATTCTCTTCACAATTGGTAGTGTCACTGGTGTTATGGCATACACTGTGATGTCCTCTGTGCTTGGCACAGCATATGAAGGGAAAGCTGGGGAAGGCTTTGGGATGTTTGAAGCGGCAATGGGTCTCTCTCGCTTCTCAGCTCCGCTGATTGGCGGCTTATTGTGGGACTTCATCGATCCAGTAATCCCATTCTTATTCGTGGGCATGTCTGGCTTTCTTCTTATACCAATCTACATCCATGGCATGCGGAAATATGAACAAGCAATCTCTCTCAGAGATGAAACATCTTCTGTCATTGATACGCAAGAATTATAGCGATGTAGATTGCCCCATGCTTCAATAACGGCCTAGTAGGTGTAATCCAATGACTGTGCGTGTCGGTATCAATGGTTTTGGAAGAATTGGGCGAGGCTTTCTTAGGTCCGCCCTCGGGAAGAAGGAGTTCGAGGTTGTTGCACTAAATGACCTGATGGATCTTGAGTCACTTGCGCATCTAATGAAATATGATACAGTGATGGGAAGGTTCGAAGGTAGTGTTGAGGCTGGCGATAATACTCTGACAGTTGAAGGTCATAAGATGAGTGTGGTTTCTGAGAGAGACCCCGCTAATCTGCCTTGGAAAGATTTGGGTGTTGATATTGTAGCAGAATGTACGGGCTTCTTCAGAAAGAGAGTAGATGCAGAGAAGCACATCTCAGCTGGAGCAAAGAAAGTAGTATTGAGTGCTCCTGGCAAGGGAGGAGAGATGAGAACAGTAGTTCTAGGAGTGAATCATGAGGACTATGACCCAGCGAAAGATGATGTGATATCAAATGCATCTTGTACCACCAACTGCCTAGCTCCTATGGTCAAAGTTATCGACGAGAGCTTTGGACTTGTAAGAGGCCTCATGACGACAATACATGCAGTGACGAATGACCAAGTCATGCTTGACGGCCCGCATAAAGACCTAAGACGGGCAAGAGCAGCATGTTGGAATATTGTGCCTACAACAACTGGTGCGGCAAAGGCAATAGGACTAGTATATCCCAAAGCTGCAGGCAAGTTAGATGGTATGGCTTTGCGTGTGCCTGTTATGGATGGCTCAATAGTGGATCTTAATGTCATCGTAGAGAAAGAAACTGATGTTGCATCGGTAAATGCAGCATTCAAGAAGGCTTCTGAAAAAGGACCATTGGCAGGTTATCTTGCTTACACTGAAGAACCTATTGTGTCGTCTGATGTAATTGGCGATACACACTCATGCACGTTCGATTCATTGACGACGGCCGTCTCTGGCAATATGGTCAAAGTTCTTGGATGGTATGACAACGAGCAAGGATACAGTCAGCGCCTAGCTGATTTAGTTGGTATCATAGCTAGTAAGATGTAGAGAGTTCCCTTGGGATCTCTCGACTCTGGGAACTTGCAAAATTCAGACTTGAGTCAAGTGATCATCGTGTCGGAAGAACCAATAAGCAAGATAGATGCAGAGCAGGGAAAGCTCTACTTCAGAGGAATTGAAGCAACCAAATTGGCACGAACAAGAAGCTTTGAGGATGTAACTTATCTTCTCATCTATGGGAAGCTCCCTAGTAGGAGCGAGAGTGTGAACTTTCAGGAACGAATGCTAACATACAGGAGATTGCATGAACAGGAATTGCCTCAGATTCTTTATGAGCTAGCATCATGTACTGGTCAGCCGGCTCAGCGGGTAGTTGACAATATTGATAGAACTGAAATGATGGGATTGAAGCCCCTTGCATTCCGAGTCAGTCATTTCTCCCGGAAATATGATCTTGATGCTCTGGATTCACTACTTGCCTTTGTCTCGCTTGCTCCAGTGGTGCTAGCGGCAGGATGGCTGTATCTCATGGGCAAGCCCATTGTCATTCGCAATGAGATTCTTGGACACGCACACAACTTCTTCTGGATCCTGAAAGGAACCGAGTTGCCACCCAATGACGAAAGAGCCCTTGAATCATGTTTCATTCTTCATATGGATGATCCAAGCAACCCATCTCTTAGCGCGCTGGAGAAATCTATCAAGGATGGCAGCTCCCTTTCTGAGTCGCTCACAATAGCATTAGACCACCATATCGACCCTTTGCATCATGGAGCTGGTGAAGCTATGATGAAAGCAATGATAGAGATTGGAGATATCAAGAACGTCGAGGACTATCTCACAAAAGCCATTGAGAGCGGTGAGCGCATCTACGGACTTGGTCATAGGATCTACAAGACGACTGATCCGAGGGCAGTTATGCTAAGAGATATTCTGAAAGAAAGAACTGACAACCAGGCAACATTATCTCTCTACGAGAGAATAGAGGAAACCGCCAGAATAGGCGCGGAACTAATTCTTCAGCGAAAAAACAGGATTGTCCATCCCAATGTGGATCTCTACAACGCAGCAGTCTACCATTCATTTGGAATTCCGTATTATTTGAACACGGAATTGTTCGCGGTTTCTAGAACAGCTGGTTGGGCCGCTCACATTGCTGAGTGGATGAATCTCGTTTGATGAGATTATGACTCCATCTTGTCAGGGTTTATAGGTGGACAAATGAAGGAAGAAGCAGTGATACAAAGTGAGTAATAGCTCAAGCTCAGGATGTAAGATTGGTGGAGTCATTGGACTTAGTTTCTGTCTCCCTATGATTTTTGTATTGGTGCTTTTCCAATTTCTCGGGATTGCTGAATATGTATTCCCAATTGTCATTCCAATCTTCCTAGGTACTGGGCTGATTTTCGCTATTGTATTCGGGATAATCATGTTTGCAGTCCAGTCCGCTACAAGAAGAACTATGCAATTTGACCAAACGGTCGCTCGGTCCTACGAAGTAGGAATGATTTCCGATACCGACTACATGGATGGCGATTTCATGGACCAATATCCCTCGGGAGCGAAATATCAGATTCCCGTCTACTGTCCCTACTGTCGGAGCACGATTGAGCTTGATGTGGTAGAATGGAGTGGGACCAGCAGTCTTGTGTGCCCAAGCTGCAACAGTCATGTGAGAGTTGAGATTGCAGAGGATTAAGGGCCAAGTCAATTTTCCATATTGCTCACTGTAGTATCACCCGCATGATACTCCGGGTTATGAACGCAGCCTCTGTATCGCAATATATGCAAGCTCCTAACCAAGCACCTTCGACGGATGTCGGTTTTACTTCTTTAACAAAAAGTCTAGTGGATACCTCAAGGGCGAAACCACATTGTCCAGAGTGCAATGCAGAGATCGATTTTAGTCGGGATATTGAATGGGTGGGCCCCACTGCCTTCATTTGCAGGCACTGTGAAAATGTGATTGAGCTTCACCGACTTATGGACATCTAATTCTGTTATCAGACGAACTTGAGATCCCATCCTTCAGTTGATTCTATTGCCGCGCTTCGCTCCTCCTCACTTAAGGGATGAATTGGAGCCCTGCAACGCCCTCCAGCTAGTCCTACATAATCCAGAAGTGCTTTGATTACCGGTACATTGTTTGCAGCACCCCTTCCCTCTCTGAGGAATTCCAGCTGCGATATCATAGATTGCACCCGCATTGCTTCATCAAAGTTGTTCGTCTTCAACGCTTCAAACATCTGCTTGGAAACGTGAGGTGCAAAATTCCCAAGTCCAGAAGTGAACCCTTGGGCACCTGCTAGCCAGAAGAATGGAGCAAACCTCTCAGCGGTGCCACATGACCAGATAATCGATCTCCCTAGTTTCTGAACGGTGTTGGCAAAGTCGACAATCCGTCCGAATGCATACTTAACACCAACCAGATTCTTGTTACTGATTAGTTTGCTGAGAACTGCATCACTAAGAAGAGGTCCTTTTTTGTATAGAACCACGCCGATGCCTTTCGAATCATCAAGGATTTGCTGATAATAGCGAAGGATGCCTTCTTCCGAGGAGAAAACATGCTGGGGATACATTATCATTACACCCTCAGCACCCAGATTCTTAGCCTGATTCATCATGTCAATAGCTGTCCCGATAGAATGGCCCACTCCTGCCATCACTGCCAATTTGCTTCCTGCAGCCTCAATCGTGGTTTGAACCACATCAGTCCACTCTCTCTCAGAGAGGGAATAAAACTCGCCTGTGTTGCCACAAGGCACAACCATTCCAATTCCTTCCTCGACAAGAAATCTCAGGTTCTTTTTAATTCCATCAAGGTTCAAGTCCTTGAGATCCTCGGAAAACGGAGTTGCAGTTGTAACAGATACCCCTGCAAGGGCATCCCGTAGCTTAGTATGCTCCATCTTGAATTCCGCCAATGGATATTCATCTAGTCCGGACTCATATATGCGGCGATTTGTGGGAGAGCAAAGTCAGGGAGTCATCCCTGCACGGTTGAAAATGAATCTAGGGGAATGATTGTGCAATCTTCTGCCTTTCGATAGGTGGCAATGAGAAGTCCACCTCAATCTCTTGGAAAGTATTGCTGCATGGATTACCTCTTGCCACATGCATCCTGATATCGAACTCTTCAGCCTTTGTCTTTAGAACTTCAAGTATATAGCTATAGGAGGTTTCACCCAGAAGTGGGTCATCGGGGTCGCTTGCTTTGTGTCTACATATCGAATTGAAGCCTCGCGATTCGCTGTGAGTACAAACTATTTCAATCATGTCGCCAATAGAGGCAGCCGAGTCGAGCATCCTCGAAGCTACTTGGCGTCTGTGCTGACTATCTTGAATGGGACCTGCAGCCTCACGCTCCTCACGACTGGCTGCCTTTAGAGATTCCATGGTAGGAAGCTTGAGATGATGATTCGCGCGTGTTATCATTACTGGCAGTTTCTCGGTCTCCATGATACCATCCCCAATTTCGATGGCACCGACTTCTTCAGGGGTTGACAGTATGAAGTTGCACCACTGATACTTGTTTCCAGTGTTCAGGTCAGACCTAACTAGTTCCGCGGCCTCGTCAAAGGTTTTGCATTCCCTGAGAACCCTTTCAAGCAACACATCATAGGCTGTGTCGGAATTTGCCAACACAGTTGAACTGCAGACAGAGAGGCCCCATCTATTCACACCAATCGACACGCCCATCGGATCACCAGTACCTATGTGGACACCAGTCACTGCAAAAATAGTATCATCAAACACAGCATGATCCTGGTAGTCTGGATAGACAAGATCTCGATTCTTCAGCATGAAATACCGCGGACCAATTATCTTGGCAGCAAGAGTGCAGCCATCGTTCATGATGACAGGATAACTCTACTCTTATTTCAAAGTGGTGGTATAACATTCAACACGGGGTATCAAATTCAACCAATCATCATATATGACGAATTGACTTGCATTTCACTCAACTCACTATAGGTGGCTTCGACAAAGATGAGTCTAGAGGAAGTGACAAAGCAGTACAAGCAGAAGACAGACAAATCCGCGGCATTATTTCAGAAATCAATTGTCCGGTTACCGGGTGGCATAGGAGGCTCAGCTCCGACATTCAATCCATATCCTATATTTATCGAAAGGGGTGAGGGCCCCAAGGTCTGGGATGTGGATGGCAATGAGTATCTAGACTTCAATCTTTGTTGGGGTGTGCTAATCGTTGGACATAGGCATCCAAAGATTGTAGAGGGATTGCAGGATCAGCTCGAGAATGGCACGATTTTCGGACTACCTCATAAGGAGAGTATTGAGGTAGCTGATGCGCTTGCTGCTCGATTCCCAATTGATAAGGTCAGATTTGTGAATTCAGGATCAGAGGCAAATTTGTACGCTATTAGATTGGCAAGGCGCTACACAGGAAAAGACAAGATAATCAAGATTGAAGGTGCGTATCATGGGGTGGCCGATTCTCTGCATATCAGCAAGAGACCTACATTAGGTGAAGCTGGGCCTTATCACCGGCCAAGTAATGTGCCATATGGACACGGCATCACCAATCATACAGCGAAAGACACAGTCATTGCACCATTCAACAATATTGACATAATCAAGAGCCTTCTAGATAAGTATCTTGGCGAAGTCGCGGCACTCATTGTGGAGCCAGTTATGATGAATGCAGGGGTGGTTCCTCCTAAGGAGGGATATCACAAGGCATTGAGAGAGCTAACTGATGACCATAATGTCGTCTTCATCTTCGATGAAGTTAAGACTGGAGTCAAGTTGGCACCTGGCGGCGCAACTGAGTACTTTGATGTAAAGCCCGATCTAGTCTGTCTGGCTAAAGCAATTGGCGGAGGGTTGCCAATTGGTGCGTGTGGGGGGAAGGGTGAGATAATAGATGGAATTGACTCAGAAGGGCTGTTTGGAACATATTCAGCAAACCCGTTATCGATAAGAGCCGCCAAGATTACGCTGACTGAGATTCTCACCGATGAAAGCTATACGAAGATAGAGAAGCTAGGTAAAACCCTACTCAAGGGATACCAAGATATCATCACGGATTGCAAACTAGCAGCAATTGTTCAAGGCATCAACGCAAATGGCGGGATTCTATTCACCAAAGACCCAGTTAGAGATTATAGAACATGGACGAAAGTTGACAAAGCCAAAACCCATCATTATTGGCTCGCTATGGCAAACGAAGGGATTATTCCAATGGCTTATGGGGCTGATGAAGAATGGCTCATTTCGGTTCAACATTCTGAAGAAGATATCAACAAGCATCTTGAGGCGTTCAAAAAGGTGGCACCAGACCTATAGAAGATAGATTGATCGAATCTAATCATTCTCCACACTTACTGATCAGGCTTTGAAGCTAAGGTTGTGGCTTCCTGAGAAACAAGACCTGAGCCCAAAATTCCTAGTAGCGATACTCCTAGAGCCAATGCTACAAAATTGAACACCATCATAATCCATGCAACTGGTTGCACCAATCCAAAGACAAACTGAGCGAAGAGTCCGCCAACAACTGGACCAATTGCAGTGCCAGTGGTTTGAGCTCCACTAATCAATGACATAGCTCGTCCTCGCTCATCTTCACTGGATATCATTGATGCCAATGCAAATGCAGCTGTAGATGCCAGCGGGTAGATTGGGAGCGCCCACATGATGGTAGCAGTTATCGGATCAGAAACCAAGGCAAAAGCGAACCCAAATACTGTGTAGGACAGCATCGCCAGAATCAGTATCTTGACTGGACCTCTCCGGTCTACAACCTTACCAATATAGCCAGTGACTACAACCGCAATCAACGTCGCGACTGAGTTTGCGAGACCAACATACAGCGCTAATCCACCAAGCTCGTCCACGATGATTATTGCATGCATAAATGAGATAGAACCTATTCCTATTTGACTCAATGCTACAAGAAGTGAAAGGCGGGCAATCCCAGGCTTCCTAATGAGTGTGATGAAGCTAGTCTTCTTCTCTTGTGGAATCTCTTGCACTGGCAGGTCTTGAACGAATAGTATAGCTATGCCTGTGGCAAACACACAAGCTATGGCCGCAATTCTGTAGAGTGTGAACATTCCTATAGCATCATAGAGCAATCCACTGAGCAGTGCCCCAGCGAACCAACCCGCTGATTGAACTGATATGAAGTATCCCATTCGCTCTCCCTTGCTCTTCGTTCCTGTTGTTAGATGAGCGGTGCCGGCAGGTAATGATGCTGATGAGAGTATAGCTCCAAGGACTCCAACAACTAGAAATTGAAGGCTGGTGGTTACGAAGGAATAGAGCGCGAATGTATAGGCATATCCAAGAAAGCCAACGATCATGAATGGCTTTCGTGCCCTTGAACGATCTGAGAATGCTCCCCAGAGGTTTACGGCTGCTATGGTAACGAAGGATGGAGTTGCGTAGACAATGGTAAGAGTAAGAAAATCTGGGGCGCCTAATTCATGCTTGACAAACAATGTGGCAAATTGCCAGCTGATTGCCATTCCAGTTGACTGAAGTCCATAAACCAGATATACTGCAACCGTTGCTCTATCGCGTAGTCCCATCAGGCAGTTGCTCCTAGAGTGGAATGCAAACCTCGTGATGCAAGTTTTAACAATTTTGGAGAAGGTATCGGATTCGAGCGATGTAGATATCTATTGGATTGCCTGCTTGACATATTCTCTATTGCAACATTGGAAGCATTTGGAGAGGGAATCTGGGTGGTAATTGGGTATTCGCTTGTCAACCTGGCAGTAACAATCAGTGGAGGAGTGTTGTGGTACAAGGGAGAAGTGATTGCAAGAGAAGGGTATACGAACTCTCAATAGCGACTTAACTGCGTACGCCGTAGAGTATTTGAGAGGTGAAGATAGACTATCGACCATGCTCAAGAATGCTGAGGAATATGTACTCAAGGTAGAGAATCTAAAGGCCTTCTACACATCTAGGAAGGGATTAGTAAAGGCAGTGAATGACATCAGCTTTGGTATTCGCAAGGGAGAATCAGTAGGGCTCTTTGGGGAATCAGGATCTGGCAAGACTTCAGTTGCGCTAGCTATCATAGGCATATTCGATGAGCTTTCGCGCTACTATGCGTCAGCTTCAAGTGATCCAGAGAATAAGAAACTCTGGGAAAAGAAGGACGAGGCTAGAAAGAAGGGCCTTACTTCCAAAGACTTGGGAATAGAGCTACCGGGTATCGAAGGTCGCATTTTATTCAAAGGTAAGGACTTGGTGACACTAGACGAAAAGGAATATCGGAAAATTCGGGGGATGGATATAACCTATGTTCCGCAGGGAACAATGAAATCTCTGAACCCCTACACCCAGATTGGCATACAAACCGCTGAAACATTATGGTCTCATGATGAAGACAATCTATTGATAGAGAGGGAAGTGCTTCGCAAAGTGCTCGAAACACTTGACCTTGTGGAGATTGGTGACTCGGACCTACGTCAATTCATGAAACCTGGCGAGTTCTCAATGGGAGAAGACCAGCGTATACTACTGGCCATGGCACTAATCTCGGATCCAGGTCTTCTGATAGCCGATGAGCCCACGACTGCTGTCGATGTGGGTGTGCAACGTCGGATTCTTGATGCCCTGGGAATAATCCGTCGCGAACTTGATCTAGCATTGCTTCTCATTAGTAATGACCAAGGTCTGGTCGCAGAAATCTCAGATCGAATAGCAGTCATGAGTGCTGGACGAATTATGGAATTCGGCACAAGTGAGAGGGTACTGAATTCGCCTGGCCATCCATTCACTCGAGCATTCATAATGAGCAATCCAAGTATGGAAGTGATGCGCAAGATACGTGAAAAAGGGCTACGGCTCAAGGGAATCCCCGGAGCACCTCCTGATATGACAAATCTCCCATCTGGCTGTCCGTTTCATCCTCGATGTGAATACGCAAAGGATGTCTGCAAAACTGACATTCCAGAGTATCGAGAAGTTGGGGAAGACTATTGGATATTCTGCCATCGATATGAGGAGCTGCCATCCTGGTAAGGTCTGAATATGGCACACGGGATAAACGGCTAGAAGACAGAACCTACAAGCTCATGCACTGAGCTGAACTCATGAAGACTTCCTTCGAATCTCTCAATGATAGGACCAAAGATGAGATCAAATTTGTCAGTGAACTCTTGAACCTTAGAAAGCAGAATGTGGTAGGCCTTGCGCGAAATCAGAACTGATGAGAAACTCTCACCATGTGCGAAGAGAATCTCATAATCCCCGATTGAAACCACATTAAGTCCTTCTTCACTCTTAGTGATTTCCTGAAAGAGAGATTGGACACCAGAGATTCCTGCAGCAGTAAGGACTTGGTCGATGTCTTGGACTTCTTCGAAGTGATGGTGAAAGACTAACAAGCCGCCTTCTTGGATGATATACAGCTCGACCAATTGATGGCGCCAGTCAAGTTCATCCAGAGCTGGTGACATGATCAAGGCATAGCCGAATATGATGAGCCCTATTACCATAAGCGCTGCACCGAGGGTGTATATCATTTCGCCAAATGCATAATAGGAGATATCGCTCCTGCCCAAGAATCCTACAAATCCTATGAGAAATCCTGCAACGATTTGACCAATGCTTCTTCGAACTGCGCCACTGGTATTTCGTATCGAAAAAGTGAGGAAAATCATGACGCCAATCAAAGTGATTATTGAAATGAACAAGGCGACTGCCTCAATATAATCACTTGGAGAAACTACGGTAAGTCCTGCAGAAGCTAGACCCGTAAGGGAAAAGACATGGTGGAGCCGATATGGCAGCATTCTTTCTATCGTTGAGAAGAAGGCGACTAGAGCGAGAATTAGGCACATGTAACCTATTTTGACCCAGAAGATGTTAAGCGGATCCTCTGTAAAGTAGAAGTCAGCAAGCATAAACGCGGACGTATTTCCAACCATCCCAATGAAGAAGAGACCCCATGCAAGCTTCACGTCGACTGCCTTTCGAAATGGACTCCTGTACCACTGGCCGAGTAGGACAATCCCCAGGAGAAATGAGTAGAAGACAATGGCACCATCCAAAAGTAAAATGATGTCACGAACTATGTCACCTGGCGGAAATAGCGGCAGTAGCATAACACCCCTGTTCAGGTCACTTCCTATGGGGATTAGTGCTGCCACTTAATAGTCAATCTTGGATGGCTGTATGGATTAGTATGCCGTCTAGCATTCATCCATTAAGGCTCTCACTATCTCCAGAGGAGAATCAACTGCCTTCCCCCACAGGTTCTCTGGTGCAGGCTGCAATTCCTTTGCACCAATCATTCGACGTATTTTAGCAATTTGCCCTGTATGGTATATCCCATGCTGACAAGTCCTCAGAACTGCCCAAGCTATAGATGGCCCACCTTCATTTGGAGGGATGACGTGAAGCTGTTCCTCAGGACACTCACGCACAATCTTCGTAATCTTCTCAGTGTTCTCTTTAATTCGAGCTAGTACCTCTTCGAATGTATCTGCAATGACAGGAGGCCCAATTGAATTGTTAGCTTTGTGAAACCAGTAGGTTTCAGCGGTACCGATGTGCATTACGATTCCGGCGATTGACCTTGAGTATTCCTCGGAAGTTACCTGTTTGACTAACTCGTCATAGGTCAAATCCATCAAAACATGATGGAGATGCGCTCTCATATTCTCATGCGTTTGGATCACTTTATCTCTAAACCATGCTGGGATCATATAGCCCCCTCCTAGTCTTCACCTGGCCTCTTGGGTGGTTCTTTAGTGATTGTCACGAGTTCGTACTCTCTGCTTCCCAGACCCATTTTCTCAGCATGAGCCAATTGGAGTTCTGCAAGTTCCAGGATTTCACCAGTTTCAGGATTCTTACATGCATGCACCATGGCAAACTTGCAGGCTCCACATTCAAGATCAGCTGCTGGAGAGTCAGGATTTGCTGGAGCATCCTTGATAGCCTGCAGTGTAGCTTGGTCAATTGCCAAAGGGTCTCTTGATCCAAAGATGCCAATATCATGAACCAGTAGAGGTGCACCTACATTCCAGCAGTCGCACTTGTCGCTGATATCGATCGCCAGATTGATGTAGTAGAATTTGTCAGCTCCAATCGAATCGATCACTCCAACAGAATTCTCAACGAAAATTGGACTTTGCTCATGGTTTGGCCTCCATGACATTTTTGTTGCTTTAGCCTCAACCTTTCTGCAGACATCTACACAATGGTGGCAGCGGATGCATCGTGACTCATCGACCTCTGCTTTCTCGTTCATGATAATGCATCTTGTCGGACAGACCTTCAAGCATTTCGAGCACTCTGGCCCAAGACATTTCTCTGGATCAATCTTGATGTCGCCCATGAAATGCATAGCAGCTTTGCCCCTTTTGCCTACAAGCCCAATACCTAGATTCTTGAGTGTTCCACCAATTCCCCCGAGACCATGGCCTTTCGCATGAGTGAGTACAATCACCTTGTCACAGTCAAGCAGGGCAGCTGCAACGTCCACGTTCTGCACGTGATCGCCATTCACTTCAACATCGTAGATGTCTGTCCCCCAGTATCCATCTGCCATGATAAGCGGGGCACCTACTGAAGCTTCAGTATAGCCATGGAGTGTTCCCATTCCCAGATATTCAGGTGCTGTAGTACGACCTCCATATGTTCCTCCGCCACCATAGCCAAGACCAGTTGTTTCAGCGACAAATGGCTCTCCGCCTGCAGCTCTTACAAGATCCACAATCTTGCGTGCATAGGCCGGTCTCAAGTAATTGGTGTTGCCCCACTGGCCAAAGTGGGTCTTGACCATAACTCTCTCACCAGGTTTGATATCCTTGTCAAGGCCGAGCTCCTTGAAGATATGCTCGAGCTTGTCAATCATGTTGTAGTCCGGTCGCGCTTGACGATCTGTGAAGTAGACCTTTGATTTTCCCATTGCAAAGCCTCAAGAGGCCGATGAGAAGCTAGGTATTAATGGTTGCGAATTTCATATATCTAGTCCAGAAATTTCGTGCTAGTTCGTCACCCGGCGTTCTACAATGCGTCTGGCCTGCAACTCTGCATACCACACTATGATAAAGCCGGCAATTAGGATAAGAATTGCAGCAGGATTGAATCTATATCCTGACTGTATAATTGCCGCCCAACCGAATGCAAGGATGATTGACCCGGGTATAATAGCGCGGGGTTTTGGTTTATCCCGGGAAGTGAGATACATAATAGCAAGTAGAAGGGCCGAGAGAAATCCCCAAGTGAAAAGAAGATTAGGATTCAGTAGGATGAGCAAGGCTGAGATATCTATCCATGGGGCAATTGGAGCAGGCGTTGTTGAAGTTGGAGAGGTTGCAGTTGTGTTAGATGATACAGGAGTAGGTGTTGAGGTGACAACTATCACTGAAATCTGAGTTGAATTGCTTCTTCCCGCGTTTGCCGCAATGAAGAACCACAATGTGTATGAACCAAGGGTAGATGGAACAATGACTTTGTATTCGACATCTATCTTACCCACTTCGGTATTAAGATCTGCAACGTCGCCATCACGGACACTTCCCTCGTCATCTAGTGCTTCATAGACAAACGCACTATTGTCAACCAATTCACTGGGAAATTTGCATAGCTCTCCGCTAGCAGAGATGTTCAGCTCGATAGTTGTACCCGGATTTACTTCAAAGGATGAAGAACTTACTTGGATTGCCATCCCTGTGTCGTTTGTATGGCATCCAGAGGTTGAGCAATCATTGGAAATAGATGGGAACCCTCCAGCAAGGAATTGAGTGGACAAAATGAAAGCGGCCAGAACTACCAGAATTGGAAAACAGATGCGCTTCTTGTCATATGACATGAGCCTCATATTCCCCTTCGATTCGAGCAAAGGTAGGAGCTATGAGCCATTTATCTTTAGCGGGGAGGCTTCAATTGATGAATC
The DNA here is from genome assembly GCA_048885865.1 of Candidatus Hermodarchaeota archaeon. Lineage (GTDB taxonomy): Archaea > Asgardarchaeota > Thorarchaeia > Thorarchaeales > Thorarchaeaceae > SMTZ1-83. The sequence continues at coordinate 25,679 of JBHLLF010000010.1, forward strand.
TTTGAGAGAATCAAACCTGAGTACTAATGATAGGAATCCAGAACCTATCCATGGGGAGAGCCATCCGGTTTTGCTCGAGATAAAGCGAGTAATTTGTATTGAGTTGTTCCGAGTCCTATTTTCTCACCATGCTCGAAGATTCTAGTAGACCGCTCCACAAGATTCGCAAATTCAGATATCCCGGATGATTGAGGGTTCAAAGCAGCTTTCTTCATGACCTCAAGTGTTGCATGGTCAATTGCCAAAGGGTCAGTTGATCCCAGAATCCCAAGGTCATGCATGAGCAGAGGTGCTCCAACACAGATGCAGTCACAATGGTCAGAGATATCGATTGCAAGATTGATATAGTAAAACTTGTCAGCTCCAATTGATTTTGTCACACCTAGTGAGTTCTCTACGATTCGCTCAGCCATGTTTGATCCTGACCAAGGCATAGCAATCGTGTTGGTTTTAGTTGACCTGCAGACAGATGCACAGTGCCCACAGGTGACACATTGGTCCATGTGGATCGTGACAACCTCTGAAACCTCTATGCATCGCTTTGGGCAGACAGGCACACACTTGGAACACTCAACACCAAGGCAATTTTCAGATTTGATTTGAAGGCCATCAGGACAGTGGACTGCAGCCTTTCCCTGCTTGCCGACCATTCCAACACCCATATTCTTGATAGTTGCAGCGACACCAATGTGATGGAATTTCGCATGGCTGAGCAGAATGACTTTGTCGCAATCGAGAACGGCACCAGCAACAGGGACAGACTTTAGATGGTCACCATCAATCGGAACCGAATAGGTATCGACTCCCCAGTATCCATCTGCAATGACCATAGGTGCGCCTAAGACTCCAGGCGTGAATCCGTTGAGAGCAGCACGCATCAAGTACTCAGGTGCAGTAGTCCGGCCCCCATATGGTCGTCCAGTCCCGTATGCAAGAGACGCGGTGTCTGCAACGAAGGGGAAACCTCCAGCGCTCTTGACTAAATCCACAAGCTTCCGGACATATGCTGGTCGTATGTGGTTTGTATTCCCGTAGAGACCGAAGTGAGTCTTGATCATCACTTTTTCATCAGCCTGTATTGCATCAGGAAGGCCCATTTCAATGAAGACATGTTCCAGCTTGTCAAGCATATTGTAGTCAGGCCTAGCCTGTCTGTTTGCAAAATAGACTTTCAATTCCGTCATGTTTCCAACCTGACATTGGGTTAACAGGGCATGACTTAATCGTTGTCTTTCCCTGCTCTTTCAAAACTGTTTATTACACAATCGCTCGCCAACAGTGTCGGTGAATCCTTTGCCAAAGGGTGACGAGCTCCTCATCGTGGAGAACCTAAGAGCATACTATCCCTCCTCCAAAGGACTTGTCAGAGCTGTAGACGATGTTTCACTCGAAATCCGAGAAGGAGAGGCAGTAGGTCTCCTTGGAGAGAGCGGATGTGGGAAGAGCTCGCTAGCCCTCGCAATTATGGGGCTTTTTGAACGAGTGGCTCGTTTCCAAGCAGGAGCATCAAGCGATCCCACTCTACTGAAACAGTTCAAGGCAGGAAACAGATCCCTTGCGGAGGACCGACCAGGTATCCAAGGGAAGGTGATGTTCAGAGGAAAGGATCTGACATCAATGAAGGAGGAGGACCTGGTCGAGATTCGAGGAAAGGAGATCTCACTTATTCCTCAAGGTCTCACTCATGCACTCAACCCACAGCACAGCATCGGTCATCAGACTGCAGAACCCATAGACATTCACGAAGAAGATGTACGCCTGATTGACATGAAGCGGCGAGTGCTTGAATACCTCGGCATGGTCCAGCTTGCAGACGCAGGTATTCGATATGTGCTCGATCCAGGAAGTTTCTCTGGAGGCGAGAGCCAAAGGGTTTTGATTGCAATGTCACTCATATCAGGCCCATACCTTGTGATTGCAGACGAGCCGACGTCTGCACTTGATGTAACTATCCAGCGCCAAATTATGGACCTGTTGAGAATGGTGAAGGAAGATTTCGATGTGTCCACTCTTCTCATCAGCCATGACGCTGGAGTTATCGCTGAGCTATCTGACCGAGTTGCAGTGATGTACGCGGGAAAGATTCAGGAATATGGTGATGCCGTTCAGATGTTTCATCATCCTAGCCATCCATATACCATGGGGCTCATGGCCTCTTTCCCCACCATTGCAATGATGCAGATGAAGGCCGGCAGAAAAAGACCTCGGCTAAGGGGTATAAGAGGAAGCCCTCCCGACCTCACAGACCTTCCGTCTGGGTGCCCATTTCACCCAAGATGCGACTACTGTATTGAAACCTGCAAAACGGAAGTTCCAGAGTATAGAGAAGTTGAACCTAGGCACTATGTCAGATGTCATAGATGGGGTGAGATTGAGAAAGAATGAAGTGTGAGCGCGCATCGGCGCCCACGAGTGATATCCTCCACCAAGCCTTTGACGCAGGCTTGACTCGGTTCACGCATCTTGTCCAGTTTCCGTCCTCCCGGCTTTGGCTCAAGACGCGACAATCCTCTCTGAAGCATATATAGGCCTTCCCTCGAAAATAACCGCCTATTTTTCCGAAGCACCAAAACGCGCCAAACTGAGATTCCTACTCATAGTTGAGTTGCAGTTCCATCTCCATGAGGGTTCGGATGGTTTCGAAGCCTGCTTCGATGAAGGGCTGTTTCTCCAGGAGGTCGCCATCTACTTCGGTTCGAATTTCCTTCACACCATCTAGGTGTAATCGAGCAGCAAGGTGAGAAATGAGACTGGAGTCAGGCACCTCGATTAAAGCTGCTCCTGCCTTCAATGGAGTGAGGTCAATCCAGCCCATTTGTCTATTAGCCTCGGACCTATATGCAACAGCCAGCGTGGTTTCATAATCCCGAGAAAGCAAGGTGAATCGTGGCTCCCACTTGTAAGCAGCTTCGTCTCTCAATTCGTGTAGATCAAGAGGTCTCGAGAAAAGCCCGCCGAAGAGATCCATGAGTCGCTGAGCTGGTCCCTTGCTCTCCCACTCTCTCACGCGACTTATCAGGGTTTCATCAATCGACAACTCAGAATCAATCTCGAGCTTCAGACTGACTAAGACTCTACGAGCTTCAAAGGTGTATTCACTAAGGACATCCGGTACCTTGATAGCTGATAGAGGTGTCCAAGCTGCAATTCGTTTGGCTCGGATATCACGAGCCCAGTCCATGACAAATTCAATAATACACTGTAGACCCTCAGTCTTTCCAGATATAATGCTGATATCAGACATGAATGCAGATTGAGAGTCATCAGACCCAATGTAACGAGCAACAGCAGTGGCAATACCATCCTCAAGACCTAGAAGAGTTCGTTCAGGATTGACGACTCCTTGCTTGATGAGGGCTTTAAGCTCATGAGGCATGAGTGGATGAAACTCAGGGATATTCCCTTTGCCTTCATTATACACTCTTAACCAATCATCAATCCTTTCATCAGTGAGCTGAGCAATAGAGGCCTTAGTCATCGGATTCTCGATTGTATATCTAATCTCGCTTTTGAACCTAATGGGTTGGGCAGATTTTCTCGTTGAAAGGCTTGGTTTCTCAAGTCAGCCTTAGGGGAGGCCGCGAGGCCTCCTCTGCCTAGCATTCTTCTATTTGCCCATTGTCAAAGCCATGATCGCCTTTTGAACATGTAGACGATTCTCCGCCACATCGTAGACAATTGACTTGGGGCTATCACAGACCTCATCAGTCACTTCTGCGTTTCTGTCCACAGGACCACAGTGAGTGAAGTAGGCATCATTAGTCTTCGCCATCCATCCCTTGGTTGTGATCCAGTCATCATATTTCGCGGCAATCTCAATCTCTTTGCTCTTGGCTGCATCAATACCGTGCTTGTTCATATCATCATAGAAGCCCGCTGTCATCCAATTGCGGGAATAGACGAAGTCAGCTCCCTCATATCCTTCCTCGAGATCATGGACAATCTCGAACCTGCCGCCAGCATCGTCAGCGTTCTCCTCACACCACTTCATGACCTCAGGATCCAAATCATAGCCTTTTGGATAGGCAAGGGTGACATCCATTCCTAGGCGAGTGTTGATTAAGACACTCTCTTGGACTGAGCACCATGACCTCACCAGGGCGCCCTTTCCCCAGACTTGGAGGAATTTCTTGCCTTTGAGGTTCTTTCCTCCGTGCATCCTGTAGCCCATGACATCAGCTAGTCCTTGACAAGGGTGGAATCGATCATGAGCCATGCTAATAATTGGAATGCTTGCATATTTCGCATATTCTTCAAGCATCTCATGACCCTGTCCATAGTACTCCAAGGCGGTCTCAAGAACTCTAATGCCAATACCCACTCCATAGCGACTCATGACCTCGGCTGCATCCTGAATGGTCTCTCCAGCAGTCTTGGCTGACTTGAGTCGCATAGACTTCGGCTCCAGGAATTGAGCGTGACCACCCAGCTCTGAGGCTGCAGCCTCGAAAGATTGTCTGGTTCTTACTGAAGGATTATAGAAGAACATCATGAAAGTACGGCGGTTGAGACAATTATTCATGGGATGGTCATATCTATTGGCCTTCATCTCAAATGATAGGTCAAGAGTCTTCTCGAGCTCCTCAACACTCCAGTCCTGTGTACATAGTAGGTCCTTTCCATGTAGACTATTCATGGTACTCACATCTCGCGGATGGGTCCATTCTTTGTTTTAGGTCTATCGGGATATGTATTGATTTGCTTCGTGAGCGAAAGATGTCATTAGCGAAAGGGTTTTGAGAGCACATCTTGGTTTGAACTTGTTCCGAAATGATGATTGGTCAATCCGAAGCAGTATTCAGAGAATTCGCTGAAACGTATGGAGTTGAGTTCTCCTTCACTCCTAAACAACGCGCCATGTTTCAGGATGAGAAGGTGGTTATACTCGAATCTGACCAATTGAATTACATTATAGATCACATGTCACCAGAGGGGGGAATTCCAAATTTCCTTCAAGATTATGCATCGCATATTCCCACCGTGTGCATGTCGCTTTATGTCGTTAATGATGCATTGTGGAAATTGATGGAGCGAAAGCCTTGGGACCAAGAGAAAATGCTAGCCATGACTACGATGCCATACTGCTTCTGGCATCAGGATGAGGAGAAGACTTCGAATATCAAGGCTGTAAGGAGATGGAGCCTGGGGAAGAATATCCTCAGGTATTCGAAAACCAACAACACACTTGAGATTAACGGAGAAGGTGGAGACTTTGGAGGTTTTATTAATAGGAGTCAAATCACCATGCGAAAGTTCGGAATACCTGACAAGAGAGAGCTTATTCCAAACTACATCTATCAGAAATTCAATCTTGTCATTCACCTAGAAGCAGCAACAGCCGATGCTCATCCTTTACCTCTAGATTATCTGGACTATGATTTTTCTAGCTCAGCTAAGGAATTCCACGACCATGGAATTCACATCAGCGTTCCAGGCGAAAGTGTGACATTGCAAATAGAGAAGAGAAAACCTTCAAAGCTTAACGGCGTTGTGCATCTATTTGTGGGATACGTCCTAGAATCTGGAGCCGATGCACTGACAGCACTACTGGCTGACATATGGTTCTGGGCATTGCAAAGACTACTTGAAGAGCGTAACTAAGATGCTAATGACAATAGCCCTCACACTTCTTGGACTTCTTGCGGTTGGAATTTCTCTAATGTGGTGGAATAGAGTAGGAAGAATGGAAACTTTGCTCTCAACATTTGAAGAGCGATTTGATGTCAATGATGTTGATATCAGCGGCAACAAGAAATACACGAATTGCTTGTCGCACCACTGGGTCATAAGGAATGTAGTTCGTGGCGACTATTTGAAGTCAGGAGAGTCACTGAGCGATTTCATTGGTGAGAACACGATGGTGGGCACTATGTTGGTTGGCTTAGGCATGGGAATTGGTCCAGTCCTTCTAGTCTTAGTCATGTTTGAGAGTTTCTTTATTGCAGGAGCTGCTATGGTGACTGTCCTCATTGCAGTCTTTATCATTCGTCCATCGGGCGAGGTGGGAGTGTCATATGAACTTCTTACATACCTCGTTGAACAAGAGCCAACTGAATTCAAGATGGGAGATTGGGCATACGCTATGGTGTCGTCAAATCGAATAAAGAGATGGGCATACACTCTGATCCTAATCGCTGTTTTTTCGTTTGCCCTCGCTCCAATAGGCGATATTCTTCCAGACGCTGTGGGACTCGCAATAGCCACATATTTCGCAGTTTTTATGCAACAAATCTATTTCCCATTGGCCGCAATCTCGCCTCCGCTTGCACTAGTGTCCTTCATTATCAGTGTTCCTCTTGTTCCACTGCTAGCATATGCTCTGTTTCAGGTCGCACAGAAACATTTAGGATCTCAATCAGACGTGGATGGAATTTGATTAGCGAGCCCTGGCATTCTCACCTGATTCTACTGAAAAGGTAGGATTCAAGAACACCCTAACTTCTCTTTTCTGAAGCAATAACTCTGAGGAATCTTGTAGATGTACATGACGCTAGCAACAATCCTGCTTGGAATTCTATCATTTGTTATGGCAGTGATATGGCGCAAGCGTTTGATGAGCCGTGAAGAGATAACTATCTATCTCGAAGCCAGGTTTGGCTCTGAAAAGGTCGATACTTCAGGCAAGACACACTACTCTAATTGTCTATCCTATCAGTGGGTAATGAGGAATGTCATTCAGAACAAGCTTGGCAAGGGTGGTGAGATCATCCGTACAGCTTTAGTAGAAAGGACTACTGAGGGTGCATTAGCACTTGCAATATTGGGGACAATGGTTTCATTTATGGCGGCGTACTTGGTCTTTTTCAGTTTTACACTAGTTGGAGGCTCTGTTGTAATCCTCCTTCTGGCAATCCTTTTGATTCAAGCGCCTTTTGATGTGGCGGCATCTGATGGTCTTTTGAAATGGCTATTAAAGCAGGACCCAGCCGATCTGAAGGTAGACGACTTCGCATACGCCAAGGTTTCATTTGGGGCAATCTCGAGATGGGTGCGTGTGCTACTAGCAATAGGAACTGCTGCAATTGTGATAGCGCCGTGGAGTGACTTGCTACTGGAAGGAGCGACCTATGCAATTACAATGTTATTCACTTTCATCCTGGCTACTGTATATACCCCTCTTGGTGAAATCAATCCGGCTCTGGCTTATGGATTGTTCGTTGTCACCGTTGTTCTAATCGTAGTTCTAATCTTCCTCATCCCAGGAAGAGTATACGGTCTAATCCAGAAAGACATCGACATCTTTTCTTCAGAACCCGAAGCTAGCCCCGATGACATTGATGATGAAACCGTAGAGAAAGAGAAAGATCGCGGCGACCATGAGGTCAAGACCTAGTAGTGCTCGTTTCCAGACAGAAGTTGGAGTCCCATCAGATTCTAGCCTCTTCTCATCATCAAGTGGTTGTCGTGCGAAGAGACAGCCACCAAGGAGCAAAAGGATTCCGCTGCCTAGGAATGTGAGAACGCCTGCAATGTAGAAGAATACCATGGCCTGTGCTATAAGTGAAGCGACAACGCCTGTAGATAGAATGAGTGCAGTGAGCACGGTGCCCCACACTAAGCCGCCTTTAAGGGCGTTCATCCACACGTGTATTCACTCCGCTTTACGGCATTAGAGCAAACAGGAATCCTATAGAAACAAGCACAATTGCCAATATCACAAGCGGAAGAAATATTGACTGAATCGATGCAATGAACAAAGCAACGTAGTCAGTCTTATCAAGGGGCATATGAGTGCCGCTCTCATGGTCACCATATTGAGACCAATCAACGCTCTCTTGTTTCTCTTCTTCAGTCATTCGTTATACCTCGCTTACTTTTCTGCTTCGTTTTAGCAATTAGATATGTGGTTCAGAGCAAAATCTATCTTCCTGCAACCGGAGCCTCTTGTGCCTCTATTTGGGATTTGTAATCAAGGTCCAAGTCTCCTGCAAAGTGACAAGCCACGAGGTGGCCATCACCCATGTCACGAAGTTCTGGAATCTCTTCCTTACAGACTTCCTTGGCAAATCTGCACCTGGGATGGAATCTACATCCAGTTGGAGGATTAATTGGACTTGGCACTTCACCAGCTAGAATCTGTGTCCGACCCCGATATTCAGGGTTCGGTACAGGTACGGCGGACACCAGAGCAGCTGAATAGGGATGCATTGCTTCTTGGAAAATATCCCGTGGGGTCATCTCCATTATTTTCCCTAGATACATCACAGCAACTCTGTCACTCATGTGCTTCACAACGCTCAAGTTGTGAGAGATAAACAGATATGTTAAGTCAAATTCTTGCTGCAGGTCTTTCATGAGATTGAGAGTCTGCGCCTGAACAGACACATCAGTGCTGGATGTGGGCTCGTCCATCACAACGAGCTTTGGATTCAATGCAAGGGCGCGTGCAATACAGATACGTTGTCTTTGCCCACCGCTAAATTCGTGTGGAAATCTGTTGAGGTGGTCCTCATTTAGACCAACCTTTTCGAGTAGTTCGATAACCATCCGTCTCAACCCGTAGCCGCGAGCAATACCGTTTACTAGTAATGGTTCTCCGACTGCGTTCTTAATGGTCAACCGCGGATCAAGTGAGGCCATGGGGTCTTGAAACACGATGCCCATGTTGCGACGGAGGAACCGTAGATCCTTTGATTTGAGTTCACTGATGTCTTGTCCCTCAAAGATCATAGTGCCTGATGTGGGAGGGATGAGCCTCAATAAGGTTCGGCCGGTAGTTGTCTTCCCACAACCAGATTCCCCGACAAGCCCAAGGGTTTCACCTTTCAAAATGTCAAAGGAGATGTCGTCAACCGCTCTAACATACCCAAGAACCTTACGGAATACTCCACCAGTCAAAGGGAAGTATTTCTTCAAATTCTTAACTTGCACCAGAGGTACATCTTCGTTCATCATAAATCACCCCTTCTTCTTCATGGAACCCTGTGGATGAAAACACTCCACCCAGTGATTGGGCTTCATCTCCTCTCTCGGAGGTCGTTCTTCTGAGCAAATGCTTGTGGCGAATTCACATCTTGGATGGAATCTGCATCCTGTAGGCGGTGTAATTAGATTAGGCACCATTCCTTTAATCTGCAAAAGCCGGTCAGTCTTCTCAGTCAGTTTCGGGATCGCTCGAAGCAGACCCGAAGTGTAGGGATGTATTGGGTCTGAGAAAAGCTCATCAGTTGAAGCATATTCAACAACTACTCCGGCGTACATCACCGCAACATGTGTGCAGGTTTCTGCTACAACACCCAAGTCGTGAGTAATGATGATAATTGAAGAGTCAAACTCTGACTTGAGCTCATTTAGAAGATTTAAGACTTGAGCCTGAACAGTCACATCCAGTGCTGTTGTAGCTTCGTCGCAAATTAAAATCTGAGGATTGCAGGAAAGAGACATGGCAATGAGCGCTCTCTGTCTCATACCTCCAGAAAGTTCATGGGGATACTGATCGGCTATCTCCTCAGGAGAGGGCATCCGGACCATTTTAAGCATTTCAACCGCTTTCTTCTTGGCCACCTGCTTCTTGTCCTCATCTGTTGGCGGCGGGGGATCATCGAGTTGACTTCGGTATTCATTGATCTTCTCTTTGATTTGATCTGCATTTGGAGCCGCTGGATTCTCTGCTAATGTGGCATCCAGGCGATTAATCTTCATCATCAGAGCCTCCTTTGCAAGATCTTGGTGAAGAGATATGACCTCAGCAATCTGGTCCCCGACCCGGAACACTGGATTTGGATATGTAGCAGGGTCTTGGAACACAATGGCTATGCGGTTGCCTCTGATATGACGCATCTCATCTTCAGACACTTTCAATAGATCAGTGATAATTTCATCTTTGCCTCGTGTACGGTCTCTGAAGATAACCTCACCAGCCTCAATTACTCCTGGTGAATCCACAAGACGCATAATCGATTTCGCAGTAACGCTCTTTCCGCATCCTGTTTCACCCACGAATGCCAATGTTTGCCCTTTCTTGAGCTGAACAGAAACTCCATCAAGTGCCTTAACGACTCCTTCATATGTGTAGAAGGAAGTCTTGAGCCCTCGAACATCAAGGATCACATCAGTTTCAAGCGTGAGGGTTTCATCTTGGGAATCTTGATGCTCATTTTTAGATTCAGTCATAGCAATTATATCTCCTGCCATCATCGCCTTCTAAGTTTTGGATCTAGGATGTCTCTCACTCCATCTCCGACTAGATTGAAAGCAAGTGCACACAGTAGTATCGCAATGCCAGGGTAGAAGACCAACCAGTACAAGATAAAGTGGTCCTGCCCTGTAGCGATCATGAGCCCCCATTCTGCTGTACCTGCTTCTGCGCCGAAACCAATGAAGCTCAGTCCGGCTGCTGTTAAAAGAACGCCACCTAGGTCAAGGGTAGCTTGCACTATGACAGGCTGTACTGTATTAGGTAGGATGTGTGTCAGTAATATCCTGAAGTCTGATGCACCTACAGACCGAGCAGCCTCGACATACAACCTCTCGCGCTCAATTAGCACTTGACCCCTTACAAGACGGGAATATGTGGGCCACCAGACAACCATAAGAGCTATGGCAATGTTGTCAAGGTTTCTCTCACCAAGGGCAGACACAATTGCCATTGCTAGGATGAGACCGGGGAAAGCAAAGAAGACATCTGTGATTCGCATCACAACCTCGTCAACTGCGCCGCCAAAGTAGCCAGCAGCAGCGCCAATTATTGTACCAATGATTAGTGCAACTCCAACCACTGAGAAAGCAATTCGCAGGTCAATTCGAGTCGCCCACATGACCATGCTGAAAATGTCTCCACCATTCTGGTCAGTCCCCCATATATGAGTCGGGCTAGGTGGCGCCAGAGTTTCGGTCCATATTCTCTCGGTAGGGCCATAAGGAGCCCAGTAGTGAACGGTCAAGGCAATAATAACATAGCCAATGATGATTGCCAATCCCACTACCACCAATGGACTTCTTCTAATCAGGTAGAGACTATACCGTAGTTCTTTCATCCTTGGACCTAAATCTTCTCTGAAGAGCTGCCACCAATAAGATCTGGTACTAGGAATGAATAGAAGCAGAATTGAGATGAGACTACCGATAGCCAAGTATGGCACGAAGCCGCCTATCAAGAAGAGCAGTCCCACGTATATGATATTAGCGTAAATGATCCATGGAAATACATGAGCCTCCACCCTGTAGACCGACCTGCCGATATTGAACAGCCATAAACCGAATAGCGCCATCGGGCCCGTATTCAGAATCAGTCTACCCAGAATAGCGGTAAAATTAATCGTCCCCAGCATGAAGGGTTCCACGAGAGGGACCAGGAGCAACACACCTGCTGCAACCCCCACTAGACCAAGGATAGCCTGGAAGATACCGAGGATTCTCACCGTCTGAGGTGCCTTCTCTTCAACAACTTCTACTTCAATTTGTGTTAATTCGCCCACTTCTCTTCACCTCATCCATAGCGTATTCTTGGGTCTAGCCCGGCATATATGAGATCAACAATCAGATTAGCTGTAACAAATACTATAGCCACTAGAATTGTGAACGCATTGATACTCGGTATATCCGATGTGAGGATGGACTGTACTGCCCACCGACCAAGTCCAGGCCAGCTGAATATTGTTTCAGTAAGAACAGCTCCAGTAATGAGTCCGCCAAAGGCAAGGCCAATGACTGTCACAGTAGGAATCATGGCATTTCTGAGAGCGTGCCTGTAGATGACGACTCTCTCCCTCAAACCCTTTGAACGCGCCAGCGTTATGTAATCCTCTTTCAAAACTTCAAGCATGCTGGAACGCATCATCCTGGTGATAACGGCTAGATAGATGTAGCCAAGACACATTGCAGGCATCACAAAGTGAATGAGAGCATCAAAGAATAGAACGGGATTCAAAGTCAATATGGAATCCACTAAGATGAAGTTAGTTACCGGAACATAGTCGATGTAATAGAAGGAGTACCGACCTCCCTCCGGTAGAAATGGTAATCCCCACATGAAGAACTGGTAATAGAACAGATACTTGAGCATAAGAGCAAACCAAAAGATGGGCATCGATACTCCAGCAAGAGCAATCACTCGAGTTGCATGATCTGTCATCTGGTCCTTCCTTGTAGCTGAAACAATGCCAAGTGGGATGCCAATTACAACTGCAATGATCATTGATACAATAGCCAACTCTATTGTGGCAGGAAACAGCCTCTGGATTGAGGGGATTACATCCATCCTCATTGTATTGGAATATCCCCAATCGCCTGAGAACAGATTTCTTAGATAAAGGAAGAACTGAATGTAAATGGGTTCATTAAGCCCATGTAGTCTTCTGATTGCATCATAGGTAGCTGGATTAGTCCTCTCGTCAATGTATAATGAGAGAGGATCTCCGACCATATAAGCCAAGACGAAGGTTATGGCTAGGACTCCAATTACTACAGGAATAGACAAGAATATCCTTCTTATCACATAATCTCTTAATCTCATGGTCGACCACTTCCTATGCCTATAATGGGGGTTAGCCGGATTGTGTCAAACTGATTTCAAAGGGCGCAGCACTTTTGACAGTCATTTAAGCCTTTGGATGTCAGAAAAGAAAGATATTTTCTGTCGCAATCTGCATGATTCGTCGAAAGCAGAGTATGGATAGCTTTGAAATCTCCTCAAAGCCGCGGAAGGTTTTGCGACTTCAAAGTGCATATTTCTGCTTTGTTGTGTACGTCAATACACGATGATTTGCCCGTAAGCTATATTAGACAATGAATACCCAAATTCATTCCACTGTGGCATACATTTTGTATTGCCATGGCAAGATTTCAGTGTCTCTGACACACACTTCTTGCAAGAAGGAGGAAGTTATTTCCTATGGAAAGAAACCAGATGTACGCTATCATAGTCATCGTGATTGTGGTTGCGGGTGCTGGCGTTGCTTTTGTCTTCCTATCACAACCTACTCAGACTCCTGAGGACCAGTTGATCATAGAGACCATAGGCAACCCTGTAAGCTTGGACCCGCACGTCAATTATGAGACACGTGGTGGCGCCATACAAGAACAAGTATACGAAACACTATACTACTATCCGTTTGGGACAGCTGATACGGTGCCTAGTGTACCACTATTGGCTGCATCGGCTCCAGAAATATCAGCAGATGGAAAGCAGTACAACATCACTCTCCGCCAGGGCATCACTTTCCACGATGGAACACCATTCAATGCGAGTGTTGCCAAATGGAACTTTGAGAGAGCAGTCAAGGCCTTCCGCCTTGCAGGTCCTGTTTGGATGATTATTGAGCCAATATTGGGCGGTCTAGCACTCGAGGATATTGCCTACGACCCAGACCTTGGTCCTGCTAGTCCAGAGTTCGCGGCAGCGTTCGACAATTGGACAGCAAACTCAGGCGCAATTGTGGTCTTAGACAACTACAAGATCCAGTACAACCTGGCAGAAGCATTTGCCCCATTCATTCCAGCGATGACCTACCGTGTTGGTGCCATGATGAGTCCAACCTTCGTACTCTCCAATCCATGCAACGACTCAGTTCCTGTTGGTGGCGACTGGAGAGAGCACTATGGTAACGACTACGGTGAGTGGCAATCCGTCTATATGGAGGACCACATGTGCGGTACTGGCCCATACATGCTAGATGAGTGGCGATCAGGCGAATACATCCACTTGTACCTCTATGAGGAGTACTGGAGAGCAGACGCCACTGAGGCACAGATTAGGCCTCCAGCCTATGCAGGCTCAATCAAGGAAGTCTGGAGTAGGACCAACGAGGACACAACTGGCAGACATCTCAATCTCAGAACTGGTCTGGCTGATATTGTCTATTGGCCAACTACCCATGCTGATGAGATTTGGGACAATGTCACATTGGGTTCAAGCGATCCGAACATTGACGTCAGTACAGGCGGATTCAGCTTTACGCTGATGGCCTTCACCTTCCTGTTCCACGACCTAAACATCACTCGTGGAGGAGGAGCTCCTGTGGAGATCCAAAGCCCATTCACCTATTGGGCCCTGAGGAAATGTCTAACATATGCGTTTGACTATGACTCAGCAATCGATGCTATTGTCAGAGGTTGGGGCTTCAAGGCACATGGGTTCATCCCACAAGGCATGTTCGGTCATAACTCGTCTTACTGGACGGAGACATACGACATCGATACGGCTGTTGATTATTGGAACCAGGCAATGAATGAGCCAGGATTTGTAGACATCATCAATACCCTAGATGGGTACTTTGAATTGATCTACAACTCAGGCAACGTTATTCGTGAACAGGGTTCACTCCTACTGAAGGACGGCCTTCAGAAGGTCATGGACCATCCCAGCGCTAACCTTACAGGCATCACTGCGACCATGACCAATGGTGAGCCGGGTGTTGAGATCAGAGTCAGTGGTATGGAATGGTCAAACATGATCATTAGGATGGACAACCACGAGCTGCCTATGTGGCTCATTGGTTGGGCTCCTGACTATGCTGATCCGGACAACTACGCCCTTCCGTTCGTGAAGTCAACTGGTACGTTCATGCTTGCGAGCGGCTACAACAACTCAGTTGTAGACGATCTTGTCAACGCAGGTAAGACTGAAACAGACCCAGTGATTAGGCAGCAAATCTACAACGACATGCAAGAGATTATTGCGCATGACCAGCCCAGTATCTACATGTACCAACCCTCTGAATTCAGAGTTAGGAGAGCATGGCTGGCTGGCTCCGGTATCAATTGGAGTCCTATGCCCAGTACCACATACTACTGGTATCACATACACAAGGTCTATCCAACAACCTAGATGCGTTTGTAGAATCGGATATAGTAAACCGCAGAGGGTCTTGACCCTCTGCTTTTCCTTTTATTTTCTGTAGTCAATTCAGCTATCTAAAACAAGACGATATGCTATGAATCAAACAATATGCTGATTTAGCAAATAACCTTCAAGGATTGATTACCCAGAAACCAATCGTTATATGTAAGCCTCAAAAGATGAGTGTGTGACTGGGAAGAACAATGAAGTATATGGACTCAATCACAACTCAGGAACTTATCACGACTTGGTGGAGTAAGGCTTGGATTCGAAATCTAGTTCTCATGCTGATTCCAATCGGAATCATCGATGTGGCGTACACTCTAGCTGCTACAGCTGAATTTGGAGTAGCTGTCGAGTTCAATCCCATTACACGGTTCTTCTTGAGCAACAATCTGTGGCTGCCTTGGTCAATCATTAACATTGTTGGATTTGCACTTTTCTGCATGCTGGCTGGTTCGTATTATTTGAAATCCAGACACGAAGCGGCTGGGCCAAATACGATGTGGCTATCCCTTGTCCTTGCTCTCAGAATAGGACTAGCTTCCTACAATGTCACTTACTTCTATGTCCCCTTCTTGATCACAATCTATCCGCCACTATGGGTAGGTCTCTTCACGTTCACGGTCACCTTTATCATGATGGACAGATTGCTGACGAGGAGAGATGATATAACCCGGCGCTCTATCAAGAGCTTCTTTACAGTGAGAATCAGCAATTTTCAGGATAGGAAGCTCATCAGAACAGCAGGCGGAGGAAGAAAGGCCACAGACAGTGTCAAGCGAGAAGTGTTGAAGACCACCTTGC
Organism: Candidatus Hermodarchaeota archaeon; assembly: GCA_048885865.1. GTDB lineage: Archaea > Asgardarchaeota > Thorarchaeia > Thorarchaeales > Thorarchaeaceae > SMTZ1-83. The sequence continues at coordinate 41,265 of JBHLLF010000010.1, forward strand.
AGAAAAGCGTGTGGGCGAAGAGAGCAGCCTATCTCACTCTAGCAGTTCTAATGATTGTTGCGATGGCAGGGTCCATTGAGTTAATTGGTGTTTCCTTTGGCTTGTTTGGATGGAGTGACGCGCCTTACTTTGTTTTCACTGAATTCACTGCCCGAGTGTTTCTGCTTGCAGTTGTGGGGATTATGATCTGCCTCTCATTTTCGATGTACTTTATAGTCAAGGCATTTGACACGACAGAAGAGTTGCTCTTGGATCCTGGCAAGTAGCCAGAAAATGGTCAGTTTGGAGTGGTTCTGAAGGTTCAGAGAAGATCTTGCGCCAAGAGTAAGCCAGATATAGTTTCTGCTTCGCGCGGCCAATGGGGCCAGAAGTGCACATTGCTTGCGGTGATTCCCAGCCTTATATTCAATCTGTATATGACTTCGTGAATGAAGGACAATGAATCATCATCGTCACTTCATAGTGGGATGAACAACGAAATCACATTCATTGCATCATCTCCAACGACGGGTTAAGTTCACCGTAACATGTGGTGTGCTTGCTCGGGAATTATTAGCCTTCCAAATTGGATCTTTTTGGAGATCGTTGCAGGGGTCTTATCCCCTGCAACACCAATTATAGCTTGAGCTTGTGTGGCGAAAAATCAAACAGAGAGCTTGGCGGCAAGCTCGTCGCAGTAGAGGTCAACCATTCCTTGGACTCGTTGCTGAGTCGGTTCGGAAGCATAGAGAGTTGTCAAGAACCTGAGCAAGCAGAGATTATGGAGCATCGACACGGTTGAATCATTTCTGGAAAAGAAGTCAGATATTCTCTCATCAACGATTGCCTTGGCGTCACTCGTTCCGATTCGCTCAATTGCAGCTCGCTTGGTCTCAGCAATGCACGCTTCAAACTCTCTAATATGAAGTGCAGTCCTTATGGGTCCAATAAGGAAGTTGGCAGCTAGTTCATCTGTGAGATTGTGGCTTCCCAATTCGCGAATGCTATCATTGAACTGAAGAATGACAGACTCAACGTCGTATGGGATTCTTTCTGCCACTGCTTCTAGAAATGCAAGGTACTCCTTTGTCCTAATGAGATGAAGATGACTCTTGAACTCCTCTTCAAACGCGGCTACTACGGGTCCAATACCTTGAATTGAGAGACAGTCCTTCTTATCGCGGCTGTAGAGAACATCCTCCTCCTCAGAATAGAACTGGAGATGGACCAAGTACTTCACCATCAACTCCAGTTGGTCTGTCATCTATTCACCGCAGATTACCACTGCTCAATTCTGCATATAGCACTAATTCGGGGGTGCACAAGAAAAAGAAGAAGGGGGTAGAACCGAAGTCCTACCTACGACTATTTCATAGTCAAAGCCATAACTGCTTTCTGACCATGGAGTCGATTTTCAGCCTGATCGAATGCAATTGACTGCGGACCATCAAGCACAGAGTTTGTTACTTCAAAGCCTCTGTCTGCTGGAAGGCAGTGCATGTACATCGCCTTGGGTCCAGCAATCTTCATCTTGTCGTCGTCACAGATCCAATGTTTGTTCTTGTCGAATACAGCCTGTGATTTCTCAAGTTCTGGTTTGTCATTAAATGGAGGTATGAACTCCTTGCAGGTCCATGCTTTTGGATAGACAACGTGAGCTCCTTCGAAAGCCTCCTCCATGTCATACATGATCTCGAAGCTTGAGTTGCTCTCCTCTGCCATCACCTTGCATTGGTCCAGGATTTTGTCATCGAGCTCCATGCCCTTTGGATGTGCGAGAACCGTATCACAGCCCATCTTGGTGGCGGCAATGATTGCGCTTTGAGGAACTGCCAGAGGCTTGTGTACTGAGGGAGAGTAAGCCCAGCTCATGACGAACTTCACATCCTTAAATTTCCCGAACTTCTCCTTTACCGTCATAACATCTGCCAAGCCCTGACAGGGGTGATAGATATCGTCCTCCATGTTGATAATGGGTATGTGACTCCAGTATGCGAAGTTATTCAGAATCTCATTAGCCCGGCCGTATATCCAGCCTACAGGGTCCCCATAGCAGCGAATTGCTATCGCATGTCCCATTCTTGCTAGAACACGAGCTACATCTGAAACGCGTTCCGTGGAATAGGCCTTCTCATCGCCCTCAAGTGCCGGAGCATAAATCTTGCCTGGGTCAAGAAAGTGAGCGTGTCCACCCAGCTGTGTCATCCCAGCCTCGAATGAGTTCCGAGTTCGCAGGCTCTGGTTGTAGAAGATCATAAATAGCGTCTTAGCATCAAGAAGCTTGTGGGGCTCTCCCATAGCAAACTTCCGCTTGAGGTCTAGAGCAACGTCAATGATGGTCTCCATCTCCTCCTTTGTATAATCAAGAAGAGTGATGAAGTCTTTACCGCGAAAAGTCTCGGTCTTTACCATTGTGATTCACGAGTCACATCTGTGTGAGTGACCTGTAGAAAAAGGTTCCCAAGAATGGCATTTGGCATTCGAATTTCTGTTGGGGTCTCTCCTAACGCTTAAGTGTCACCCTGTACAACATGTTTGAATACGATTCTACAAGGTTGGAGAGCGAATGAGGAAAAGAAAAGCAATCAACCTAATCCTCTCCCTCATTGGGCCAATAGCACTAATCGTCATACTAACAATGCCTATTGGTCCTTTGGCGGGAGGACTTCAGATAATTGCTCCAACTGGAGGCATCTTCGATGTTGGTGTTGGTGTAAACCAACCAGAAATGCAGACAGTCAAATTGCCAGGGCTGGATGCGAATGTAGTAGTACTACAGGACCAATGGGGAATCCCCCATGTTTATGGAGATACTGTGGAAGATGCTTACAAGGCAATGGGGTACATACACGCTAGGGATCGGCTGTTCCAGATGTACATGCAAAACTACCTGGCCGCTGGAAGGATCAGCGAGATAGTTGGTGGATACGCCGCCAGTTCTGATAAATTCCATCGGACAATAGGATTCGAAAGAGCAGCCAAGAGGACAATGGCTTGGTTTGAGGCGAACACGAACAATCCAGATGTTGCCTACACTCTTAGTGTGATTGATGCAGAGGTCGCAGGTGCAAACGCATTCATTGACACAATGACGAGTGTCAACACACCAATAGAATTCAAGATTCTTGGCTTCAATCCACCACACTGGAGGCGTCTGGACGTCTTCATATTTGCACATTATCAGTGCTGGGGACTCGCAGGTGGCTTCGATGACCTACGTAATCAATGGGTGAGGGCAACTCTCAACAATGATACTATGTTTGATGAAGTATTTCCATGGACAATGCCTTATTCAGTGCCAATCATTTCAGAACAATTCAACCTCAGTATCTCTGAGTATCCGGACGCAAACGGGGGATACCCTGCTAATCCAAACCCGTCAAGTTTGAAGAGAGGCTTTGTAGCAGAGGAAGCATATATTCCGCAAGAGAAGCTTGAGGTTCTCCTCAAGGCGATTGACGAAGTTATCAATCCTTTTGGCGACATGGAGATCGTTGGTAGCAACAACTGGGTGGTAAGCGGAAATAGATCTGCAACCGGTGAACCGATTCTGGCCAATGATCCGCATCTCTCATTCCAAACTCCATCTCTCTGGTATGAGTCACACATTGTAGTACCTGGGGAGTTGGATGTGACAGGAGTAGGATTTGCAGGTATGCCCGGGATTATCCTAGGTCACAATGAACACACTGCATGGGGATGGACCAATGTCGGTGCGGATGTGCTGGACATTTTTGTCGAACAGCTCAACCCCAACAACTCAAGCGAGTACATGTACAATGGAGCCTACAGAGCATTCCAAGTCCATGATGAATCAATCCTTACGAAAGAGGGAGACATAATCCCATTCGAAGTCTTAGAGTCTGTTCACGGACCTCTGATTGATTCAATTACGAACACCTACGATGTTGACTCTGAGGATAGTCCGAATCTTGCTATGAGGTGGACTGGAAATGACATAATCCACAATATCATGGCAGTTGGGATGATCAATAAGATGAGCGACCTTGAGAGCTACTTTGACGCTGCCTATTGGTGGGACATCCCTGCTCAGAATATGGTCTATGCAGATGATCAGGGCAACATTGCACTCACAGTGATGGGTCGTTACCCAATAAGAGCAGGCTATGATGGACATTTTCCAGTTCAGGCTTTGAATGATTCAGTCGGGTGGGTAAGCAATGTCCCCTATGCGTACATCCCGAGAACAGTCAATCCTTCTCAAGGATACATTCAATCCGCCAATCAGCTTTCAATCGACTGGAATACTTACGGTTTTGAACTACTCGGGCCCTATGCTGATGGCTATCGTGGACGTAGGATTGATGCATTGCTTGCAGCTGATGACAGTGTTACCATGGACGATATGAAGAGATTCCAAGCAGATGCTCTCGAAGTTAGAGCCCAAGAGATTGTGCCCTATGTCGTCGATGCTTGGAACAATGCAGGAGATGGAAATACAACAGTCGATGAAATCATTGGATGGCTGAATGACTGGGACTATGTGATGGATCCGGATGAAAAAGCTCCGACCATTTGGATGTTCCTTCTTAACGCAATTCACTACGAAACGTTCGATGAAATAAGGAGCATCGACTCCAGTCTGATGTTGTCACGGACACCTGTGTTGGAGAAGTTCATCAAGGATAACAACGTATACTACTTCGATGATCACACCACAGCGGGAGTTGTAGAAACACGAGATGATATTCTTGTACGAGCCATATACCGAGCGTTGGATAACCTTGTAGCAGATCCGGTCTTTGGAAGTAATCCAGCAGATTGGGATTATGGGAACAAGCACAGGGTCTACTATGACCATCTTGCCGATCTCACGTCTGTTGGTGGGATACCTCATCGAGGGCAGCTCACGTTAAATGTCGCAAACGGATGGAGAGTGGGCGGTGGACCGTCGTGGCGGCTTGTAGCGGACATGAGTAACATACAGATGAGTTACGGCATCTATGCTCCAGGACAGAGTGGAAATCCATTTAGTCCACACTTTGATGACCTCTTCTGGATTCAGTATTCCTACGATGAATTGACTGAGCAGCATGGATACCATCTAATATACTACTACACTACAGCAGCTGCTTTCCAGGCCGCAGACACGGATGGAACAATGATAGAAGCAGTGATTACATTTATCCCATAGGAGGCATGTAGATGAGAAAGATAGATGATATAGTTCCCAATCTTGGGTTTGTACCAGCACTGATCATAGTTATTGTGCTAGGCATTGCTTTGCAACTATCTGGTGTTTGGATGACAATGCTACTTGCTGGAGGTTTTGGAGGTCTTTTCACTAGACGCCATCGTCACTCGTTCTTGACAGGATTCCTTGGAGTTGGTATTGCATGGACAGGAATCTTTGCGTATCTAGCGGCAACCGCTCAAGCAATGGCAGTCGCTGAATTCTTCATTGGCCTGCTTGGACTTTCAGGGATGGGCTGGCTAGTCATCGTAATCAGTATACTGCTAGGAGCGCTCCTAGGAGGATTTGGCGGGCTGTTTGGAAGGTCTCTTGTGGAAATCATCGACGAGTTCTCTTCTGAAGCAGAGCAAACCCATGCTCCAGTTCAACCCACCGAAGAAATCGTAATGGAGGAGTAACAATAGAATAAGGCTGTGGCATATTCTGCCACAGCAGCTCCCATTTATTGTTCATCGCCTTTTGTAGTGATAAATGCCAGTGATAAATGCAAATGCGCATACACCTAGGACAAGTAAGCCAACTATGATTATTGAGTTCTGGGACAAATGACTGATAGTTCCCTCTACCTGCTTCCCGTATACTGATGAATCATTGTCATAGACTACATACCAGGAACCAGATGACGAAATACCAACACTCCATGATAGAGCGGTTAAATCAGTCTTGCTGAGAATTGGAATCGCATCAAGGCCTTGTGACCAGGATTCGTAGTTCTGTTCATTAAAGATATACAGATCAACACCGTCACCCCAGCCGGGCCATAGGTCATACTTCTTTTGATCTCCTATGAAGTGATCACCATCAGTTGTGACCGTAAAGCTTCCTTCTAGCGTGTCACCTTCTTCACATTCGAAGAGAAATACTTCGGAGCTGAGTGGGCTCAACCAGAAGTTATGGGTTGTCAGAGGCATATGATTGGAATTGTAGTTCTCAGCAGAATTGGAGGTAATAGGCATTGCAGCGAACGCTATCAGAAGACCTAGGACGATAGCTATTTTCACTCGATAGCCTCTGTTAGTCAGCATACTAGCTTTCGTAAAGTCATATGCTGCTTATGAATTAACTTGATTTTTGGAAGCGGAAAGCAAGACCATTTTAGCAAACAAACTCTATGATTCAGCATGGCCCAGAAGGTAACCCAGAAAGCAATAGAAACTGGTGTGTATCATGGATACATTTTCACTTTTCTGCTAGCTTTGCCGCTTCAGTTGGTTGGTCATTGGACCTTGATGATTCTGGCAGGACTTGCTGGGGGAGTAACTGTGAAGACATATAGAAACGCAGTCATCGCTGGATTCCTAGGAGTCGGAACAGCCTGGGCAATCATCTTTCTTTTTCTAACCACCTTTGCACAGGCGTACACTATTGGAGAGTTTTTTGCAGCCATTATTGGGTTGCCAGGGTTCGGACGTGCGATAGTATCTATATCCATCCTTATTGGCGGTCTACTGGGCGCAAGTGGAGCTATTGCAGGGAGGGCAATCGTCGAATTACTCCAAGATATGCGATCTACGCTCCCAGGTGACTAAACAATAGTTCATAAATGACAGCTCTTATATTGAAGCGAAGTTGGAGAATATCATCGAAATAAGAGGAGAAGGAATTCTTTTGCATCGCAAAATCACCGATGGAGTCTATTATGTTGGCGTTGATGATCATCACACCGCTCTCTTTGAGAACCTCTGGCCCCTCCCATTTGGTGTATCCTACAACTCATATCTGGTTGTAGATGAGAAGATTGCGATTATTGATACGGTGAAGAACATCTTCACCCAAGAATGGCTTGATAACATACGAGAGGTTGTAGACCCAGAAAAGATAGACTACATCATTTTGAATCACATGGAACCCGATCACACAGGTTCACTACCTAAGATAGCCGAGCTTGCAAAGAATGCTACTATTGTATTCACTCAGAAGGCTGTTGGAATGGAACAATCATTCTACAATGTTGGTCTGAAAACCAAAATAGTGGAAGACTTGGAGGAACTCTCCCTCGGGAAGAAGACCCTAAAATTCGTGCACATTCAATTTGTCCACTGGCCAGAAACCATGGCCTCATATCTTGTGGAGGACGAGTTTCTCTTCAGCTGCGATGCATTCGGCTCATTCGGTGCCCTCAACGGAAAGCACTTCGATGACGAGATTGACATGCGCATGATTGAATCCGAAAGCAAGCGATACCTCTCTACAATCATCACCTCCTACTTCAAGTTCGTCCAGCGGGCTGTCGAGAAGGTCAAGGGTCTCGGCGTGGGCATCAAGTTCATCGGACCAAGTCATGGACCAATCTACCGCAAAGACCCAATGTGGGTCATAGACCATTTTGATAAATGGAGCAGTCCTGAACTTGAGAAGTATGTCACTATCGTTTTTGGATCGATGTATGGCTATAACCTTCGTCTCGCCTATACACTCAAGAAAGAACTCGAAGAACTGGGCGTAGATGTCAAGATACACAATATCTCGTACAGCGGCATGGACATGGTCATCACTGATACCGTGCGTGCTGGTGCCATTGTACTAGGAACACCGACCTATGATGCTTTTCCGTTCCCAAGGATGTGGGCATTTGTGAACGAGATGGAAGGTAAGCGCTACGAGAAAAGACCAATCGCACTCTTTGGAACCTATGGCTGGGGAGGTGGAGGTGTGCGCCGCCTCAGGAAGCAACTCGAGGAGAGCAAGTTTGAGATACTAGAGCCTGTAATCAGGTGCCGAGCTATGCCCACCAAGGAAGAAAGGCAGGCAATCAAGACACTAGCCAAGAGAATAGCAGAGACGGTCAAGTAGCAGGTGTGCTCTTTTCCTCGAATGCATTCAACACTGTTTATGAACTGGCTGGTCCCTAAAGCAAGATTTTTAGTGACTGCACTGTTTGCTGGAGCAGTTGTTCAGCAAATGCAGTGATGTATACTGCATGATAGAATGACGGAGGTAAGAGAGTTGAAACTCAAGGGAACCAAAACCGAAAAGAATCTCCTGACATCCTTCGCTGGCGAATCACAGGCACGCAATAGGTATACTATGGCATCCAAGACCGCCAAGAATGAGGGATATCCACATATTGCTGCAATCTTTCTAGAAACTGCAGGACACGAGTTGGAACATGCCAAGAGGTTCTTCAAGTACCTAAAACAAGGCGATGCAACAGAGGCGATCGAGGTTCAATGGACGTTCCCGACCAGTGGATCATACGAATCCACTGAGGAGAACCTCAGACACGCTGCGGCTGGGGAGAAGTACGAATATACTGAGATGTATCCTCAGTTTGCGGACATTGCCGAGGAAGAAGGCTTCAAGGAGATTGCTCATCAGTGGAGAATGATAGCCAAAGCTGAATCTTGGCATCATGAGCGCTACATTGCTCTAGCAGAGCAGGTCAAGGATGGCTCCATCTTCAAGAAGAAAGAGAAAGTCAAGTGGCGCTGTGATAACTGTGGTTATATCCACGAGGGAGAAAGTCCTCCAGAAAAATGCCCGGCTTGTCAACATGACAAAGGTTACTTCATGTTGCATTTCGCAGAGTACTAGTTCTACTTAGTCAAAGCCTTGGCTCGTAAAGGGCCGAGGCGCTTCCTATTTTTAAACACTTATTGAGTTTACGTAATAGCTTTTTTGCCCCTTATGAAAGTCCACCAAAGGGTCAAAGCAATTGTGAATGCAATGAATCCGATATATAGGAATGTAAACAAAAGTCCATAGCCATGCCAATATGGCCATCCGCTCCGCCAAAAGAAAGGGAGGATTAGCACCAAAACTTCCATCCACATTAGATATAGTCCACAAATGCAGCAGTCATCATATCGACCCTTCATTGAATCGACCCGAGGCCTCAAATATTGAGGGACTTCAAGTGATTTGCCCGAGCTAATGGCTAGACTACTCCCTTCATAGGTACGAATTGATCCATTCGAACTCAAGCCCTCCCTAACTCGTTCCATCAAATACTCGGCCTGAACTAGGCTACCTTTGTACCTCGCTACTGCAACGCCATTCGGAGAGTCATAGTCTACACGAAGATAAGCACCAATCATTCCGGTGGTTTCTACATACAGTCCCTGAATTTTCTCTAGCTCGATTGAATGGTGCAGATGGCGGTTATCTTGGAAAATCAATCTCCGCGATGTAACTACAAGCTCTCCTTTCCACTTCCTGTTATATTCGTCGTAGAAATCACATTTCTCCCTAGCGAGCTCTTGCTCGCTTGAATCAAGACCGTCAAGGTCTGGCACTCGAATCACTCAGATTATCTTCTATGCGGTTTGATTTATCTCTTGGCCTACTACTTGCATAGCAGCAAAATGGCCATTGATCTGGTTGAGAGGAATTCTCAAGAAGTAAGAAATGAGCGGCCAGCAGCTGCTGTCAATGTTAGGGGGTTTGAGTTTTTTTAGGGGAGAGTGTAAAAAAGATTGTACCTGCCAGCTCGCTCTAAGAATTGCAGAGACACTCCTCCTTTTGTAATGGTGTAAGACACGGTCAAATATACCGAGATTCTCTGAATGTGATGCGGTTTTAGTATTTGAACTCATACTCATTTTGTCCTAGTGTAAGAATGCGCATTGACTAATATTCGACGGCTGAACCTCACTGAATTGTCTGGAAGCTGTAGAAGGAAATTCTGCATAATTCCACATGACATAATGACATGAAGACAATTAGTTCAAAGCCCTTTACACCTCCTCCGGAGCCTTTTGGCCTGAAACCCTTCACTCCACCCCCAGAGCCGTTTAGCTGGAAACCATTTACACCGCCCCCGGAACCATTCTAAACAATTCTCTTGAGATTCTGCTTCATGCAGAATTCTCAAGCCTCTATTTTTAGGCAGCATAGATAAAGCATATACGAAGCAATTGAAAATGGTCTTCTCGGAGATTCGTGCTTTGAATGATCTCAGGAAGCTCGCCGTATCGATTCTGGCAGACGGAAAAGCTAATCCTGCATATCTTAACTATGACAACGGCATACCAATTCTATCTGATATTCAAAGCAAGGGAAAACAATCTACAACGGATGTAGAGCATATTCTGATTCAAGAAGAAATTATTGTAGATCACCGGGGAATCCGAGAAAAGCGGAAACTGTTGACACCCGCAGAAGTGGTGATAGCACCAATTTCAAGGAAGCAGATGCAATACATTCTTGATGGAAGTAGGCCAGAACCTCTTTACCCACCCTCTAGCCAAGGATGGTTTAGCAGGGTTGTGGATGGAGGACGGAGAGCTATTTTTCTTTTGCATGACCTGGCAGGCAATGATGGTTTCTGGCTCTCAATTGTTGATACCAGGAATAATGAGTATCTTGAAGCACACACAATTCTTCCATTCGAGAAAGGAGTTCTAGATGTTTCAGACGAAACTGCGGAACATGAATCAATGTTTGTAAAGCTGTCAGAAAGCACCAGGGCTGAAGTAGAGAGTTGGATGAATAGCATTCTGGATGGACCGCCGCCTGAATGGAATGAGCTGGCCCAAATAACAAGTGATGTGTATGTCCCAGGTTTGACTATAGGCGAGAACATGAGGGATACGCTTGAGTTGTTGGTGCCAAGAATTTACAGGCCGGAAATCAGAAATCAGGTACTGGCTTTCCTAGGAGCCATAGTTAAGGGACATCATCCTGACGAAGATCCGGTGACCTACTTCGAGAAATTTCACTCGAAACAAGTTCTGAGGAATCTCTTAATGGGGCATTTATACTGTGATGTAAATGACGAGATTCCTCCATCATATGTAAGAATTATGCAAGAAGGCGCCTTGCAGCGATTAGGCTCACCTGACAGAGCGGTTAGCGAAACTTGGTCTGATCCTTGGCATCAAACATACTACAAGGTGATGGATGGTTTTCCAAAGCTATTCGATACAGCTGTGAAGTATTCAGCAAAATTGAATGCCGCGAAGAGAATTACACTTGGCCTACCAATTTCTGAATCCCAAGCTGCCAAATCGAAAAAGAAGTGGATTGAAAGATTCAAACTAATGGCAGTTGGCATTATGCTTCGTGCACAACTAAGACCAAATTCAGTAGGATTGAAGAGGATTGCCTATACGGGCCATGCTCACCAATGGCCATCAGTCCATATGAAGTGGTCAGCCAAGATTGAAGGCGCTGGCCATCGAGAACCCAGCGTGCAAATAATGGAGATGCCCAACGAGAGCTTGGAAGCTACCCTTCATGCTCGACCAAATCTTATGATTGTCGACTGGACTGGAGCTGCCGTCAATGAGCACCTTTATGATGAAACCTCAAGGACATGGAGGGTATCAGTCAGTAGAATCATGGGCGGGCTCAGCGGGAGAAGATCAATCAGACGGCTAGGGAATGAATTTGGTGAGTGGAGAGGCTCAGAAATACACAAGCCCACTCAGACTTGGGCAAAGGCACTTGATGCAACAGCAAATCTGTCCTATTTGGCAGACCTTGGTCAGGACAAATATATCGAGTATATGGGCCTAAGCCGTTCACAGCTTCTCTCTTCCCTGAAAGAAATGAATGAGAAAGGAGTCATTAGCATATTGTATGTTCCAAATGTCCTGGATTTGATGATGATTGCGGTAATTGCTCAGGGAAAAGCAGGCAACATTTGTTCCCTGGCTAGAGCATTCATGAAGCACTCACCGACTGCAACGGTTCATCTCGCCCAAAAGGGAAAATGGCTATTAGTGCTCTCCAGACAGCCGACATCAACAGCACACCGTTTGATAGCGACGCTACCCGAAGAATCTGCAAAGGTGGGGATAGCCCTTAGATGCAACAGACTTACATCTTTTCGCAGCTACACACGGGGTTTCTACAGACGACTTTTGAGAGATGATGGCACTTGGAAGGATGACGTGACTCAGATGCTGAGCCAAATCAGGCTGCCATATCACGAGCAAGTGTCTGGAAAAGATTAGCCCTCCCACTCTCCCGGAAGGCTTCCAACAATTCTACTGACTCTTCTTCTTGCCAAAACAGCAATAGCTGCGACAATCCCAAGGCCTCCAATCCAGGGGGTGGTTCCTTCATCCATAGGCAAGGATGGTGTGGCACTGCTTGCCAATAAAGGCAACGCTGAACTCATACTCTCAACCACTGGCAATCCATTGACAACAATGTCAACTATGTACTCGCCCTTAAGTGCAACATAGAACTCGATGGCTGAATAGCCAACTTGATGCGCAATCAAGGACTGTGTGGCAACCATCATTCCCTGGGGATCAAAGATTGAAATCTCCAAGCCACCTGTCCACTCCCTATCAACACCAAGAATACTGTAACTCATATTGAGTGTAGTATTCAGGCCGATTTGAACAGGGATTAGGGGCATCACTTCTAGCAGCAGTAGTGGGGTTACTGATAGTGAGAATCTATTCGAGGTGGGTGCATAGATATCTGTCCCATTGAACTGCACTTCAACTGTAAGATTCCCAGCCAAAAGACCTTCGAGTATAGCATCCACTCCGCCACGAGTACCAGTAAAGATAGGTAGCTCAAGCATCAACTGTTCATCCATCCAGACACAAATCCTGAGAGATGCATCCGAAATCCGAAAGACACCTGAAGAAAGGGTAATAGAGAGAGGTATTGGTTGTCCGAACTCCATAGTTGAGGGATGATCTACATCAACATGGCTCATGTATCGAATAAGAACTGTTATGACCTGACTCGTGGCTTGCCAAAAGTCTGTGCCTTCAAACATGAGTGTCAATGTGTAGTTTCCTGTAAAGCTGGGGCTCCACGTTATGACGATGCCATCTGCACTTACTGGATAAGCAGTTCTTGTGGTGAGGGGTGAACCAAGAATCTCTCTTCCACTTGGCGAGTATAGACTTGCATAGACAATGGCTCCATCAGCAACATCACCAATGCTATCCACGAGCGTGAAGCTGATCTCATGATCTTCATCAATAATCCCAGAGAATCTTTCATCTAAGACTAGGAGATCTGTCCATGCCGTAACGTTGAACTGAACTTGAGCAGTGCAGCCAACCCGCATTGTATTATCAAGCACCACCAAGCTAAGTGTATATAATCCAACTTCGAGTCCTTCTAATGAGATACTCATTTCGGTATAAGATGATTGGAGCCGTTCAAACAGGTCCACAATCCCACTAGGTCCAATCAGGTCTATTGATGTACTCAACTCATTCAAATCAATTACAGAGCCTTGCTCATCAATAACTGATGCAATTAGATATGAATTCGAGGAGCGCTCAATAGAAGGGGTCACACTAAATGTGATGTTTGTGGTGCCATATACCCAGACTCTTAGAGCTGAGTTAGATGCATGATAATGCGTCGTTCCGGCAAAGGATAGGAGAAGAGTGTAGTTGCCCATCCTGTCTAGAGTGATATTCAGTACAAGAGGCTCCGGACTGGTTTGGACAACACTATCAGTCATCATGAGTCCGATTTGATCATGATATGCATAGTAATCGATTGTGAATCCTTCTAGAGGACTTCCGCCAGAGTCCGTTAGTAGAACTAAGATTGATGCAGGGACGATTCCAGCTATGATATCATCGGTCGAAATGATAGACGCGTGGATTTCTGTGCTGTATCTCACACTAACCTCAGTAGAACCTGTGGCTGGAAGGTAAACTCCTAGTCCATCAAAGATTGCAGATATCGACCAAAGACCCTCGTCATCTATCTGGACACTCCAATAGGCATGACCTGAGCTGTCTGTCACAACAGGCATCGGTCCGATTGTTGAACCTCCTGGCCCGTTCAATACAATCGTCATATCTCTGCCCACCATAGGAGACCCCCGATAATCTGACAGGAGCACTGAGATTTCAAGCATGTCACCTACGTCAAGGAAGGCTTCTGACACACTTACGGTAACACTGCTTTGTGAATACACAGTGTGAAAGGTATCATCCGTAAAGCTATGCACAGATGTTGCACCTGAACAAGAGAGGTGAACCGAATAGAGACCAGTCATGGTGGGTACAAAACTCACGATTGCCAGTCCATTGCTAGTTGTGACAGTGATTGAATTGGACCAATAGCCAAGCCTGACTGGATCGCCAAGAGGATCATCGAGTGACACGACTACATCTAGATTCTCAACAGGTATGCCTAGCTGGTCAATGATATTGAGGGTGATATTGACATCTTCTCCTGCTCTAGCTGGAACCGGGGCAAGTGTGGTAGCTATGGTACATGTAGTCATTGCATTGAGCTGCTCCTGGGTGTCACCACCAATCAAGAACTGGTCGGCGGTCGGAGATGCTCGAATAGTAAGAACACCATGCGAATCATCGGCATAGTAAAACGCCTCTGCAATCCCACTAGCATTGGTTGCTAGGTCTGCTGACCAGACAGGCACCAAATCGAGACCCAACACTTCGAAATGAATAACAACTCCGCTCAGTGTCCCCTCAGTCTGGAGAACATACTGGAGGCTCGCAGTGTTGAACATATTCACCGATGACGGTTCGAGAAACAGATTTGCGCTGACAAGCTCCAAGACTGACACAGTAGACCCAGTCGAGTTTGTATAGTAATAGGGGTCTCCAGCATGAAGGAGAGTTATTGATGCCAGACCTCTATCTTCTGGATCCCAATGTACTATGAGCAAACCATCTACTGACTCGACCTCAGTTTCAAATACAATGATGCTGTTTTGTTCGACTGAGAGGAGGAGTGTTCTTCCAACTACATTCTGTTGATATGCATCAGTGATGCTTACGTAGATCTCAAGCGTTTCTCCTAGCATGCAGGAAGGACTATGACTCAACTGCATGCTAGGAGTCATATAGACTCTCTGTAGAGATGATGCTGTGGCTGATGAATTAAGGTATTCACCGGCATAGGTTGCATTGATGAGGAAGTCGCCAACAGAATGGAAGTTATGGGCAAGTGTGCATTTCCCATCAGCCCCTGTCATCCTCTCGGCTGAATCAATGATTGTGCCATTGGACATTCGGACTTCGATTATGACTTGGGCACCATTCAGAGGTACACCGCTCCAATCAGTCAAGGCGACTACAATGCCAATTTGAGTTCCTTGTTCAATAGGAAGACCCGGAGTGGTTAGAGTGATGTCCGTGGTTCCGAGAATGACATCTGTTGAAGCGGCACTTGCAAACAGCAACCAACCTTGTGCGACAACAGTCACAGAAGTAGATAGTATCCCAGGCACAGATACTTGAATCATATGAGCAATCGTGCCATCACCCTGAGTTGTATTCGTGACATCAAGCAATAGCTGACCATTGATGGTGAAGATCGTGCGGACTGATACGTCGCTGACTCCCAGTCCGTGATAATCACTTAGAGAAACAATCACGTTAACCAGTGAAGGAGACTCTTGGCCTAGAGGCACCAAGACATCAATACTTGGCTGTTCATAGACCTCTTCGGTCTGAGATGCTAAAGCTGCATCATACCAAGACTGCTGTCCTGAGGCGGCGCTAATGCGGTTCTGCCCTCGAAAGAGAGGGGTCCAGGTAATCTGAAAGAGGCCTCCAGATGTAGTCCCGGACTCTTGGATCTGAATGACACCCCGAGGATCGCGAACGGATACAGTTACAGAAAGCCCATTAATAGGAGATCCCAGGTGATCCTCAGCTCTGACCTCAATCAGGGTCTCAACTCCAACCTCTGATGGTTGAGCAATTGAAAGCGCTAGGGTGACAGGAACCCACAAGGTGAAGCCGCCAGAATCGATCGCACTTCCACGAGAGCCTGTACCTGCAAACTCAGCTTCAAGTCGATACGAACCTGCAGAATCACCAACCCAAGAATCTTCCACATATCCAGTCGTGTTTGAATCAAGAGTGTATTCAGCCACCACTGTGGATGGAAGGAGTATGACTCTTAGAGTAATTGATTCGCCAGAAATGGGATTAGAGAATGAGTCCAGCAGATAAGCCCAAATGGCCCAAGTTGTCCCTACAGAATTATCACCGCTAATTCCCCCGACTATGATTGTGCTATTTGACCATGCAGTGATTACCTTTGAGTTCATTGATGTTCGAAGATAGTCAGTAGCTGCAAATACAATGTCGAAATCATAGAGCCCATTCTCATCGATTGTCACTTGCACTGACACATGCCCAGTTGAGTTTGTAGTCATGTCTGTGTCAATTAGAATGGAGAAGGAAGGGCTTGTCACCGTGACATGCACGAGATATCCCGCGAGAGGAGTTCCGCCAGAGGTTTCTAGCCGGGCTTCAATAGAAACCTCACTATATTGTTCATAGACCCCTTTGGTCAACCAAGTCAGAATCGTGTCCTCATAGACATGAATCAGACCGGATGATTCGCATCCAACAAGGGGACCATTTCCCAAGAAGCTGATGGTGTAACTGAAGTTGCCTCGTTGAGAGGGAGTCCAGTGAAACACGCTACCTCCAATCGAGGAAACTCCTTGCGTGGTGTAGACTATTTGACCAAGCTCATCAAGGATTGTAATGGTAGTTTCCTGAGATGCAATATCAGTTCCATTTGAGGAGTAATGGAGTGACCAGTCGATGTTTATTTGCTGATCCGCTGTTGCAGTTGTGAATGACGGGGATATTAGATAGGTGCTGACTGGAGCTGATATGTCCACTGCATCACGGAGTATAAGCGTCCCGCAATCCTTTCGCTCTAATGTCACTGTCAGATTGTAAGTTCCAGTGGCAAAACCCGATGACGGAACTTGGAGAGCAAATGGAGATGAATCCTGATACGACCATTGCTGGTATGCGGGCGGGTCTCCCAATCGTACTGTGATGTTAGATGTTCCAGCATCAAGCTCAGGAGCAATTATCCAAGACACGGTACCATTAATGAAACTCCCCGCAGACACATTTGGAGTATCCAGGGTAAGAGTTCCTTCTAATTCGCCTCGAACTTCGACTGTTGACATTGCGAACGCACGAGAAAGACTCCAGTCGGTCACCATGGCGTATATTTCTGCGTGCCCGAGGAACTTTGTATCACCAGGGATATCTATTCTCAATGTATCACTATTTTCTACATTAGTGAACTTGGTCCATTCATCAAATGCGTAGACTAAGACACTATGACTACTGACGGACGAGCTTACTCCCACATCAATATACAGACTCGATCCAAGACTAACTGTGGCATCAGTTGATATTGAGATTGAAGATCCTGGTACATCAATCAGAAGAGGTCTCATTCCGAGGATTGACACCATCTCAAGAGACTCTGCGGTATAGACAGGCTGCCACTGATCAGTCGCATTCAGCCAACCATTTGCATAGGGAGTAGGTCCCAATGCGTTCAATACTTCTGATGCCTCGATGCTCTCGAGGTTCACGTCAAAACCTGAAGCGTTGAGCAGCGCAAGGGTTGCCACATCGCAGCTCAGTGCATAGATGTTGTTGTATTGGATACGCGAGTTGATAGAGGAAGATATCTCCACAGCCATTGTGGTGTCTACGATGTTGAGTCGCACTGCGGCCCTAGTGCATAGCCAATCGATTGCAGATTGTTCTCCAGCATAGGGCTTAATGGTCCAGCCGCTCATAGACCACTGTCCACTACTATAATCATTCAGCATTGCAGACTCAAGCGAGGATCTGTATGGAATCGAATCTAGGGAGTCCATTAGGTAAAGCGCTTCCACTGCAGCCACACTATGCTGGATGTGCGCAGTTCCGATGAACATAGCAGGTCTAAAGTGGCCCGTCACAAATTGAGACAAGGAAATGTAGTTCAGAGCATCAGCCATAACTTCTGACGACGGCACAACTCCTTGAGCCGACGCAGTTGCCACTCCGAAATATTGGGTCCAGACACTTTTGGTACGGTACTGATTCACACCATATTCTGGAGCAATAACAGCTGTGAAATTATTCCACCAAGGATATTGAGTCCATTGAGAAAACAAGTCGAGATACTGAGCCTGTAGTTTTTCATCCACAACTCCTGCTGCATGGTTCATTCTTGAAATGGTGGCGAGCCAGTAGTTCCACATGAGGGAGGGTACCGGGTCCATTAGTTCAAAACCGATATTTGTCTCAATCGCAATCAGATAGCTTTTGAGCTCTTGCGAAGCAGAAATAGAGGTCTCTGACATCTCATTCAATGCAACAGCAACGCAATAGGACTCCTTTGTCTTTGCTACTATGTCACCGTCCTTTGCCTCCAGACCAAAACCTCCAGAATCGAGCTGATTGGATTCAAGCCAGCTCAGGCCATTTGTCCTATTCTCTGAACTCAAAGTTCCCATAAGTGCCATAGCAGTCAATGCTGAACTAGTCCCAATGGTAATCTCCTCTCCCGGACCGACTGTGTTACGGAATGAGCCATCACCTATTGCAGTCCGTGTGACTATCCAAGATGTCAGCTTCACTGGGTCATTGTGTGTAGTTCCCAGGATATCAAGAGCTTGAACGTAGTTTGAGGCGTATTGATTTGTTGGGCTGGTACTGGCCGGGTTAGATCCAATAGACCCCCACAAGTCAGGATCTGAAGTCTTTCCACCATCAATTACACATGATCGAAGCCAGGACTCAAGGGCTACTGTGTCAATGGTTCCTAGAGATCCTGCTGATGCCAATGCTTCTGTAACGTGGTAGGTGGTTGTGATATGGTTTTCAAAATCTCCGTCCATGCCTTGTCTCGAGGCGAGGTAGGCGACTATCTCTGTAACAGTAAACTGTGGGGATAATCCCATAATCGATAATACCCAGAGACCTTGAGCAGTGCTCTTGCATCCCACGGAACCATCAGTTTTGGCTGTGAGGAAGCCTGTTTCTGCTCCGAAGTCTACAGCCAAACTATTGAGTATCGCGAGCACAAGTCCTTGCCTGGCACTCTTCCACAATGCCCACTCTGAAGCACCCATGAGGGCTACTGCCATCTGCACCGCGTAGTAGGTTCCAGCCATTGTTGGTTCATGAGCATAACTATACCCGCCTGGGAGGAGAGTTGTACCATCAGACTGGGCGGCAGCTAAAGTCTGAGAAACTGCATTCTCTCTGAGTGCTATTGCATATGCTAGTGTGTTGACTACGAGTCCTCGACCCTCTGTTGTAAGAAGTAGAGGGTTCTCCGGCGCAAACAGGAATGCTTCTAGTGGCCAAGAATCATATCTCAGAGACGCAAGGGATGAAGGTCCAGATCCAGTCAAATCAACGAGACGGGAATTCTCAGTCTGGATGGGATCATCCGGGAGGAGGATGGATGATTCAGTTGTCAGTGAAGAGCCAAGCGATAGTGGGACGGGACTACTGAGGTAGATCGCTCCTTCCAGCCCGGGTGTGGTACTAAGTTGATAATTGGAAAGAGCGATCCCTGAGGGCGGACCTCTTCCCCTCAGCAAATGCAAAAGCCAAGCTGCGCGTCCAGTAAGGACTATGCTGACATCCTCCCCTATCAACAGGTCTACTAGAGCAGCAGGTACATGACTTGCATCATCTGCGCCAAGACTTCCATCAACGAGAATCAACGGTGCAGCGTGAATTATTGTTGGTTCAACCAGCAAATCAGAAACAGTGACGACACTTGCTGCAACACCTGCGGACTGCAGGACCTGAACCCATGTTGAACCCCTCGCGGGAATAGAATGGCCAGGTAACTCGAGAACAATGACTGGACTCCAATCTATGATGACGCCATCATCTGCAGAAACAATATGCGCTGGATTCACATCTAAGTGTGCGGCATCCTGCAGCAATGGGCTATATCCACTGCTCAAGACCAAAGGCGAAGTCCATGCGATTGCAATTATGATTATGCCTAACACCAGTCTTCTATGCCTCAACCTCTCTGCTCCTCTCCCAACAATGCCTCGAAATGAAAAGGTGTCCCGGATCCGAACCTTTTGGGAAAAAGGTCGCGGGGACCATTGGAATAGGTGGGTCTTTGTATACTGAAGCAGGGATATGGGAAGGATCCGACCCGGGACTTGGATATCTCTTCATGGTTTGCTCTAAGTTCATATCAACACCCCTACGACTTGAGTATAGAACAATACCAGAACGGTCATTACAGCCAAGAACTCAATGGCACCTTTGCGTGGATTACCTTTGAGTGCGGCTCCGAGAAGGGCAAGGTCCCCACCCTTGAGTGAGCTTGATAGGAGAACTCCCAGCGAAATATAGGTGCAGAGCAGCACTATCGGCGCACCTGCCAGCATTACTACTGGCACAACCAATAGAGCGAATGCTATGAACACAGAGAAAACAGTGCTGATGTAGAGAGCTGAAAGCAACACAGCCACCCTAGGCGGCTTGTCTACTTTCAGGAAGAGACTTAGTTCTCCATAGGTCCCGCCGCCGCCTAATCCCTCAAGGTCAATCCCCATTAGGGAAGTGACCCCATAGCGAACGGCTGTATTAATGACCATTCCTGGAGCGAAAATGATTGTGACAGCTGAGAGAAGAGGATTCCGAGTCCATTCCTCGAAAGCTCTTCTCTTTCCAGTGAGCAAGAGAACTGACCTGATGGCGGTAGCAACCACAACGACAAGCGGAGCAACCTGTACTGAGAATACCAGGTTAGCCATCATCAAGGTCACGATGTCAAACTGCACTTTCATTTCCTCCCTTCTCACCAGAGTCATTTGAGTCCTGATGGAAGTGGTCTTCTTCTGTAATGACCTATGAAGGAAATTGGCAATAACCTAGTTCAGCTTGACTTTCTTCGCTACTAGGCTTTATAGTACACTCCACATCTGACTTACTCTGAAAATAGAGCCCCCCTAACAATAATGGAACATTTGGGCGCTAATTGCTCATTAAATAGAGCTCATAATCCCATTTCATCTCGAGAATTAGTAAGTCTATGCAGAAGTGACTCTTGGCTTCTGGATTTCCGCTATCCCTTGTAAATCAGGGGAGGATGATACAAGATGGATTCCGCATTCTTCACAAACAGATCGCAGAACTCGTAGGGCGGTAGCAGTCCAGCCTGTCACATCCAGCTTTCCTGGAACAGCAAACAGCCGTACTACTCTTCTGAAGGCTTCTCTTTGAGGAGAGGTCAGGACCGTCGCCACTGTCTGAATGACAATTTTCCGATCCCAAGGATTGAGGGACCCAGATACTGCAAGTAGTCGCTGCACGGCCTCATAGGTACCATGTGCAGCTAAGGCTTTGATTCCGGTGAACCAACATTCTTGGTCCCCGCAATTGACTAGATTCTCACAGAACGAAAGTACACCAGGCTCTCTTCTTTGAGCAAGTTCAATCAATGCTGGTTCCCTGAGCAGTATATGCAATTCGGAGTTCTTTACTGTGTCCCAGAGACTCTCAGCGGAGGTATTTGAGAATGGAGATGGAGTTGGATATTGCTCTGCTCGCGAGGTAACTAGGACAAGACTATCTTCCCTCATGCTAGTCTATGATTCTCTCCTTCTTTTAAGGTCGTAAAATCCTATACCCATAAGTAGGATGAATCCCA
>JBHLLF010000010.1:62914-83510 GCA_048885865.1 Candidatus Hermodarchaeota archaeon
GGCAAGTCATTGGAGGAGCAAATCAATTCCTTATTGCCTACCTGTTTGGAAAAGACGCTTAGTAAAAGATCTAAGAAAAAGGAGTATATGGCTGAAAAGAGAGAATCGTTAGTTTATTTCCTTAGTCGACTTGCTATGGATTCCATGCCTAGCCTGAGAGGTTGGCCACTAGTTCCGACTGGTCTCAGCGGTCTGTCAGCTGCGCTCTTTACTCTTCATTTCATTTCCCGAGCCGCTCGCACTCAAATTCCATGGTTAGTCTTGATTTGGAAATATGAGATTGAGAGGTATCGAACTGAGCTCTTGCATGACCTCTTGGGGTCACTTACACACCAGATTACTGTGAGAGAAGCAAGAGCAAAGATTGAACAGATGAGTAAAGAAATCAGAAAGGATTTGGGGGCTAGAGATACTATCGTGGTGTGGGCTCATGAATGGGAAGATCGACTCAAAGAGTTTAGTCCCAAAATGAAGCTTGTAGATTGCGAAGTCACCGAGGAAAAGAGCCAGAATACTCCTGAAGATGAATTGGAAGACGAGTCTGGTGATGAGATCTCAGACCTGAGGAGGAAATTGAGAGAAGAAATCGAACTCAGGATTCCAAGAAGCGGAGCTGCTCAGACACCCCAGACACCATTGCCTCGTAGTATTTGGGCTCAGCTAAGCATAGCATCAGACAGTCCACTTCCTTACATGTTCCAAGAGCTTCTGAGCTCTCTCAGGGCTGATCTGAATGTAATGCGCTTTCGACAATTGGTGAACCTGTGTGAGTATCTGTCAGATATTGAAAAGCCAGGAAGACCAAGTAGAAGAGAAATCGCAGACACATCAGATGTTGGAGTCAGATCTGCCAAAGTGCAATCGATTGGATTGACTCTCACAGAGAGATATATTCCTTCATGGATGGATATGGGACTGAGAAGTCGATACATCTTCACAAGATTGCAGAAGTTAGCATTGGACTCACCTGGGTTGGCAGAACGAATATTCATTTCGGAATCCGACATGTATCAGGTTGCTACAAGACACGTGGAACCAATAGCATCACATGGACCTCAAGGTAGTGACTTGCCAGATGATTCCTACCACCTAACGGTTGACACAGATCTGGTTACAATGCGCATGGATCTGTTTGACAACGAGCTTGGAGAATGGAGAGAATGGGTGAAGGAATCCTCCACTCAGGATAATGATGTAGCAAAACCATCTGGAAAAGATGTCATATCAAGTCGAGAAGCCAAGAAGACCAAGCAATGGCTATTCAGAAAGACTTCATCAAGTGTCAAAGAATATATGATGCCTACTCAGCGAGAGATAGACCTTCTCAGTTTGATAGGAAGTGTCACCGCTAATGCAAAGGGGATGAGGTGGCTTCTCAAATCCGTCAAGTTTCCATCGAGGACAGCCGAACATCTCCTCTCGAAACTACTTAGCACCGAACGACTTAGACTCCTTTATCATCCAACTCTTAACTATGCAGGCCTTCCGGAGGGTCTTCTTGTTGCGGCTGAATTCAAGGCTGTGAAGCAACTCAATAGATTCATTGAACGGCTAGCCGCCTTCTTTCCATTCGTGCATAGTCAATTCAGCACAACTGAGAAGAGCGTTGTTTCGCGAGTGCGAGTCCCCAGATTCTCAAATGCTGGAGTTTTCATTAAAGAAGAACTGCAGGACGAGGGAGCGCTAAGAGCCATTGGCACAATCACACATAATCGAACCTACCACATGTCAGTTCTGCACAGGCTCTATCAGTCAAAGAGCAAACCTTGGAGAGATCCGTGGGTTCACTCAGAGCCATTGCTCTAGAGTCTCTTGATGTGTACCGAATTTTCTCCATAATCCAACGAACTGACGTGTAATCTCTTCTGCACGATCTTCCGCCATAAACATAGTCAGCATCCCCGTAAGCTTCGAAACTAGTGGGGGATTTAGATCGAGGAAAAGTCCATTTGTAGAAATGTAGCTAGCCTCATCGAATGCCTCCCTACCATCCATAAACTCCCTACGTTCAATTGGGTTATACCCTCGTGCCTTGAGCAGTGCTTCCAGCTCTTCATGTCGCTGAAGGAGAATTATCCCCTTTCTTGGACCGATGCCTTTCACTCCTTGCCTGTGAAAATCGCATCCACATACTATAGCGAGGTCTCTCAGTTGCTCAAGATCAAGTCCAGTTGTGCTTTCCAAATCAGCAAGTGTGGCCCTGTTTATCAGTCCTTTTGACAGCTGCAATTGCTTTGTCACATGTGGACTCCCAAATAGAAGAGCATCTGAATCATTTGAAACGACTGTATTAACTAACCCGTCCCTGCATAGCACGGCAGAAAACATCTCAGCCTCTGATGGCGCTGAGATTGCAGGCACACCTAGAACGCGTGCGAGTTCGCGTGTGTGTTCGATAGCAAAGAACATTCTGAGAGACGGACTCTTCCGCAGTGGACTGGCTATCTCCTCATCGTACGGATCCCGAGTTTCTTTGAATTGTCTGTAGAAGGATTGTGCAGTGAGAATGAGTTCAGGATTTGGAGACCTCTTCGTACGCTCTGGCGGACCATCAAAAATGAGGACTGGGAGTAATGCGTTCTTCAGACACATTCTTACTAAGCTCAGAGTCATTCCAGCGTGATAAAGGGGAATTCTGCCGCTATCTCGTTTTGATGAAGGAATGACACTCACACGACGTGTCAGATAATTGGGCATGTCTATCGCGATATTGCCGGGTGTCACCTCATTCACATCGACCCATGCCCACGGGACCAGATTGTTCCAACCTGTCACACCCATAAGAATCACCACTATCTGAAGGTACGCAGGCCCTTCTTTCCTTCCACTAGAATCAATGCCTGTGATTCAGAACCTATTGTGCTGCGCTCGACCAACACACGAATCAGATTCTTCCCAACGTCCAGTCGATCAACTCTTACCACAGAGTCAACAGCATGAGCAAGAACATTTCCACCAATGGGTATAGGTCGACCCGAATTCCAGCTTCTAGAAGAGTGATCTGTCATTAAAAGATGAGTTCCAATCTCATTCACTAGTTCCCTTAAGACCTCAAGACAATGAAAGAGCTCTCTTTGCCTCCCTGAACTTCCTGGAGCTCCAGAAAGATTGAGAACTCCTGTTAGACTGTCCAGCACTATTACAGATACAGAACTCAAGTTTGGAATGCTTCTACTGAGATCCTCCAGGTCTGAAAGACTCAATACATTCCCGACAATTACACGGCCCAGTATCTTTGACACCTTTTTCTTTGAATTGCACATTGCTCGAGCTAGAGTGGGACTGTAATTCGAGCCCGAGTCAATATAGACCGCAAATCCCTCATCTAGTTCAGCTGCGGCAATTGCTATGGCGTGGGCGAGAGTCGTAAGGGGAGATCGCTCAGGGCCATGAAGAAGACTTAGTTGTTCGGGTGCGAGAATGGTTCCTAGCAAGTCGTCAAGTTGCTTCGGGGCAAGCGATATTGCGGATTGTGAATTGATATCTAGTGAATCAAGTGGAGTTCGCAAAGGTGTCATTGGCCTCCTTAAGATTAGTATATCTGTGAAGCAATAGTGCATTGACAAGTTCTCTTTCAGGAACTCTTTGAGAGATTAGACCTGGTGCTGCTGATTCAGGATAGATGACTCTTGGACCGGTTCTACTAGGGAAAACAAACATGCGTGAAGGAGGATTCCGTATTAGGTGATTAACAGTATCCTGATCAGTAGCCAAACAATATTCTGCCATCGAAAGGCCATGTTTCTCATCAATAAGAGGGACCTTGAGTATTGCCTCCCGCAAGAGTGGTGACGCATCATTCTTTATTGCAACGCTTGCTCTCAAGAGAGTATCTCGAATCTGATTCAAACTTGCCCTCTCAGACTTTATTTCAATGAAGAGGACGTCGCATTCATTGAAGTGAGTCAATGAAATTGGTAGAAGTGGTCGATCTCTCATCAGCATGATAACATTCTCTCGGCTTTCAGGCGGGAGTAGTGCAATATGATCTGAAACTTGCTTGCTTATCGAAAGCTCAGGGGTTCCTGGGTTTCGGCTCAGCCAAGATATTGTCGAGTCTGGGGACAAAGTTGCCATCCATTCTTTCAGGTTGCTTGAATCATACATTACTGAACATACAATAATCGTAAGTGCAGCACCCAAGAGGGATGGAACCATCCCATAGGGCAATAGTCCAACGAACGCTACCACTGCAAGATATCCTGAGGCTGCATAGGCGAGTATTCCTAAAATCGCTGATAGTGCATGTTTGGCCAATAGTCGTTTCAACTGAATCAACGCCGCTGTTGTGCCAATGGCAATAATCAGTGGAATGATATTCCCATTTCTGAAGGAAATAACCACAAGTGCCACTGATGAGAGTAATTGGGCACCACCCGCCAAAGCCATTGCTCCTGCTATCGCCAAACCGATAATCTTCAAGATTCCTCTTCCAAGCAATTCGTGACCACTCCTCGGCGATATGAAAGAGAGAGATGGCAAGCTCCGTCTTTTAGGACCTTGAGCTGCGCGATTTTGCGACCATAGCCATTCTCCACAATTGACACAGACGACACTTTGCTGGAAAAATCTCTGCAAACCTTGACAGTGATATCTGCCCATTTTGCTATTTCATTAGAAAACACTGGATGATTGCCAATCTCAGGAAGAAATCTCATTTCACTTACAACAATGACATCTATGCCTCTTTCCCAGCATAATGCTCCTAGTATGGGCAGCGCCTCTTCAATTAGCGCCTGCCCCCAAAGGATGGGATCAGTTCTTGACATGTCAAGCACCCTTGTAATAGGGTCAATGACAATTAGAGAGGTGTCTGGTGCTATCGTCTTGGGCAAGCTTAACATAGCATCCAGTGTCTGCTTGTGACCTTTTGTCATCATAACAGACACATTAGTCTCTAGTCCCCTGAGATGCTTGACTGTTGCCTTCAGATGAGGTATGAACCGTTTCTTTGAGTCAGCATTTATCCACTCTACATGAGATGTACGAGATGCATCTGCTGCGATAGTCGCCGCTAGCAAAGTCTTGCCGGATCCTGCAGTTCCTGTGACATGGATAAAACCTCCGAGCTCCAATGATGCGCGAAGGCTGTATTCACTACCCAGAAGAGCTTCCCTCCTCAAAGTCGAATAGAGAAGCCTGAACAATCTTTGATGGCTCTTTACCTGCATTGCTCGCAGAAACAATATCTGCCCCAGTAGGAATCTCTTCCTCGGGGGTGGATTCATCTATTGTTTGAGCTTCTATTATTGGGATTTCATCAACTTGAGATTTCAGTGATGAGCGTAACATGGCATCGAGGAGATTTTGGTCAAGCTCCTCCTCGTTTGATGAATCGTCTTCTTCTGGTTTTTCGGGCGTTGCTGTTCTTGATGGAAGTTCTGCATGGAACTCGTCAGGTTCAGCTAATGATTTATCGATGGCGTCAATCGTCCTCTTCATTGCTCGATTGTTAATCTTATCATCAATCATGTCCTTTATGTCAGGTCGAAGCGCTCCAGCATTGTAAAGTGCATAACTCAGGCTACCCACATGCTGTATCATATCCTCGAAACTGAGAGGCGATGTGATGTGAGCTGTGAGCGCAACATATGATAACGCAAGTGATTCCTTTTCCGCCTGAACTCCAAGAGCATCGAATAGGCCAAGGAACCGGGCTAGACCCTCATCTCCAGCTCCTGCGGAGTTCTTTTCCTGAATCCGGAGTGGAGCCAGTCTTACACATTCATCCAAAATTATGCAAGCAGTTTCTATAGATTCTTGAAGAGAGCCAGCTTCGATAGTGTTTGCGAGACTTGCCATAAGGGGTGATACAACAAAGCTGATGTCCCCTAGTAGGCGAAGATTATCCTCGTTTGACTCTATGGATTGCTGAATTCTCGTTGAATCCCCGAGGGTTGAAAGCACTGCATCTTCTTCTCGTATTGCATTCTCAAATTCCTTCAAATTACTATTGGAACTAGAAAGCAGCCATAGACCTGACAGTAGTGACACTACCACTGTAAGTACTGACGGGAGAGTTGAGCCCTGTGTTGAAAGCTGGGTAATGACTGTAGAACCAACAGCAATTAGACTCGCAGTCAAAGCCAATACTCCAAGCCATCCTCTCTTTATGCTACGCTCCAAAGAAGACCACTTCTTTTGACGCACTGCATGTTTGAGTTCAGGCAAGACTGATCGTGCATCACTTCTTCGCACAAGAGCAAATTCCTCAATGGTCACTACTCTTCCTGAATCAGTTAACCAAGACAAATCCGTGGTGGGCTTCACATTCCTAGTCACAACATAGACTGTTCTAGTTGGATGAATCAGTGAAGCCTCCCTACCTTTGCTTCCTCGTAGCAGATGCAATGACACAGTATTAAGGGGAGTCTTCAGCTCCTTTCGTTCGAGATAATCTCCCAGTCCAACATCATACAAGACAGTTTCGAACTCTCGATTGACGCTCTCCAGGAGTGCGGCTCTCATGGCCAGTCCGCTTTTGCCGAAGCGAGCCGTCCTTAGGTCCAGAACATGAACAATTTCTATATGGACTCCTCGGGTTCCAGGGATAGACTCCAAACGAACCGCACTAACCAGCCCGTTTGGATATTCACAAGTAAAGTGGCCAGTGGCTTTCAGAGCGCCAATAAGATCACCACTTGGTTTCTCAATCTCATCCCCAACACCCACATCGGGTCGTGGACCTTCGCGGCTTGATATAGCCATTTCAATTTACACCTCCAAAATCTTGCTTCCTGCTTCCTGCAAGTCTTGTTTCTAATCCTTCCATCAACCTCTGCGAAACGGCCATTGGCTGTTTCAAACCCCCCACCTCTGCAACGGCTGCTATAGCGTAGAGCAACCAATGGGCGGCTTCCAGAAGCCCATAAGCATCGCCCAGATGAAATCCTGAACTACGGGCCAACTCCTCAAGAGGAATGTCTGTCGTGGCTGCAGCAGCGACAAGATGTTCGAAAGATTCCTCAAGTGAAGTCCCCGATTCGATTGAAACCAGATGCTTCAAGAGCCATAGCAGTGCTGTGCTCTCCTCGACTCTTGGAAGTACCGCTAATAGCTCACGAATTGTTGGAATGCTGAGATAAAGCCGGTTTGCAATCCTACCCATTCGTGTAGGCTTCAGCTTTCCATCTATTCCGCCCTCGATTAAGCCCAGCCTGATGAGAAGCTCACTTGGACTTAGCTCGCTCAGCGCGACTGGAATTACATAATCTGCAAGGCTGCCTAGCTCTCTTGCTGCATACAGTCCTAAAGCAACCAAGTGAGAACATAGAACTCCATGTTGATCAATAGGTCTAGAGCATGAGCACTGCGGACCCTCCACTACACCATCAGCAGAAAGACGAGCCGAATACCTACAGGTATAGTGTCCTTCCTCCCATGCTGCTACGATGCCACCAATAACACTATCATTTGTCTCCCTAAGGCTAATGCTCCCTAGAAGTCCCAGACGAGCTGGACGCACAGTGTCTGACAAGGCATGCTTCTCGATTGCAGATTCCGCGCTTATTTCACCCAATTGAATAACTCGCATAGGAGACCTCGTATCTCTTATTCCAGTAAATACCAGGTAGGAATCACCTAGAAAGCCGTCTGCGATGTCTTCCAAGGTTGCTTCATCCAAAGCATCTAGTGCAACAAGCAGTTGCTCAGGCAGTGTCAACGATTCACCGAGTTTGCTAACCACACGATCATACTTTGGAAAGAGGATTTTTGTTGACGACTCATTATTCAATGACGAATCAAAGTATCTCTTTTCTACATCTTCAGCTTCTCCGGAGCTTCCAACTAGAATAATCCCAAACCCAGCCGTATCATAGCCAGGCCGACCAGCTCGACCTAGCATTTGATGAACAGAGTTGGCAGGAAGCATTTCTCGGTGATTTCCTGGAGACCGCACATTAGTAAGAACAACCGTCCTCGCAGGGAGATCCATTCCTGCCGCGAGTGTTGTAGTCGCGCAAATCACTCGAACTTTTCCGCGGAGAAATAGCTCCTCAACAAGCCGCCGAGCCCGATTTCCTAGACCTGCATGATGATAAGCTGTGCCATCATGAAGAAGGGTTCTGAGTTCGGGGGGTATAGTGACATTCCAATTCTCAACTGACTCGAGCTCTGTGTCGAGATCTTCTTTTTCATTTCTAGTGAAATGTCGTCCAACATCCCCTGAAAGACGTATAGCCTGCGATTCAGCCTCGCGTCTTGTCCGATGAAAGACAATTGCCTGGCCATCACCTTGGACTGTCGTCATAACCAGTTGGCGAAGAACTCGCTCCTTGTGTTTTGAAGAGATAACACGATAGACTAAGGGCACAGGACGTTCTTCTGATTCAACAAGAGTACAGCCGAGCCACTCAGCCAGCTCATCTGGTGAGCCAACTGTTGCTGAAAGCCCAATCAACTGAAAACTGTCAACCATTCGCTTGAACCTGATTATGATAGATTCTAGGCGGGCACCCCTTCCAGAATCAGAAATTGTCTGAATCTCATCTATGACTAAGGAGCCGATAGAATTTAGCCAGGTAGTCTTTCTTCTCAGCAAAGAATCCGCCTTTTCGTATGTTGTCACAATGACATCATACTCCGAAAGACTCTCACCATCATTCGAAAAATCCCCTGTACTCACACCAATTCGTAGGCCCAGAGGCTCATACCTATCTATCAGAATTCCAGACACCTGCACAGCGAGTGCCTTCAGAGGGACTAGATAGATTCCCTTCTTTCCAGTAAGTGCCGCTCTTAGGAGAGCCATCTCACCTACCAATGTCTTGCCAGAGCCAGTTGGACTGCAGACCAAAATGCTTGCGCCATCCAGAAGGCCACGTTCGATCGAAGTTTTCTGAATCCCTCTCGGTTTAAGCCCCAGCTGATGGAGAAGCCTATGCACTTGTTCCTGAACATCTGCTACAACCGTCATCTTTCTGATTCATCCCTCTGTGTCACTTGATGAAGAGCCATGCTGCCCTTCATGGTGATTCTGTAATTTGTGTACGAAACCGCCCCATGGACCTCATGACCCCTAAGTATCATACCTGATTTTTCCAGCCTAGCAAGCACACCACTGATGTCGGGATCCTCATTCACATCTCCTGAAAGGAGAAATTTCCTCATTGCCTCCTCTGTCAGTGGTTCATACCTTTCAAGCAGTCGAAGCATCTTGATAGCTGTAGTTTTCTGTCCTCCAGCGACTCGATCAATCAGTGAATCGCTAAAGGCCACTCCTTCAGTGGGAAACTCCTGAGGAATGAAATCAGAAATGCGTTTCTCCATCTCCTCAGGATGGAGCATAGTAAGATGGGCCGCTTCATCCAGCATAACTGGCATGCATGTTTCGCCCTGGTTTCGGACCAACAGTACTACTCCGTCAGGCATAACTCTCAGGTAAGATGTTTCTCTGGATGATTGACGCGCCTTGCTATGCATGCCCGACGAAACAACACTGATGCCAAGCAATTCCACGGCTGTCTTAATGTCTGGACTCTCGCGAAGTCGATGAGTGATGCATGAGCTCAATCTGCCAATGGCACCAGGCGACATATCCACTGGATGATCCAGCGTGACAATCGTGGGACCTCTTTGTAACATATCCCGAAGCATCATCTCACTCCAAGAGTCCCTCTTCATATATCGCCGGTTTCGAATCCTCATGTTCTCCGCATTCTCAAGTATGACAACGAGATTCTGGTCCTGTTGGAGTCCTGAAAGCTTGATGCACACAAGATCGAAAGCGAATTTCTCCATTGGCAAATATCCTTGGGATAAAATCAATACGCTCAGATTAGCCTGCGACAGATCGCGCATGGCAATTGTCTGAGAACCATAGAAGGAACGTGCCGCAGTTCCTTGGTGTAGAGACCTTATTGCCTCATAACCTGAAACACTTCTATCAGATGGCTTTCGCTCGTTCTGCGCTGCTGCCTCTGAGTATGTATCCATGACATCTGGTGTCTGGGTTAGTTGAACGTCAGCCACAGTTGTGTTGCCTAACGCAATGGCACGATTGATTGCAAGTTCAAGATCAGTTGCACCGCGAAGGTCAGTCCCCGCAATTACCTCTAGAGCAGTCATCAATTTGGACACATAGATATGTCTTGGAAGCCCCTCTGCATCCATAGGATTTAGTACTAGATCTTTGCCAAGCTCAAATGATACTGCACCTTCAGAAAGAGATGCGAAATTCTTTGCATCTCGTTCATTGCTCGCGATAATGACCCGTTTTCCATGTGAAAGAAGCTGTTTAACAATGAGAGTGAGTGTATGCCTTCTTTCTTCCAAAGTCCCTCCGCAGACTAATAGTCCAGATTGAATATCCTCATGTGATAGCCCAGCAGCAGGTCCAGGCCGAAGGGTTTCGGGATTTATCACGCGGCCAATGCAATAATCTCCTGCTCTGGGCTTTATGGGTGCAAGGAACTCACCTGGAACATTTGATCCAATCTCAGATGCAAGCTCACTAGGAATCTGTATCAACCACTCTGAGAGTTCGGTTCCTGCGGCATAGAATAGTGGAAGCCGAGGTGCCATGTTCATCGCCCGCATATTCGAAGCTAAAGATTCGGGCTTTGCTTTTGACCAGTTTCCATCCGGAACTGCTGCCTTAATCGATGATTCGAATTTTTGAACCTGATCGATATCCTGTGAGTGCCCCAAAATCGAAACTCGGACGGACCAAAGGCCTCCGCGCCTGGTCATATATGCATCCAATCCACCGCTTGAAAGATAGTTCAAGTAGCCATCCAATCGGGATGATAGACGCTCTTCCTCCACGATGGATGAGGATTCTTCTGGCCTTACTATCACTGATAAACAGAATCCCTTTGAGCTATCGATGGCTCTAACGAGTGCACTCACATTCCCGACTAATAGAGGGCTAGCCCATGGCAGCTCCAATCCTATCACATTGCGATTGCCAGATGGCGTTTTACACTGAACGACATTGTGTTCTCCATTCACTTCGATAGATATATCGCTCTCAGGAACACGAATCCATTCTGATTCTTCTAGGGAGTGAACCTCTTGTGAGGTCCTCAGTTTGGGTACTAATATCGTTACAAGAAGACTACCGAGGGAAACCAGAGCAAGACTCCATGGCAGTGCCGCAAGAATGACTGCTACAGTGATTGCTGTGATTGCATCACGGCCGTGAGAAGGTTTCACTCTACGGTCATCCCATTGAAGATCAATCCCACCACTCACAGTCATGGTGGGCTGAGATATCTCCTTCAGTGGATCAACCTCGGGCTCAGTACCGAGAATCAGACGCTTACCCAACTGAAGTTCCTCCTGCTGTTGAAATTGATTTAATCTGGCGTCGCAGCATCTCAAGCACGCGCTGCAACCTCTCCGCGTAGACGGCATCTGATCCTGACACGAGGAGCAAATTCTCTCCAACAAGAAGAATCTCTGGCATGTTTCCAAGATCTGATGATCCATGAGCAACGAGTGTCGGGCATTTTGTCAGCACCAGCCAATTATAGCCATGGCCCACCTCAAGTGAATGCATCACTGCTTCGTGTGTCACGCCAAATGGAAGCTCGATGGCTATCCTATCACCTGATTTGAGCATATGGCTCAACACCTCCTGAGGTCACCATCAGCAAATCGTCCAACCCTGCTAGATCAATAGGCATGTGAGGATAGGCAGCTCTCATTGAACTCTCAAGGACTGTCGCGTCAGCAACAATTTCATCTGCGATCGAAGATGCCTTCTTTATCCCATCTAGGAACCGAATGCCCCTTCTCGCAACAAGCATCCCCGCACGGGTGATACCATCTCCTGCGGGTCTGCAGATAAAGAACCGAACCTCTCCATTCTTCTTCCCATCATATCGCGCATGAAGAGCTCGGAGCACTTTAGATGCTGAATGGCTAAGGTCCAGACCGATAGGTACACTTGTCATCAATCGTCCTGCTATGACCTCCAGTGTAAATGGCCAAAGAATGGCAAGGACGCCTCGCTGATCATCCCAAACAATGAGAGGTGGCTGATAGTTCCTCCAACTCAGAACCACGAATCCTACAGATATTATGGTGACTAAAGACAGAAGAACTTCCAGATTTCCCCAATACATCCAGATTCCCAGAACAGCACCAAGTATCAATGTGCTGAGGCCAATCCATCTAATCTCCCATCGCTCATACCATGCCAAGTCAACTTCCCTCCCTTAATGCTATGAACTGTGAAATAGCTGTCTTCAGCTCAGCAACATCCCCAAAGGGCCAGATATCAGCTACCATGTCATCGCCGAACACCCGGACATGCTTGAGAAAACGCTTGTCTAAAAGTACGACAATACCCCAGTCCTCAGGCGCTCTTCTTAGTCTTCCAAGAACTTGGGCAACCTGACGAATAGATGGGACTAGCGCTCCGTAATAGTAACCGGCTCCTTCTCCGAAGCGAGTGTCATAGAACTCCTGCAATGCCCTTTGGTAGCTCGTAGGAGGGGAGAATGGAATCCCGACTCCAATAATCAGATCTATCATACTAGAGCCGCCTTTCACCAGGTCAATCCCCTCTGAGAATTTCCCTCCGAAAACACAGAAGATGGCGTGAGGGCCAATTTCCAAAGCTTCTGCGACAGTTTCAATGCGGTCACCTCTCTCTTCGATCAGTATTCCGCGATATCCAGAGTCAATGCCGTAGCTTAAGACCTCATGAAGGATCTTGTAACTTGGAAACGCAATGAGCGCACTCTTATTTGCGGGAACTGTTGTGAGTACTATTTTTATTCTCTCAGCTAGTGCACGCCAGAGATCAGGGCTTCTTGCCTGGTACTTTGTTGTAAGCTCCCTGTCAATGAGCACTAGTCTTGTCGACCGTGGATAAGGACTTGCCAAGTCCTCTGTTATTGCACCTCCAACTCCCAATAACCTTGCATAATGGTCTAGGGGTCTCAGGGTTCCAGACATCAGCAGCGCAGACTTTGCACCCCTGAGGACAGGCGCAGTTAGACCGGATGCGTTTAGTGGGCGAATCATTAGTGTAGCTTTCGAAGCGGTCAATGCTTCATCCCAAGACCGTTTCACGTTGAGTGTCACATGCCATCCTTCACTTCTGGTGGATAGGTTGGCAACAAAGAGGAACTCAACAAGCCTGTCGAGGGGAGTTTCCATTGAAACAGCCTCCTCGGGATCACCAATACTAGGGCTAGTAGTTTCATGCATGAGTCGCAAATCAGACTCCTTGATGAATCTAGGAGCCACATCCCATTTAGCGAGTGTACGCTCTGATCTCCTGTTCATCCCATCAAGATTGAGCATCATCGTTTCATGGAGAAAGTCCACTGCCTCTCCAATCCAGTCTATTCGGGTCTCCTTGACAATCTCTGCTTTGTGGTCTCTTAGCCATCGGAGGTCTTCACCATTCAGCCTGGCTGTTTCCGAGTCGAGCGCATGGTCTGACAGATTGTGGGCTTCATCAACAAGTAGGTCCGCATCATGGAGTGAAATTCCCAATGATGTAAGAAGAGCCTCCCGTACCCGTGACCTAAACATATAGCTATATGGTCCAATAATGA
This sequence comes from Candidatus Hermodarchaeota archaeon, assembly GCA_048885865.1. GTDB lineage: Archaea > Asgardarchaeota > Thorarchaeia > Thorarchaeales > Thorarchaeaceae > SMTZ1-83. The sequence goes on from JBHLLF010000010.1 coordinate 76,432, forward strand.
CCTTGCTCTCTCTCGCACACCAGCGCATCACTTCATATGGGCACACACCTTCGGCACTGCAGAGGTCTTCCACTCTTTCACGTGTCACAACACCAGTGCTTAGCAATTCCTCAACGCGTTCTCGAACCCACTCTCTGATGACACTTCGACCATCGCTGGAGTTCTTTCGATAGACATTGTGATAGTACGTACACTGCCCTGTCTTGATCATCGACGCGCAGGCTCGCATAAAGCCTGTAGAGGTGTCGGAGTCAATCTCGCTTCTAATTGGACACATATGGATCCTCGACACCATCGTTGTGGCTGTAAGTTCAGGCATCATTGCCCTCAGAACGTCAAGTTCAATCTCGAACACTCTTGACTGACTGTGAGTTCTTGTCAGCACGATCAACCTTGAGCTCGAATCACTACCTCTTGCAGCAAGATATCCTGAAAGGACAGCCACAGTTTTACCGACCCCGCAATCGGCAGAGAGCAATCCCACTGTCTGTGACGAAAAGACCTCAGCAGCAAACCGCACAGCCTTGTCCTGATGCAGTCTAGGTGTATAAGGAAACCATGCGAGAGGGTCAGTGATAGCAGTACTCAATAATCAGCCTCCAGATGTAGACAGGACTCACTCGTGTGGATTCTGAACCGTAGAGAGAAGTACTTCTGCAGAAGCTGATGGAACTGCCACATCAATGAAGGCGATTTGTATCCTATTTCCTTGTTTGCCATTCGCTCCACAATCTCTGGACTGAACCCTTTCTGGCGAGCTATCTTCCAGAACCAAGCTTCAACCTCTCGCTTAGTGGAGTACATGTGACTAACTGAGCTTTCAATTAGGTCAGTGAGAGATTGCACTGCCTCCTTTGGTTTGCTGGGCACCTGTGATACTCTCACTCCTGTTGGTAGATAGACGGCAATTCCCTCAGTGCTGTCTAGATGTATCTCATGAGGGACTCCCTTTGTCCCTCTTAATGTTTCAAGGAGAGAAAGTAGTCTCGGAAGTTGCGGCAGCGCAGGTTTACTGAGGTCAGGACTTCTCCATTCGACTCTAGTGACGACATAGATCTCAGGATCTGGACCTGCACATTTCTGCAGGACTGTCACTCGATGTGACGTTTCCCTCATGAGAAGATTCACGAGATTGATCATTGTGTTATTTGCGACAGTTGGTGGGGCTCGCGGGACCCAGACGTAGTTGCTCTCGGATTCGATACCCGCCAACTACCACGCCTCCATTGGAATGGTGACTAGCACACCGTTCTTGATTACCTCGCCCTCTGAAACGAGGGAGTCAAGGAAGGTCATTGCACGAGAGATATCGATGCCTGCATCGCTGCATTCTCTCATGACATCTTCAATCGAAACTGGTCGCCCTCTGTTGAGGTCAACTAGCGCTTCGACGATATAATAGACACGCCTCTTAATGCCCAAGCCCCTCCCTCCGCCCCGAGGTTTGGCATTCTGGCGCGATTCTAGCACAAGCTCACGGACACTCGCTTGGGCTTCTTGAATTGTAACTGCATAGATTGTTCCAGGTGCATGAAGAATCAGACTCCTGCATAGGCTGCATCTTGACTCCTCTTGCTCATTCTCGACAGCTGTGTATCCTATGTTGGTGCAACTGGGGCACTGGTAAACTCTGAACATCCCTCGTTCTGAGGTCACCCAGCTTCACCTGCCTTAGCTTGCGGCGCCTCAGCCTCCTCGAGTTCAATCTCAGTCTCTTCTTCAGTGACGCCTTGCTTCTCGAAGTACTCAAGAATCTCTGGTTCCTTCTCCTTCTTGCCCTTGGAATCCGAGTACATCCCACCCCAGCCTACGACCATTTCTACATCGAACTCAGGAAGCCCCGCATTGTCTATCAGTTGCAGCTTTCGCTTGTCGTCCTTTGTCCTGCGGGTATAGAATCTGTAGTCACTAGCATGGGATAATATGTGGCCCCCGATTGGAGCATTATCATACCCACCGTAGGTGCTTATCTTAGACATCACTTGATTCGTGTAGACGAATATTGCGTCAGTGGCTTTCGCGGTTCTTCTCATTTGGTTTAGAAGCGCATTCATCTCCTGCTGACGGATTCTCAGGGACTCCAGACCTGTGTACTCCGCACGGAAGAGCCCGGTGAATGAGTCAATAACAACCAAGACATAGTCTTGCTCACTGCAGAGTTGGGGAACGGACTCGAATATCTCCTGAATCTGATCAGAGAGGAAGACCTCTGCACGTCCTATATTGCCTAATGTAATGTCAGGGTCAAGACCCCATCGAATGGCATTGGCTCTGATCGTATAGGGCTTGAATGATGACTCGCTGTCCAACCACAACACTCTGCCTTCTAGGCCCCCCTGGTCTCTCGGGAGTTGTGCTCGGACCGCTAAATGCGCACTAAATTGCGTCTTCCCGCCGCGAGCCGGGCCATAGCACTCAACGATAGAGCCGACTTCGATGCCTCCAAAGAGTGCTTCGTCCATTTTCTCGATGCCCGTCTTCAAGCGGGATTTTGATTCCATCTCTTTCTCAACCTCAAGGCCAGACTTGAAGCCGTGCATACCCAGGAGGATTCTGGCGTTTCGAATGATTTTTTCAACAGTGCCTTCCCCGAGCTTTGTTTTCTTTTGCAGCTCAACAGGATTCTGAACAGCTAGCAACTCAGCTGTTGTGACAAATGCCTCCCTCAGCTTCTTTGCGGCAGCAGGTCCAACACCAGTCACTCCTTCCAGCTCAGTCATACCAACGCCTCCTCTACAATTGCGTCAGATAATGGACCATGGATGGGAACTAGTCTAAGAAAAGCAGGAATCTCGTCCAGTGGAATCACTATCTCACCGCTAGAAATGTAGGCATGACCGGGTGATAGCAATCTAGCCACATCTTTCTGCCGCTCCAATGGCACTTTGAAGTAGAGACCTTCAGGACAGAATTCACCACTGATAGATACATACCCTCCCAACGCATCATATGCAGACCCTATTGCACCGTCACCAAACTTGGGGCTTGTGCCCGGCTCGGCTGGCTCAATATTGCCATGATGAACCAATAGGTCCAATAAGTCCTCAATAAACGGCTCCCATAGCCACTGCGGACTCCTATGAGTATTGACCTCCAGTCCTGCAGCAGCTCCTGCGAGCCAAGCCGCACTTGGCAAGTCCACAGGAGAAATTGCGTGCCTTTTCAATACTTCATCGGTGAGCATTATATCGGAACCTCCTCTCCAACCTTAATTCCGCTGACAACCTCGGGGAGTGCTCCTAGTTCATTCAGCCACTCTCTCAAGCCAACAACCATCGGGTCGACCAGCTGACCATTACCAAGAACTGAACTCATCAGAGCATTTGATGCCAGAACGATTCGCTCCAGGCATATTGCTCGATCAGCATAAGACATCGGCGAATGCCATGGCATCGTTATATAGCCCGACTCGCCAGCCAGAAACTCTCGGATGTCTGTGTTCCAATCACCTATGACCGGATCTCTCCTTAGAGTCCCCAACAGAACGTCGACCCAAGACTCCCACTTATTCATGAAGTTGTAGAATGAAGTAGATAGAGTCCTGAGAGACCCGCCCCTTCTATTCGATTGTCCCTCAAATACCAGGATTAGGCGGGTGACATCATCTCGGGCAATAGCACTCACGGCTAGCCCCCTATTATATGAAGATGCCATGAGAGAGATAGCTGGTACAAGGCCAAGAATGTCACATGGCAAGTACCTGCCTGGAATGTCCTCCTCAAAACGATCAAAGGTCGACAAAATGTCACTGCGAAGGCCGATGACCAGGATGATCCAAGCATCACGCTCAGGGCCGGTGTATCTAATCCGTGCCTTGACGATGTTCCTGTCTCGATTATTAAACATGACCTGCAGTGGCATGGTCACGTCGACTAGGCCTCTGCTTTTCTTCTCACACGCAATTGACAGCTGCTCTTGAAGTTGTGTGATCATCACATCAACACCCTAACAAAATCAACTGCAAATTGATTGAAATCGATTCCTTCCTTGACAGGCTAACCTTCATATCTGCGAAGCATGGGAACCAGAGGGTTGAAAATCCTTCCAAAGAAAAAATAGAAGAAATCAGAGCTCCTTTGCGCCCAAAAAGCATTTTATTGGCGTTTTGTGAAAGTCTGTTTGTGACATTTATGCATGTTAATCATATTGCCTGTACACTTTGACTGATTGTAATCACGGGAGAAGGCGTTTTGAGCAGACCAGAATAAACCGCACCCTTGAATCCGCCACGATTGCATGTTTCCACAATTTAGCAAGCGAAAATCCCCTCATATTGCCCCGTTCGGAAAATAGAGCCACTATTTCATAATAAACCATTCTCGGTACCGTTCATAGCCAACAAAAATGATTCAAGCACAAGTCTTGTTTCCAATCATAGGCGGGCCAACAACACATCACATAGTTTGCCCACAGTAGTTGGCAGCAGTAAGGGAGCTAGTATCCCTACTGTTGGAGGCAGAAAAAGCAGATGCCGATCATGAGTTATCTATTCAAAAAGATAGCAGCAAGAAAGCAGAGGGAGATCGACCATTTCCTCAACAATCCTGTGGAGGTCATGGATGAGAAACTCATGTCCATTCTGAATCATCATCAAGATACAGTCTATGGAAGAAAGTATAGCTTTGACTCGGTTCGAACTCCCGATGAATACAAAGAAAGAGTTCCGCTCTCTGACTATTACTCACTTGAGCCATGGCTGAAGACGGTCTACGAGAATCCTGAAGGAAAGATTCTGACATCAGATCCAGTCTTCTGGTATATCCAGACCTCTGGTTCGAGTGGGTCTCCAAAGAAGCTCCCCATAACCAAGACAGGATACAAGGACTATGGCACTGGAAGCACACTCCTCTGGATGTCCTATGTCAACCAGAATCCGCAAAATGCCAAAGTGCTCGACGGAACCATGTTGATGTTTGGTGCAGCTGCTGAGCTGGACCACATTAATGGAATTCCTCTGGGCTATGCCAGTGGAGTCAGTCCTCGAATGGCGAATCCAATTTTCAAGCGATTGCTAAAGCCAGGCGAAGATGTCTTCAATATCATGGACATGGATCAGAAGCTGAAGATTTATGCAGAGTACGCCGTTAAGCATGATATCACAGCCTTGATTGGAATAACGACCCTCTGTCTCGCTTTTGTGAGAAGGATGCAAGATGAATACGGACCATGGCTAGTGGACAGACTGAAGGGAACAAAATATGAAAAAAGAGTCCGCCAAGTCATGGATGATGATGGAAAACTGGACCTGAATGAGCTTTGGCCAAACCTGCGACAGCTGATTGCTGGAGGCATTGATACAGACCCATATCGAGATTGGATGAAGAGAACTCTCCCAAACATGCAGTTCTGTGAGGTATACTCAAGTTCAGAGGGCTGGTATGCGAGCCAGATGTTTGAGGAGCCAGGTGTCCAAATCCTTCCAAATATCAACTATCTTGAGTTCATCCCTGAACATGAGGCAGAAAAAGATGAACCCGAAATTATTCCGCTGTCCGACGTGAAGAAGGGGTACAGGTATGAAATGGTTCTCACGAACTTGGGAGGATATTATCGCTATCGCCTAGGCGACATGATGACCTTCACAAGTGTGGATCCATACACCGTCCGACATATTGGTCGAAAGGGAAAAATCTCGAACCTCTCAGGGGAGAAGATAAGTGACTCTCATGTAATCAAGTCAATGGCTGCGGCTTGCGGGAAGACTGGTGCCGAGCTTGTTGATTACTCTGTCGTAGGACAAGTTGGTCAAGAGACCGGTCAGGGCTACTACACAATTGCCGCAATGTTCAGAAATGACGAAGTGGATATAGTTGAGTTTGTGAATGCGTTTGAAGACCATATGAAATCAATCAATGAGGAGTTCAGAGTCGTCCGAGAGATGGGTGGAATTGGCCCGACTATCTTAAGGAAACTAAGAGCTTCACCGGTAGAAGAGAAAATCCGGTTGACAGGAAGCATTCAGGCAAAACCAACTCCACTTACCGCGGACACAGGCGTCCTAGAGCTATGTGAAGAAGCTGCATGAAACATCAAGGAGTCAGGTGTAACGCCTGACTCCATCATTCTATTTCTACTGATATCAAGTCACTAATTCCACAGCGGGCGATACAATGGGAGAAACATCAACAGTATCATTGAACCAGGGATTAGTCAAAGCAAGGGTATAGATTACCAGACCCATTGCTGTAAGAATATCAGACAGATACCCGATACCAAGACTGGTGAATGCTAGCCGCCCGGTTTGACTTGCTATGGAGAGAATTGTCGCTAAGACCATGAGGTCACTGCGAATCTCCTTCAGTCGACCTGTAATCCATGTTATTGTGAATGTGACAAGCCAGGACAACATAAGTATCAGAAGCGGAGGTATCACAAGCAGCATAATCTCATCACTTGTACGCCCTAGAAGCACTGCAGCAATCCAATATAGAGAGAATCCGAATCCCGCTTTTCTGTGATGTTTGGCCTTTCGTGGAGCCCATATCGCAAGCATGACACCTAGCATAGGAAGGGCCATTCCTAGGACGAGTCCAGCTCTGAGTCTAAACAGAGTAGTTGTCAGCTCAACAATTCCCAATAAATCCAATACCATCATCAGTTGTGAAAAAACTGTCACCAAGAAAATCACACCAAGCATTAGCGGCAGATCTGTAATGAGGCGGTTTTCTTGATTTCGCCACAGCGTGATAAGGTAGGTACTAAGAATTAAGGAGAGCATCATTGTGGAGAAGCTCATGAGTACTGTGATTTCTGCGATAGTCAACATATAATCAACTCATTATCTAATCGTAAATCCATCGGATTGGTTGCATTTATGCACCTAGAAATCACTCAGATTCCAATTCCAAAGAAATACCTAAATTCAAGTATAGCAAATCAGTCTTCTAACAGAGAACCTGCATAGACACGCAAGAATAGCCCCAAAAATGACAAGGTAGAGGGAAAACCGGAATGGTGCGCGTCGCTCACATCTCGGATTCGCATCTGGGATGCTCACAGTTCCAGCTTATTGAGCGTAGAGAAGATGCGCGTAAATGCCTAAAGAAAGCCGTTGATATGGCTATGAGACATTCACCTGA
>JBHLLF010000011.1:0-82919 GCA_048885865.1 Candidatus Hermodarchaeota archaeon
ATTTCAGGTAGCCCTTTCGAAAACTTCGATGTATCGACACCCTCAACTGCTCTCCCCAGTTTGGCAAAGAAGAGCGCGTGACGACCACGACCCATGCCAAGATCAAGAACAGGACCCTTGGGGATTATATCTAGGTATTCGATCAGTTTGAAGTCAGGTCCCTGCTTTCTGTTCTCCACAACCTCCTTGTAGGCTTGAAGCCAGAATGTCTTCTTCTTTGTCATAATCTGCCCCTAGGCTGGCAAATTGCAGGTTCATGTCAAAGGTCTTGTTATCGAAGCATAAAGCCATTCAGAATGAGTTTTCATTCCAATCTTCTATTTCTTATCCAAGACGAGAATCCTTGGAAGCTTCAGAAGCTTTCCCATGTTACGACCAGTAGTGCCGCCCTTGTAGCGCAACCGTCTATTGCCGAACCTGTTCTTTGAAGTCATCATCTTAATCGTGGAATACTGTCCATTTGTGAAATACATGAGGTCCTCTGGATCGGCAATAAGCTCTAAATCGAACTCTTCTAAGGTTCCCTTGTTGAGTTCGTATTTTCCAGCATCAGCAACCAAGTTCACCCAGAGAATGAAATCCTCTTCCACATGCAAACCAATGTTAATTCTGGCCCGAAACTCGTCTAGCGTCTTCGTGTTCTTGGGATTCTTTCGCTTGTCAGCAATCACATCTTCAATCACAGTCTTGAATGTCAGGAATAGTGTCTCCTGTGCTGATTCATCCACAACGCATCACCTTGCTTAGCTAGAAGTATTCAGTGTCAACCATTCCTGCAGTTCGGACTAGCTCCTTTGCTGCGTCAGTTGCCTTCAGAACTTTTGCCATTTCACCAACGATCTTCGCCTTTCCACTTAGGAGGCCACGGATAGGATCTAGTTCGCCTTTCAGAATCTCCACCCAAGTATCATATTCAGCTTCATAGGTGTATTCCACTGCGAGTTTGTCGCCGCTTGCTGATTCGCCCGGTTTGACAATCTCGTATTCATCCTCCCCAGCAATGGATTTGACACCAGTACACTTTCCATGGGTCAGTCCGATATAGGCCATGACATCATGATCCAAATTTCCGCTGGCTTTGACTATGAAGATAAAATCGCCAGTCCACCAAGACGCAGCCTTCTCGTAGGCTTCGTTTGCATTGAGTGCATCCTTGTACAGACCTAACCATTCATCTGAGAACAATTTCGGAATTTCAATCACTCCCTTGTTTTCTACTACTCCAACATGCTACGGAAAACCGATTGATAAATTGAGCTTCAGATGGTTCAACCGCCTGCCACCAGTGGGAAAATCGATATCTCATCTCCAGAGCTCAATTTCGTTTCAATTCCATTCAGGAACTTGATCTCCCTGCCATTGATTAGTATTGTAATATCGGGCTTAACCTTCTGATCCTCAGCAATCATTGTTTCCTTTATTCCCGAATCTAAGTAGAGTTCATCAAGGAGCTTTGATATTGTTGCACCTTTTTCCAGTTCCACGTCGATTGGCTCTTTCTTCCCTATGAGGTCTCGAAGTGTTGCATAGAACTTCACTGTGACTTTCATCATAGCTCCACTCTGAGTCTTCCAAGCATCAGGCTTATAAAACCGTACAAGGACCGGTTCAGAATTAGGGGTCAATCCAATCATGTTTGGCTACATGGGCAAAATCCTGCGCATCAACCTGACAACATCCACAATAACAGAGGAATTCCCTGACGAGGATACTTTGAGGAAATATCTCGGTGGTGCTGGACTGGCAACAAAGATACTCTTTGAAGAAACGGAACGAGGCATTGATCCTCTAGGACCAGAAAACAAGCTGATCTTCATGACTGGCCCCTTGACAGGAACAACCTCGCCCAGCACAGGTCGCTATAGCGTAGTAACAAAGGCTCCACTCACCAATGGATGGGGACATGCCAATTCAGCGGGGTTCTGGGGGAGGGATTTCAAACGCTCCGGATTTGATGGGGTGATATTTGAGGGCAGAGCACCAAAGCCAGTCTATTTGCTGACAGAAGACGGGAAAGCTGAACTTGTAGACGCCTCAGAGATATGGGGGAAGAACACTTCAGAAACCACTAGGATACTCCGAGAGAAGCATGGCGAGAAGTTCAACGTCGCATGTATCGGTATTGCGGGGGAGAACTTGGTCAAGTATGCAGCTATCATGAATGATTGCGATGAGGAGAATTGGGGGCGTGCAGCAGGTCGTTGCGGTGTGGGTGCAGTGATGGGTTCAAAGAATCTCAAGGCAATTGCTTCCAAGGGAACCATGACAATCCCTATCGCTGAACCCGACACATACAAGGCAGAAGCCAAACAGAGATTCGACTGGGTGAACCAGAGCATCTTGAAGATGACACTCGAGGTCTATGGAACAGCTACAATGGTAGACTTGGTGAATGTCAAAGGGGGTATTCCAACACGGAATTGGCAGACAGGAGTCTTTGATAACGCAGAGCTAATCAATGGAACTGCAATTAACGACAACATATTGGTGAAGCGAAAGCCCTGCTTCGCATGTCCCATTCATTGCGGAAGGATAGCTGAGATCAAGGCGGGTCCATTCAAGAGTAAAGGAGAAGGACCAGAATATGAGTCACTTGCATCCCTTGGAACAATGTGTGGTGTTGACAATTTAGAGGCAATCACACTTGCACACTTCTTATGCAATGAATACGGTATTGATGTGATATCTGCAGGGAGCACTATCGGATTTGCAATGGAGTGCTATCAGAGGGGCATTCTGAAGAACGAAGATGTGGATGGATTGGACTTCTCTTGGGGTAACGCTCAGCTAGTTGTCGACGTTATTCATAAGATTGGAAAGCGCGAAGGCATCGGTGACCTCCTGGCTGAAGGCACAAAGAGAATGGCGGAGAAACTTGGTCAAGGGTCCGAGCATTTCGCCATGCATGTCAAGGGACTCGAGCTGCCTGGCTATGATAGCCGTGCTGCAAAAGTAACTGGTCTCGCTTATGCTGTGGCCAACCGTGGTGGCGATCACATCACTGCCTATATCGAAGGCCCAGCTTTCCTTGCTATGCCATTTATGATTGTGGAGGACGCAGATATCGGAGACCCCCTCCAAGAGATTCCTGAAACCGCGTTAGTTGTGAAGAACTTTGAGGACGCACTTGGGAATTTCGATGCGATCGGTGGGTGTAAATTCATGGGCATGGTTCTCACTGCCGAGGACTGGGCTGGACTGATGTCGGCTTTGATGGGTCTAGACATTACGCCGGAGGAGTTCCGTACCACAGGTGAGAGAATCTACAATTTGGAGCGAGCCTATATTCTGAGAGAAGGCTTTACTCGAGCCGATGACACATTACCGCCACGGTTGCTGGAAGACCCATTACCTGAAGGCCCCGCAGAGGGACATGTAGTGGATCTGGATGTTCTTCTTGATGCGTACTACAAATACCGCGGGTGGGATGAGCAAGGCAGACCAACGATTGAGAAGCTTCAGGAACTTGGGCTGCAATGGCTTATAGATACAGTCCATGCAGATGCGGGCGAAACCCTAGAATTGATCAAACATAGAACTCACGTAGCTTCCACTGGCTCCAAGAAGAAAGCTGCTGAGTTGCGAACCAAGGAAGTGGTTGGAGAAAAGCCATGGCTCGAAAACTACCAGATAGGCCCATTCAAGCTCGAGCACTCTATGGCTCCTTATCCTGAGATGAATGTGTATAAGTTTCTTGAAGACACAGCAGCAGAATTCCCAGATGTGATCGCATGCGAATATGCGGATGAGGAAATGACCTATCCCGAGTTGAAGGAGAAGGTGGACAGGCTTGCATCAGCTTTCGTGGCACTGGGTGTTAAGAAGGGCGATGCTGTTGCGACCGTTCTCCCCTCATGTCCTGAATTCATTATCGCAGACTATGCCGCCATGAAGATTGGTGCTATTCATGTACCTCTCAGTATTCTGCACAAGGCTGACGACCTGAGATATGAACTCAGTGAAAGCAAAGCGAAGATTGTGGTCTGCTCCTACAGGCGAATCGAGCGTGTCAATGAGGTTAAACCTGATACCAGTGTGAAGACTGTCATCTACACACCGACCAAGCTATTCCCCGATTATCAGTATCCTGCCATGGAAGACATTGATGATGAGAATTATCACCTCATGGATGACTTGATCCGGAATCATGAACCGCATACTGAAACTGTTGAAATTAATGCAAAGGAAGACATTGCTCTTCTGCCTTTTACAGGGGGTACCACAGGTCAACCCAAGGGAACGATGCTGACTCACTACAACATAACTACCAACGTGAGGCAGACCATGCATTGGATGATGGATCCGCTCAAAGAGGGAATCATCGGGAAGAGCTCAGGTGTGATATGCGTACCTATCTTCCATGCATATGGCCACTGGGCGTTGCACTCCTGCATATCATGGGGACTCAAGATGTACTTGATGGACTCGAGGGACATTCCAAAGATTGTTGAAGTAATCAACCAGCATCGGCCATTTGTGGTGTTTGCAGTTCCGACTCACTATATGCTCTTCTCAAAGATGGATATGATCAAGGGACAAATCTTCTATTTCTCAGGCGCGGCAGCGCTTCCCGCAGACCTCGCTGAGGAGTTCGAGGGGAAGGCGGGTGTGCCTATGGGCGAAGGTTATGGTGCAACCGAGACATCCGGGGTCGTCACAATAAACATCTCAGCACTTTCGAAGGTCACAGGCTTCATGGCGGAAACAAAAAGGGGAGTCGGAGTTCCCATCCCTGAAACTGAGATAAAGATTGTCGACCCTGATACTGGCCAGGAGCTACCTATTGGTCAACGTGGCGAGATATGGATACGCGGGCCCCAAATCATGCGTGGATATTGGCCGACGCCAGGCAGTGGATTGAAGGAGGGCGGTTGGTTGCCGATGGGCGACGTTGTCGAAATGGACGGAGATGGGTACTTCAAGATTGTTGACAGAATCAAGGACATGATTAACGTCTCCGGGAACAAGGTGTATAGCCGAGTAATTGATGACATCCTGCATGAACACGAGGCAGTAGATGTCGCAGGTGTCATAGGCATCCCCGACCCGGAGAGACCAGGGAGCGAGAGAGTGAAGGCGTTCATCCAATTGAAGCCTGAATATAGAGGAAAGATCTCTGACCAGGACATCATCGATTTCCTGAAGGGGAAAGTGAAGCCCTATGCGATACCAAAGTGGGTTGAGTTCAGAGATGAGCTACCACTTACAGTTGTGATGAAGCTGTTCAAGAAGAAGCTAAGAGAAGAAGAGCTTGCTAAGCTTGGCTAGCTAGTCCCTCCCAATCCTCTTTACACACGCTAAGCAAAAGCGGTATATAGTCAACACCTCAAGTTTTCTGGCATGGTATTTCGTGCTGGGTAGGTCGAGAAGATGTCCAGTAACCTCCGCATCATCATGTTCTTCTTCCTACTACTTGTCATAAACTCAGCACCTTGTATTAATTCGACCCCTTCAATGAAATCTACCGAAGCAGATAATTCACAAATTCTTGAGTCCGCGGGGGATATATTCACCTCCATATGTGGAGCAGAGGTCAGAATTAGCAAAACTCCCGAAGCCTTTGAAGGATATAATCTCTTTGTCCTTGCAAAAACAGACAAAGAAACTCTTCAGCGCAATTTGTGGATGCTGATTGTTGATTTGAACGGTGAGGTCTTGCTTGAAGAGTACCTTGGAGTTGACCTATGGATTTCAGACTGTGCTGCAGAGTTCATAAATCCAGCAACCATCCTCCTTGGAAAGGACTTCTCAGCGGCAATATACAATCTCACTGATGAGTCGACAACCATTCTGCCGTTTGGAGGGCATCATGATTATGAGTATAATCCTCTTGACGACACCTTCTTTGCATTACAAAGGTATGAATTAGAGATTGATGAGATAATGTACCAGTATGACACCGTCGTTGAATTAGATAGAAATGGGAACGTTGTCTGGTCATTCGATACAGCTTCACTGATTAATGTGAACCAATGGTGTCCGTATCAAGATTATGAATTTAGTCTGCCTGACATCACACACATGAACACGGTTTACTTCGACGCATATGATGATTCAATATACCTAATGTCCCGAAACACCAATACTTTCTGGAAAATCAACCATTCAACTGGCGATGTGGTATGGGCGCTTGGAGAATTCGGTGACTTCACACTATATGATCAACGGGGGATACAAAGAAACAATCTGTTCTTTCATGCTCATGCTGTCGAAAGAGTAGATGATGAAACCTTCATTCTGTTTGACAACGACTATCATAATCAGACTGATGAGTTTAATGAAGTGTCAAGGATTGTCGAGATTTCAATTGATGAGGACACAATGACGGCTAACACTACTTGGGAATGGTCCTCGGAAGAATACTACTCATTCTTGTTTGGTGACGCTGATAGATTGCCGAATGGGAATAGACTGGGTGTCTTCGGAATTGCAGGATTTCCCAACTCTGAGTATGGAGCAAGGATAGTTGAGGTCAATGAAGAACATGAGATTGTGTGGGAGATGGCCTTCGCAAACGACGAAACATATTGGTATATGATCTATAGGAATGAACGATTTCAATTTCATCCAATTCTTCAGGTCCTAGATGTAGAGAATTCGGATTCTGAGGGTAGCATTACTATCAATTTTGGAGCTTATTTCAATTATCGTCCCAAAAGGGACTTACCAGGATTCTATAGCCTCTATATTGATGATGTCTTAATCGGGGAGGGAGGAGTTATTTTCGACCGATTTTGGCGGCCAGCTATTGTTTCTTGCTCTGTCCCAAATCCAGGAACAGGACACCCTAATGTAACCCTAATCGTTTGGAATGGAAATGGGGATTCAGCAAGAATAACAGCAGAATTCGGTGTGACCAGCATCGCTGATAATGCATTACTACTCTTCGCAGTTGGGATAGTAGGAGTTATTGGACTCATCATTCTCTGGAAACATCGGAATTCGAAATGAACCAGGGATTTCATTGAGAAGACAAGCTTTGATGGTATTCCACCGACGCCAAAGGAAGCAGCAAATACTGTGAAGACGGCTAGGAAACTATCTGACGCCTTGACTTGCTAGGAAAGCAAAAGACATACCGAAGAGTAAATCACTAAGAAGTGGGGGACCTGCAGCTAACGGAGTAGAAACATTGACGGATTTGCTGGATTGGGAGAGCCTAGAATGGCTATCAAGTGCAAGAAGCCTAGTGAAATGGATGAGCCAGAGATCTCCAGAGGAGAGCCTCATGCTTTTCCTACGTCACTCTCATCGTGATGAGATTCCAGACCACTCAGTCCAATTTAGCACGGGACTTACAGAGATAGGTAAGCGGATGTCATATGAAATGGGAAAGAAACTACCTACTAGCAGACCAATTCGGATCTTCTTCAGCTTCGTTCCAAGATGCTATGATACAGCAGAGGCACTTGCCAAGGGGCTCAGAGAGAACGGAGCAAACATCGTTGAGTTTGAGGCCATTCCTATACTAGTGATGCCTGAATTTGATGACGAAGCAGTATGGGATAATCTCCAGCCTGATGGGATGAATGTGACTCAATTCGTGAACAGCTGGGCCGATGGGGAATTTGGCAATATGATTGAGTCTTTTGAGTCGTATAGAGGTAGACTGTTGGAAGCAACAATTGAGAGGCTAAGGAGTGAGAAGGAGTCGGTCATGCACATTCATGTGACTCATGATCTAGCTCTGATGTCAATCAAGCGAATTCTGTTGCAGCGAACCATAGGAAATCAAGATAGAGAGCCCTATCAAGGAGGTATCTGCATCTCTATCAATAGAGATGGAGTCCCACACCTTTACAATTCAGAAGAGGTAACACGCCTTTCACCAATTGGCTAGAAGTCTTCACAGTCCTTTGCTTAGGAATCCGAATGATTTATTAACGAGTAGTTAAAGTGTTTAGGTTAATTCTGTTAAGGTATTCGCATTAACTCGGATGGGCCAAGAAATGTTCAGCTACCTTCGATATCCCACCAAGCAACAGGGCCTTATCTGGCTCAGGCGCCGCCAGAAGGAAAGACCCTCAGAAATCGCCAAGGATCTGAAGGTATCAAGACCATTTGTCACCATGGCCCAGAAGACAGCAGAGGAACGAATCGAGCAACTTCTTCAGCATTCTGCATCAGTCAATCGAGTAAAGATAGAGCATCTAAGTCCGAAATATGGCATCGCAAAAGGCTTCTGCCATGCCTATGATACAGATACATACATCGTCTATTCTCCCAGAATCGGTCTTCAGAACTGGTATGTCCACAAGGGCGATTGCGGAACTTGCGAAATGGAAGACAAATGCACCAAGACACTTCGTACATTAGCTGAAGAGTGGGAAATCCCTCTTCCAGATGACAGGCCTCCAACAGAACTCGGCGTATACCTTTTTGATGTAATTGGGAGGCGACTCAAATGGAATCAGACATAGAAAGAGTATGTCCACATCCTCCTAAGCCTAAGAAGTTCATGAGCCATCTAAAGGGCTATAGAACACTCCTCATGGTTATGAGCCTAACAGTCATCTTGACGTCAGTTAGTTTCATGCCCCTAATGACTCCTAGTTCTCCTTTGGTGGGTTCCATCAGATGGGAGGTTCCGGTTCAAGGAGACGTATTCCTTTTGCGAATGGACGAGAATGGCACTCTCTTATGGAACATGTCTTATGGTGGCCCTTTGAATGAGTGGCCAAATTCTGTTGTAGAGGTGTCAACAGGTGGATTTGCAATCTTAAGCGGATTTGGAAAGCACGACAATAGAACTGCATTGATCACGCGCATTGATACCAGAGGCGAGGTGATTTGGAACAGGACCTATAGTGACATATACATTCATCCAAGAAACTTCAGAAACTTCTTTTTCGAATTGATGGATGGAGGTTTTGCTATCTTCGATGGTAATATTCTGGTAACTGATGACATGGGGCAACTTGCAAGAACGCACCTCACAAACGAGAGTCCTTGGGGATATCCGATTAGCATTGTAGAATGTAGTAGCGGGGGATTTGCCTATGCCTACGAATATGGATACATGGGTTCATACACAGCTATTCAGCGGATTGATACCAGCAATAACACGCTTTGGTATACCGAGTTTATTTGCCCCAATGCGTATGCGTGTCATAGTAATGTCGTTGAAGACTCAAATGGCGGCTTTGTTTTCTGGATGGGAGGAGCATACGGGAATAGAGGAGATAATGGAGGTAATCTGACGCATATAGACAGTCAAGGAAACAGAACTTGGTGGCGTTATATTCCTCCGTGGAATGAATATTACCAGAAGGGGTTTGATATCATCAAATGCAGCGAGGGGGGCTTTCTGCTATACTCTATCCACGGCTGCCGACGCGTTGATAATTGGGGACGAACTGAATGGAAAAAGGAAATACCATCATGGAAAGCCATAGAATTGACTTCAGGAAGGTTTGTCCTGCTTGAACCTAATTTGGTCAATGGTGAATTGTGGAACACTGTAGGCAGCTTCGCTCTGAGTTGTTTAGATTCAAATGGAAATCATCTATGGCGTCAGACTTTGGAAATGCCATCTCACCAGGAGTTTGACTTGGTAGCCTGTGCCGATGGCGGATTCGCTGTAGCAGTGTCAGCTGAGAGCTCCTTTCATTCGATTGAAATCAATGAAATTCCAGGAGATAGACCAAGACCTCTTGAGGTTGCTGTGATTCCTGGCATGAGCATAATACTAGCAGCCGTCGGTATGGCACTCAGAAAAATGCGTCAGCTTGCAAAATGATACCTGACAGAAATGGAATGTGATTGAGGTAAATGAAATGATTAGATATCAGAAGAAATTAATCTACTTCTCAATGGTCTATCTTACGCTATCTCTGACCTTGTCACTTTTGTCTCTCGATGTTAGTTCGATGAGTGCAATCTATGCGAACCTATCTCAAGATGGACAGACTTTTTCAATAGTCGGAAATCACAGCCCCGGTTATTTGGGCACCCACTTTGATGGAGTCGGTGATGTCAGCGGCGATGGAGTAGATGATTTCATCATAGGAGAAACCCGGCATCCAGGAACAGGAAAAGCGTACCTATTCTATGGGCGTCTTGATGCCGCTTGGACTAATCTTACACTGTCGGATGCGCAAGCATCGTTTGTCGGTGAACATAATGAAGATTCCTTCGGTAGATGGATTGCAGGTCTCGGAGATGCTAATGGAGATGGCTATAATGACTTTGCAATATCTGCAATGTTCAACGATGAAGCAGGCGATATGGCAGGCAAGGTCTATGTCTTCTTTGGGTCAGAAGCTGGTTGGGCAGTGGATACCCTGGCTACTCAGGCCAATGTGTCCATTGTTGGTGAAGCAGCCAACGATCGTTTGGGACATGGAGTCTATGGCATAGGAGACACAAATGGCGATGGGTATGATGACATCCTTATCTCGGGGATGCTGAATGATGAAGGAGGCCTAGATGCAGGACAGGTCTACTTATTCCTAGGACGCCCTCAAAATCTGTGGTTGGAATCCTACTCAGCTGCAGATGCAAACGCTTCGTGGATTGGTACTCCCGGGTCGGGCTTATCGCTGGATGCTTCTGGAGCTGGCGATGTAAATAATGATGGATTTGCAGACTTCGCAGTTGGCGCATTTCCAAGGATTAACGGTGCTGCTCAGAGGAAGGTATACCTCATATTTGGGTCTGATAAGGCCAACTGGTCAATGGATCAACCGATTTCAACTTCAAATGCCTCATTTGTCGGTCCTAGTGACACAGGCGTTGAAACTTTGGCAGTATCTGCGAATTGGATCGCAGGATCTGGAGATGTCAACAACGATGGATTTGATGATTTGATAGTTGGTGCCTTTGAGGAGAATGTAGAAGGTGCCCTGTCTGGGCAGACATATCTCTTCTTTGGACGCTCAACTGAGCACTGGACTCATAATGTAACATTTTCCAATGCAAACGCATCTTTTCTGGGCATCACAGCTGGCGATTGGGCAGGATGGGAAGTCGATTGCGTTGGCGATGTGAATGGTGACTCATACGCAGACATTTTGATTAGCGCTCCGACCAGAATATCTGTCCCATCACAGTCTCTAAGCGCAGGACACGTGTACCTAATTTTGGGCGGACCAAATGACAAATGGGAAATGGGCACAACTCTGGCCAACGCTGATTCAATCCTCACGTCAGAGCAGACCCATGCTGGCTATGGTTTTCATGTACAGGGAATTGGAGATGTCAATAATGATGATATTAGCGACTTCGCTATTGGTGCACCAGATTTCGACGATAGTTCCTATAATGTTGGAAAGATCTACCTTGTTTTGAGTTCCGCTACAACTGCATCTACAACGACGAATACACCGCCTCCACCTCCCCCAGAACCCCTTGTAATATTGATAATTGCTGGCGCAATGGTTGTGGTTGCAGTTATTGCACTAGTACGGAAGAAGAGTCCTTAGAACACCCTTGCATTTGAGGGATTTTGAAGCTCGACAAATTGAATACAGAGCGAACTCAATGACACACGGCGATTTTCGTGACCGGAGGAGATGCAGAAAGCTCGAATAATGCACCTTCAAATAATGAGATGATGAAGTTACTTGGCAGTCAAGGTGGGAGGATGTGGAAGATCATCACCAAATACCTCAGAGAGAACTACGAATTCGAACCTGTGAGGGAGAATGATGAGCTTGAAGCCACTATCCGCTACCGCAGAAGTGGCAAGACTCTAATCACCTTCTATCCAAAGAAGGAAGAGCTCACAGTTCTCATAATCTTTGGTAAGAAAGAGGTCGAGAAATTCGAGAACTCGAAGGATGAATTCAGCCCCGAAATTGTGGAGCTCTTTGAGAACACGAAACAGTATCATGATGGAAAATGGTTGCACATCAAGGTCCCACCCTTCGAGGACTTTGAGGATATCAGGAAGCTGCTACACATCAAGAGAAAGCCGAAGAAAGCAACATGACAGGTGAGGGAGGAAAAGATTTCCCGATTCTTGGAATAGACAGACGAAAGACTTGAAAGCAGGAACGTTTTGAGCAATCGAATCAAGCAAGGGGAATCAAACATGGCTCAATTGATCTTCACATATGGAATGTACTTCATAGTAGCAGCATTAATCACTTACTCAATTGCTGTTTGGGGCGAGCAGATTACTGGGGATCTCAAACCAGTCTTTGTGGTGATGTTCTGCATTGGTGTTCTCTGTGACACTACGGGAACAACCATCATGGCATTGAACTTAGATACAGGCGGCACTATCTTGGACCCTCTTGATGCGATTTTTCACTCAGTCACCGGACTTGCGGCTATCATCCTAATGCTGATTCATGCGGTCTGGGCAATCAGAGTGTTGACACGCGGGGATGAGGTCTCAGCTGCGAGGTTTCACCGCTTCTCGAAATTTGTCTGGCTCTTCTGGCTCGTACCATTCTTTTCTCCAATGGTTGCACAGATGCTCTAGGGTATCAGATTCGCTAGACTTATACTTCAGTGCCAATCTCCGCTTCCCAAGCGTGCTTCATGGCAGCTGAGGAGATTGTTGGATGAAACTCACAAGAACAATGGAAGAGATAGAAGAACGTTCTAAGAAGTATGCTGAGGGTTATGTGCTCAGCAATGCCACTATGATTATCGCCATGTTCACCACGACTGAGGACGCAATCCGGCAGGTCATCCCGGCACCGCTTGAGCCAGGGCCAATCCTTATGGCATCAGCCTATGTGGCTGAATTCCACGAGTCGAACTTCTGCCCTCCCTATAATGAAGCTGCAGTCTTCCTACCAGTGCAGTATAAAGGAGAAACGGGGAGTTACTGTATATCAATGCCAGTGGACAATGATATTGCGATGCTAGGGGGAAGAGAGATTTATGGATATCCAAAGAAGATTGCAGACTCCATCACAGTTGAGAGAGCAGGCAACAACGCAAAGGGAGTTTGTATCAGACGAGGAGTCCCCATTGTAGAGATTGAAGTGACGCTTACTGATGTTATGGAGGAGCGGTCTCCACAGGGACCTCATTTTCTGGTCAAGTCCATTTTGGACGAGAGAGGTCTTGGTGTCGGTATGAAGCCCTTGCTAATAAGACAGCAGAATAGAACAGAGCTTGTCAAACTGGAGATTGGTGAGGGTAGTGTGAGGTTCCCTGAATCAAAGTATGATCCATTGCATCAGATTCCAATAGTCGATGTGATGCTAGTGTCCTATACAGAGGGAGCAACGGTGACTATGCCATTTGGAGAGATAGTGGAGGAACTGGAACCTGATGAGTATGCTCCATATCATTTCATCAAGTACGATTGGGATCCATAGTTTGCATTAATCAGCAGACATCGCCACCTGATGTTGTCATCCAGCCAATTCAGATGATAGAGTTGAAAGTGACTCCATCTGTTCAGATGTAAGCGAGACGCGCATGGCACCAGCATTCTGCTCTGCTTGGTAGGGCTTACTGGCTCCCGGAATAGCTACGACCTTGTCCCCATGATAGTTGACTGTCCAACTCAGGGCTACTTGAGCAGCAGTAGCTTCATGCTCTCGAGCAATTGCCTCAAGCTCCTCTACTAGCGGTCTACTCTTTTCGATCTTCCCTCTAAGCCTTGAACGCCGAAACCGAGGCATGCTGCTAAACAACTCCGGATTGCTGTGCAGTTTCCCTGTGAGGACTCCCATACCAAGGGGAGTGTACGCGGTAATTGTCACATCCAATTCTCTAGCAGCATCAAGCACGCCATTATGTTCGACATTTCTATGTAGCAGACTGAACTGCACCTGATTTGTAGCAAGATGAATCCCTCTTTCAGCCAGAGCCTCGTGAGCAGAAGCCATCTTCTCCTCGGAAAAGTTGCTCACTCCTACGGCCTGCACCAACCCAGCGTCAACAAGATCCGCCATGGCATTCATCTGTGCTTTGACCGATGACCTAGAATATGGCTGATGGACTAGATACAAGTCAATTGGATACGGGGCGAGTCGATTGGTGCTCTTCTCAGCCGCCTTTCGGATGCTACCAGCACTCTTCAGTACTGGCATCCATTTGGTTGTGACAATCACATCTCCAGGAGATTTCCCCGCGGAAGCAAGACCATGAGCCACAGCTTTCTCAGAGGCCCCTCCGCCGTAGACCTCAGCCGTATCAATCCAGTTCATCCCATTATCAAGGGCAAGCTGCACAATCTCGTCCATACAGTCAGGAGCAATAGGAGCAAGGAAGAATCTGAAGAATCCACTACCTCCAGCAAATTGCATAGCTCCTAATCCAATTGGAAAAACTTCAAGGTCTGTCTTTCCAAGCCTACGTTTCTCAATTGCCATTTTTAACAGACTCTCATTCTCAACCTGTGCCTTTTAGTTGCTCGGATGTGGCCACATATCCGGGAAAACCGGAAATCTAATAGTACCCATTGATTCCCAGCTGTATAACCCGAAGAACAGACAGATTCGGATTCAGGTTGGATAGCGCAATGTCTAGTAAAGAGAGGCTCCTTTGGCATCGGCGGCTACTGCTCATTCTCTTGCTGATCATTCTCATCCAACCAGCAGCTCCAGCTATGGGTGAAATACAGCAAGCTCCATCCTTTCATGTAGCACAGATCATGCGTGGAGAAGTTGAAGTGACAAAGACTCAGGCAGCGTTCGAGGGCTATAACGCATTTGTACTCAGAGAACGAGATTTAGAAAATCGTCAGAACAACCAAACCCTGATAATTTGTGACATGGATGGAAATGTTCACTATGAGCGCATTCTTACCAACAGCAGTGTCTACGAACTGGCAGACCTGTCAATGGATTTCGTAAGTCCCACGACTCTTCTGGTTGGATACCCATTCAATGTGGCTCTTGTAAACCTCTACACCGGTACGACAAGATACCTCAATTGTTATGGACATCACGAATATGAGTACAATCCAAACAACGATACTGTATTCACCTTCAAATACAACCAGATAGTGATTGATAACGCAACATGTCTTTTCGACTTAATACACGAGTATGACCTCAATGGCAATCTAGTCTGGTCGCTGGATGTTAGTGAGTTCATAACACCTGAAATGTGGTGTCCTTACGGCGACCTTTTTGGCGGCTATCCGGACATCACCCATTCCAATACTCTGTTCTACGATGCAGATGAGGATATGATCTACTATAATGCAAGGAACGTGAATACATTCTACAAGATTGATCATAAGACTGGAGAAGTCATCTGGGGTTTGGGTGAATATGGAAATTTCACAATGTACGATTCATTCGGTGTCGAAGTTGATCACTTATTCTTCCATCCACATTCTCTGGAGAGGGTAGATGACAATACATTCATCCTCTTTGACAATGACCATCACAATCAGAATTTCGAAGGGAACCACAAGTCACGAATGATTGAGATTACAATTGATGAGGATACAATGGAAGCGCATTTGACTTGGGCGTGGAGAGGGACTGACATACATTGGTCGTTCCTTTGGGGAGATGCTGACAGATTGCCTAATGGAAACCGACTAGGAGTGTTTGGTGCAGCATCGCGACCAGGCTATGAGCACGGCGCTCATCTAATTGAGGTCACTGAAGAGGGAGATATTGCCTGGCAGTTTACATTTAGAACCAATGAGTTGTATAGATATGGAGTATACAGAATGGAACGCTTTCACTATGCTCCAATCCTGCTAAGTCCCACACATCTTCATTTTGAGCCAGAAGAAGAAGTGATTCTTCAATGGCAGGCGTTCTACAATTACAGACCTAGAAAGACAGTGGAGGGAAACTACACTTTTAGAAATGGCACAAACCAACTGGATTCTGGCACCTTCCCTTATGACAGATTCTGGAGACCCGCTCTGCTATCTTTCAATCTTGGAGTTCTTGAGCTTGGTGAACACGAATTTACATTGGAGATTGAAAATGATATCGGGCAGAAGACGAATGACACAGTGATTGTTGATGTATCCGTCTTGGAGGTCCCATTTCCACTCCCGATATTGGGTGCGTCCATCCTTATCATTGGAATTATTGCTGTCATCGTCGTATTCATGAAACGAAGTTGATAGAGGTAACTTCGGTCCAGAAGAGATCAAGACCATTCTTTGTTAGAATAGAATCACGGGATTTAGTTTGGTATGATGTCGTAAGGCAAAAGCGGAAGATCGAAGATGCGCAGTTCAGAATCCAATCAAGCAAATCATCATGCGAAATAACTCTTGAGCCGAATTTGCTTTTCTCCTGAAGCCATTGAGCTAGCACTCAACTCTCTCTGACACAGTCGCACATGAGTCCGCTGGAATCTCTCCGCCCATTGCCACTAGGTTCACTATCATAGTTGCGGGCTGGCTGAGAGGTTTTTTCCAGTTGCGACGTTTGGTCCCTTGTTCCTCAAATGCACCAACAAGCTCTCTAACCTTGTCGAAAATCTTTGGTGCATCTTCAATGTCCCCCACTCGAAATGCAATCATCTTGGTGATGACAACGCACTCATCTGAGTCTGCATTGGATGGACTCTGTGCCATTTTCAGCATCAATTCTGTTGTGAAACGATTGAGTGTGAGGGGCAAGGTCTCCAAAGCCATAACCCAACGGCTGAGAACCTTCTGGTCGTTTCGCTTTGCTCCATATTCCTCTACCCTCTTCGTATAAAGCCGTCTTGCTAAATCTAGGAGATTCTTTGCAATGTAGTAGTGAAGACCGTATCTTCTATCAGAAACTGCCACTTCTTCTTTTGCCAATATCCCAGCATCATGGAGCAAGGCTAAATTCCTAAACATCGTCGCTTTGCTTAATCCGGTGACTTCTCGGAGCTTCGCCGGCGTTGTTCGACCGAACAACATCAGATACGAATAGATGAGCAGGCACGACTCCGTGTCAATGATCTTTTGAAGTTGCTTGATTTTATCGAAATCCTGCTTCACCTTGGCTATTGCAGTATTCTTTGAAGGAATAGGAACCAACCTCCTTGTTGCAACCTATCTCAGGGCTGAGCCACTTTAAAGGATTACTTCTTCTCCATTTTGTAAACTAGGTAGCTGATGGCAGTCTAATGATGAAGGATGCACCTCTGGAGTAGTCACCTTTCACGCGGTCCTCAACACCAATTTCTCCCCCATATCGCTTTACAATCCTTTGGACCAATGTCAGACCGATTCCAGCTGCCACCTCGCCTTCCTCAGTTAGCCTTGAAAACAGTGTAGCTTTCTTGTTGTCCTTGATACCTGGCCCAAAGTCTTCAAACAGTATTTCGATGGAATTTGAGTCTTCATTGATGCTGGCTTTGACGTTTACATTTACTTCATTTCTAGGGTCATGTTTTGCTGCATTGTGAAGCAGATTAAAGAACGCATCAACCAGGAAATCATCAGCAAATACTTTGAAGTCACCTTTCCTGAAGTTCGTTGTCACATTGATGCTCTTCTCGGGGAATGCGCTACTCACCATAACCTCAGCTGTTAGGAGTAATGGACTAATGTCGAACTCTGATAATTCCAGGGGTTCCTCAACAACTCTCGAATATTTCCTGACACTAGCAATAATCTCACTGCCGCGTTTAACTTGCTCCAATGCAACTTGTACTTGATTCAACGATTTCTGTGAAAGATTGCCACTCATCATAAGTAGCTCAAGACTAGACATGATCCCTTGGTGGATGTTGTTTAGATCGTGTGCCATTAGGTCGTTGAATAGCTCTGCACGTGCACGTGCCTCCATCGCTGCATCATACGCTTCCATTCGTTCAGTGATGTCTGTAGTAATCACAAATTGGACAGGTGTGCCATCATCCTTCCTAGTTGAAGCAAAACGGTTGCTAACATAGCGTCGAGTACCATCCTTTCTTACAGTCCAGAAGTCGAGCTGATCTGGATACTCACCTGTAGTCATAGATTCAGCCACAATCGCACCTACTCTCTCCTGCTCTTCAGGTGCGACCAAATCTAGTGTGGTCAACTTCATGAACTCATCACAAGGGTATCCAAATATCTCACAGGCTCTGTCATTGACATAAGCAACTGGACCACCCTCCATTATTGTGACTCCATCCTGAATGGTTTCGGCCATACTTCGGAATCGTTCCTCGCTTTCTCGAATCGCATCCTGGGCTCTGAGGATATCTGTCACGTCTGTGGTTATCATGACTACAAGATTGTCAGCTGGTCTTGTGTAATCAACAATCAAGCGTCGCGCCTCTGCATGAGCAGGAATTGAAGATATCTTGAAGATGATCTCAGCTCGTGATTTTCCGCCTTCATACATTGTTGTCCTGATCATTGATGACATCTCGGAGTTGTCAGGAAAGAGATCTTCAGGTGGCCGTCCAAGATATTCCTCTGCCAAGCCATTTGAGAATTGCATCATGGCTTGATTGACCATCTGCAATGCAATTGTGCCATCCTTGTTTCTCTCCCATACATAGGCTGGATCTGGAATTGCATCAAAGGTCTGTCTGAAGCGTTCTTCATTCTCTCTAAGCGCCGTTTCAGCCCGGACTCTTGTTGTCACATCAGTGATGATGGCTTGGTAGATATTCTCCCCTCCAATCGAAACTATTGTGGGTATGACCTCTATATGCCGCGTTTCTCCATTCGGGTGTACGAAGCTGAGATGAAGCAATCCTTCAGTAGTATTCCCTTTGGCTGTATCTTGATAGAGTTTCTTGACGTTTTCAGGATCTTCACCTGCCAAGACACCAAGGATGTCGTCCATGCCCCATGAGTATATCTCATCAAGAGGAACACCCGAAATATCTGATAGAGCTAGATTAGCGTACTGAACCTTATCATTCTTGACAACAACCACACCCTGAGGCAGCTTGCCAAAGATGAGCCGATATAGCTCGAAATCAGGTATCGGGGTGGTGTTATCTTTTTCTGGTTCCATGTTCGTCCACTTCATGGGATTCACGTAGAGCCTTGATTTCTACAAGGAGAATTGCAGCGGTCGCCCTAATCCGGCTCAGAGTCCTAGTACATGCATGCAGGTAGTCAATAAAACAGTTAGGTGGAGGTAATCGCCAGAGGTTGGCAATGTAGGGGTGCTCAACTGATTAATGAAAGGTTAGCCCAGCCTCGTTGGCTGGGCTTATGCCTGCCTATTCGCCTGATTGTCTTGGTCTTACTACTGCAAAGTATAGAAATTTGCACCCAAAAATCACTCAATAAACCGTTGTAGGCGCTCTTTTCTTGGTGGTGGTTGAATTTTCAGATGTGTTGTTTCTGCTTTCTTTCATTGTGGATATATCAGCGTCAGGCAAATAAGGGCAGAATGCAATACGCCAGATTGCGAGGTAGAGGAACTGTGGCAATGTCTCCGAGGGAAGAGGTGGCTCCCGTCATCAGAATGCGAATTAGCTTGAATAAGTCGCTGGATGAGGTTTGGGAGAAGTTCATTGATCCAGTCATTATGCTTCAATGGCTTGGAAACGAGATATCTGCCGACATAAGAGCTGGCGGCTCTATCACGTTTCTAGGCAATAATGCGCCAACGACGTCTGAGCTTGGGAACAAATGGGACATTGAAGAGATCACCGAGAAAAAGGGAATTCTCCTTAGCTGGGATATCATGGGCACGAAGACGCTCTTCGTGCTGAGATTCCGAGACAGCCCTCGCCGCACTTATCTTGAGCTGAAACATGGTGCAATTCCAGATTCAGCATTGAATTTCCATCTTCCAGAACACTGGAACATCCTACTAGGCAATTTCAAAGCTGTATTGGAGTTGGGCAGCCCAGCACTGCGATTCGACTACTCGGACTATCGACCCCTTAGGATTACACGCTATGATCCCAAAGAGGTTCGAATAGGCGTTCACGTCAAAGCACCCCCGTCACTTCCATTTGATGTGTTCACCAATCCAGAAAAGCTGAAACGATTTATTCGGGCAGATGACCCCAAAATAGACCCCCAATATGCCGGATTATATACCTGGTGGGCAGAGGGCATGGGTCCAGTGGTCTTTACTAAAATGTACCAGGATGAAGAGATTGAATTCTCCTGGGTCTATGGGAATGAGCCAGAAACGAAGGTAAACATCCGCTTCGAGGAAATCAATGGTGACACACTTGTTACACTTCATCATCACGGGTTCCAACAGCCGGAATCAGTTGTGGGATATAATATCGGCTGGACCAGCATTCTCTGCGAGCTCAAACTGTTCTGTGAGCTTGGCGACTCAGGTATTGAACGGCTGAGTCGATGGGAGGAGTCCGTCTAGTATATTCGGTACTAGACCATCAAGAACCAAAACGCAGTGGTAGGATAGAGAATCTGCCACATCACTATTGCAGTTAGAATTGGAATCAAGAAGTTGTCTGTCCAAGCAATACTCAGCAGCTCAATGACCGTTATCACCAATGCTACTGTTGCTATTTGTGGGAGGACTAGCAACGGGGATGTTCCTGATGGGAAAATCAACATTGCAGTAGCAACTGAAAGGAGAGAAAATGCAAATACGGCAAGAGACCCTTCAAATGATTTGCCTTTGATTTGTTTCTTGATGAATCGGCAGCCAAACGGTCTTCCAATTACCTCACCAGCTGCATCACCCCAAGAAACCGCTAAAATCGATGCAACGATTATTTCTGGCTGTTGAAAGAAGAAGATGAATACCGATCCAAAAGCTATCATCCCCATAAAGCCAGCCGCAAATGTAGCCATTCTTTGATCACTCTGTCTGCTGCCAGCCAGTAGAAGTTCTTCTATGAGCGTGCTCTTGTGTGCCCATGCGTAGAGAAGTATAGTCAGGAATATGCCCGCCGCCAATGATGGCCCACTTAGATTGTTGTAATGCATAACAGTCAGTGCAATGATAGTCCCCATACTTATGTGTACAATCTTGCGGGGCTTCCATTTTGCTACCCCTTGGGCGGCCCACTTGTACGCAATAGCCAAGACGATGCCTCCCAAGATACCAGTCGAAACGGCCATTATAATGTCAAGTGCATTGGGATCTCCAAAGACTAGCTCCACCATAGCAGATTTGGAGAGTCAAACGGTCACATTTCTTTCTTGCTAGTCTGCAAGTCTGCTAGCATCTATCATGGTTCTAGAACTGACTTCCCCAAGATGCATATCGTTGTGCTCGTCTAGCGCGCATGATGACGACAATAACAATCACAATGATAACTCCACCACCGACCAATGAGATATTAGCAACAATGAAGTTTACAATCTGATAGATGATGCCTGTCGAATTCCCCCATGCCGTCGTGGTAGTGGTTTCGGATTCGAATTGGACAATGTAGGTGAAGTTGCCTGAGAAATTCCAGTTTCCTAGTGTGTCACTTGCATGCACTCCAAAAGTCACATTGGTCCCCGCAGGAAATGTCGGAATGCTGCCAATCCAGATCACGCCGCTCAGAGTCATTGACATCTGGCCAAATGAGCCGCCATCAAGAAAGTATAGGATGTAAGCTTCTTCGACCCCGCTGGCATCTTCGATGATCGCACTCACGAGAACAGGTTGACGCTGATTTGGATTCTCTGGAGTGAAGGTAACAGTAATCTCAGGTCCTTCTTGATCATCACCCGCAGTCACAGTGTATGTAAAATTCCCAGCAGAGTTTCCGTGGCCTAGATCATCCACTGCGTAGACCCAGAACAAAACAGTAGTCCCTGTGGGCTGCGCTGGAATATGACCAGACCATATACCTGCTTCATAGTTTAGTTGTATAGTGCCACCATACTCTTCATCCAATAGAAAAACAATCTCCGCATTTGCGACTCCATCTGGGTCGGAAATGGTTGCAGCAACTGTAACACTCTCATATTCGGTAGGAGTCTTAGGCCAGTAATCGACATCAATGGCAGGCCCCTCAGATTCATTTAGAACAACATAGGTATAATTGCCAGCAACATTCCAATTGTCAAGAGTATCTCTGGCATGTACTCCGAAAGACACGACTGTCCCTGCTGGCATTGCTGGAATCGAGCCAGTCCAGAAGAAACCATTTTGAGCTAATGGTACTTCGCCCCATGTCGAGTTCTCAAGAAACCAGAGTATTAGTGCCTCAGCAACTCCAGAATAATCCTCGATAGTCGCATTCACAAGCACGCTCTGATCTTTAGTAGGCTCTTCAGGCCAGAAGTAGACATCCAATATGTCAGGTCCATTAAGGTCGTCATCAGTAACGGTGTAGCTATCTAATCCAGTCACTCCCCAGTTGCCTGCTACATCAGCAGCATAGATTCGATATTCCACAAGCGTCTCATTAGGCTGGCCTGGAATGCTAGCTTCATATTGATTGCCGCCTACTGCAGTCATAGTCATGTTTATTGGATTCACTCCATTGACGAAGTATTCGAGAATGGCAGTCCCGATATCGCTTGAGTCAGTCACATTTGCAGTAACTATCGCCTCTTGACCAATCATTGGAAACCACGGATACCTCCAGGATACAATATCAGGACTCGTAGTGTCGCTGCCTGCGATAATGATGAAGTCGCCTCCGCGCGAACCCCAATTCCCAGCAATATCTTGAGCCATCACAATGAACTCCACATTGATGGGGGCAGGCTGGCCTGGGATCGTGGCAACGTAGCCATCTACCAACGGGGCCATGGTGATATTGTACCACGGACCTACACCAACGCGGTATGAAAGCATCACCTGAATGATGCCGTTTCTATCATCTACAAGCGCAGTGATTTGTGTTGGCTGATTAGTAGGAACTACTATTGGCGGATCTACAAATGAAATCTCAGGCGGAATCCAATCGTATTTCATTGGAAACCGATCAACTGAGCCTGCCAATCCTTCAATTGGATAGACTCCTGTGCCATTGTAGTCGCTCCACCTATTGCCAATTGATATGCCATCATCCCAGGTGTTTGAACTGCCATTATCAAACCCATTCCCCCAAGAATTCCATGTGATATTATTCAGGAAAATCTGATTGCCTGTGGAATAAAGCCCCAAATGTACACCATAGCCACTCCCATCTATCACGTAATTTGTGTCTATTGTCGAGTCACTTGTGTTGAATAGATGAATCCCAGCTTCTACTCCCCCACTTCCTCCTCCTGAGCTTCCTGTCACGTTATTTCCAGAAATGAAACAGAACGCGCTCCCAAATAGCTCGATGCCCACAATTTGATTTCCTACTACCTTGTTGTTCGTTACATAGCAATCATGAGAATCCTGGATGTATGCGCCCCACGAGTTATCGAATAGTCTATTTGCTTCCGCATAAACATGGTGAGAAGAGGACACAGAAATCCCATATACTGTGAATTCTACAGTGTTGTTGACAAGCAAGACATCGTAGCTCATCAAAATATTGATGCCGCCAAAGTCACCATTTATTTCATTCCCCGAAACCTCAGATGAGTTGCAATTTCTTATTTCAATAGTGGACGAGTCATTCGAAGCAGCGTAGGCGACGCAGCTATCGATTATGCCACTCATCATATTAACGAATTTTACCGCACTTCCGGATATACCCATCCTCAATAGCCAGCAATTCTGAATTCTAAAATGAACATCTGTGTTGTTGACAATTATCGGTGTCACATCCGATGTGATATTGAAGCCTTCAATGATGTATGGATTGCCAATAGTTCCATTGCCAGGAAAACCATAAGATGAGAATGCGCTGTTATTCTGAATGTTGATAGGTTCAAAAGGGGTGTAAGATGCGGACTCGAATTGTCTATTTCGAGCGCTTACACTGGCCACATAGCTTGCATGCGGCGAGTCAAAATTCATACTTTGAAGTGACAGGATGGCTATTACAAGCAGGGCTGATATCACGCAGATTGCTCGTTTCCTCATAACTTATACCCCATAGTCTGAGAGATGTGCCCAGCTGGTCTAATTCTAGAAGTAAGATAAATTTAGCGGGATTCTATGCCTCTCCTCGATAAACTTAAGAGAAAGCCCAAAGCAAATGATTCGAAAGATTATCTCCTCCCAAATTGGGCAATTGACATTGCTAACAAATCAACGAGTTACACTCGTTATGGACGCTTTGAGGCGAAGAAATTGAAGATGCGTGAGATACTGAGGATTGATGAACGCGGCAGACTTGTCATACCCAAATCTGCCCGAGAGTATCTTGGCATTGAGAATCATATTGAACTACTTGAGAAAAGCACCGACACAATCACAATCATAGCAATCATCACTCCAACTGATCGTGCACTAAGGCTGACATCAGTATTTAGTGAAGACCACTCTACCACGCCCATAGTTGAAGGAGCTTTGAGAGATGGTGATGATGTAGTCCCTCTCGAAGTCAACAAAGCAGGAAGAATACACACGAGCAGAATTATCCGCAATATGCTAGAAATCACCCGCGATTCCTACTTGATAGCCATTCCTTTTGGTAGACAGGATGGTGTAAAGGAGCTTCGCATTATCCCGCTCCTAGATGCCAGCGAGGCACTGATTGTGCGCATCATAAAGAAAAATGCTGTGGAGTGGAGAATACTCACCCCCATTCCTGATGACCCGGAGGCGCTGAAGAAACGAATCCTCATGATGAAGGGTGTTACGAAGGTAGACTTCTATCTTTGACAGGTCAGACGCCCACCCAAAATCTTAAATAGAAGATATTTCCCAGATTGGGATGTCCCAAATTGGGATACGAACATGAACGAACTTTGGAATGCAACCTTTCCTTACCTCCTCAAAAGCAAAGCAAATGGTTGGATTTGCAAGGGACCTGGTGGCGATGGGCCCTGGCCGGGGCTCATTGCCCCTTTACACTGCTTCTAAGAATCAACCAATAACTGCTATAGGGTCAGCCATGTTCCTATGCCCTGTTCTATTGCCCGATGGTATATCAGCGGTGCCACAGCCATGTCATCCAATGCTAGCCCTAGATTCGCAGTCATATTCTTCTCTTCGCGGGTTTGCCGTCCTGATTTCACCCCTGCAACGAGCTCACCAAGATCTGCATGGACTGGCGGGATGTTCTGGAAGTAGCCAATCTCCTGGTAGTGTCTAAGCTGGGCAGTGTCATCAGTGCAGAATTTACTACTCTCGCAAAGCGCATCTGGATGCCAATAGGAATCAAAGTCCACAAGCGAGGCAAATGCACCCTCGTCCATCCAGCCGGCTTTGATAGTCGCATGAGGCTTTTTCAGAATTGGTCCAGCTGTTACAATTATGTCGCATCCTGTCACAGCCTGCTTGGGATTATCGACCAATTCAACTTCAAGACCAAACCTATCGCGTATCTCCTTTGCATAGAGTTTAGCTGAGTTCTTGCTTATGTCGTAGGCCATCACCTTCTCCAGAGGAAATCCCACCGCCAAGGCTTCGACATTGCTTCGTCCTTGTACACCACATCCCAATACTCCAACTGATGAAGAGTCATTTCTAGCAAGATATTTTGCTGAAATTGCTGTAGCAGCTCCTGTTCTCATTGCTGTTATCCAAATGCAGTCCATAACAGATATCGGTAAACCAGTATCTGAATCATTGAGAATCAATAGTCCCGAGATGTATGGAAGCCCTCTCTTCTCGTTCTCAGGGAAGCCGCTCACCCATTTCATTCCTGCAGATTTTAGGGCAGGGATGTATGCAGGCATTGCATGGATGAAATTGTCTCCGTCTCCGGGATGTATCCCAGGTTTTGGCGGCATTTCAACGCGCCCTTTCCCCTTCTCTCGAAATGCAACTTCCAACCCGTCCACGATTTCACTCATAGTGAGCCCGGTAGCGATAACGTCGGCCTGCGAAAGATAGAGCAAACGATTCTCTGACATATTAGTTCACATCCTATCAAATCTGTGGATCTCTCTCATCATTTGGATTGAAACCATGGCGTTGGAGAATGGTAAAGAGAGCATCAGCGGACCACCTGCCTTGGCACATCTTTCTTGAAATGTGCTCACACCAAGAATACTGATCAAAGCCTATGTCATCTTTCCCTTCCTTCAGTTTGACCTTCGTTCTTTCTTTGACATAGTACCCCTGGGCCAACATCCCTTCATCCATCACTTTCATGCACTCGTCAATGTCACTGTCAGAGTGATCCAAATATGAGTCCTCAAATGCGCTATACTGAATCGGGAATCGAGGACGAATCTCTGTCTTCTCTGCAGGGTCCGGATATCCCAAGTTCATGCCCACAACGGGAAACACACGGTTTGGAATATTGAAAGTCTCGGATATGATATCAGCACGGAGAGGGGCGTTCCCAAGGAGAACAGATCCAAGCCCTAATGCTTCAGCCGTAAGTGTGAGGTTCTCCACTGCCAAGGTGACATCCTGGATACCAAGCCATAGTGTCATCAGGTCATCGTATTCATAGATGTGCCCGCGTTTGGCCATAATCTTCTCGAGGCGCCTTACATCGATCAAAAACACCAAGAGCAACGGAGCTGTGGGATATGACCCCATTCTCACCTTCTTCATCTTGGCCTTGTCCCGAGTATAGACTACCGAACAGAGCTGAGATGCAAATGGAGCTCTCATCCCTGCCTGCAGCACGTTTCTAAGAACCTCATCAGTCACTGGCGTGTCTAGAAACCATCGCATCGATCGTCTATTGTTGATAATCTCAAATATCGTCTCTACTTCAGTCATGATAGGAAGTGGGCGTACTTCTAACCTATGAGGGTTACTGATTTCACTATGGAAACACAGAATAGCACTCATGAAAGAAAAAGAAGTGTGGGGCACAGATGCACATGCACCCTTGAGCTCACAGCTGAGTGTGCGCGTCTGCGTTCCACACCATACTAATTTTGTACTACTTCTTGATCGACCAATACAGATCCAGGATTAGGTCGTCTTCAGACGCACCTGGATCATGTGCTCTCTCAAGGCATTGCTGATCTCCGAATTCGTACTTGCTGGACTTAATCCAATCACGTAGATATTTCCAAGCACCGATGAAATGATGTCCGTCTTCAAAGATGGGATCCGCTTTTAGAGGAGTTGTTGTAACAGCGAAAAGGCCGCCTTCGAATTCCTTGATTTCTATGTCGCCTTCAGGCTCAACATAGTCATCTACCTTGATCCAGAACTCATAACCATACTCTTCTTTTCCTGGAGACGGTTCTGGGTTGTTGAAACCGAAGACGGGGTTCTTCTTTACATCGTCCAAAAGACCGAGGGGTTCCGCCCATGCACGCAACTTGTTCCACGCTTCATTCTCCGGAGATTTGCTTATGGCTTGAACACTTGCTACCCGCATCGGTTCAAGCCTTTCTATTCGTACCTCGAGTTCGTCCATCTTGTCCTTCCTCTTGGTATGTACTCGTTGGATGTAGTCTACCCGACGAGCAGCCTCGTGCTCCTGCCTTCTCCTAGAGGAGGCATATGCGGCACTGATGGATCTGAGAAAGTCAGCACCATCAGAGCTTATCTTGTAAAGGCCTCGGCTGGCATGAACAATAATGCCGCTCTCTACTAGTCTATTGAGGTGATGTGCAAGTGCCGTCTTGCTGAGTCCCGTTATCTTAAGCAGCTCACTGAACTCTTGGGGCTCATGATATACAGATGTGAGAATCACCATTCTCGCTTTGCTCGCAATTGCACTCAGAATTGCAGCGACATCTGCCTCCGATCCAGAGACAGTTTCGCTGACATCATTTTCCTGCTTGTCGGTAATGAGACCCCACCCATATGAGTCGCGGATGTAATGCCTATTAAATATTTTGCTGAACTATAGTACTAATTTTACTGAACAGTTATTGTCACTTGTCGATAAAGGAAAGCGTATCCCATTCCTCTATGGTTTCGAACATGGATTTGGATAATGATCTAATCTTATCATAAATCGACTTTGCAGTGGCCGTCTGGAGCAAAGAAGCCATCTGCTTTTGAATCTCTTCGGCTTCTCGAAATGCGACTCTGAAATCAATGTTCTTCTTTCGAGTCCGATAGACAACCTCTCTGACCAATCCGTAGGGTCCTAAAGTCTGGAGCTTATCCGCATCAAAGACAACTTTGGCTTCTATGGTTCGTGCGGTATGTATCGTTGCTGGCTCTATGCATCTTACACAATGAACGATTCTATCAATCATATTGGGAGAGACATTTATGCTAATGAGAAACTCATTGACTTGGCCAGCCCCCTCAGGGTGAAACTGGTGTAGGAGTGCACCCATTCTGGCAATGAGCTCATCCGCCCCTTCCTTTCTGGCTAGGTAGCTGGATAGGCTAGCTGTCTTTTCACAATGATCTGCTCCATGTGTATCATCTAGTGACCGATACTTCTTCAGAGCAAATTCCTCTATCAGTGCCAACTGTCGGTCTGTCATCTGCACCGTTCTGCACCCCTATCGTCTGGCGAACGATAGCACGAATCTATCCAGTGCTGTATCTCATATATCCTCGTAATACTATATTGAGGATTAGGCAACAGGTTGACGAATCACAGTCTTGAGCTTCTCAGGAGCAGTTCTTCGAGGATCGCTTAGGTAAATCTCGTGGTGCTTTCCTCTGAGCTTGAATCCCCGCTCTTCAGCATAGGAATGTAGTCTATCAATTGTAGGCTTTTCCTCGGACCAAGGACCTAGGTGCAAGATTTGCACTGAATAGCCCTCTCGATAAGACTCAAACCTAAGTTTTCGGAGGGCGACTGGATCCTTCTTCTCCTTGACTTCTGGGATAGCCTCAAGGACATCACTTCTGGAAATGGGCTGTGGCTGCATAATCATTGAAGTCCAGTGCCACATTTCTTTTGAATCGATGTCAAAGCCCTCAGACCCTTCAACCCACCACAATCCCTCCAGAGGCATCACCGTATAATCAGCAATCTTTGCCTTTTTCAATTTGAACTTCAGTGTGAAAGAGGTGGCATATAGAGCTTCCATCGCATCTTGGTATTCTTGGGCAGTATTGGGGTCGCCTCGCCCATCAATCATTAAGAAGTTCATCTGAGGCACGTCTACTTCTGATGGCTGCTTTGAAGATGGCTTATAGAACTCCTTCAAGACTCTCTTGTGGTCCACTTTCTTCATTGTCTTACACCTCGCCTGAATACCAATCCCGAAATCCTTACGAGAATTCACTTCTATAAATTCCGGTGAACTGTATTTCTCTTGGATTTGCACACGATTCCCACTATTATGGCAAGCTCAACAGTGATTCCATAAATCATGACAAGATCTATTCCAGTAGGCTCGGGTGATTCTGTTGAGTCTGTCGTAGCAATGGTCGATGTCGTAGGATTATTCATTGCTGGGCCGATTGCCACATCGTCGATGTAGAAGGTTCCGGGCGCGCCATTTGATGCATGATTCTGAAGTCGCAGATATGTGATTTCAAGGTCCTGAGGAGATGAGGGCGCGCCAAATACTGCAGCATAGTCAGCTACTATGGAGCGGTCAAGAATATGCCACTTGTTAGGCGACCAATTATAGAGGAGGTAATGGGCGCGCGTCACATTCGACTCTGCGTCACTGCCTGGATAACTGTATCCAGACCAGACGTAGTTTAGTCCCCTAACGACTTCTGTTTCGGTGTTATAGACTGCCACGATGAATGAAGCTCTGCCATATTCACCGCATGTTATTCCGGTTCTAGTCGGAAATATCGCGGCGGAGAATCTAGTATCCTCAGTCACCGGTATAGGAGTGGAGAATACTTGGTCAACGAAGGCCCATATGTAGTATATAGAGTCCATTCGAAGTGCGTATGTTCCTGAGTATACTCGCGAGCTCTGTATTTGATTCTCTGCAGCATTCTCAATGTTGTCCCAAGAAGAAAAAGCTCCAGATTCGAATCCGGGATTACCTACAGGATTCTCTTGCGAAATCCAATGAGATTCACTAGGATCTAGTGAATGGGTGGTGCTAGACAGTGACAACTCATATGATGAGAGTATCAGACCTATGAGAACGAGTCCACCTAGAATGAATCTGCCTCTCACGGATTTCCACTTACAGCTCCTGTAATCTTCAGTGGCTTAAATCTCCTGCCCATTTCTCTCTAAGTCTGGCATTTCGGACAGGTATACACGTGGCCTCCACCATGAGCGAGTTTCTCGATCGGAGACCCGCACTTAGGACATGACTGCCCTTTCATATTAGGCCCCATCAATGGAGTATATTGCCCCTGCTTTCCATAAAGGTCAGTAAATTGATCTTTCCCGCCAAGACGCACTCGTTCTTTGATTGTTGTAACAATCGCATCATATAGTGCCTTGATTTGACTACTGCTCAAGTCAGATGCCTTCTTCTTGGGATGTACACCAGCTTGATAGATTATGTCTTGGAATGTGCTATTCTGAATACCAACGAGTACTGCTTCCTTTCCCACCAATGCCATTTTGATATTCTTTGAAATCTGTGATAGTTGGTCCTCGAACCATTTGGAAGTGAATCTCTTCTCGTCCGGGGAGACCACGTCCGAGAAATCCCTTCGATATACGTAGTTATTTTCCAGTTCCTCATTTGAGGCAGCGTCTATACTGCCCCATCCCTTTAGCCTTAAAGAAAAGCGTGTCTTGTCGGAAAAGGTCAGTGTCAGATGGATCTTCTCGGGCAAACTAGTGTCATTTTCATGGAATCCAAATGTACCCCCATATTCCGGAGCCAGAAACAAATTCATCTCATCGTCAAGTAGAATTCTTATGCCATTACCTCGTGAAACAACTGACTGAACTGTTCTCCCCAGTATTTTGTCGAAGTTCTTCAAGCTCCCTACCATTTTGGACTTCTGCAACTTCTCTAATTCATCCAATTTCCAAGAATCAATCTTCTTTCCGACCAGCTCTTCGTTCATCTGCCTTGCGAGAATAGAGGCTTCAGGCAATTCAATACTCATTTTCAATACTCTCCGTTCATACGCTCAAGAAGCGCATGTCTCCTTTGGAGAATCGAGAGTATGCCTTTTTATCGTATTCACGGGTCAACTCAATCACATAGGCCTTGAGAGCCCTAGTTGTGGCCTTTCCGCCGACTCTGTCTGCGAATGAAACCACCAATTCCCATGCGGGTTCATGGGTTTTGGGAACATGGGTCCTCAGGAATCCCATGTCAGTTGTCCACTTGTCATACAACTGAATTAGCTTGGCATCTATGCCAAGGTCTCTCAGCATCTTGAAATACAGATTCGCCCGAAACTGGGTAGTAAGGGGGTCTCTTCCTTTCTTGTGCTCTGCATAGGTGACTCCGTCTATTACGAGATTCTTGCCTCTATTTCGAAGCTCGCCATTCAATATAATTGTCCAAATCAATCTGTATAGGATATCACGACGATCTTGTATTATTCCTGCTCCAGCAACTGTATCTGGATGCTTCAATCCGAATTTCGTATTTGCTAGCTCGGAAAGGAATGCATGGACTGCTTTGAGGTCAGACGACTTTGTTCCCCGGATTTTTGCATTCGCAGGATAGTCAATGACTTTCTTGACAGGAAGCTCCACAGTCTTCGATTCAATTATATCGTCACTGTTCAGACTCGCTCTAATCAAATCAAGATGGGCTTTTCCTTGGAATGGCTCAATGAATTGCTCATAAGCCTTATCGGGGACCGCCTCACCAAGACGCTCTGAAACGCTTTCTCTGGTAATCTCACCTATGTGAGCTTCAATCCAATCACAAGGGTATCTTGAACAATAGGCGCAATTCTGAATCCCGTTGTAGGTGGCACACTCTCTTGCTAAACACCCACGCACAAAGTTGTGTACACCAACATCCTTAGCAAGCTTCTCATTTGGGATTTGACAAGATTGACATGGCTTGGCTGTTGGCGTGAAGCCTACATACTTCTTCGCATCATTGCGGTATAATTCCCAGCCCTCCTCAGAGATTCTTGAACGCACAAAGCAGCCCCACGGACAGGTGCCACAATAGTTCCCGCACTTGCTAATTGCTTGCTCCAATATCCTTTCCTCTTGCTTTAGTAGCATTGCAGTGATATAAACTTCCAGCCTGAAAAGGCGACGTAGTTCTCTTAATCCCTCCAGAGTCGAAAAACGCATATCATCGGTTCATCCCACAATACTCCGAGGAAGTCAGTTGTGAACGAATCTACTAGCAAAGATGCGGCAACAATTCAATCTACAATGATCGGACCATTATGGGCGCGCGCAAAATACTCCCAGCTTTATCCAGATTTACTGAGGGACAACCAAGCCATAGATCTCCTTGAAAAGGTGAAAAGGGATTACAGTGGATCACAAGAGGACTTTGACATTTTAGAGGATTTCATTGATGAGTTGCTAGGACTTGCGTTTGCTATTAGAGCCAGAACATTCGACGACACAATTGCTTCATTTCTTCAAAGCAAACCCAATGCCACAATTGTGAATCTTGGTTGTGGCTTGGACACAACTTTTTCTAGAGTTGACAATGGGACCTTGCATTGGTTCGATCTTGACCTCCCAGATGCAATAGACTATCGCCAGCGACTAATCCCAGAAACTTCAAGAAGTAGATGCATTGCGAAATCCATCTTTGATTTCAGCTGGATGGAAGACGTAGGCTTCAATGTTAGCGAGGGTCTCCTAATGATCGCAGGGGGACTCTTCGCCTATTTTGATGAGGAGGAAGTTTCACGATTTTTCAAAGCAGTGGCTCAAAGATTTCCTGGGGGAGAGATCATCTTTGATAGTAGTTCATCTCGAGGAAATTGGGTCATAAATAGGCGCTTCAAAAAGCATGGTATTTCGGGGATAGATCACAAATTCGATGCGAAGAGCCCAAGCCAAATAGAGAGCTGGTCTGAGCATCTTGAAGTAATTGATTGGTTTCCCTACTTCTCTCGCGTTGAAACTAATCCAAAATGGAAACGTCGCACTCGCCTCATCATGAGTCTTAATTCAAGGTTCAGTCTTGCCAAATTCATCCGTGTGAGAATCAGGCAGTCTCAACCATAAGATAGAATTGTAGGCTTCATTGCTGATATGGACGAGCATCTTGAAAATAATCTCCTGGAACGTTAATGGAATTCGGGCATGTCTCAAGAAAGGACTTCTTGAATTCGTTCAAAGCGAAAATGCTGATGTCTATTGCTTTCAAGAAACGAAGTCGTCATCTGGAATGGATGACATTGCACCACTAGCACTCAGCGAATATGAGCAACATTGGCATCACGCAGTGAAGAAAGGATACAGTGGCACCATGATCCTTACAAGAGAACCACCAATCTCAATTTTTAGAGGCATAGACAAGAAGGGAATTGACACCGAAGGGCGTGCCCTTACGGCAGAATATGACGACTTCTATCTTCTGAACGTGTATTTCCCAAATGCAGGTCGTATGCTTGAAAGACTGGACTTCAAATTGGATTTTAATGCAAGATTGCTTAGATATGCCCAAGGACTGCGCAAAGAAAAAGGTGTCATCATAACTGGCGATTTCAACGTTTCACATAAGGAGATAGATATTGCCAGACCCAAGAGCAATCATGGTCATGCGGGTTTCACTGATGAAGAACGAGCATGGTTTGATCGACTAATGGCGAAGGGGTATATCGACACGTTCAGAGAATTTACGAAAGACGGTGGTCACTACACCTGGTGGTCATATCTTCATAATGCACGGATAAAGAATGTGGGTTGGCGGCTAGATTATTTCATTGTGAGTGATGAACTAAGATCCATCGTTATACAGAGCAAAATACTCAATGATATAATGGGTTCAGACCATTGTCCTATCAGAATTCAGCTGAAATGATAGTTTCAAGATTACTGCAATCAAGAGAGCTTCAATTTCCATAGCCGTATCGTTTCCCACCATGCAAAAACCGCTCCAAGGGCACCAATGGCAAACGCGATGTATCTATCGTAAAGCCCTGGTCTAGCGATGATGGTAAGGACAAGGTAAGCTATAGTCACCATTGTGAAGAAGATAGCCACGAACATAT
This sequence comes from Candidatus Hermodarchaeota archaeon, assembly GCA_048885865.1. Classification (GTDB taxonomy): domain Archaea; phylum Asgardarchaeota; class Thorarchaeia; order Thorarchaeales; family Thorarchaeaceae; genus SMTZ1-83. The sequence continues at coordinate 33,714 of JBHLLF010000011.1, forward strand.
ACCTTGGAAGAAACCTCCCTCGAAAGCCTATGAAATTCCTAAGCACTCCCACCTTTACAACTCTACTGACCTCATACGAATTGTCCGGAAGTTTCTCGACAAGCTCAAGGTCAACTAGTTTAGATAGATGGTGGCTAGCCACTGAAGGACTTGACATCCCAAGAGTCCTCTGTACTTCTCTAACACCCACCGAATCGCTTTGTGAGAGCATCAACCAGTATACACGCAATGTGTTTCCTCTTAGTTCCGGGTCGAGAGAAACCTCATCTTTCTTTTCTGACACGGCCACCACGCTCATCTGGTCTTCATCTTCTACAGATTAATCTCTTCTTCCTTATCAGCACCCTCACAAATCTGTTCTAAACCGTGGACAGGGTGTTCTATTCCATGGTACTAAGTAGCTTTGAGTATAGGGAAAGGACATGCATCCAGTCATTGCCAGAGCTATTGATAGCGATATTAAGCAAAAGATGTTTGCCGCAGGACTTGTATCTGCACTTCTCGCAGTGAGCCTTGTGGGCACTATGGGCTATTTGGGAGGTGCCTTTGGCCCAACAGGACCACTCTCTCATTCGAATGCTCCTGTCTATACGATTGAGAATATTGTGGCCAGCGGCTTTGCTGATTTTGAGCCTCATGAAGAGTCGTTTGTACCTAATGCACCCGAATACACAGTCTACCAGGGTCTTTCGAATGTAGCCAATCTTGGCCAATTCGGAACCCTTCCTGCTGACCTGCTTTTCAAGATAGAAACGAGTGGATTTGCTGCTGCCACTCAAATTGAATACAAACAGATCCACGAAATATTGCAATTGAATGATGATGAGGATGTTCCTAGTTTCGTTTCTTCAGATGCCGTCCTGCATGCATTCCACGTACTCTACGACTTAGCTCTTAGGGAGGTTGAAGTCTATTCCTTCTGGGACCTTCTTGGCAACCTGACCGCCTCTATGCTGGATTCCAGCTATGGACAATATCTAGTGGCCCCGGAAGGCAGATGGAAAGAAGCGGCATTAAGAAACATGATGTTCTTTACAGTGGCTCTGAAGCTCATCGATAGCAATTACGTGATTCCTCCAGCTTTCCCAGTTGAGATTGGCACTGAGGTCACTAAGGTGCTTACTCTGATTGATGCACATAATGAAATGACCGATGAGTGGTTCCAAGGATATCGAGAAGACTTCACTCAATTCGTGCCAAGGGGTCATTACACCCGCAGTGAAACACTGGAACGATATTTCCAAGCAATGATGTGGTTTGGAAGAGTATCATTGCGGCTGCAACCTGATCTTCCAGAATTCCCTAATGATAAAGGAAAGGACAACACCGCTCAGGCAATTCTCATTTCTCTGGCTTTGCTGGATGAGATTTCTACCATGCCGAGTGGAGTGACGGGATATGATCTTTGGGATGCAATCTACGAGCCTACAGTATTCTTTGTGGGTGCTGCTGACGACTTGCTACCTACCGAATACTTGCTATTAGTGCAAAGCATCTACGGATCGCAAATCACCATTCCTGATCTTGATGATGATGTCCTCTTGGAAGACTTCATTAATGCCGCTTTGGAGCTCCGAGAGCCAGCTATATTGGGACATCCAGTTCCAGATACATTGACTCTGGCTCAAACAATGGGACTCCGATTCATGGGGCAACGATACATACCTGATAGCTACATTCTGGGACAACTCGTGTACAAGAATGTCGGAACACTATTGAATCCAAGACTCATGCCAATGGGTCTAGATGTGATGGCTGCTCTTGGGTCGGAAAGAGCGTGGGAGCTCCTTGAACCTGAGAAAGTCTATCAGAACTATGAGTCGCAGATGAACATGCTCTGGGACATGGTAGCCAATATCACTGAAGGAGAATGGACAAGCAACCTCTACTATCTGTGGTTGTACACTCTTCTCCCTCTACTGTCCGATCCAGGTGAAGGTTATCCCTTCTTCATGCAAAGCGAGGCTTGGGTAGACAAGCAGCTATCCACCGCGCTAGGATCATGGGTTGAACTGAGGCACGATACAATTCTCTATGCCAAGCAGTCTTATACTTGGGAATTGACAGGAATGCCACCTCCCGTGAAGGGATATGTAGAGCCAGTTCCCCGAGTTTATGCGCGTTTGGCTTCATTGTGTAAGATGATGATTGATGGGCTTGATTCTAGGAGCCTTCTGTCCACTTTGATTGACAGCAAGCTGAACGCCCTATACGGTCTTCTATTAGATCTTCAGACAATTTCTATCAAGGAGTTGGAGGGAACTCCTCTGGACGAGGCTGAATACCGCCTCATTGAAGGCTGTGGAAAGACACTAGGATCAATTGTTGCAATGCCACAGGATGACTCCCTTACATCAGATGCTGACGATGACATGGCTGTCATTGCTGATGTTCACACAGACCCTAATACTTTGAGTGTGCTTGAAGAAGCAGTTGGAAGACCTATGGTCATCTATGTAGCTGTTGAAGTTGATGGACAAGTCATTCTCACCAGAGGGGGAATATTCTCATACTACGAGTTTACTTGGCCGATGGATGATCGACTTACAGATGAGGCTTGGCAAGATATGCTTACACAGGGTGAGGCGCCACACCTACCAACTTGGACTGCAAGTTTTGTGACTGACTCCGAGGTCACTTTGCTTGCAGCAAGTGCAATCACCTCTAAGGAATCAGAGTAGTCACGGCGAGGAAGATGGCGAGAGGACGCGGGAAATCGTGGGCGTCCTCTCGCCGCTTAAAAAGTGTTGGTTGTTAATGAAGAAATAAAAGGGAAACAAATCAATATACTAAGGAAGGCGATGTTGGGGCCTCGACAGCACAGTGGAAGTCCCGAGTTTAGGTCGTCTAGACCTCTTCGCCTTCACCAGGAGATTGCAGTTCAGCTATCTTCTCATCTATCTGCTTGATTCTGTCCTCTAAATGTGACCTTAATGCTTCAAGACGTTTGATCGCTGTTTCCTTGCTTTCATAGCCTGGAGCGCAATCCATGAATCCAAATAGTCCCGGCATCATTTCGAAGCCAAATCCATGTCTTCCTTTCATGCGTGGATGTGAATCACACATTATTCGCTTTTCACCTCCCACTCGTCTTCTTCACTTCCGAGTTCCTCCAAACGTTGGTTTACCCAAGCTAATTCGTTCTTCAGGTAATCACGGTACTCCTTGAGGAAATCTTCTCGCATCGAGAATAGTCCTGGTGACCATCCCGCCTTCTTAAGAGCGGCAAATGCTATAGGGCTCTTGTGACGCTTCGCATGGTCAAAAAGAACAGTAGCAGTTTCACCTCTTGCAGCTTCCCCAAGGAAACTCCAAAACTTGTCCTGCATATGCATTTCCCCTCCCATGTGTTGGAGCACTCGAGTAAGGACTTCCTCTCCTCTTGGAGTGATGGAATATTCTATGGCGTCTGGACGTACTTCCTGACGGACCCGCCTCCCCTTGATCAAGCCTCTGTTGGAGAGTCTGCGAAGAGCAGGGTACAATGTACCGCTCTTCAACAGCATTCCAAGTTGTTCTTTAAGGCCCGATAGAATTGCATAACCGTGAGCAGGTCCTTGTCTCAGCTGAGCTAGGATAAGGAGCTCTACCCGACTGATGCTTTTTCTTGGGGGGCCCATTCTTCTAGGTCCAGGAAATTCCAATTATATAGTCACCAACTTATGTAGAGTTCTACATATAATTATGTAGACATCTACATATAAACATTGACTTCCGTGAACCTGGTCTCTGAATCTCTGAATCAGTTTTCGATCAGACTTCTCAGAATCTCCTCTGCTCTATCATGTATCTTCTTGATGGCTTCACTATCAGCGTATCCATGATAGTAGTTCAAGGTCAAAGTCAATCTTCCATTCATTGTAGCAATGCCGAGTACAATCTCCATCTTCATGCCAGCTGATGGAGTGAAGAATGCTCTCTGAACTTCAATACCAGAGATCTTGTCAGGGATGCCTAGCTTGCCTAAGTTAGTGCTGATGATATCAGGTGCTCTGCTTCCAATTCTCTCAAGATATTTCGTAACCATTCCGTCCTTCTTACTCGCATATACGGACAGCTTTGAGTATCTACTCTGATGAGGTTCGATTTGGTCACCGTAGAAAGCAACTGACATGGCATCAACCAGAGTCTGGTCAAGATAGTGATGACTGATAACAGTCTCGAAGACATTATTGTTTTCCAAGTCCTTGCTTACAGCTTTATGGTAGACGCGGACATTGTCCCATAATGACGCATTCTCCTTGTACTTGAATTCCATGAAGGAGCCGCCTGCGTAGAATCCAACTGCATCACTGCAGTCAATGCGGAGTCGCTTTCTAGCATCCACTGCTGTGGCAACCTTCGCCTTTCCATCGTATGGTCCAACCGCGTCAATCCTTGCTTTTACAAGTGCAATTAGAAGTGCGGAGTTGAGGGTAACATCATTCTCTCTGGAAACCTCAATTAATCGTTTGGTCTCAGTCTTATCAAACTCGATAATCTCGATGCCATAGGATGTGTTCTTCCAAGAAGCCTCCCAGATGTTCACCAGGTCTTCCTCATCAAATAGGACCTTTTCTCTCTGCCAATTCTTGTTGATTCTACCCACAAGGCCCCTTTTGACACGCCCCCACTCTGAACCTTTGGGGAATATATCCAAGGTCTGCGGCGGCACATCTAGAAACGCCGGTGATTTCCTTTTGGGATCGTTGAGATGTAGAAGCACCTCTCTAAGTGCAAACTCTAGAGACCTACCATCACTGATTGTATGATGACAAAATACCATTAGCTCTGAAGTGTTGTTCCCCTTCACGAGAATGAAGCGGGTCAACGGACCTTTGGAGGGTCTCAGCGGAATAGCATGTTCAAGGTTTAATACATCTATCCAGTGACTATCAGACTCACGTGGGTACACTTTCACAGGGATCTTTGCAGCCCCCTCAGTCGTAGAGTCATGGACTCCAGCTTCATCCCACTCAATCCGCACTCCGAACTGAGGATAGGTTATGAGCATTTTCTCAACAGCCGTTTCCAGCGCCTGTTCTGACACCTGGCCTTTGAGTCTTAGTACCAATGAGATGTGTGCATTGGGACCAAAAAGGAATCGACGTTCCTGCCCTGTAATGATTCGCTTGTATGGTTTACTCTCTTCAGTAGTAATCATTTTCTTCACGCAATATTATATTTCGTAACTTTTAAATATTTACGAAATAAGCAATCTCAAGAGACTGTAGACATGAAGCTTGAGAGAGTGAAACGTGACTTCATCCGATACATGGAAGAAGTCCATGGCGCAAATCCCTACCCCCGCAATTTCTTTGGGTGCGTTATGGCCATTAGTTCTGAAAACGAACCAGTCAGTCAGGATAGGATAATGGAACTTACTGGCTACTCCCAGGCTACAGTATCACTTGCTATCCAAAAGATACAGCTGCTTCTACCAATACGTGCTGCAAAGAAGAAGGGTGACCGCAGGAACTACTATGTCTATGATGATGCAGCTAGTAGCTTTGTTCTTGATCTTCTACAGAGACGAGTGGACGTACAGGATGTTGACATCAATCTAGTTGATTCCATTCTTGAGAAATCCAATGACCGGGATGACAAGGATGAAACAATCATACGTTTCAGAAGATATCTCAGAAATATGCGGCTCTATCTCAATCTGATTCACCAAATTCGAAGTGCCAGTGTTGAGCCATTCAAGCAGGCTCTGTCCTCTGGATCTTTGAAAAACCTCGGTCTTCAGGATGAGAGTGTTTTGGAAAAAGGTGCTCTGTCAGAATTCCTTTTGAAGCTCAAGAAGATCACCTCGATTACGGAGGAAGAACTCCCTGATGGCGAGGACCATATGACCGGCGACATCTTGCTCCTAAAGAATGAATACTTCACGGGGATTAAGACCTATCTGAATCCATTGTTCTCTCAGGCGATGGCCAACCAGCTGGTGGTAGTTCATTGCATCCTGCTTGAAGGCTGTGTCACACAGGATCAAATAGAACGAGCAACTCTCCTTCCCAGAAGCATCATTTCAGAAGTTCTTGCCTACGCTGTAAAGAGGGGGATTGTGAAAGTTTCAGGGTCTCGCCCGAAATACTACCGTCCAGTAGTATCGTTTTCTGATTTGATGCTTGCCAGTTATGATCGTGTAGCAAATTACATCGTTCTCGTTACAAAGCAATTGTCCGAGTTTGTCAAGAAGACTCGCCAGGTTCGTCCAAAATCCAAAGCGGTCACCGACTTCTTAGATTTCCTGACAGAACTTGAGAACGCCTACAAGCTGGCTCGCGCCTTCTCGATAAATATGAAAGTACAGACTGTAAAGCAATTGAAAGCGGAATTTGAACATGGGTTTGAGTTTATCTGAAGACGACGAATTCCAATTGCAGAGATTTGGTCTTCTTCTAATCAAAGAAAACACTTTCTAAGTAACTTAGATTTCAAGAATAATGATATACTCATTCGATGTCTGGTCGCATGATAGGATGAACTAATTATATTCATCAGGTCACGCTAGATGTAGGTATTCTGCAAATGTAAGATGAATTCCTAGTTTCTCAATGGAGGGTATTGCATTGAAAAGAACCACAATCACCTTGATTTTCATATTGACATTTAGTACATTCTCTGCAGCAGTTCCAATTTCTACAGATTTTGCTACAGCGAGTGAAATTGCAGTTGTGTCTACGACGCTTTCTGCAGCACCAGGATACGAGGTTGCTGTGATCAGGATAAGCGACGACGCACCTGTATTGGATAGCACTCCAGACACTAATTATGAGCAGTCGAACTTGCTCGACTGCAGTAATGCGAGTGGAGATATATCTCGTTCATGGTTGAAGTTCAACCTCACGCACCTACCAAACAACCTTCATTTTGCAAAAGCGACAGTGAATCTGTTTACTGTCTATGGTTCCGGTTCTGTAGATTACCCCAGAGGGATTTTCATGTCTGAAAATGACTCTTGGACAGAGAAAACCATCACTTGGAATAATCAGCCTGTGTACAACTCAATCCCTGCAGATGTAATAGATTCACCAGCAAGTCCAGATATGTTCGACGTTGGTTTTTGGTATACATGGGAGATAACTGAAGAAGTTGTTCAAACAATGGAGCAAGATGGAATTCTTACACTAGTTCTATCTTTTGAAAATGAGAGTACCACCGGCACTTCCAATCTAGGGTTTTCATCAAAAGAATATGCAATCACTCTCGGTGATTCAGGGTATCATGTTATGCCCCACATATCAATTGAATATGCAGTTCCATCAACTTCAGATCTTTTGGTCGATGGTTTCTCAGAATCACCTCAGATTGACTACATAAATAGTGCAAATCCTGAGTTCAGTTGGACATTTAATGATGGAAACCAAGATGATATTCAAAAGAGTTTCGAACTTGAAGTATGGAACAACTCTGCCTTTGATGATACACTCTTGATGCGGAAAAATAACAGTGAGATTTCAGTTATACACGACACCGGAGGAGCTGGAATAATACCTCCAGGTGATGCTTTCAACGCCCCCTATGAATTGCGTTTTCAATATAAATGGCCTTCATCAATGATTCCTAAATCTGGCGTTGTTGACAAGCTACTATTTGAGATGGACAAATTGTCTGGGACAACAACATACAATGATTTGGCAATCTATATGATCAGTGTAGACGATTCAAGTGACTTAACGACTGATTTCGAGGCTAATTACGATGGTGGAACACCAATCCAAGTGTTGAATCGATCCCAATTTACTGGAATAACAAAAGATGGATTCATGGCAATCGATATAGAAAATACATTTGTTGTGTCATCTAGCTTAAACCTGATTATTGAATTGCGACACACAGGTGCATCGGGCACAATTGTAAATTGCAACTACACAGTTAGTGGTGGCTCAATTGCAGGTAGCGCAGATCCTGTGCCTGATGGTGGTGCATATTACGGTTCAACTGCAGATGCTGTTAGTGCCCGAACTCACGGTCTTAGACTTGAAATTGTGAGTAATGATGTGTTTTCAGATGGTGCTTCGACAAACAGCATTCCGTTTGGGCTAAGTCTGGGAGATTCAGGAAGATTTCAATTCAAATACAATCGAAGTATGATTAACGATGAAGGCATCATTGACAGGATTCTCTTTCCTGCAGGTATGACTGGTGATGTCGTATACGAGAATTTCTCAGTTTATCTTATCGAAACTCCACTAGAGGGAGAACTTAGTCACACAGATATGGATAGCAATTACGCAGGGATGACTCCAACGCTAGTACTATCTACAGATGAGTATATAGTGCGTGATATAGGAGGAGTATTAGTCATTGATGTGGATGACCTATTCTTCTATTCAAATACATACAATCTCATGCTAGAGTTGAGATTCGACAGTTTTGTCAGTGGAGAGCAACGAGCGATATTTCAAACCGGGCAAGGTGGATATCGTGCGTTTGATTCTAAAGCATTCGAAGGAAATGATACTGCAACTTACAACATGATTTTAGATTTCATCTACGAATCAAATTCAGTAGAGTATAGCGGCTCACCATTGGTCAATGCAACGACATACTACTGGCGAGTCAGAACTTACGATAGCATGGGAATTTGGAGTCCATGGGCAACAGGCAGTTTCAGATACGAAATCCTGGAGAGTGCACCAGTTTGGTCCAATCTTGCTGAAACTACGAGTCCGATTGAGCTGGGAGAATCAATGACTATCTCGATCGATGCTACGCACATCACTGGAATCAATCAGGTTCTATTAGAATTCAATGGAATGAATCACACAATGTCAAAATCAGGTGATTCCTTCTCGTATTCGTGGATTCCTGATTCAGTTGGAACTATTGCTTATACCGTTTATATGGAACCTTACTCAGGGTCATGGACTTCTGTTTCTGATAGCGTTGGTGTTGTGGACACTACAGCGCCTACTTGGATTCAATCTCCAGCAGACAAAGTACTGATGTTCGGAGACCCGTTGAGTTATCAACTGATGGCTACAGACTTGTCCGGTATCGCTACTTGGACAATCGATGACACGACCAATTTTGAAATCACCAATGGACTGGTGACAAACAAAACTGTCCTAGCTCCAGGAGGCTATCATCTGAGTGTCACAGTTACTGACAACGAAGGAAACAGTGCTTCAGCATCATTCATAGTTGCTGTTCTTGAGTCCACAGCCACAACACCGACACAACCAGGCCCCTTCGATGCTTCGATTGGAGTAATAGCAGCTCTTGTTGGAGTCATTGCTGTTCTCGTGATCATCATTGCTTTGCAGAATCGAAAGTCCTAGGTTGCGGATGAAGAGCGAGTTCAAAGCATGATGACCTTCAGAGTAAGCTGAAGCGCCATCTAACAATCAACTCGTTGGCACTGAGAGAAATGCCCTTAAGACAGGTTCTTTGAATTTGCGTTATGCTTGAGGTCACGCTTGATCAAGCCAGGAGATTCATCCTCGAAACTCAGGGTCTTAGAACCAGTCGCCAGAGTCGTTCAGTACTGGATGTTGCGAGAAGAATTCACTCCATCCAGATTGACACTATATCAGTTGTAACTCGGAGCCACAACCTCATCACATGGAACAGGTTCCCGAGATACAAGGAGGGAGATGTCTGGAAAGCTCAGAAGGAAGGAAAGCTGTTTGAATGGTGGTCTCACGCTATGTGTCTGATGCCCATTGAGACGTATCCCTTTACTGCTTGGCGGAAGCAATTCTATCCTGATGACCTCTGGAACTCTTTCAAGAAATGGAGTGCGCAGAATAAGCAAACCATAGAGCAGGTGTACAGGAAAGTCAAGAAGGATGGCGCGGTCAATAGCGCCTCAATGGGAGAGAGGAAGGCAAAGTCCGACGGCTGGTGGGACTGGAAAGCCGAGAAGCGGGCTCTTGAGTATTTATTCTACACAGGGCGGCTAATGGTGCCCTATCGAAAGGGATTCCAGAAGCATTATGATCTCACAGAGAGGGTACTCCCAGCAGGAATTGACTCTGAGCCACTATCTGATGATGAAGCTGCAGAGTTCGTCGTGATGACGACATTGGCTTCCCTGGGTCTGGGGAGTCAAGAAGATTTTCGAACCTATATGGGCCGGATGCCATCTCGAGTATTATGGAAGAACAAAGCCACGGCTGTTGAAGAGTATCTAGAAGAGGTTGCTCAGGAAGGAGTCATTGAAGAAGTCTCGATTCCAATGCTGAAAGACCGCTACTTCGTACTCAAAAGGAACCTCCGTCGGCTCAAAATGGCGTCTAATGTGGAGAACGACCAAGTACCAGTTAAAATCCTCAGTCCTTTTGATAATATCATTCGCGAGCGCCATTATCCAAAGAAGATCTGGAACTTTGAATACGCCCTTGAGTGTTACACACCAGCTGATAAACGCAAGTATGGCTATTTCACGCTTCCACTACTTGATGGCAGCAATCTTGTTGGTCGTGTTGATGCAAAGGCTCATCGAAATGAAGGTGTGCTAGAACTGAAGTCACTTTATCTGGAATCTGACTTCTGGAAAACAGATGAGGGAATCATAAGATTAGTCGAAGGATTGAAGAATTTTGCCAATTTTCATAGAGCTGAGCAACTAAAAATCGAAAAAGTGCGTCCAAAAGAGGCAAAATCGCCTATTTTGTATCAAATGTGAATTATCGCTTCTCTTACGAAAAGAATTATGTGCATAAATGTAAAGCATTTTGTGGATACGTAGTGTGTGGAACTAGAGACTTGGGTCATTGTTACAGTATCTATTTCCTAGGAGAGTTTGAGAATGAGTGATTCCCGGTGGACACGCTGGTATAAGGCAGTCCTCATAGGCGACGGAGCCGTCGGGAAGACAAGTCTCAAGAGAAACTATCTCGGCGAGGACTTCATGGAAGGTCACCTTCCTACAATTGGAGTTGACTTCGCTCAGAAGTCAATCGATTATGAAACTGGCACGGTGAAGTTTATCATCTGGGACCTTGCGGGCCAGCCCTCCTTTGAAAGGGTGCGTCGTCACTACTATCAGGGAGCTAATGGGATATTTCTTGTCTATTCCGTGATAAATAGAAAATCATTCGACAATGCAACGAAGTGGCTTGTTGAAGCCTACAGATACATGGGGAGCTTGCCTCCGACCATTGTGATTGCCAACAAGATTGATCTCCGGCCCGAAGAGCATGACGATTCAATGATTTCCACAGAGGAGGGGATAAGATTCGCGAACTTCTACAGCGAGAGGATGGAAGTTCCAACATCATTCAGAGAGACCTCAGCTCTTACTGGCGAAGGAGTGCAGGATGCTTTCAGCGAGCTGATCAGCCTAATGAGTGAAACCGGAGAGGTCAATATTCCTGAACGTGCAGAAGTTCGTAGTGGTGGAACTGAGAGCAAAATCTAAACTTGCCGAATCATTTGGCATGATAACACTAACCTTATCTTGTGTGCTGTAACTAAGGTTGTTCACCAATTCCTAGGCGGCACCCGAGAGCGCTAAATTAGGGCAAAAGAACGCGTTGACGAACATGGAGATGAGGTAATTGCGAGACCAAGATAATGGAAGCCTAATCTATAAAGCAGTTTTAATCGGCGACGGGGCAGTTGGGAAGACGTCCATACGACGCAATTATCTTGGAGAAGATTTCATTGAGGGTCACCTCGCAACAATAGGAGTTGACCTCGCAACCAAGAAGGTATTATTTGGCGAAAACGTCGTGAAATTCATCATCTGGGACTTGGCAGGTCAACCAACATTCGAGAAGGTCCGAGGGCATTATTATCATGGATGCAACGGAATCGTCCTTGTATATTCAGTGGTTGATCGAGACTCTTTTGACAATGCTTCCAAGTGGTTGGTTGAAGCGTTCAAGAATATGGGCCCCCTGCCTCCAACAGTTATTGTTGGGAATAAGATTGACCTCCGACCTTTGCGGCAAGCAGACAAGATAGTGACCACTGAGGAAGGCAAGAAGTTCATGCAGTACTTCATTGAGAAACTTGGAGTTCCCGCCATCTTTAGAGAAACCAGTGCAAAGACAGGCGAGAACATCCTTGATACATTCGAGGAACTTCTTCGCATGATGGCTGAAGCAGAAGCTGGCAAAGAGTCTGACAAATTCGTTGGCTGAAGCATCCAGCAACCTTGCATTTTCAATTCGTTTGCCTGAAGTTTAGCTCCATGAGGGCGTGTACTGCTTAGAGAATGCGTTATTCCGAATACAGCTTTGCCTACTGGTCCCTCACTGCATGAATATAACAAGGAATATTTCATTTTGGATATATCGTATCCGATATATATAAAGCGCAGCTGCAACTATAATACAGTCCCGATATATCCTTACGGATATAAGCGGCCTTAGGAAATCTGAGCAAGGACTCTTACCTCAATGAAACGATTGTCCGCGTCCAGAGATGCTGATGGCTGCATCTAAGGGATTGCAGGTGAATAAAATGCCAAAATGTCCAGTTTGCGGTATGATGGGAAAACCCCACATTAAATCAACCTACAAGGGGAAGACATACTATTTCATGAGCTTCCAGCATAAGGAGATGTTTGACGCAAATCCAGAGAAATTCAACCTTGAAGTGGGAGTTGACGAATGATTACAGTGCTACTTTGCCCCAACTCCTTGTGCTACTGATCAGCTCCCCACTTCCCCTTTTTTTATCTATACAGCCTCAATATCTGTACTGATATATCCCATTCGATATATTTATATTCCTCCTTTCAAGTTTAGAATTAGACTTGTGCATAGATAGCAAGATTGAGGAATGGCCCCGGTAAATAGGCAACTTTTATGGGGCTGGTGCCTTAATTGGGCTGCAGTTGACGCTGAGGATCCCTGGAAACAAGAACTGCGGACCATAAGTTAATTGGGCGCTAAGAGGGTGTAATTACGTTGGCAGAAGAAAAGACAATGCAGAAGATGAAAGAAGTAGACCTTGACATTCAAGAGATGCTAGCCGATTTTTCTCAATTCTATATAATATTGATGTTGAACGAGAAACCCTCGCATGGCTATGGTCTCATGAAGGGATTTGAGCGCCGAACGGGGAAGAAGCTGAGTCCCGGAACGCTCTACCCGTTTCTACAACAGCTCGAAGAAAAAAGACTGGTTACGCAGAAGCAACAAGATGTTGGAAAGAAACGGAAGATTATCTACTCATTAACAAAGAAAGGCAAGAAATTGAGTGACCGGTTGTTCAAGCGCTTTGCAGCAATTACTGCTTCTGCACTTGGATCCAGTCTTGAGGTATGCGCAAGCTGTGGTGCCCGGATCTATGAAGGTAGCCATCACGAAATAGTGGATGGCACTAATCTTGCGTTTTGCTGTGTTCATTGCGCAAAAGCATTCAAGCAGAGTTTATAGACTGTGACCGCGGGGCAGTCCCAGGAATAGGAGGAACCAAATACTTATATATCGTACACGATATATCTGATACGACATTATCTGATGAGATACTAACCAAGGTGAAGAAAGATGGCTCAGAAAGCTGAAACTAAAGCAAGGGCGTCAAGAATGTCAATGCGCATTGAAGGAATGCATTGTGCTTCGTGTGTAGCCAAAATCGAGGACGCCTTGACAAATCAAGACGGAGTAATAAAAGCCAGCGTTAGCTTGCTTGACGAAAAGGCTGTTGTTGAATACGAATCTACTGTAGTGGATAGAAGTGTTTTGGAGAAGGCTGTAGAGTCAACTGGTTATCGAGCACGACGGCCAACAATGTCCATCACTCTTAGCGAAACCTCTTCTTCTCTAGATTGGAATTTGATCATGGAAACCTTGGAGCAACTGGAGGGGGTTATTTCTGCTCGTCAATTCATGGACACTAGGCGCATTTTGATTGAATATGATGATGAGCAATTGACATACAAGATTGTAAGAAAAACACTGAAGGGCATTGGAGTTGAAATCGAAGAGGCTGCAGGAATTGAAGCAGATCGAGAATCCCTAGCTAGAGAGAAAGAAATCCAGTATTACTCCCGTCTACTTGCATTCTCAGTTTTGTTGACAATCCCCGTGGTACTTATCCACTTTGGCACTCTAACGTCGTGGTTTCCATCTGAAGAGCTGAGGAGGCTTCTCATGTTCCTTCTTGCCACGCCTGTTCAATTCATTGCAGGCTACCCCTTCTACAAGTCAGCTCTCAAGGCGGCACGCCATTTTACCACGAATATGGATACTCTCATAATGCTGGGCACAAGCGCCGCTTACTTTTACTCGGTGGCCACTACCTTCCTACCACAATGGAATGTCTACATGCCATTCTATGATTCAGCAGTTCTTCTTCTGAGCTTCATCCTACTTGGTCGAACACTCGAAGCAATTGCAAAAGGACGTACGTCAAAAGCAATGCGAAGTTTGATGGATCTGCAGGCCAAGGTCGCCACAATTATACGAGATGGCGAGGAAATGCTACTTCCTATTGAGGATGTTGAAGTCGGAGATATTGTCCTCATAAAGCCCGGGGATAAAGTCCCAGTAGATGGCGAAGTCATCGATGGTCAGTCGAGTGTTGACGAGTCAATGATAACAGGGGAGCCAGAGCCAGTCAAGAAGAAAGCAGGCGATCCTGTGGTTGGAGCAACTATCAATAAGAATGGTGTTCTTCGAGTCAAAGCAACAAAAGTTGGAATGGACACGGTCTTATCTCAAATTGTCAAACTTGTAGAAGACGCCCAAACAAATAAGCCGCCCATACAGCGTAAAGCCGACGCAATAGCGAGCAAATTCACGCCTGTTGTCATCGTATTAGCACTTTCAACTTTCATATTCTGGCTGTATATTTCCCCAATCCTGAATATTACTGACCCATTCTCGGGCGAGCCTGTTGAATGGACACAAGCCCTGACTTTCAGTATTGCCGTACTTGTAGCAGCCTGCCCGTGTGCTTTGGGACTTGCTACTCCAACAGCAATCATGGTCGGCATAGGAAAAGGAGCGCAGCATGGTATTCTGATAAAAGCTGGAGAAGGCCTTGAAGTCATTCCAACTGTTGACGCAATAGTATTCGACAAAACGGGTACTCTCACGATCGGAAGGCCCACGGTAACAGATTTGTACACATACGGAGATTACAGTGACGCAGAAGCTCTACGAATCATCTCATCAGTGGAAAAGAACAGCGAACATCCTCTAGCTGAAGCAGTAGTAAAATACACCGAAGAGCTTGGAATCAACATCCCACATGCGTCTGATTTCGCCTCAACGACTGGAAGAGGAGTCCAGGCATTGGTAGAAGGACAGTTGGTTCTTGTCGGCAATGATAAGTTCATGAGAGAGAATTCCGTGGAGATTGCAGATGCTGAAGCCCAAGGACAAATGCTACAGGAGAAAGGAAAGACTACTATCTTTGCCGCAATTGAAGGCGAGATGCTTGCACTCATAGCCATAGCTGACAAGCTCAAAGACACTTCCATCCAAGCAGTTGAGAGCTTGAAGAGAATGGGCATAGAAGTGTGGATGATTACAGGCGATAAAGAAGCAACTGCACTAGCAATAGCAGAAACCGTTGGAATTGACAAAGTGCTTGCAGAGGTTTTGCCAGCTGATAAAGCTGAGAAAGTCAAGGAACTGCAGCGCAGTGGATTGACTGTGGCAATGGCAGGTGATGGTGTCAATGATGCAGTTGCACTTGCCCAAGCCGATGTCGGCATCGCTTTGGGGTCTGGAACTGACGTATCAGTTGAAACTGGTGATATCGTTCTTGTTAAGGATAATTTACTCGACGTGGTCACTGGAATCCAGCTGGGCGGAAAAACAATGTCCAAGATAAGGCAGGGATTCTTCTGGGCATTAATCTATAATATAGCCCTACTTCCACTTGCTGCCGGACTGTTGTATCCATCAGCAAACCTAGTGTTGCGTCCAGAGATTGCAGGTCTTGCAATGGCATTATCAAGTGTCAGTGTGGTCACCAATGCATTGACTCTGAACCGTTTCAAGCCTGAGCGCGCAGCGCATCCTATTGGAAGTGCACCTCCCGCCGCCTATCAGGAAGGCGATGTTGCTGTCGACCCGATCTGCAAGATGAAGGTGGAGATAGCTACAGCAGACCTATTCAGCGACTATAAAGGCAAGAGGTATTACTTCTGCAACCAATACTGCAAGGATACATTTGAAGGGAACCCTGCGGAGTATGAGGAGCTGACGGCTATGGAAGAAGAGATTCCAAAGGTCGCAGTTGACCCTATCTGCAAAATGGATGTGGATGTGGCCACAGCTGAGCTATTCAGCGACTTTGATGGGAAGCGATATTATTTCTGCTCGCCTAATTGCAAGCAGACATTTGATGCAGATCCGAAGGAGTATCAAGATCAAGATGCTAGGATATAGACGCATGAGAATTAGTCAGAATCAAGCTTGAATTCTTTGGAGCAATTCTGGCATATCACTCTTCGTCCTTCAGAAATCTTCGATGGATAGTAGTAATAGCTGGCACCGCAAAAGTAACAGGTGCCCCAGTTCTCTTGATGCTTGGCCATTTCAATCTCCCGTTCTACAGGTTCTACATCCCACCGTGGTCCGAAGAACCTGAAGTTGCATTCGCCATCTGAGGGGCCTTTCTCAATTGTTATGACAACAGGTATGTATGTTTGATACTCTTGTTTATACCCAACATAGTATTCAATCTTGAAACCATCGTTTTCCCAAACACGAGAATAGACAGTTTGATATCGTGCGGTCAATCTCCCCATGAGTGCCTCAACGCTTTCTCCGGTGAGTTTCTTTGATAGCTCTACATTGTCATTAATCTTAATTGCCACATTGCTCCCTCGTTGCCGTTCGGATAGATTATGATATTGAAGAGATTTAAGGTGCCGCTCCCACAAGATTCGTGCTTCATGAATTGAAGGAGGAGAATTGTGAATGCTTCCTTTCTATAAGAAAGTCTCATACGGAATGGGACGCTTTGGGTCGTCGTTTCTATTGACTCTAACTGGCCTCACTGCGTTCTGGATATATGGGACTGTTTTTGAGTTAAACTGGTTTCTTGATGGAATAGCACTTGCCGCATCCTATGTTGTCATTGGTCTAACGCATTGGTACATAGGCTTCTTGAGTGATAGGACTGAGACCAGATGGGGGCGAAGAAAGCCCTACGTTATCTTTGGAGCACCAGGACTGGCAATAACCGGATTCCTGCTCTTTGTGCCCAACTGGTTTCTTGACACTGCGGACATAGCTTTAGAGTATGTCATTTTTGGGTATTACTTGTTCTTCATTTGTGCTTTCAAGTTCTTTTACGCATTCCTTCTCACGGCGTTTCAGGCTTGGTTGCCCGAGATAACTGATGAGGATGAACGTCCTTTGGTTTCAGGCATGCAGAACACGGCAAACTGGATTGCTAATGGACTTGGAGTGGTCATTGGATTCGTTACCCCGTTGTTCTTTGTGGCTGCACCTCCAGGCTTGAGTTCGATCGGATTCATGATAGTCCTGGCTTTCGCAATCATCACTGTTTTGTTCTACCTGCCATCGATAGCTTTCATCAGGGAAAAACCCGGTCTAGTGCCTACAAGGAGGAGCATGAGGGAGGAAACAAAGACAGTACTGGAGAACCCTGTATACGTGAGGTGGGTATTCATCTCAGGATTTCTGGCGTTCAGCTTTTCGGCGATAACAACTCAAATTGTGGGCTATTCTCAGACTGTGCTACTTCTGACCTCGATGGATCTTTTGCTACCTCCCGCAATTGCCCTTCTTATCTCAATCATCATCTTTCTTTACTTGTGGGTCAAAATGATTCATAGGGTTGGCAAGGGCCGCCTGTTGTTCTACTCCATGGTCATCCTTGCCTTTCTGATGGCGATGACGCCAGTTCTTGGTTGGCTTACAGGCGTAATCTCAAATGTCATTGTAGCCTTCTTTTACTTCATTCCTTTGGCGGCTTGTATGGCCGTGTGGTATCTAATGAGCTACATTGTTCCGGCTGACATCGCACATGTTGACGAACTAGGAACTGGAAAGGGTCGTGCGGGTATGTATGAGGGCTTTAAGGGCGTACCACTAAATATATTCCAAGCCATGACTGCTGTGTCTCTTGGCAGTCTCATGAGCTTCTCTGTAGCCAGTACAGGCAGCGAGCTTTTTGGTTACCTGTGGTGGGGACCAATCTTCGCGCCATTCCTACTGATTTCAGCCTGGATTCTGCGATCGACTAACATTGACCCCGATTTCGAGGCATTGAAGGCTCAGGCACAGGTAGGAGAGGTACACGAACAATAATCGGATGGATACTTTGGAAGTGCCCAGATGGGCTCTTCCACCATCCCATTTTTCAATTGAAAAACAGACTAGAGGAAGAAATTACCTTCTGCGACAAGCTTGACCTTACCTGAAACTTCCATCCCTTCGAAATCTGCGCCCCCGACAACCTGCGAGATTAAATTGCTTGGCCGCTGTATTTCAAATCCCTGTTCAATGACCACGGGCTCGGCAATATCGCTCCCACTCTGAACATCATATTTGCGCACATAGGCACCTAGCGGCCCTGCAGCACTTCCCGTCGCAGGATCCTCCAAGACTCCAACTCCAGGTGCAAACATCCGTGCATGGACAGAAGAGCCCTCATGGACTGTTTCAGTTGAGAAGATGACAATCTCCTGACTCAATTGGCCAGCTAGTGTATTCAGGATCTCATTTGGACTTGGTTCTGCTAATTGTACTGCTTTCAGGCTTTTCAATTGTACAATCAAAAAGGGGAATCCAGTTGAGACCCATTGAAGCGGGCTAGTCTTCGAGATGTCATCAGGACTGACCTGAACTGCTTTGGCGATAGCTTCAATGTCGTTGAATTCAGCAAGAAACTCTGGTTTGCTCTGTCGCATTAGAACTGTATCACCTGAGAGAAACTCAACAGGAGTAGGCCCAATACCAAGCTCCAAAGTGGCCGCCTTAATCTCCTCTGATATCAAGCCCTTATGCTTCATAGCAAAAGCAGTGCCAAGAGTCGGGTGTCCTGCAAAAGGAATCTCAGCTCCAGGAGTAAAGATTCGTACCTTTGCGGCGCATTGAGGCTTTTCAGAAGAGAGTATGAATGTTGTCTCAGAGAAGTTGAATTCCAAAGCCATACCCTGCATTTCTTCAGTCGTTAGATCTAGATTTCGCCTTGAGTTCCAAAACGTAGCAAGTTGATTTCCGCCAAAACCATACCTATCATCAGTGAATACACTAGTCTGTACATAAGGAAATGAACGCAATGCTCTCTCACCTAGGAGTACATACCTCATATTCCTGCTTTAAGCAGCTCCTCTGAAGCAAGTTCGTAAATCAGCACTTGACCTTATCGAGCTCGCCCTGACAAATCTCACGGTCTTGCTTATCCTCAAGTATGTCAATGAGCTCCTGGGACATCTTGGTGTATTTCTTACATTCGTCCTTGTTGCCTGCTGCAGCATGGGCTTTGGCGATTGCCTCATAGACAAAAGGCATGTCAAAACTGGCCCAATTCTCACTATCCTCCTTCTCAGCCTTCTTTGCAAGATCATACATGATGTTTGCATATCTAACAGCCTGGTCCCCATTCTTCATGTGAGAGAAGACTCGAGAGATCATGTACACAGCTCGAACATCGTTTGTCAGTGTGCCCACTTGCTTCCAATGATAGCGAGATGTGTAAGCCATTTCAAGGGCATCTTCAAGCTCAGCATCTGTTGGATTGGCATTGTCCAGAACGCCCCAGACGCCACCATTGGTCTTTGCACCTAGTTTCTTGTGAAACTCGTTGAGAGTAAGTGTCTCATCAGTCAAAGTTGAACCCTCAAAACAAGACTTAGATAACAATTGTTAATAAGTGTCTCTATTTTAGCTGCTAGATGAGGAGATGCACTTTCGTCTCAATCGGTCCCAACAACAAGAATCCTAGCCAATTCAATGCAATAATCGTAATATATATAGGATTTATTTGTATTATTAAACCCTAGGAGCAATTCATCATATGCTTGACCTAAATTCCCCTACCAATCGTGATCTTGTACATTTCTTCGAAAAACATTCGGAATGGTTGGGATTAGGGCGATATGCTGGTTTAGCTTTAGCCGCTATAGCAATCAATGAGTTCGAGAATGATGACATGCTTGGCGCTGATGAAATCGCCGAATATACAGGATATTCGCGTAGCAACGTGGGCTTAATTCTATCTCAGCTTGAGAGTCTTGGTGTGATAACATGGCAGTCTGATCCATCTCAGAGAGGGAGAGGGCGAAAGCGGCATCTATATCGCCTTTCCAAAGGTGCCAATTCGATAATGCGAATTGGGCTAAAGAAAGTCGTTGATAGGTTGAAGGATGAAGTCAAAGTGCTGCAAATATTGATGGAAACCTATGGAAATGACATGCCTCATATCAAGCATATGTTGAAAGACATGAAGGAGGACGCGGAAGAGGCACTATCCTGTGTCACAAATTTGTCTTAGAACGCGAGCCAACCTCCATCTACTGCTAGTGTGTGCCCGGTAATATATATCGCATCATCACTAGCAAGGAAACATGCCGCACCTCTTATCCATTCATTCTCAGCGAACATAGGTAAGGCGGTCCGAGGCTTAATCATCGTGTTTGCAATTTTCTTATCGCGCAGTGCTTCGATTGACATTGCAGTGGGAAAGAAGCCTGGGGCGATAGCATTGACTCGAATATTATGTTCTCCAAGCTCAACAGCTAGCGCCTTGGTCATAGCCACCATACCACCCTTCGAGGTGTAGTAGCTGATCTCAGTAAACTTGGTCCCTCCAAATCCGAATGTGGATGAGATATTGATGATGGAGCCAAACCTCTTTGGAATCATCACCTTAGCCACTTCTCGCGTCGCCAGGAATGCGGACGTGAGATTCACATCCATCACTTTATTCCAGTCTTTCAGAGTCTGTTCTATCAGTGGTTTTACAATGTACATCCCAGCATTGTTAACCAAAACATCGACTGTGCCTAGCTTGTCGACTGCTGTCTTGACAAGCTTGACTATATCTTCCTCCTTGGTCACATCACACATGACAGGAATTGCTCTTACATTGTATTCCTCGGCAACTTCTTTGGCGATTTTCTCCAACAGCTCCATTCTGCGAGCTGCAAGAACAACATGCGCCCCGGATTCTGCAAATCCGTGAGCGAATTGCTCTCCCAAGCCAGCGGAAGCTCCCGTTATGATGACCACTCTATCAGTGAGGTCGTAGTTCACCATCCTGTTCTCTCTCCAATAGTTATGTTGATAGTGACTTATCGGGGACCTCCATATAAACAGTAAAGATTCCTACTGATTCTCGGTGATTGGTGAATATCTATGACACATTATTGTTGAGGCGCATTTTCGCCAGAGTTTTTCCGAATTTGATAGAACCTAATCAGGCCAATTGGTACCACAATGGCGAGCCAGATAATGATGTCGCCCATAGTAGACATCAACGAGTATTGATTCGCTGGATCCAGCCATAGAGACCCCAGCCTCATCATTTTGATAAGTGGGAATACCAAAACCAGACCAAAGGCTCTCTTTAGTTGAACCGCGTTCACTCGAGCTGCCAATGGAGGGCCAATCTGTCCACCAACCACCATTCCTGCACCAAGTGCTAGGGCATACGCCGGATCGATGAATCCTGTAACATAATTCAATGCAGTCCCAGCTGAAGCAGTAAAGACCATTGTGAACATCGATGTGGAAACAGCGGCCAGCATCGGTAGACCCATGAGAAGACTCAGCACGGGGACTATCACTGCACCTCCACCTATACCAAGTAGACCAGCTGCTACCCCGCCAATAAAGGCACCAACTAGGGAGAACGCCAATCGCTGATGTGACAACGCCGAGAAATCATAGTTCTCGATCTCTGATCTGTTATCATCGTTCTTTCTTCTTTTTGCAAAGAGCATCTTGATTGCAACTGGGAAGAGAGAGATGCCGAATATCAGACGAAGTGCATAGTCCTCCGCAATCAGAGTCCGTAGGAAAACACCGGTCAAAGATCCCGGGATTGTGGTGATAGCTAGAAATAACCCGGCTTTGGGAATGATTGGACGAGGATTCTGTTTCCAGTATTTTGGTGTGCTGGCTGCAGCAACGAACAATGCAGCAACCAGAGCCGTAGCTGAGGCGTGCTGTGCATCAAAGAAGAAGACAATAATCAATAACGGAGTGTTGAAGATGCCACCGCCAATTCCCACCATAGAGGCAATTGTTCCCACTGCCACAGCATAAATAGCTAATAGCAGAACATCGACAATCATCGCTTGCATCTATGAGCTCCGTCCTAAAAGCCGGGGCGAATTTTCCTATACTTAAGGAATCCTATCAGGTCGCTCAATCAGACTACATCGGGGTTGGTCGCCGACTAACCTGGTAGCCGCCAATAATCATCAGAATAATCCCAATACCAATCGCCGCTATTGCCTGATTTAGCAGTGTAAATGATTGACTTTCAGCTGCGAAGTACGAAACCCCCATTCCGATGAATATAACAACGAGTCCAATAAAGGCGATGATCCTACCCGGCCGGGAGTCATATCTCAAAAAGGCAGGGCCCTCATCGGATATCTCAATCTTTGGAGCCTTGGAGACCTCCACATCTTTTCTAAAGAAGCGTAGGCCATCTGGAGTGACTTTACCTTCCATAATGCCTTCAGTTATCATCTCATTAAGCATGGATACAACTTCATCCATCTCAACACCCAACCTGTCACTCATTAGCTGAATGGAACTGATATTATTCTCAACCATCTCCCTTAGGTGACTCCTTGGGTCGGACATTCTAGTTTCATCTGGGGTTAATAATAGACTCCACCTAAACCTAACGGTTCAAGAAGCAGCTGGTTTAGAAGCGAATGTATAATGGAGGCATTGATCGGAGTGCCAGTGCTCAGCCGAGCCGCCGCCGGAGTCAGGGGCCAGTTGTTGGATGCCCACAATGGTTCTATAGAACTTCCAACTCTGCTGGAAGGGAAAGGAGCTAGAATTCTGGCAACAGTCCCATTCCAGACTTGAAGCGCCAGTTGCATTGCGCTGATGGAAAGGGAATAGTCACTAATTGCGACCCTAACAGGTGGCTCTCCGTTATATAGGAACTTTCTCACCTCAGTCTAGGCAAGAGAGGAGCATTGACAGCAATGAGCAGAACCTCGACGTTCATGGGATTCACTGAGGCTGATGCGAAGGCGATTCACCTTGGCAAGGTATTGATGATTCTCCTTCCAACCGCCAGCATCATCTTCACGCTCAGCTCTACCTTCTATACGATTTTCATAGCAGAGGCACTTGGTGGAGGCGACTTCATTCAGGGCCTTAGTCTATTGGGAATTCTAATAGCTATTCAGATGGTTGTGCAGACTGTTTTGGATTATCCGAGTGGAGCACTTGGAGATTGGATAGGCCAAAGATATGTCATTGCATTGGGTAACTCACTTTACGGTGTCACTTTCTTTATGGTATCCCTTGTCACCTCAGAGACTCCCTTTGCTTATCTAGCCGCCATATATGCCATGCAAGGAGTAGCGCAGTCCCAGATATCTGGAGCTTGGGATGCATGGTTTGACAATAACTACAAGGTTGCAATGCCTCAAGATGAGGACAGGAAACAGTACGGGGTATTCTGGGGTCGTATGGGAATGATTTCCCAGATTGCAGCAACGGCTGCTCTCATTCCAGGAAGCATTCTTGCGGTTGTATTCCGGAGGCCGTTTGTCTTCCAGATTGAAGCAGTGGGTGCGTTCATTTTCGCAATGCTGGTCATGAGGTATATACGTGATTTTCCAGAAGTCGAGGCGATGAGAGAGGAGCGACCCTCAATGGGCGAATATATCACTCTCCTGAAGGAAGGAGTCAGCTACCTTTGGCGAACACCATTTGTAAAATACCTGGTATTTGGCTCCATGCTAGCTGCGAGCGCAATCTCTGTCTGGGGTCAGCTGATTCTATTTCCCCTCTACTTCTCCTATCTCATCACTGATGTCGCGGTCGCATCTTTCAGAACTCTTGCCTTTCTACCTGGAGTTGTCGCCAACGAGCGATCCGGTATTTGGTCTCAGAAGTTTGAACCCAAGAAATGGATACCCCGATTTCGTCTGCTGCAAGCATGTGGATTTGCATTCTATATAGTACTGGCGCTTGTGATGACCATCTTCCCTCCCGCAGCTGAAGGGGCAGAGATGGTCACACTGCTCTTGCCATTCACATCTCTGGTTCTAATCGAGCTGCCCATCATCCATGTGATTCCAGTAGCACTTCTCTTCACACTCTTCACAGTGACAGTGTTCTTCGGAGGATTTGCTGAGATTCTGACCCAGAGAGTTCTTTTAGATGCAATACCCAATCGCAATAGGAACTCCATTTACTCACTTCAGCCCACAATCCATCTTTTGCTCGCGATTCCTCAGATTGTGTTCTTTGGATGGTTCATCCCCACCTTTGGATTTCCTTTGACATTGACTGGTTGCGCCTTTGTTTCATTAGCAGGTGTCTTGGTCATTAGATATGCGCTGACGCTGGATGTGCCAAAATGCGATGATTTTGCGGAACAGCAAATGCAGACTCCTGAATTAAGTGAATCGACAGAAAGCAGGCAAAAGGATACAGAGGCGTTGGCATATCAGTTGGAATGATGGTTCAAGCTTTAGAGTTTACCTTCTCTTCCTCATCATTAGAATGATAGCTCCCGCACCAAGAACTGCGACTCCTGCAATTCCAGTTATCAGCAATGTGCCATTTGCTACAGTTGGTTCAGTTGGGGGCGGAGTAGATGTAGGTGGAGAAATGCTCGTTGTTTCGGTCGTTCCTGAGGTTGTAGTCTCTGTAGTTGTTTCAGAAGGTTTTGGATTCACTATGACAGTCACTTCATCACTAGCTCTGTTGCCTGCTATGTCGAGCAACTCCAACCGATAGATGTGTGTACCTGGAGAGAGGCCATCCACTGACACCTCTATGACATGGATAGGCAAAGTCCAGTCAGCTGTTTCAATTAAGTCCCCATTGAGATATACCTGATACGAATATGGATTCCGATCACTAATAGACCAAGATATAGAATTACCAGTGACTCCCTCGTCGTAGGCGAAATCAGTAGGACCATCTATTTCTGGAATGATTGTATCTTCAACAGTGATTACAATCTCCGTGAAAATGAAATTCATAGATGGATCGTAGGCCCTGACTTCTACAGGATAGATGCCCAATGGCAGCACCTCAGTGTCAAGCAAGGTCCCGTCAGCATCTATGGAGAAATGATCAGTATCATTGATCCAATACGTGGAGATTCCATAGAGGTCGAATGCCTCTATAACGATCATGACTCGATCTCCTTGCTCTATCGTTTCATCCGCTGGAGGAGTAATCCATTCAGGTGGCGTCGTGTCAACGGAAGTGATTTGCAATGAATGACTCATTCTCCTTCCATCAGTTGTATTGACGCGAAGAGTGAATTTATACATCCCAGGATCGAGAGAAGGAAGTTCTACATCAATGGATTTCCCATTCCAAGCTCCTTCCTCAAGAGTGAAGCCGTCTTGCTCTACACTGTAATAATCAGGCCGGACTGCAGAAGCATTCCAAACGATATTGCTTGCGAATCCAGCCTCAACATTGAAATCGGGAGGATTGCCTGTGGTAAGAATTGGGACTGGATATCGATCAAGGCTCCCTCGATCACCGGTAATGGGATAGGGATCGAAGTTTGATATGCCGCCCCAGGCATTACCCAAACTGATACCGTCATCCCAATTGTTAGGGAGGGATTTAGTTGCCGGACCGGCGAAGTCATAGGCATTCCCTCTCAGGTTGTACCCGATATAATTGGCGTAAAGCATGCAATAGGCTGAGTCATAGAAGTATGCCCCAACTCCTTCATTATCGACTATGTCGTTTGCTGTGAAGTTGTCGTACCACGAGTGAATCACATAGATTGCATTGCTTTTCATAGTACTGATGTTGTTAGATGAAACAGCATTTCTATTGGATGAATCTAGGAAAATCCCGTTCTCCCCATCCTGGATGACATTATGGAGAATCGAGGAGTTAAGCGTGAATTTGGTGTAGATATTAGTTCGCACATTGACGATTGAATTGGAAGAAATGCTCAATCGTTCGCAAGAGTATAGGGAAATTCCGCTGCTAGCACTCTCAATCACATTTGCAACTATCTTCGTGTCTGTACATGTATCCGCGATGATGCCGCTTGTGATGATTTCAATATCATTGCCAATTAGAGTTGTAGAATCAATTTTGTATGCATAGACTCCGTAGTCAAATTCGGAAATTACACATCCACTTATGCTTGAAGAAGAAACCTTCTCAAGACGAACTCCTCCCTTTCCCTTTGTTATCTGACAGGAACTGATATTCACATTCTGAACTTTTAGCAAACTGATCCCTGTAGCCATTCCGCCCACGATGCTGCCCTCTACCACTCCATTGCTGACTCGTTCAATCTCTATTCCCTTGCCATCTACAACAGCATCCCTATTCTCAAGAAGACAGTTCCTTATGACGAAATAAGATAGGGTGCCTACAATTTTGATACAGTAGATATTGGACTGGATATGAAGTCCTTCAATAATGAATGGCTTGTCCTTTGTTCCCTCTCCAGGCCAATCCTTGCTGAAATCATCATCAGAGCC
This sequence comes from Candidatus Hermodarchaeota archaeon, assembly GCA_048885865.1. Taxonomy (GTDB): domain Archaea; phylum Asgardarchaeota; class Thorarchaeia; order Thorarchaeales; family Thorarchaeaceae; genus SMTZ1-83. Next base: position 60,265 of record JBHLLF010000011.1, read on the forward strand.
AATGTAAATGGGGCTGTGAGGAACGTATCCCGCCGATATTGAGGCAGCGTCAGAATAGGCTGGGAAGTCTGCATGAGTGAGTGGTGCGTTATTCTCTGTATGGACGGAGAGAATTAAAAGAACAAGAACAAAGCTGAATGCAGAAATCGACCTCAGATTGAACACACGACACCTCTCCATGTCCATGTCACCCAGCTAAACAAAGGACTCGAAGGCGAGGGCGTGCATTCCTATTCAAGTATGATATGATATAGGATACATAAGCTTCTTAGTAAAATCAATCGTATATTAAACAGAAAGCTTCGTCGATTTTTCGAAGACTCTGTGCACCTGTTGTGACTTATGGTGAATTAACTCTACAGACAATAATCATCTCTGGTAATTATTCTCGCTGCATGAGCTATGCAACTTCACGCTTCTTCCCAATGACAAAGAGAATCGCAAAACCTAGGGCGGTTGGGATTCCGATGCCAGTTGCCACTACTACAGGTTCAATATATGGGCCTGCCATGGAACCATCTGCGGGAGGAGTACCAGCGACATCAGTCTTGGGCTTCGGAATTGGAGTGGTAGTTGGAACAGGAGTCTTACCTTCTACAGTGACTTTGACTGAAGCGGATGCCGAGTTGCCACCAAGATCGTACACGTCCATTCGGTATATGTATTCACCTGCAGAGAGACCATCAATGGATATTACTACCGTATCAGAGTTTTCAGGCCAATCAAAGGATTCAACTGGTGCACCATCGACATAGATTGTATATGATTTGAGATTGATATCAAAGGCCGACCACTCAAGTGACTTGCCAGTGTCCCCTTCCTTGTATGTCACATCTTCTGGACCAACTATCTCTGGACTGATGGTGTCTTGTACAGTGACTGTGAAAGTAGCAGAGCAGAAATTATTGAATGGGTCATAGGCACGAACTTCAACAGTGTATTCTCCAAAGGCCAGCGGCTGATTGCATGTGATGTTTGCCTTGTAATCAACGCTGGAATCAATAAACTCAATGCTGAAGAGATCAGTATCGTCTATCCAATAGGTTGAGATACCACTGTCATCGTCTGCTTCGACAACCATCTTGAATGTGTCGCCGCATTCTATTGTCTGCTCTATCGGAGCTGTGATCCACTCCGGTGCAACGGTATCAGGATCTGAACCAATTGGGTATCGGTCAACACTTCCTCTATCACCAGAAATGGGATACACTCCTATGCCCTCATAGTCATCCCAATCGTTTCCAAGGCTTACATCATCATCCCATAGGTTTGAGTAGGTTGCCGAATGGTCACCAATGGCATCTCTTGCATTTACCCACATGTTGGACTCAAAGTAGTTGCCAAACAAAGTGCAAGAGCCGGAGTCATAGAGAAAGACACCTATTCCGTCATTATTGGCTATCGTGTTGTAGGTCACAGTGCAATCAAATGAGAAAGCGAGGAAAAGAGCGCACCATTTAGAGTCAGTGATCTCATTATTCATGATCAGTATCGATGAGGAGTGTTTGATTTGGATACCAATTCTCACAGAGCTGATTTCATTTCCCTGTATCACAATGTTTTCAGATTTATGAATTCCAAAACCACGATTCACATCAGAAAAGGCACAGTCCTCAATAACTCCATTCTCGACATTAGCAAGGTAAATACCAGTGCTGCCCCATCCATTGCTTCTACCTTCAAAGATAGAATCTCTGATTATGAAATGAGCAGTTGTGCCCCGGATTCTGATCCCGAATCCTCTAATTTCAAGTTGAAGCCCCTCTATGATGAATGGTTCATCTTCGGTTCCTTCGCCGCGAAAATCATATTTACGGAAGTCCTCATTTGATTTGATGTAGATCCCTTTATTTTTGCAGTCTGGCGAAACTCCTCCATCCACGGAGGTGGGATTCACAAATACTGGAAATACAAGCAGTACTAGAAACAGACTAGCAGCTATCACAAACCTTCTGCGGAAGACCTGCATCCTCATCATGGGACTCCCATCCGGTACCAATCATACCTATGCTCAAATACTGATTGGTATCCTATAATATCTATCAATATTCATTCATAAACCATATAGTAAAAGCCTCCCATATGAAAAACCGTCACAAGGCACCAATAAATCGACAGGGCTGACTGAATAACTGCACATAATTTTCAAACTGAGCTACTTTGTCAGCCGCGTCTAGTTGAGGGACTCCAATTGATTTCTATTTCTCATAGAAGTACTTGCCACTCTTGTAGATGATCTCGTCGCCTGCGATGATCTCGCCTTCTTTCATGGTCTTGATCATGTCGACATGTACAGCACTTTCATTTGTACCGTTACAATCCTCGTATGCTCTCCCAAGAGCACAATGAATAGTGTCACCTATCTTCTCATCAAAGAGCATGTTCAATGTATGTTGTGTAATTCCCCGGTTTGTGCCTATCGCCATCTCGCCTAGCCTCTTCGAGCCTTCATCAATCTCAATGATAGCTTTCAACGTGGCTTCCTCTTTCTCAGCAGAGAAATCAACAACATCGCCTTTCTCAAATGTGAGTCGCACACCCTCGATGACCTTTCCTTGCTGAAGGAACGGAATGTCGAAGTATATCTTGCCCTCAACTGTGTCTTCTACTGGCGCAGTGAACACCTCACCCGATGGCATGTTGTGTTTGCCATCAGAAGCAATCCAGATTCGACCCTCGGTCGACGCATAAAGGTCGGTTTCAGGCCCCACAAATCTGATATCACTATGGCGTTCAAGATGCTCTTTCATAACGTACATATTCTTCGACTCTGACTCCCAATTAATGAGAGTAGCTCTATAGACAAAGTCTTTGTACTCCTCCAGACTCATGCTTGCTTGTTGTGCTAGAGTCAAGCAGGGGTGAACTGTCAAACACCACTTCTTTTTCAAGTATAATGCCGTGATTTCTTGTTGGGTCACCTGGTTCAACATAATTCGATTAGGATCAACATTCGCTAGAGCTTTGGTGTTCATGGGAGCTCGTGCTACAATTAGTACATCAAGACTCTCGATTAAAGCCTTATAGTGCCTTGGGAATAATTGCAGTGTTTCATCACTTGCACCATCATAGAAGGCTCGCGCTGCCTCATCACTATCCATTAAATTGATCACTCGGCCGCCAGCTTTGGCAACCTCTCTATTCAAAGCGACCACCAAATCATGTGAGAGAGGGCTGCCTATGATTCCAACCATATCACCTGGCTGGATATCGGTGCTCCATTTCACCAAGATCTTTGCATGTTCAACAATTCGTGGGTCCATATTCTATCTACCAGCGGTAGCGCCCGGACAACATAATCATATAGCTTTTGACTGAGGCCATCATTAGATAGCTAAAAATAAAACTCGCCATCACTTCGTCTATTCATGAAAGAGAAACTTGGAAAGGCCCTCGCAGCAGGGCTATATGGCAAAGGAACTCACGCAGAATCTCTGAAGATTGTTGATGGCATTTCGGATGAGCACGCAAAGAAACGGATAACGCAGAATGTCCATTCCTCTTGGGAGCAGCTATTCCACATTGTCTTCTGGCAGGATCTTTGCATAAAGGCTGCTCGATTGGAGAGAGTTGAATGGCCCAAAGATGGTGAGCCAAGTTGGCCAACTGAATCCGCATCAGTTACTTGGGAAGAATTGGTCAGCCGCTTCAAGTCAGGTCTTGAAGAAGCAAGGACACTATCCCTGGAAAGTGACCTAGCTGCCCCCATGGCCTCATGGGCGGACTTCCCTGTTCTCTCCTCTCTTATTATCTTGGCCCAGCATAATTCATATCACCTGGGACAAATCGTTGTGAATCGATTGGCACAGGGAACATGGCCAATGATAAAAGAAGAATGAATTCTCACTCACTCCGGTAGACCTTCACCAATACAGAGTTGAATCCCGGAGTGTGTCCGAACGCGGAATGCTTGTCATCTGTAAGAACGTTGACGTTACCATCTCGCTCCCACCATCCATCACTTGACCATATGAGCCTCGGATCAATTTTGTCCGTTACTTCTAGCTTGACTTCATCTACTCGTCCATGCATAGACTCAACAGTGACTCGATCTCCATGTGTCAATCCCAATGATGTTGCTGTTTCAGGATGCATCCTGATATAGGTACGCCGAACAGGGACTTCCTGCATACTGGGCATCCTGATTGGCTCTTTCACCACATCATATGGACAGACATCAAGATTGCATTCTCTACAGCCAATGCATTTCTCGTCATCCCACACTGGTACTAGGAGCCCGGTGATGTCCTCCGGAACCGAGATTTCTTTGTCTGATAGATGGACTGCAAGCCCGCTAACAAGAGAGCTAAGTTCCTCTCTCAGTCTCGCCTTTGGTCTAGGTTGAACTTCTTGGTTCAGGCGAATCTGCTGTGGGCTTGGCCGAGCTAGGGCTATGGCGTCATCTGGACATTTTTTGATGCATTCCTGACAAGTTGTGCAATGGGCGAAGCTTTTCACCTCTGCACCTAGTTCCGCTGTAGTGTATTGTGAATGGAGTCGTTCTCTCAGACGGCCAGTTATCATGATTAGAGGATATTCCTCAAAGACTTCAGCAGCGGACAGAGGACTCTCAGCAGGTTCTTCATGGAACGGGAGTGGATCATAACCGAGTGCCTCCAGTTCAGTTGAGAAAAGCTCTATCTTCTTTGTAGGTGTGTTGAAGATGAAATCAGAGAATGGAATAGCGGGAGATTTCGTTCGAATTCCTTCTGGATTCTTTATAAGATCTTCAAGAATGATGTGTTTACACTCATCAGAGTCCAGGGCTAGTTTCATGACGTCCCTTGGTGTCAATCTGAAGTGTTCATCCGTGCCCAACCGTTCGGCAAGTCCCTTCCAGATATCAAACTCATCTCGAGCTTCACCGTCCGGGTCCACGATTTTAGGCGCGAACTGTACAATCCTATGTAGTTCGCTATGAACGAGGTTGTCATGCTCAAAAATGAAGGTCGCCGGTAATACAATCTCGCATAGACGGGCGGTGTCTGTCATCTCTAAGTCAATACATACTTTGAAGGGAATTCTCTGAAGTGCCTCTCTTGCCTTATTGGTGTTTGGCCACTGAGTCATGGGGCTTGCGGCCTGGATGACCAATATGTCCAACGGGCTTTCATCATAGCTGAGTACATATTCCGGAATGTATGTGCCAGAGGGCACCACAGGCTGAACTGAAGAGTCCAACAAGTGTTCAAGGGCTATAGCACTGCTGTTGAAAGGGCTATTATCTGAAGACAGATACTGAAATCCCCCTCCTGAAACACCAAGATATCCACAGATGGCAAGTAGGCTATGCACGGCTCTAGCTGCCCATGTGCCATTGGTGTAGTGATTCATCCCGGCGGGGGCTGTCATTATTAGGGCTGGACCATGTGTGGCAAAGGTAACTGCGATTTCCTGAATGGTGTTCTCATCCACCCATGTGATACCACTGACCGTTTTTCTATCGTATGATGCAATACGTTCCTTGAACTCATCGAATCCGTGGACATAAGCCTCGACATATTCCTTATCGTAGAGGCTACGCGTTATGATCTCATTTGCAATGCCAAGTGCGAGGGCGCCATCAGTCCCTGGCCTAATGGTAGTGTGGATGTCAGCAATCTCGGCATGTGGAGTCTTCCTTGGGTCGATTACAATGAGCTTGGCTCCATTGTCTATTGCCTCTTGGATGACTCGTTTCGAATGGACACTCGACTCGAATTTGTTGGTGCCCCAAATGACAATACATTTCGAGTTGGCCCAGTCACTCAGTTCATGAGGAGGAAATGAACCAACATTGAATCGGGCTCCTTCATAAGCTCCCTCAAAGCATATCTCCACAATCCCAGGAATCATTCGACAACCAAATGCGTTTGAGAAGCGTGATGCATATCTTGGAGCCATGCCGTCATTTCCTGAGCCCGAGTAAATCCCAACTGCTTGAGGTCCCTTTGTCTTCTTTGCAGCACGCATCCTCTCAGCAATCTCATCCAAAGCTTCATCCCATGCTATCCGCTCGAAGGTGCCATCATCTTGCCTTCGAAGTGGATGCTTTAATCGGTCTTCAGAGTACATCCTCAGGAGATGAGCATACCCCTTTGGACAGCATCTTCCAAGCGTATAGGGATGATTGGGGTCTCCTCTTAGTCTAGTGATTCTCCCATCGACAACTTCTACAATATAGGCACATATGTCCGGGCAATTGAGGGCACAGGCAGAGTAATACTCGACGGGTTCCATAATTGTCCTCACCGTCACTCGAAGAGAGTCAATAACTCTTACTGTTGAGCAAGCATTCTCTGAAACTTGGGGAATAGATGCTACTCTCAAACCTGCTTCATCAAGTGCAAACAAGAAGAGGTCCACAGAATGGTCTATAAGCCAACTCACGAGGAGAAATGCCTCTCTATTGGCTATAGCAAATAAACGGTATCCTTTTCTCTGACTCTGTCCTTGACCTTGATTGCAATCTCCTGTCCCTTGATACCCTCGCTAATGTCTTTCCTATCAACCTGCATGGATGCAATCTCTTGTTCGAAACTAGTAGTAGTCCCTTCGATACTGATTTTATCGCCTACTTTCAAAGTGTCCTCCAACATAATTGCAGCCACACCGATCTTGTGGAAATATCGTGTAATCACACCAATCTGTTTCTTCTCGCCCATTAACGCGACCTCTACTAGCAATCACCATCGAGCTTGAAAAATTCTTTGTCGAGGGGGGATACGTAATCGAAACCATTAAGTTATTAGACTTGAATATCTGATAATAGGTTACTAGTTGTGAATAGTGACGACAAAGCCGCGCGGTTCAAGGCATATGATGATGCCATCTCAAATTTGGGAAAATCAGGCCAATCGCTATTTGTCGTCGACAGTGATGATGAGTTTGATACATTTCGCCGAGACTTCGACGAATTCCTTAGAGAGAAGAAGCTCATAAGAGAAGATAGCTCGAATCGACCTTATCACATTGTACGGATAGGATATGACGGAGATCTGCTGGATGACATGTTCAGGCTTGTGGTTTCCGATGCATCCACCAACTTCGAGCCAGCATTGTTGGACCCAAGTAGTCTGTTTTCAAAGCAATCGATCTTCGAACATCTCTATCACTCCATCACCACGGACAAATTCATTGTCTTCCATATCACTGAGTTTCCACTTGCCTACTACTTCGAAACAGCAGTTGTTGTAGATGTGGATGAGTTATCTGATGTAATGGATTCGAGAGTCCATGATGACACAATAATGCGATACTTGAAGGATTTAAAGGAGCAAGGAACTGAGGAGCACCGCAAGACGTACAGCTTCTTCTATAAAATTAGCACTTCACTCCTGATGGAGCTATCGAATGTTTTTCTTGTAGCGACAAGTCAAGGACTGAATAAGCACATAGTTGTGGCGAGTTGGCGAACTCAGACTCTACTACTCGGATTCAGTCCACTTACTTGGTCATCGGGCTCCTTCAGAATCAATAACTTCAGTGGGCAGGATATCAGCGATGATTGGGGGTTCCCCTCACTGTAAGCTAGGTTACAACCATAATGTCATCATCGCTTTTTGCACCTATCTCAATCTCAGCGGCATGACGTATCTGAGGCAAATCCCAGACATCACCATCCAGTCGGTTCTTTGCCCCATAACTCTTCAATACCCGTACGCCTTCCACATCGATTGAAACCATGTCACCGCTAGCTAGGATGAGATTAGGCGATTCAACATGTCCGTTTGCTGGGCCTCCTGTCACGAAGACTTTTCGCGCGTCCATCAAAATAAGGTCAGGTTTGAAGAAAGAAGCCAAATCCGCAATCTTCGTTTCCAATCTTCTGGCGTGCATCTTAAGGCGATCTTTAGTCGCGACCCATCCTACAAATGACTTCATAGTAGCAGTGAATCTGGCAAACCTATGAGTCTTTAGGCATGGAACGACCACGAGCTTGTCACCCTCTAGAGCTGGCTCTCCAATTGAACCACTCTTCATATGCTTCCCCTTGGGGAACTTTCTCTTCACCCAATCGTGCTCATCGAGGTAGACCAGCTCGATTCCGAGGTCTCCAACCATGCTGCACAGTCCAATATCATCTGCCACGTCGCATGTCTTCAAAGCAAACATCGAGCTATCCACTATTCGCAATTTGGATGCTCCTGCTTCAAGGAGCAACTCACCAACTGCGCGTAGAAACTCAGGATCGCTTGAAGCGGGAAAAGGGTCAGCGGTATTCAGATTTGGCTTGATTGTTACTATGTCACCAGATTCTATGACTTTCTCAAAACCTCCAATCAAGTCAACTGCTCTCAAAATCGACGCCTTGAGGTCATTGGTGGCTACAACCTTGCTAACCTTGAATCTATTATTCTCCGAAAATGGAGTCGAAATTATCGATGTGCTTTCCGAGCCATTCATGAATTAGTGACAATCTCTCAGCCTAATTAGATTACTCTTATAGTCCTCTGCGGATAGGTGGGTGCACGTTATCAGCCTCCGAAACATTGCCCACCCATCTAGGAATGGCCAATTCATTGAGGACGCAAAAAAAGAACGCACTGAAATTGCATCTCGACAGAGACGAACTGACTTCACTGCAAATGGTCTATATTGTCCTGCAAATGGAAATTCAGCCTTGAAGTGCACGGCCGTACACCTCAAGGCTCATATTCTATTGCATTCCATAGATTGCTGTCTAAGGTTGTGCGTCATGGCGGGTATGTATTCGAATCAGTCAAGCAGTTCAACCACAGTGATAGTGGTGGTGGTTGCAATTGCGGCAACACTGCTTCTTGCGAACAGTATGCTAGACCATCCAATTCTTCCGCTGCTTCCTCCGGGAATCGGAACGGTGACTACCACACCTACCACAACCATACGGCCTCCTCCTGAAAACTTGACGGCTCATGAACCCATAGTGATTATTGGTAATGAGGACTTTCAACACCAAGCTGATAATAATAACTGGTCTGGAGATGGGAGTGCAAGTAATCCTTACATCATCGAAGGCTATGTGATTGAGTCTTCTGAGATATGCATCAACATAATGTACACGACTCTCTACTTCGAGATTAGATATTGCTCATTCTCCTGCCCAGAGCCTGAGCCCTTTGGAGGTATGGGCGTGAACATATGGGAGGCAGATAATGGACTTGTGGACTCATGCACATTTCGAGAGATGGAGTGGGGTGTGAATCTCTTCATCACAGACAATTGCGATGTTAGGAGATGTGACATTGAAGCGGGATGGATTGGCGTAAATGTAAGCTACTCTAGTGTCACATTTGTGGCAGATAACACCATTCAAGGAGGAGATTATGCAGTCTTTGTTGACCAAAGTACGACATTTGCTGTGCTAGAGAATAATCTCTGTCTAACTAATTGTGGCCTTGCTGTGTGGGGGAGTACGGGAGGAGTCCTGCGACACAACAATGTTTCATACAATGATGCAGGTATCGAGGTTCTCGGGTCTAGTGAGGAAATAGCGTTTGAGACAAACTGGGTAATCCATAATTCAGGTATTGGAATAGATTTAGGGGTCGGTACCAGCTCCTGTCTCCTATTTGACAACCAGATTGGCTGGAACGGAGGTGGGAACGCACTGGACAACGGCCTTGAAAACTACTGGGATAACGGAGAAATAGGTAATGCATGGAGCGACTATGAAGGATCTGGGGTCTATGTGATACCAGGAAGTGGAGAGAGCGTTGATAACTTCCCATCCCTTATAGTCTGAAAATATTCGCAAAATGCACTATACCAGCAAAATGGACAGAATCGCACATCCCAGTACATGAAAAAACTGAAACCGAAAAGCTTCATATGTCGCCTTTCCTATGAGCCCTCCTCAGAAGGGCCCAACCCATGACACAGCATCGACTGTCTGCAGTCTATAAAACTGTATTAATCGGCGACGGGGGAGTGGGCAAGACTAGCATCGCCGTTAGATACACCGAGGACCGCTTTGATGAGCAAATGAAGATGACCATCGGCGTCAACTTCGCCTCTAAGAAGGTAGAGATATCCGGCTCTGAGGTAACATTGCTTCTCTGGGATCTTGGGGGGCAACCTCGATTCCAGGATGTTGTCGACGGATACTTCCGAGGTTCAAAGATGGGCATTGCTGTTTATGAAGTGACTCGCCCATTCACACTCTATAGACTTGATGATTGGATTGGACGACTCCGTAATAACATTGAGGACTGCCCAATCATAATTGTGGGAAACAAGATTGACGAACGAGATGAAGGAGAGGGAGTATCAAAAGAGCAGGCGATGGAGTATGCATCAAAATACAATGCGATAGTCTTCGAGGTTTCTGCAAAGACGGGAGAGGGAGTGCCCGAGCTCTTTGAGGCAGTGGCTCGACTTATTGCTAGAGCCTATGAAGAAGAGTGACTGATGTGTCAGAAATAGCGTTAAATGTTGGCATCACTGAAAGTGATGAGATGGCTTGTTTCGCCGTTTGAGCACGGGTGGTGATCTAGAGTTGGCTAATGTGACACTTAACCCATTTGCATGTCCGGCATGCTCGAAAGGCACTCTAGTGAAGGTCGAGGTTGAGGCGGCAACTATCACCGAGGCAAAGCGTCATCCTGTCATTGTCACAACACAATGCCCCAACGGTCATTCTATCGTTGTATTCGTAGACAAGAATTTCCAGGTCCGTGATGTCGAGGCCGTGGCTGGAGCAGCCAAGAAACAAGAAGATGCAGTCGACAAGACAAAGTCATGGTTTGATTCCTTGTAGTTTTTTGTACGCAATTTTGTGCTTCCCATTAAGGGATGAAATATTACCTGATATTACAACTTACGAGAAATGCTTATTACATGGCAATCGAGGCTTTGTTTAATAGATAGGCCATCTTCCGTATCTATTGCAAGAAAGGGATTTGCAGACGACTCAACGGATGGCGAGGCTCGGTAATGTACGGTATCTTCGTGATCAATGACGCTGGGGAGACCATTGCGTCGATTGGCTGGGAGAACCTAAAGGGTGACTCATCACTCTTCGGAGGGTTTCTCTCTGCGGTTCAAATGTTCATCAAGAAGATATCAGGTACTGAAATCGAAGAGCTGCGCTTTGGAGACCTGAAGCTTCTAGTGGGTCATGCAGGTACAGATTATGTTGTAACTCTTCATGCACTTGACGACCAAAAAGCAGAGGACCACAATCGCGAGGTTGTTAAGCTTGTTAACGAAAGCTCGGACATTCGAATAGATGACGGCTTTCTGGAACTTGTCAATGAAATGGTAATGACGGAGAGCCAGGAAGATGCGGAGAAGGTTCGTAGCGGTCTGAGGGCATGGACAAGCGGCGAACTCGATGAGGCAAAGAAAGCCGCAAGTGAGTGGGGCAAGAAGGTGTTCTAAATGGAAACTTACGAAGTAGCTCAGTTCTTCATTGCATTAGCAACACTGGTCGCAGCAGGGACAATTATCACCTATAGCTTGAGAAGGTCATCCCAAGCTGATGCGGAAACCAAACGTGCCTTCAGACCTCTGTATTTGTTTGCATTAGCAATGCTAGTTTATGCAGTTGGAACATTCATTACTTTCCAAGAGGCAGCAACAGGGAGGTCGTTTCTAGTTGACTTTCTTGCGGACTACCGTGGTATTTACGAACATTTCCTGGATTATCTTGTCTTCCCATACTATACCTTATTTGTTATTCTGATAGTTGAAGTCGTCATTCTTGCCATTGCCGCTTCAATGATTACTAGACGGGGATACCTTGGGTTAGTAATTGTTGTCATAGCGCTTATCAGCATTATACTTCTCTTCCAGTCAATCGATCTTGTGTTCATATTCAGAGTGAGCAATCGTGCAGACTTCCTATTTAGCATGGGATCTCTGTTGAGGTCAGCAATTCTTCTTGTTGTTGCCATCATATTTGTCTGGATTGCCTATGATACCAGAAGAGGAACGGCTGCGGCAATGTCCTTTGCGCTCGTTATGCAGCTTCTCAATCTCCCAGATCTATATGGCGAGGGATTTGCTGGCTTTGCACTTCCAATCTATGGAACATATGTAATCGTCTTCATGGCGCTAATGGGACCGGCTATGCTGGCATTTACATTTCTTAGGCCCGAACAAGAAATGACTGGTGAGCTTGTAGGATATGGAGCTAGCTTTGCAGGACCTGCGTTGGTGATTTCTGGAGTATATGCACAAGGTCTTCTAGGGGACATCGTGCTTACAAGTATCGTACTTGTTGGGTCATTTGCGATAATGCTAGCGGCTGGTACTGCGGCATATCTATATGGCAGATGGAGGGAAACCAAACAGCTGCCAACATTTCTTATGCTAATTGCCTTTGCACTATTTGCTTTTGGGCAGTTGTCTGGCATGTTGGGAAATACCAATAATCTACCGACCACAGAAGCTATTTACTTCGAAATTCTGTCCCTCGGATTAGCCTTGACTCTGCTATCAACCACGTCGATATTCGCTGCTGGATATAGAAGTGCTGGTCTATTACCGTTCCTGTTCTATTTGCCAGTCGCTATCCTTATTGTCCAAGGTTTTCCTGCACCCATAGAAACGACTTTCTTGGAATTAATCTGGTTTGTAATCCCGCTACTAATTATGTTTCTCCTTCCAGTGATTCTTTTCGGTAATGTCTGGCGCAGAATGAAGAAACAGAATCAACCAGGCAGACTCAGACCCCTGGGTATCGCGCTGGGAATCTTGCTTTTCCTTGTGATCAGAATCCCCATCCTATTGATTGGTATTCTAGGACTTGACCCTGGATATGCGCTGGTCACCGTCAGTTATTTTGTGTCATGGATGGCACTAACAGGAAGGTTGGATAGAACTCTTGGCATGAGAGGCTTCTAAGAATAAATAACTGAGTTCCGCATCCATTCCTCTTTTATTGGTCCGGCTAGATGCTCCGCTGAATACAGCTATTAATGGTCTAGTGAAGCAAATGAGAATTGGCTATGCCTGCATTAACATGTCCATCGGATGCTCCAGCGCAAGGACATTCAGGCTTAAGTCGTATACAGAACCTCGCCTCATTGCAACAATTCAGGAAAATCTGCAATGCCTCAGGAGAATCATCAGATTCAATTTAGAGAATAATATCCTGTTCTTTAGAATAACCTCTGATCTGATCCCATTTGCGAGTCATCCCATTATGAAGGTTGATTGGAAATCTCTATTCTCGGATGAACTCTCAGAGATAGGAGAACTGGCTGTTTCAGCAGGTATGAGACTGTCGATGCATCCCGGTCAGTACACTGTTTTGAATTCCACAAGTGATTCAGTTTACAGGAATGCGCTGGCAGACCTTCAATATCATTGTGACATACTTGACCTGATGAATCTGGGTCCAGATGCAAAGGTTCAGATCCACATTGGAGGAGTCTATGGGGATAAGGAGGCATCACTCCAGCGTTTTGCTGAGCGATATGACCTTCTGGACAAGACCATCTCTCGCAGGTTGGTAGTTGAGAATGATGACCACAGCTATACGCAGAAAGACTGTATGTTTCTTAGCGAGTTGACAGGGATTCCCGTCGTCTTCGATAATTTGCATCATGATGTCCTCAACCATGGCGAATCCATAAGGGATAGCTTGAAGCGAAGCGCCGCAACCTGGACAAAACGCGAAGGTCCGCCCATCGTGCATTACAGTTCGCAGAGTCCTACTGGTCGTCCTGGGAAACATGCAGCTACTCTGGACACTAATGACTTCGCAGATTTCCTTCAACGAACAAGGGACATTGGATATGACCTCATGATCGAGATAAAGGACAAGGACATTTCTGCTCTCAAAGCCCTAAGAATACTCGACAGAATCCACGCCTAGTGATGGTGAGCATGACCTCCATTGATAGGAGCAAGATTGCCAATGGCATTTCGTACCACCTCTGAAAGCGCGGGGTGGATGTACATTGCCCTCCTAGATGGAATGAATGACCCACTGTCCGTGTTCATCAGAGTGATGATTTCTTGTACAAGCATTGGAGCATAAGGCCCCACAACCGTTCCACCTAGGATGCGATGAGTTTCGGCATCAGCTATAACCCTCGCAAATCCCTCAGGTTCTCCCATTGCAAAGCCCTTCGCCACACTGTCATACCCTGCCTGTCCGACAAGAAGCGGCCGACCAGAGGATCTTGCTTGTTTTAGATTCATCCCGACCGTTGCGATAGGTGGATACGAAAAGACTGCCCACGGCACTGCACTGTAGTCCATAGAGATGAACTCCTCAGGACCAGCGCCTTCAAGAGATCTCGACCAGTTATACCAGACAATGCCGGATTCCTCATTAGCTACGTGACGAAACATGTACTTCCCAATAGCATCACCAAAAGCCCATATTCGCTTCTTTGTGGTTCTGAAATATTCATCAACAACAACGAATCCTCTGTCATCTGTCGTAACACCAGTTTTCTCTGGCTTAAACAAATCTGCATTGGATTGTCGACCCACAGCTACCAGAAGGCTATCGGCGCTGAATGTTTTCTCTGTTCCGAATTCCCGGTCTCTAGCAACCACAGTCTTTATTCCATCCGACTCTGTCACTTCAGTCGCTTCGTGGTTGGTGAGAATTCTCATACGTTTTGATAGCTCACGTTTCAGAAGTTCTGAAACGTCATGGTCCTCATTCTTGACTAGATAAGGATTTCTTCCGATAATAGTCACATCTGTACCAACAGCGGAGAAGAAGTGGCCAAACTCTGCCGCTATGTATCCGCCACCAAGGATGATCATCGACTTGGGTCTTTCAGTCAGCTGAAGTGCTTCCTTGCTGGTCATGTAATCAACTTCCTCTAGCCCTTCGATTCTTGGAATGATCGGTCTTGTCCCAGCAGCAATGAAGATGTGTTCTCCCTGAATCGTTTCATCGTCCACTCTCATGGTGTAGTCGCCTATGAACTCGCCAGTCGTATGATACCAATCATAGTCCTTCGCGGCGTTAATCGACCTGCCAATATTATCTGCATCAGTCCCAACATGAGCACGCATCCGTTCCATGAGGGCGGGAAAATCTATTGACTCAACAGTTGCCTTCACGTTGAGCTTCTCTGCCAATTGCGTCTGCACAATCACGTCAGCAACATATGTCAGTATTTTAGTTGGGATACAGCCTCTATTGAGACAAGTCCCGCCCATTGGTCCGTTCTCGACTATTGCGACCTTCAAGCCACTATTGTACGCAGGCGACGCAAGATTCAGTCCTGAACCTGAACCAATCACTATCAAATCATAATCCTTCATGGCAAAAATCCACCAGAAATATATTAACAATTGTTTATTTCTTAATAAGCCTATTGCTATTGGAAAGGGTACGAGCGATTCAAATATGATACTTCGCCAAGCTTAAGTGCAAATCAAGATTCAATCTCCAGGAGAGGCTAGCAAATTGAGAATGCTCCAGATACATAGTGATGGATTCTCCTATGAGGCCAAACGCAAGGCACTCAAGAATGCAGAGGCTGTGAAATCGAAGTCGTACTCAACCGAAGACTCATGTCTGGTGAACTTCATCGCAGCTGAAAAGAGTGACGAGAAGGATGTCGAGTCAGCGTCAAAGTTGACGGCGGACATGATAGCCCAGGCCGCGGAAGAGGTCAAGGAGAAGAACATCGTTGTATATCCATGGGTTCACCTTAGCGAGGACCCATCTCCTCCAAGCACTGCCCTGAAGCTTCTCAAGAACGTCGCAAAAGATCTTGAAGCACGTGGGTTCAATGTAGTGCGCGTACCATTTGGCTGGTACAAGTCGTTCGAACTTCACTGCAAGGGACATCCTCTTGCAGAACGATCCAAGGTACTAGACATCTCAGCTGAAACGGGAGAGGTGAAATCTAGGGATGCCACTTTGGGAGAAGATCTCACAGCAATTGCTGCAGAAGAGAAGGCTACTTCAAAATTCTATATCATGGAACCGGATGGAAAGCTCACTGACTACGAAGAATTCAATTACAGGAATCACAAGGAGCTTAAGATCTACGTTAAATATGAAACTGCGAAGGATAGGACTGCATCAGAGGCGCCTCCGCATATAGAAATGATGCAGAAGCTTGAACTTGTGGACTATGAGCCCGGTTCAGACCCGGGCAACTTCAGATGGCCTCCGCGTGGACTCACATTGAAGAGAGCAGTGGAGCAAAGAGTTCTAGCAGAGATGCTGGACTATGGGGCACATGTTGTACAGACTCCGGTGATATACGACTACGAACATCCTTCGCTCAAGTCGTACCTCCAGCGATTTCCATCACGCCAATATGTTATCAAATCAGGAGATCGTGATTACTTTGCTAGGTTTTCCGCATGCTTTGGCCAATTCCTCCTGATACAGCAAGCAGTGGTGTCATACAAGCAACTTCCGCTGAAGCTCTTCGAGATGGCTCAGTCTTTCAGACGTGAACAGAGCGGCGAGCTTGCAGGAATGCGACGACCGAGAGTATTCACCATGGCGGACATTCATGAATTTGTAGCCGACATTGAAGGCGCTATGGATGCGGTGAAGAGGCAGCTTGTCTTTGTAGAGAAGCTTCAGAAAGAGCTCGAGGTTGACTACGAGGTTTCATTCAGAGTTCTAAAGTCCTTCTTTGAAGAGAATAGAGATTTCATGAACGAGGTGGCAAGAACTATCGGGAAGCCAATGATGGTTGAGGTCTTCGATGACCAGTATGCCTACTTCATCTTCAAAGGCGAATGGAATGTCGTTGACGCACAGAAGAAAGCAGGTTGCCTAGGTACAATTCAGATCGATGTAGAGAATGCAGAACGCTTCGACATCAAGTACATCGGAGAGGATGGCAAGGAGCACCTTCCTCTAATCCTCCATACTTCGCCCTCTGGATCTATGGAGCGCATATTGTATGGTGTGCTAGAACAAGCTCACAAGGATAAGATTCGTGGAAAGAAGCCCAAGATTCCTCTCTGGATGACTCCCTCGCAGGTGCGGCTACTACCAATAGATGAGAACATGGTTGACTACTGCCTTGAATTGGGCAAGGAATTGGACAAGTATGGAGTGCGGTATGAGATAGACGATAGGTCACAGACTATTAGCAAAAAGGTGAGAGCTGCTGAAAAGCTTTGGATTCCATACATCTGCGTTGTCGGAGAGAAAGAGCGTGACTCGAACCAGCTTTCTGTCAGGCGTCGCGAGGAAGGTGATCAAGTATCAATGGGTATTGAAGAACTGGGAACTCTAATTGCTCAGCAGACAAGCTTTGCTCCAAGACAACGACTCTTGCTGCCTAATCTCGTTTCCAAGCAACCTGTCTTCTCAAGAGAAGTATGAGTTTCCTCTATCAGCCAGGGGAATCAGCTGCCTATGTCAAAGATTAGCTAATTCCCTTTACATCTTTTTGAATTAAAAAGGAGAAGGGATTTATTAGATAATAAATCGAAATGTACACTACTAAATGGAAATTTGCTGCGATTTTTGGAAGCAAAACGATTTATTACCTAGATAATACATTGTATTGGTACCTAAACGCTTGAACTTACTAACATGCCGCCACCCACACAGGTTAGGAATGGAGACTCGCAAGAGGTCCGGGAGAAAGAGAGAGGTAATGAGGGAGTTGCACAAAGGCTACTCCAATAGCCGAGCATCACGCACAGTCGATCGATACATGATCGCCATCTGCGTCTTGTTCGTATTTGCGTTATGTAGTACTAGCTACAGTATCGCCGCGCAAAACCCAAACCTCTTAGATCAAATGGAGCAAGACTTCAATGAGCTTACAGACAAAGCTAACTCCTGGTCTGAAGTCTCCGAGTCAAATTTTGACATATTAGCTCTGGATGCCTATGATTTGGAACTATGGTCGGAAAGTGCTTGCCTGACGCTCGAACCAGAACAAGGTTACATAGAGATTGAGGAGCAGTATCTACCTCAAGAAATACCACTCTGCATTACTCAAGCAGATCTTGACAAGTGGGGTGTCTATGTCCACGTATATGGTGGATATGTCCTTGAGGGAGCCTGGCTCAAACTCTACCAGAAGAATTATGATTGGCGATATGTCAACGTCCACTTCACAAAGGTTGACGGTGCATGTTGCAGTGATTATTATTACAAGATTAATTTCACCCTACCAGGTGGTGTGGATCATCTGTGCTTCGATGCAAACAACTTCCCAGATGATTCGAACTGGTGGCCATTCGAGGTCGGAATTCCGGATGGCAATGCATTAGAAAAGGAAATCAAGATTAAATTCTGCAGTCTGTGGAGCGGCTGCATCGAGCCAACCCAGGAGTTCACGATTTCCATAGCCCATTAACAATCATGGGCACCGGAGCTAATGTGTCGCCCTCTACAATGGGGCGACACTTCTACTTTTCACAAGGAGATTAACACCCAACGAAAATCATACTACGACATTGTTTTTATCTTGCCAACGACTATGTAAAGAATCATTACTAGAGGTGTATTCTTTGAAGGTCCTTGTTCTTGGTGCAGGTCTGATGGGAAGAGGCGCCGCTTACTATCTTGCACACACAGACGGAGTAGAGCAGTTCATAGTCGCTGACATCGATGAGAAAGCCGCTAATGCTCTCGCTAAGGAATTTGGCGACAAGGCGGTTGCCGAGAAAGTCGATGCAAGAAATAAAGGTCAACTAATCTCCCTCTTCTCGAGGGTTGATTCTGTCATCAGTGCGATTTCCTATACTGTCAACGCGCTTCACACTGAAGTTGCCATAGAAACTGGAGCTCACATGGTGGACCTAGGCGGGAACATTTTCGTCCACGAGAAGCAATTTGCAATGCATGATAAGGCGAAAGAAGCAGGCGTCACTGTGATTCCGGACATTGGGCTGGCGCCTGGAATGACCAATGTCTTGGCGAGGGCGGGCATTGACCAACTCTCTAGAACTGAATCGGTCCAGCTACGCGTGGGAGGTCTTCAGCAGGATCCACGACCCCCGTTGAACTACTCTCTCATCTTCTCTGTGGAAGGCTTGATCAACGAGTATGTCGAGCCATGCCGAGTTCTTCGAGATGGAAAAATCGCTATGGAAGACCCACTTATTGGATTTGAGGAGCTGGAATTTCCTGAGCCCTTTGGAAAGCTGGAGGCATTCAATACAAGCGGCGGTACATCGACATTGCCTATAACATATGAAGGGAAGATAAGCAATCTGGATTACAAGACCATAAGGTACCCAGGTCATGGACATAAGATGTGGTGCATTTACAAGCTCGGTCTCATGGATAGTAACGAGATGGATTTCGAAGGCGTGAAAGTAGCACCACGCAAAGTGCTAGAGCGGCTTCTTGAGAAGAATCTGCCGCCAACTGGTAAGGACGTGACTCTTGTTCGTTGCACTATTGAAGGCTGGAAAGGCACAGAGTCAAGAAAAATCCAATATCAGCTCATTGACTACTTTGATGATGAAACTGAACTCACCTCAATGATGCGGACGACTTCATTTCCAGCTGCTGCGGTAGCTGTGATGTGTGCAGATGGAACTATCACCGAACGGGGAGTCCTTGCACCTGAGGTGGCAATACCTCCGCAAGTCTTCATTGAAGAAATGCGTAACAGAGGGATTGAGATCGAAGAGAGAGCATTCTGAAATATAACATGAAAGTCAGTTCAGGGAAATGTTATCAGGCAGTCGGATACCCTAGTCGTTTGGGGAATCAACTTGGGAAAGTATGATCGTATCTATGAGAAGATACTCGATGCACGTGAGGCTCTGAAAGGAATCAAGCATGTCACTAGACTTGATCATTCGACTACATTTAGCCAAATGACTGGGGGCAATGTGTATCTCAAACTTGAGAATCTCCAGAAGACCGGGTCTTTCAAGGTAAGAGGTGCCGCTTATGCAATGTCCCAGCTGAACGACGATGAGAAGAAAGCTGGAGTCATAGCAGCATCTGCTGGAAATCATGCGCAAGGAGTTGCATATGCGGCGAAGCGACTGGGTCTGAAGTCTACTATCGTGATGCCGCGTTTCTCGCCAGTTGCGAAGATCCAAGCAACTCAGGGCTATGGCGCCAAGGTAGTTCTTCATGGAGATGTGTTTGATGATGCATTAGCTCATGCTAGAGAGACCGCAGAAGTGAGTGGTGCAACCTTTCTTCATCCTTTCAATGACGAGAATGTGATTGCTGGCCAGGGAACGATAGGTCTTGAGATTCTTGAAGAACTTCCTGAAGTGGATGTAGTGGCCATCCCTGTAGGAGGTGGAGGTCTCTCAACCGGAATTGCTATTGCAATAAAGGAGCAAAAACCCGAAGTGGACATCTACGGAGTTGAGGCTGACTCTGCAGCATCCATGAAGGCGTCTCTAGAAGCAGGTCGAATCACAAAGGTCGAGGGCTTGGACACTGTGTGTGACGGGATTGCAGTGAAGAAACCAGGACGTCTGACATTCAACATCGCAAGAGACCTTCTCACAGATGTCGCTACTGTCCAGGAGCTAGAAGTCACGAGGACGCTATTCCTTTTGCTTGAACGTGCCAAGATTGTTGTGGAACCTGCTGGTTGCGTCGGACTAGCGGCGTTCCAGCATGGACATATCGATATTAGAGAGAAGAATGCTGTTGCGGTGTTATCAGGGGGAAATATCGACATGAGCTTCATGGCAAGAGTCGTGGAGAAGGAGTTGTTCCGACTTGGACGCAATGTCAGAATAAAGGGAGTGATTCGCGACCGAGTTGGCAGTCTGAATCAAGTACTCACCATGGTAGCTGAGTCAGGTGTTAGTGTTATTGAGATTGTCCAAGACAGGTTCGACCCAGACATTGCACCAAACAAAAACGAACTGAAGATGGTCCTTGAGGTTCCTGATGAATCAGCAGTAAGGAATCTATTCAAGCTATTCAAGAGAGCATCTCTAAAGTTTGAGATATATGACGACTAGACAAGTGGCATGGAATTTACCAGTATCCAGGAATAAAGGAATGCATTAACGAATATTGCCGGCCATGGATTCTTGAATCTTGATGATGTCAAGAACAAGATGAATGTGGCAGCTGTAGAAACAATTACAAAGTAGAGCAGTAGAAGTCCAAGAACAACTGACGGTCCTGCAACAATTCCAAGAAAAGCGCTACCATAGGTCATTATAATAGCAAAGGCCGCCAAAGGAACCAGTCGCAAGATGAAGGCCATTGCCACCTCTTTGAATTGCTGCCGGAAGCTATCCCAAGCCTTGGCTGGTAGGAGTAAATCAGACCATAGAGCATCTGCAATTGAGAGGGGCAATGCAAAAATCACCAAAATCAAAATTCCCTCCAACCTTTGGTCGATTGGGATACGCAGAATTGGCAGGATGATAGTGGTTTCAGTCAAATCCCCTAATCGCATCCATATCGTCAGCCAAAGAATACAGATCAGAGTTGGCAAAATTGCACTGGCAGATGCCTTAAGCAGACTAGATGGATTCCCTGATTCATATCCAAGTCCATTCAGTAGCTGCCGCAGGGTTTGCTCTTTGAGAATAAGCATCAGAAATAGAACTAAGGCTAAAGGCCATAATAGGAAGAAGACAATCAATCCAGAAGAATTATAGATATTTAGCCATAGAAAGTCCGGATCCCCTGTTGCTTGAAAAGAATAGCCAGTGAAGGCATAAAGTGTCACCATCATAGCCGCCAGCGAAATACTGACCATTGCTGCTAGCTTGGGAGGAACCCGAGTTTCTTCACATAGAATCGGTCGCGCACTAATTCGTTTCGGAAGATGCTCAGAAATAATGATGAGCAAGGGAATGAGTGAAGCTAGCAGTGAGAACGCTCCAACCACATAAGCGATTGCTCTGTTTTTGTAGACAAGGTCATAGGTTCGGAAATAGGGTCTCCAGAACTTCAGCGTGTGGATGAGTTGGTCTTCTCCTTGGAGCGCTTGTATCATCCAAGTCACGGATTCGATGACTATCAGCTGATCACTGATCTCGGTTATGTGATTTG
Organism: Candidatus Hermodarchaeota archaeon; assembly: GCA_048885865.1. Taxonomy (GTDB): domain Archaea; phylum Asgardarchaeota; class Thorarchaeia; order Thorarchaeales; family Thorarchaeaceae; genus SMTZ1-83. Next base: position 82,130 of record JBHLLF010000011.1, read on the forward strand.
AACCACCGAGTATTAGTCTATAAGCTGTCCCCTCCGTCAGATTCCCATAAGTTACTCCTGTTTCTGCTGATGAATTGCCAGTAATGGATTGGAACTCTGTTAGGAGTTTTCCTGGAGGTATTAGCTCGTCAAACTGGCCAGACGCGAGGAGCGTATTAGCTGGTATTGACACGACCTCATCAATCCAGACAGGACCCACGGCTACAAGTGCCTCTGGTGGCGTGGGCTGATCATACATGGCAAGGCCCACCTGCCACCCGAGTGAGTGTCCAATGACACCATAGACTCCTGGAGCAGTGCCCGAGTAATTTTGCCAGACATACTGCAGTGCCGCGAAGCAATCATCGGCGAGTCTATCATAGTTATCCCATTCGAATAGGACGCCTGAATCTCCATGCCCTGCCAGGTCAACTGAAACGACAGTGAAGTTCCGTCTTGCTAATTCTATGTTGAAAGCATACATGCTCTCCTTAGACCCACCAACCCCATGAATTGTTAGAACTACGGGCATAAAACCAGAATAGGTGTGTTCTCTAGGTGTATACACGGTGAAATTGATGTTGCGTCCTGGCTCAACCTCAATACCTGTTCTTTCCAAATCGATTGTTCCTTGACCGCTTTCTGCAATCCAAGAAAGATACAATGAGGATGCAATGAGGATTGTTAGGATGAACAGTACGTAGTAATGCACACGTCTGTCTAGAGCCATTGATCACCACGTCTTTTATTCTAGCACTCGCAGTCAGTATAACGCGATGCTATCAGCCAGTGAGATAAGCCTGACGGTCTT
>JBHLLF010000012.1:0-80105 GCA_048885865.1 Candidatus Hermodarchaeota archaeon
CTTTTCCTCTGAGAAGGCCGAATGCCCCATCTCTCAAGGATGAACCTATTGGCGAGACTATTGCTCGATATGAGTGTGGATTTTTCCTTCTTCCTTAGCTTCTCAACGGTTTCCAGAAGAATGCTCCTGAAGCAATCAGGAATACTGGCTAAGATAGAAGGAGTGGTTTTGGGTTCGAACAATAGGGGTCGATTATTATCACCTGAGACACGCACGTTAGTTCAAGATTCTGTGATAACTGGCTCCTTAAGAGGTCATATATTGCACCGACACACCAAACGTGTCACTTAGTTGGATTAATATTCCAGACTTATAGGGGTCCACGTAGAGGACTGTTTGGGTTGAAACAACGAGCTGATATCCATGTCACTGGAATTGTCCAGGGTGTTGGATTCAGGCCTTTTATTTATCGAGCTGCAATCAACCTGTCACTGTTAGGCTATGTACTAAACCTCGGAGATGCAGGTGTGCAAATAGTGGTCGAGGGGGATCGTGAAACAATAGAGAAACTGATTGAACATCTCCAATCAAATCCTCCTTCAATCTCTCGCATTGACTCAGTCAACGTAGAGTGGGATTCGGCAATAGACTCCTTTGACTCATTCTCGATAAGAAAGTCATCAACACGAAGAATTGACGAATCAGCACCAGAAATGCCTCCGGATATTGCTATCTGTGATGATTGCGTTCTGGACCTGAAGAGTTCAGACTCGCGATGGTATCAGTATCCATTCACGTCATGCGCCGCATGTGGACCAAGATACTCAACTATCACTCGCCTCCCCTACGACCGTCCCAATACTACAATGGTGGATTTTCCTCTATGTAATGTTTGTAATACAGGTTATACAAGTCCGATGGATCGTAGGTATCATGCCCAGACAACAGCGTGTGATAGTTGCGGACCAAGATATCTACTCTACGGTGAGGATGGAGAGCTAGTACATGATGTTGACAGTATAGTTCAAGCGGCGCGTCTATTAGAGAAGAATGCAGTTCTAGCTCTACAAGGCATAGGCGGAACACATCTTGTGACAAGGACCTCTGACTATAGACCGATTAGAGTTCTGAGAGAGAGAAAGAACAGGTTTCAACGGCCCTTTGCGATTATGGCCAAGGACGCAGATGCAGTCTTGCGATTCGGCGAACCCACTGAGAATGAAATGCGACTAATGAGAACTTGGCGAAGACCTATTGTGCTAGTCAGAAAACGTACTGGTTCAACAATTCCCCGAATGTCACTTGATGAAATATCTCCAGGTTTGGACACCTTAGGCGTCATGCTGCCCTATGCCCCTCTTCATCATCTTCTATTCGAAAAGCTCGAAGAAGAAGCATTGGTAATGACGAGTGCAAATCCTACAGGTGTACCGATGTATATCGATCCACAAGTGATTACTACTGAGCTGAATGGGATAGCAGACTACTTCCTGCTACACAATCGCCGGATTCATCAGAGATCGGATGATTCAGTGATTAAGTTTGTAGGCAGTGACAGTCCAGTGTTCATTCGACGTGCTAGAGGATGTGTGCCTGAACCTTTGACCATTAATTGTGGACCCACATTGAAAGTCGTTGCAGTAGGACCTGAAGAGAAAGCGACTGGTGCGGTCCTCAAGTCCAAGAAGGTATACATGACACAGCATATCGGCGACACTGACCGTGTTGAGAACATTGACTTCCTCAGAACTAGCATCGACCATCTGATGTTTCTGCTTGGGATTGATGAGGTTGATGCTATTGCATGTGACTTGCATCCAGAGTTTCTGAGCACAGAACTGGCTGAGGGATTGTCTTCCAAGACTGATGCTCCATTGATTCGCGTACAACATCATCATGCGCATCTTGCGGGAATACTGGTAGACAACAGCATGGACCTTGATACAAGTATTGTTTGTATTACAGCTGATGGCTATGGATACTCTCCTGATGGAGAGGGATGGGGCGGCGACATACTAGTCGGAAATGCAGCAGAGTTTGTGAGAAAAGGAGGATTGAATCCAAGTCCATTCCCTGGAGGAGATCTCTCGGCAAGGTACGCAGCACGGTCTCTAGTGGGGATTCTTGGGAACAGACTTCCAATTGAGAGATTCCTACCAACCATATTGGGACGGCCTATTGCATCAAATGAAAATCTGGACGAGCATACACTACCAATCCTACTACAAGCTATGACCCAACACATCAATGTTCTACGAAGTACCAGTGTTGGCAGGTTCCTTGATGCTGTGGCAGTTTCATTGGGTGTCTGCTCTGAGAACTCATACGATGGCGAGTGTCCAATGAAGCTCGAGGCACACTCGACTAACTCAGATCTCAATATCGAGTCAGACTTCATTTCAAATGGCAATGTCATTGAATTGAATCCGGCAGAATCCCTTAATCAGATTCTAGAACTGATAAGAGAGGGACATTCCACTAACAAGATTGCATATGCTGTGCATCGACATGTTGGCAAGGCACTTGCAGAGATGGCCTGCAGAATTGCTGATAACGAAGGCATCAATCATGTCGGATTCTCTGGTGGCGTGGCTTTGAATCGGATTATTACTGAAACACTAGTTGATGTGATTCGTTCGAAAGGAAAGCAGCCTCTGATACACAGGCATATACCACCTGGAGATGGAGGAATCTCTGCAGGTCAGGTGGCTGTTGCCGCGGCTCGAATGATGAAATGAACACTAAAGCAATGATTCTACAGCTTCCATTCCAAGCTCGAGAGCTTTTACATTAATGGACTCGAACTTCTTTGGGAATGTTGATCGTATTATCTCAAGTGCTGTCTTCTTCTTAATGGGCGTGATTCCGGTTCCTATAATGCCTCCCAACATCACCATATTCAGTGACATGGAACTTCCTGCCTCTTGGGCCAAGGCCATTGCATTCACTTCTAGAATTCGATCAGTAAACTTCTTGATGCCACTGATAATTTCCTCATGGTCGGGGTATTCCGCCTCGCCCATCGATACGGCCACAGGATATTGAATATGGGAGCTCAGTAGTACACATCCATCCTCTGCAATCGTCTGAATCTCTCTGAGGGTTTCAATTGGTTCAAACCCTACCAGCAAATCTGCAGTACCTGGATCGACTATTGGGCCTTTTGCACCATCACCAATCCGAACAGTACAAACAACATGACCTCCACGCTGAGCCATTCCATGAATCTCACCAACACGGACATTCAACGAGTCTGCAAGTGCTGCCTTTGCCAGAATCTCAGCAAGAGTGAGAACACCTTGACCACCAACACCAGTGATTGCCACATTAATTGTATTACTTCTATTACCAGTCACTTCTATGCATCCTCCTGTTTGATTGCACCTTGAGGGCATACAGAAACACAGGTGCCACATAGATTGCACAAGGTTTCGTCAATCACTGCCTTTTCGGTTTCAGGATCTTGATACATGGCTGGACAGGATAGGCGATTCAGGCATCGCTTGCATGCATTACATAAGTCTTCGTCAACGTAGTACTTTGGAGGAAATTCGCCGCTTCTTTGTCTATCTGCAGCTGTAAGAAGAGCGCATGGTTCTATTGACACCATCACAGCTGGCGCCTGATTCTCTCTGACCCATGTCACCATTTCCCTGATTTCCGCGACAATGGTCGCCATGGAATCGAATGGTTGTATGGTCTTGACATATTTCACGCCAAGTCCTTTACAGACCTCTGCGATATTCAGCGGTTCAACATGCTCTTGCATTCCAGTGACTCCAGTACCAGGATGTGGCTGGTGTCCGGTCATTGCCGTAGTTCTGTTATCGAGAACTACTAAACTGATTGGGTGGTTATTGTATACTGCATTGGCAATGCCAGCAAGACCGGATGCAAAGAATGTGCTGTCACCGATTGTAGCCACAACATCTTGACCTGTCACACGAGCAATCCCGCAAGCTGTAGTTATTGAGGATCCCATGTCGAAAAGAATGTCAGCAGTTTCGAGGGGTGGTGCTATGCTTAGAGTGTAGCAGCCTATATCTGATGGATAGATTGCTTTACCGCGTGTAGCGGTACGGATTGCATAGTAAGTTGCTCTATGAGGGCACCCCGCACAGAGAAGAGGAGGTCGTGGAGGTAGTTCAGGGAGCTCCTCTGTCTTCTTGTCTATCTCTTCCCAGTTAATACTTGTATTACGATTAATAATCTTGGATAGTGCTGTAATCACAATCCGCGGGGTGTACTCAAAAATACGTGGGAAGTGGCCTTGGTCTTTCCCAAGAATCTCTACAGAAATTTCATTGATTTGAGCAATTCTTCTTGCATGAGTTTCCAAAAATGGTTCTAGCTCCTCAATGATTACAACTCTCTCATGGCGTTTGAGGAACTCCGCAATCATTCTTTCAGGTACCGGATGGGTCATGCCAAGTTTGAGGACCTCTGCAGGAAGTTCCATTGATTCAAGAGCTTCAACGACATAGTTGTATGACACGCCACTTGTGATAATTCCAAGATCTCCCTCACCTTGAGTAAAATTGAGAGGGGTTGACTCAGAAATCTCCATCGCTTTCTTGATAGTTTCCAGTAGAATCGGATGACGTCTTCTCGCAACGGTTGGCATTGGAACGAACCGATATGGGTCCTTTTCGAACTCTATTGTGGTTGGAGGTTTCCTGATCTTACCAAATTCCACCGGAGCTCTGGTATGATTGACACGAGTGGTAGTCCTGAATAATACTGGGAGCTCCAATTTCTCAGAAATCTCATATGCCTCAAGGAGCATTGACTTAGCTTCAGCAGGATCAGCCGGCTCGACCATTGGCATATTGCCCATTAGTGCATAGTACCGGCTATCGTTCTCATTCTGGGAGCTCCACATACTGGGATCATCCGCTACAACGATGACCATACCCCCACGAACCCCGACATAAGCCAATGAAAAGAAAGGATCAGCTGCAACATTGAGACCTGGTCCCTTGCAGACCATCATCGAACGCACACCTGTTACTGCTGCCGCACCGGCAACTTCCAGGGCGACCTTCTCATTGGCACTGAACTCGAAGTAGAAATTCGGCATTTGAGGTGCCATGAATGTAAGATTATTCCCAATCTCACTACTTGGAGTGCCTGGATAGAGTGCGACAAGTCGTACCCCTGCTTCAAGAACACCTCTAGCAATAGCCTCATTGGCAAGAAGAAGAACTCTCTTTCCTATTTTGTCTTCTAGTAGTTCCTTGGGTTTGGTCAATCATCTGGCCTCCGATCTGCATAAATGACAAGGACGAGTCGTCCGGAGGTAATTTGGTCTATCAACCTTGTGGTATTGGAAGCTGTGACCACAGACTTCCGTAATACAAATAATACAATTTGGCGAATGGTTTCACTAGATTGGAACACGTGTTCTAACATATTAATATACCCTATATCCAGATATTATGGTCTGGCACCCCTTCATTTCCACTGGAACTGATAAAATGGAAGGATCAAGAGCGGTGAAAAAATGATGATGATAAAATGGAGATGAATGCGAGCTCTGCAAACCGATATTTATATTTACCTTTTTCGAAAAGTATCGAAACTTTCAAAAGTTTCTAATGGAAATCAAGGGGTGTGTTAGGTCTTGGAACACGTGTTCTAATCATCAGACTTCTCTCACGACTTCAAAGACTCTAGCCTTCAATATGTCAGAATAGGATGCAAAAAGTGAATCAAAGAGAGATCTATACTCTCCTGGTACCAATATTGCCGAGTCAGCTACTGCATATGCTCCTGATGTATCGATAAGGCCGGGTTTCCTTTTCTGTCTAATCCCAGACTTAGTTTTCCAAGTGTAGGAATATCCATAGAGCTCCTTTGTAAATGAAACACGTCGAGCATTGGTTTCACGAGCGCGCCGACAATCATACAAATAGAGGAAAAATGGCATAAAATTGGAACACATGGTCACATTTTCAGCCTTAGTAATACAAAATGGGTCCAAGATGGAAAGGTTAATGCTGATGAAGTGTTCCACGCGGGATGTCTGCAGCCAGGCAGGAGCTCACAAATGAACATCATCGGCCTACGAAGTGAAGAAAAGCCATTCGAGTCAAGAGTACCTCTGGTACCCAAACATATTGCAGATCTTTCAGAGCAGTATAACATTCGATTTGCTGTCGAGCCTAGTGATCAACGTACCTTTGCCGCCCAAGATTTCACTGCAGTAGGGGCAGAGGTCAAGCCTTTGAAAGGCAGTGACGTACCTGTGATTCTAGGAATCAAGGAGATGCCAATCAACTTCTTCGAAAAAGGGAAAGTGTATGTCTTCTTCAGTCATACAATCAAGGGACAAGAAGACAACATGGACATGCTCCAACAGATTATCGATGTGGGTGCGACATTGATAGATTATGAGCGTGTCATCGATGAGAAAGGCAGACGATTAATCTTCTTTGGAAACTGGGCTGGAATGGCCGGGATTTCAGACACATTTAGAGTCTTAGGGAAACGATTGGATTGCAAAGGAATCACGCCCAATCCTTTTGCTGGTATGAAACCCACTCTAGAATGCAAAGATCTCTCAGAACTCAGAGAACAATTTGAAGCACTTGGTGAGAGAATAACGAATATGGGTCTGCCAGAGAACATGATCCCCTTTGTGGTCGGATTTGCTGGATATGGAAATGTTTCACGCGGCGCACAAAAGATGTTCGATATCTTGCCCTATGAAGAGGTGGAACCGCCTCAGCTATCCAAGATATCAAGTCCAAAATCAAACATCTTGTACAAATGTGTCTTCAAGGAGGAACACATGGTTGAATCAAAGGAGCAAGGGGTTGAGTTTGATCTTCAGGACTACTACAAGCATGGTGGTGCAAAATACCACGGAGTCTTTTCCAAGTATATCCCCTACATGCCAGTTGTTCTGAACTGCATCTATTGGACCGAGAAGTATCCCCGTCTGATAACAAAGGACTTCATCAAAAAACACTGGAAAGACAAGAATAGGCGGCTTGAGGTTGTTGGTGATATCTCCTGCGACGTCGATGGTGCCATTGAGTTCACAGTCAAAACAGCCAATCCTGGAAGTCCTGCCTTCACCTACCTAGTGGAAGAAGATAGAGCAGAAGTCGGTGTAGAAGGAGAGGGACCGGTGGTGATGGCTGTTGACAATCTTCCCTCTGAACTTCCACGGGAATCATCAACTTCGTTTAGCGAAACCCTTTTGGACTACATACCTGCGCTGGCGAAGGCAGATTTCACAGTTCCGTTTGAGAACCTCGAACTGCCTAGGGAGCTCAAGGATGCCGTGATTGTGTATCAAGGAGAACTGACGAAAGATTACGAGTATTTGAAAGAACATCTATCAGGTGAGGAGAGATAGCAATGAAGAAAGTGCTTTGTCTAGGTGCAGGCCTCGTAGCCCGCCCATATGTCCAATATCTGAGTGATCACGGCTTTCATGTTGTGGTCGCCAGCAGAACCAAGAGTAAAGCAGAACGATTGATTGAGGATTGCGAGAATGCTGAGGCTGTCGCTTTCAACATAAAGACAGATGACGACCTTCTTGACGAATTGACCTCGCAATCTGATTTGATCTGTTCTCTTCTGCCTTACACCTATCATGTGAAAGCGGCTAAGGTAGCAATCAAGTACAAGAAACCATTCTGTACAACTTCCTACATCTCAGATGAGATGAAAGCACTGGATGAAGAAGCCAGAGATGCGGGAATCCTAATTCTAAATGAATGTGGAGTAGATCCAGGCATTGATCACATGAGTGCAATGCAAATTATTGACCATGTTCACAGTCAAGGTGGAGAAATCGCCAGCTTCACATCCTTTACCGGAGGTCTACCAGCTCCAGATGCTAACGACAACCCATTCGGGTACAAGCTCTCCTGGAGCCCACGGGGTGTTCTTCTCGCTGGTCGCAATGACGCTCAATTCCTGCTTGATGGGAAAGTGGTCAAGATTCCAGGTCCTGAACTATTTGACCACTACAAGATAATGGAAGTGCCCGGGATGGGGAAGTTCGAAGGCTATCCCAATCGTGACAGCATGCCTTTCATAGACTATTACGGCATTCAAGAAACCAAGACCATGCAGAGAGGCACTTACAGGAACTTGGGTTGGTGTGAAACGCTCAAGAAAGTAGCGGACCTCGGTCTCTTGTCCATTGAAGAGCGAAACTTCGGTGGAATGACATATGCTGAGATGATGAGGGAGTTGACCAATGCAGAAAGCTCTGAGTCTCCGATAGATACTACAGCAAGGACGATTGGTCTCATGAGCGATGACTCAATAATGCAGCGTCTTGAGTGGCTGGGGCTTTTCAGCGACCAAGAGATTCCTTCCGATGTCACAACATATCTCGATTCTGTCTGCTATCTGTTTGAGCAGAAGCTACAGTATGCTCCTGGTGAACGTGATATGATTGTCATGCACCACGAGTTCATCGCAGAATATCCTGACCGAAAAGAGAAGATCACCTCCACAATGATTGACTACGGCATACCCAATGGCGATTCCTCCATGTCTAGAACAGTTGCACTTCCTGTGGCAATTGCCAGCAGGATGATTCTTGAGGGATCTATAGACTTGGTTGGAGTCCACAGACCAGTCATGCCAGAAGTCTATGAACCAATTCTAAAGGAATTGGAAACGCTGGACATCAAATTAGAGGAGAATACTGTCAAAATATAGAGAACCACTAAAGAGAGCCGTTCTATTTACCAACGCGTATCTGAATCGATGCAAGGATATCCTCGGCTCTCTCAGTTTCCTTTTGAACTTCTGTCATTTCCGTCTTGAGCCTATATGTGTAGCCAGAACGATTGCCATAGCGTTCCAGATGTCCCTTACCATCATTCCACATTCTGGCTAAGTATGTAGATGCAGTACTTTTTGGTAAGTCTTCATTGAATGTTGCTTCAAATATCTCGGCAACATCAAGTGAGGAGAACTTGCCATGTTTGAATGACGCGTAAATCACTATATGCATCTTCTCAAAGCTACTCATCGACTCATAGCTGACTTCTTCAAACTCAACCTCGACATCTTCTTTTTCAGTGACAAACAGGATACCTGTGCTTGCTTCCAAGAAGACTCGGAACTTCTCAATCATTTCCTTTACGCTACCACCCTCGACTTCAAAGCTAGACTCTTCTCTTTTTGACTCATCAATTATCACTATCTTGAAATCAAAGGGCTCATCAGTCAGGGACAGAATTCTCTGGAACCTAGTCAACGCTTCATCAGGTCTGACATACTTACACTGGAATACCTCTCGAAGTCCTGGTCCTGAGTTATACGTGAACCGATAGACATAGTTCGTACGATCTTCAGACTTCAAGTATTCCACCTAGACCTGTATTTGGGTAGCTCATACCCATTTCAATATTCACACCGGATAACAGCCCGCGACCAAATAAGTGTGAGTATGTGAATTAGCAATACTGAGATAACGGCGGCATAATGCGTCTATACGTATTCAGAATACGTCCATGTTGATATCGATGTGCTGGCAGCTTGTACGGTCGATTTTAGAGAAAAGAAGCGTTATGAATCCTTATTTTTTGAAAAGAAGCGAATTCTTCAAACCTTCTGCTATTCACTAGAATATGTGCTTTGTGAATGAGTCGATTAGTATTTCATATCTCTTTTTGTCCTGTTCCACTGGAAACCAAGGGGTGGCTTCATTCACACACCTAAGAAGGCCTATGAGCTCTTCTTCCATTGACTAAAGCTGTTAAAAGGCTCTTTCGTAAGAACTATTCACAAAAAGGGCGCCATTCACAGATAGTCACTGTGAAAACCTGTTAATGAAGTGAACATGTCAACTCTTCTGGATGGCCTGAGTTGGCATCAAATAGTCCCACGGATCTTCACCGAGGACCAACTGGGTGAATGACTCGTCCGTGTTCACATTGGTCACTGTTTCCATTCTTCCACGTGCCTCAACAGATTCACCAGCAAAGACTTGTTCTGTGAATCTTCCTCGAAAACTAATCAATCTCTGCAGATTGGTCATGTCAGATTCTATAGTATAGATGCATGGAGTGAATATCGAATCAGTGTCATCTAAGACTACACACTTGACTGTCTGGATGCCCTTATCTCGGATGATTAGGTCCTCATACATATGTTCTATCTCGTCAGGAAGCTTGACCATTCTGATGAAGAAGTCATATGACCTAAACAATCCTTGGAGGACCTTTTTAGATTCAATCTTCTGCAATGCTTCTTCCCATTGATTATGTCTATCCCATCTAAATTGCACATGCTTCTTTAACCGAATTCCATGATATCGTTCTAATCCTGCGAATGAGTCAAATTTGTCCCTAAGCACACTATGTATCCTTCTTGCAGGTTCTGATCCATAGACAACAAGGTCAATGTCAGATTTTTGGCTAGAAAGGCCCACAAGTTGAGAGCCTGTAAGTCCAACGTCCGACCATTCTATTCCGCCCAACTCCACAAGGAGTTCAGCAAGAGTAAGGGACGCTCTTTCCAAGCCAGTGACATGTGTTCCCATATCGAGAAGCTGTCGCAATCCATCTATCGGACTCAGAACGAATGAAACACGGTCTCTTGGAACAGCCTGAAATTGCCGTCCACGGTTTTCATCGAGCCAGAGATACTGGGGATACTCTCTGTGAAGAATCTCCTCTCGTTCCTTCAAATTGTACACCTTTCTGAACCGAGTCCCACTTCTTGACTGGCGATCTCCATGCTTGTCCTGAATGTAGCGCAGGTACGCAATGATTCTCTCCTTGGGATGGATGACTCCTTTCACTTCGAACAGAAGATTATCATCGGTCATTATGAAATAACCCTCAACAGGTGTAACACTCAAAGGATTCATCGATTTCTGAACACAAGGCCAACAATTAAAGAGACCTCTGCTAACAAGCTGACTGTGGTGGAAATGGATATCAAGGCAGATTTCGGCGTGTATGATGCAGAACCAGAACTGGTGTATCTTGATTCAGCAAGTACAACCTTGGTTCCTCGGACTGCTGCTGATGCCACATACAGATTTCTCAACACAACAGTATCATCCGCTAGAAGAGGTGCCTATAGACTGACTGTTGATGCCAGTTCCATGACCGAGAATGTCCGCAGGTCATTAGCAGAATTCATGGCTACTGATAAGTCACAAGTGTCCTTCCAGAAATCTATCCCGACGGCAGTTGCATCTTTTGCATACGGATTTGACTGGAAAGGGGCAAATCGGAGCAAGATTATAATTGCTCAGAGCGAAGAGCATTCAATGCTTGTCACCCTCCTGAGGATAGCTCAGATATTGGACCTTCAAGTTGAAACTGTTCCGTTGTCCCCTGATGGCGATTTGAATATGTCAGAACTTGACAAAGCAGTCAACGCAGAAACAGGAGTTGTTGCAGTCAGTCATGTGACCGTGGGGGCTGGTATAACAAACCCCATTGAAGAAGTAGCTAAAATCTGTCAAGAACATGAAGCAGTACTTCTCACAGATGCAACACGATCCATGGGCGTGACAGACACAACTTTCTCATCCCTACATGCCGACGTAGTAGTATGTTCAGCAAATGTCGGTCTGATGGCTCCCCCTGGACTGGCACTACAGTGGATTCGAAAGGATCTTGGAGAAACCCATGAGCCTGGTGTAATTGGTGGTTCTGCAGTCGCCAATGTTGAAGCTCAGTCATTCGAGATTGCTCTCCAACCAGACAAATTCGAATCAGGCATGCTTAATCTCCCAGCGATAGCAGGTCTAGGCGCTTCACTTGATTATCTTCGAGAACTAAGAAATCAGGGTCAGTTCAAGCACATGAAGGCACTTGCCGCCTACACCTATGACGCGCTCAGCGAAATAGAAGGAATAACTCTCTACGGTAATCCTACCAGGGAGAACAATATCTTTGGATTCAATATCGGCGACGAGAATGGAATCAATTGCCACGAGATTGCTCTCTTCCTTGATGACTCAAATATCGCGGTCAGAAGTGGACTGGTCTGCGCTCATCCACTTGTCAAGCCATTCTCGGAGGAGGGTCTTGTTCAAGTGTCACTACACGCATACAACACCATCGAGGACATTGACCGACTGACTGACTCGCTCTTGATGATCATCAAGGAACTCCTATGATTCCATGAAAGGGCTTAACCAACACCAAAAACGGGAGGATACATGACGAAGTACTGCACGATTACAGCAAGAAGTACCCCACTCATCACCAGACCTTTACCACGTTTCGAGTTTACTTCTGTGAACCATAGAATTGCTCCCGCGAGGACAACTATCGCTGCGGAAACCCCACCTATGAAAATTAGGAAGTCCCATATTTCCGCAAAGTAACCTGCTATCAGGTTTGCAAAGTCGGCCAATGGACTAAGTAAATATGCAAGCATTGGTTTCACACACTAGATAATCCAAGGAAGTGTAGATTTAAAGTCCTCAAAGAACAGTCACAGACTTTGCTAAGTTCCGAGGCTTGTCCGGATCATAGCCCTTTCTCCGAGCCATATAGTAGCTGAAGAGTTGAAGTGGCACAATGTAGGGCATCACAGAAAACTCAGAATCAATTCCTTTGGGTATAGTAAATACGTAGTCAGAGAGACTTTCCAGCTCCTCATCACCCCTCTCGATAACTGAAATGATTGCTGCTCCCCGAGCTTTCATTTCCATGATATTCCCGATGAGTCTGTTTCTGGTTTCATCTCTTGGCGCGATGAAAACCACAGGATATCCATCATGGACTAATGCAATAGGTCCATGTTTAGACAGTCCGGCTGAATAAGCTTCTGCATGATTATATGCTATCTCCTTTAGTTTGAGAGCCCCCTCTTCAGCTGTAGCCTGAGATATACCTCGTCCTAGAAAGAGAAGACTTGGCCTGTCATGGAACATACCTGCAAGGCGCCTAGCTTGTTCTTCATTTCTTGAGATGACCTCTGAAATAACCTCTGGAAGTTTCTTCAGACTCTCACGTTTCATCTCCAAAAGTTTCCTATCTACAATCCCAGTCATCTCTCCAAGCACCAGAGCTATCTGGGCCAATGCCGTAAGCTGAACCATGAAAGTCTTGGTAGCGGCTACTCCGATTTCTGGACCAGCCTGAGTGATGATTGTGTGGTCGGCTATTCGCGTTATTGAGCTCCCAACAACATTAGTGACAGCTAGCACCTTTGTTCCGAATGTTTTCGCATACTTCACAGCAAAGATAGTGTCCGTCGTTTCTCCTGATTGTGTGATAGCTATTATGCAGTCATCTTCAGACAAAGCATTATACACTGTATCAGGAAAATCACTGGCAAGTTCAAATCTAGGTAACACTCCACCAAGAGACGCGAACATATGCTTTCCAGCTATCGCTGCATGTCCAGATGTACCCATTGCTAGGATGTAGATATTCTTGCTTTCAAGAATCAATTTGGCAGCCTGCTGCAGAACTTCCGGTCTCAGTCTCAATGTGTTTCTAATTGCATCGGGCTGCTCATGTATCTCTTTCAACATGAAGTGAGGAAATCCACCCTTCTGCGCCTGATCTGCGGTCCAACTGATTTCGATAGATTCTCTCTCCACTGTGCTTCCATCAGAGAGCTTCTTAATCTCAACATTATCTGTAGTCAGTGTTGCGACTTCTCCATCAAGGAGCAAAATCATGTCATTAGTCATCGGCAAGAATGCAGGGATGTCAGATGATACGTAGGTGGCCTCCTCCTTTCTCCCTAAAACAAGGGGATTCCCATCACGAGTACAAACAATCTTACCTGGCTCTTTTATCATCATGGCAACAATGGCATATGTACCTTCGATTCTCCTAGTGACCTCCGTAATCGCCTCAGTCAGATTCATGCCATCAGCGACATAATCCTCAATCATGTGAGGAATGACTTCAGTGTCGGTTTCAGAGCCGAATTTGTGTCCTTTCGACGCAAGCTCCTTTCTAAGTTCTAAGAAGTTGTCAATGACTCCATTATGCACAACAGCAATCTGATTACTGCAATCGAAGTGCGGATGAGAGTTATACATTGACGGTATTCCATGAGTCGCCCAACGAGTATGCCCAATTCCGATACTACCAGGCATCTCGTCAAGATTGAGCTTCATGTGGACCTCCTCAATCTTACCCTTGTCCTTCTTCATGTGCAGCTTGTTGTCTGAAATGGTTGTTACGCCCACAGAATCGTATCCGCGATATTCAAGGCGCTTCAATGCTTGGTGCAGAAACGGAGCTACTTGACCACGTTTCTGAACGACACCTATTATACCACACATCTACAAGGTCCTCAGGCTCTCTATGGATGCACAACAGTAACTCTACACCAAAAAGGGTTTGTGTAGATGACACAAATGTCCTAACCAGTGAGTTCGATCTCAATATAGACAGAATCCGGGATTCGTACACGCATAATTTGACGAATCGCACGTTCGTCTGCATCGATGTCAATCAGACGCTTGTGAATTCTCATTTCCCACTTGTCCCATGACTCAGATCCTTGTCCACATGGAGTTTTGCGTGTGGGAATGACCATTCTTCGTGTAGGCAACGGAATTGGGCCCGACATTCGGACCCCTGTCTTGCGAGTTATGCGTCTAATCTGATTACAGACCCCGTCTAGGTGTTCTGTACTCGTGCTTGACAGTCGAATCCGTGCTTTCTGGGTCATTATAGGTTCAGCCTCGTCCTCGAGGTAGATGACGCAACGGAATTTCATTCGGATAAAAAGGTTGTCTTGTGTAGCGGCTTGGAACACGTGTTCTTACAATCTAGATAACAATGTCCATAAGTATGAAGACGACCAAACGAAACAAGTGTTGCATGTGAATAGCCTTACAATAGTAAAGCTGGGAGGATCCGTCATAACTCACAAGGGTATGTTTCCTCCCACAGTCAATCAGAAGAATTTGTCCCGTATTGCTCAAGAATTAAAGACTTCCACCGGTCCGCTGATTATTATTCTAGGTGGCGGTGCACATGGACATCAAGCGGCTCACAGGCATGGCTTTGGTGATCCACTAACTTCGTCAGAGCAATTACTTCAGGGAATCCCATCAATACGTCATAATATGTCAGTCCTTTCAACTGCAGTCGAGCAAAGTCTGAATGAGGCAGGCATTCGTGGAGTTGTAATATCACCCTTTCTTATAGCCAGCCTAGATAACAAGGAAATTGTCAGCTTTCAAACATCAGTCATTGAGAAGGCAATTCGGTCCAGCCTCACTGTCATCACACATGGAGATGTCTGCTTTGACGAATCTCTTGGTGCTTCGATTCTCAGTGGTGATACAATTGCTGTCTATCTTGCTAAAAAGCTAAGAGCCACTTCTCTCTACATTGGAACAGATGTAGACGGAGTTCTTGAGGAAGATCCTCAGACCAATCCAAAAGCAGCGCATATAGAGGTAATCGATGCAACCAACATAGACGCCATTCTTGACGGAGCTGGTCCATCCTCAGCTACAGACGTTACAGGCGGAATGGAAAAGAAACTTGGCGACATCTTCACACTGGCTGGTCTTGAAATTGACATAGCAATATTTAATCTTGGAGTACCCAATCGATTGTCCGCTTTGCTTTCTGGAAAGACCACTCGATGCACAAGAATTCGACTTCAATGATTACTGTCCAGCCGCGCTGGCCACAGAAACATACTCTGAGAAATCATAGAGTAGGATGTTGTCCGGCATAACCACTGTTTCTTCCAGATATTCAGCAGCAGTTAATACACAGACAATTCTTTCTGACTTGCAAGTCCTACATGCAATATCACTTTGAAGGTGAAGCAGCGTGTTGAGCTGTTGCTGATTTGGAAAGACAACGTACGAAACGCCATTTGTACAAAGATCATAGTAGCCATGATTACGGGAAACCGAATTCTGCCGCTTTCGTAGTTCCTTTTCGAGAGCATTAACAGCTGAATCCTTGAGTTTTCCTAGTTCGCCAGAGTTCACAATCCAGAGCCCTTCCTCCAAATCGATGAAATCAAGACCATTTCCAACACGCAGAGCCATCAAGACTTCATCCGCTAGCAACTCTGTCAGTGCACGCTTTCCTTCCTCCATATTCATTGGAGTGGTTTTCCCCTTAAGCGATTGAAGGGCGGTTGTTTCAATGAACTCTAGTAAGACATTCCATTCAGTTCTGCCATTCGACAAATCCACGAAATCCTGTATCAACTGAAACCATAGTCGCATCTGTATTGCACGGTTTGTCGCAGTTCCAACGCCATGCATAGCGCCAATGAGATTCATTCCAACATCCGCCTTAGCCTTATCCTCGCTAGTTGTCAAATCTACATTAGTTGAGGTTCCCATTGCTAGATTCTCAATCATTGCATCAAGTGAACTGGGAAATGCCGAAACTATGCTTACTGAGTCAAACTCATTTGTTTCACTCATCACCTCCCTGAGCTTGGCCGCAGCAACACTCCCTCTGACGACAACAATTAGTTCGATGAAATCATTACCTAGATTGCTCATGTAACTCCGAATTCTAGTCACCGTTACCTTCATTGATGATGCTTTGAGATGCTGAGGAAGTATCAAAATGGCCCTGTCGTCGAGAACGATATCTGGTCCATCATCTAGATTTCGTTCCCATGTGACATCATACAAGCCAAGTTTCTCGATAATATAGTCAGTTATTACCATTCTTACTGCATCAAGTCCTCTTCCCGGCAAAGTAAAAATGAAATCGCCTGGCACAATTGGCAAAGCTTCTCTCTCAATTGTCCCCAATGATACCAAGTCACGAATGACTTCGCCTATGTCATCACTTTCCATTCTTGAATCGATTGCTGTCAGAATCTCCTCCATTTCAGCTTGAGTAGCCATATTTCGAGAGGCAAGAAATGCTACAATATGCGATCCCAATTCCCCCAAACGATCATATACCGCTCCCATTGGTTTCGAAGAAGAGCCATTGCTGCCATATTGAACTGTTGTATCATGTTCCAGAGAGGCATCTTTGGGTTCTATAATTGCTCCTTCATCATGAGGTTTTGACTCAAAAGGCGATTTCTCAAGAATGCTGGTCATTTCAAATGGTTGCGTTGCAATCTCGAACGGTTCTGTCCCAGGCAAGACAATCAGTGCTCTTCCACGCTTTAGTGTCTTAAGGTACCGTTCTTGTTCCTCATCAAGGGACATGAATCTGGCACCAATGGGACTATCATAGGGAAGTCGAAAAGCAATTTTCGTAGCTGTGTTTGCCAGAATATTCGAAGACACATTCGGTCGAGTTGATATCACAACTACACCTTGCCCCGTTGCTCGTTGGAGCATAACCATAGACTCTCCGGTGGTGACATCTGCAGCTGTATGTCTCGTATAGCTTTCAGGTACAAGATTACTGGCTTCTTCGAGAACCACTAGATGATGAAGACCTGGCTTTATCCCTCTGTGCAATGCGTAGTCAAAGATGCGTTTAGCTATGAGATTATACAGCAAACGAGCGGCATCCATTCCACCCGTCCTAGCAACATACTGCAGGTCAAGAATCACACGCTTATCCATAAGATTCGAAATCTTTACTGCATCTCGACCGCCACTTAGAATGGTCCCAAGTGGTTCTCTGGATAGAATCTCCAGACGATTAAGGAGTGCATCTCTAGTCATGATAGCTGTCCGATCCTTTCCTGCAAGGTCTGATACCTCACGAATCAATGCTTGAATCGAGTTGTCATTATTTGATGCACGCGCAATCTCTAGAACTGCCTCACGAAGAAGCTTTTCCATTGCAGGCGAGAGTTCTGAAGAAACACCTCTCTCGTTTAGGAGCTCTCTCAATATTGCAAAGGTTGTATATGCATGCTTTTCCCCAGAATCAGTTTCTGGATCCATGAAATCAATCACGAATGATGGATCTACTCCGGGTTTCAATACAAGGACATCATTGTCACAGAGGTTTACTAATTCTTGATATTCAGATCCCTTTACATCAAAGATCCACCATGGAACACTCGACTTCTTACTTAGTTCAGCAATAAGGTGTTTCACCAGAGTAGTCTTTCCGGTACCAGTTGCTCCAAGTACAGCTACATGTTCCCGAAGCCATTCCGGTTTCAAACCGACATCATTTATTCGGCGCCCGCCAAAGACAGCTCTTGCAATGACAAACTCATTACTCACCAACTTTCTTGATGGAATTGAAAAGGTGGGCGCAGGGGATGCGGCAATGACAGGTAACTGCTGGACCGGTGTATTCAAGAAAGCTACCAATCTACTCACATGAGTCCTTTGTGACGCAATATGTCTTCTAAGAAGGAGTTTGTAGGCTACACCCTTCCCTATGGTTTTAGGTTTCAATTTGACTTTGCTATCTCCTCCCCATATTGAGTGAACGACACCACACACCGCTTCTTGAATGCTTGAAAGCTGTTTGGAACTGTCTGTTCTTATCGCAAGAGAAACTGAGGAATCAAACCAGCTGGTATTTCCCTGTATCTCCTCATAATCGCGTAGCAGCTTCTTTTTCTCTGAATGGTCTGCCAGGGAGTCTTCGTTCCGTTTTTCTTTTTCACGAATTGTTTTCCATTGCCCTTCCAGTTTTCTCTGTTCACGCCCAGGTTTGGCCTTCGAAAAGACGCATGTGAGACTTACATCATATCCTTGCCTAAGCGAAGTTGAGAGGAAAGTCCCAATCTGCGAGCTTTCCAGACTGGGCGCGACTCGTGGCTCTCCATTAATTAGCAACAATGCAGTATGCAGCTCTCTGGATAAGTTCCCTTCCAAGTTAAGAGAAAGGATGCCTGATACGGCGTCCATGAGGCTCTTTCCTCTAAGCTGATGGAGTTCCACATTGCTAAGAGAGGATATCAATATGGCCTCGGCTCGAGTCGCCTCATGTCTAAGAATACTCCCAATCTCTTCCTCATTCTTGCCTATTCCAGTTATGAATATCCGTAGAAAGGCTTCGCCCCTCGAAACACCCGCTTCATATGCCATACTGACCTTCTCATTCATTCCTGCACGAAGTGCTAGAAGGAATGCAGTAGCATATTCTGGCCGATCATTCCGAGCAACATGGACCGAGCCAGGCGCAGATATGATATCAAGACAACATGTTGCCACAGTATGGTTTCCAACGTTCATTGACACTAAATCATCATCTAAGACCGCAGTCAATGTTTGCTCAAAAGTTATCTTTCTGCGAGCCACTAGTACGCCCATTAATATCGGACCTATGGAGATTATGATTTCAATGAACAGTTTCGATGGGATTGAAACTGGGGTGATCAGTCCTAGTAACGGGAGCAAATAGACTACTATGAAGTAGAAAGATGAGATAGCAATGCCAGTAAGCCATCCGAGCTCAATCCATCTCCATAGTCCTGGAAGACTCTTCCTAGATGGCATTCTAAATCGGCCTCCCTCGCTCAATTCATGACTGGACACTGCGTCATCACCCGTCCGGAGTTAGAGCACTGTGAATGCCTCTTGCGAATCCACAGTCTACCCTTGGTGATTTACAATTACATATGAACTCCCCCAGAATCTGATAGTTCGGTAGGAGATTAAAAACTCGAATACAGACTCATGAGAGAATTCAGAACACGCTATGCATGAGGCTTTTGCATAGCTGCAATCTATTTCACAAGAAACGAGGTGACTGCATTTGAAGCGAGTCTGCACAGGAATAGTAATGATATTGGCAGCACTGTTCTTAGTATCTAGTTTGACTGCAGATGTAGCATCGGCAGAGGAAACCCTTGTCGTAGTGCGCGGAGAATTGGTGCCTATCACTGCAAGACTCCTTCAGAACGGCACCTTCGGAGATCCAGTAATCAACCAGCGTCTTCTTTTCTACGATCAGACGCAAGATATCTTCATTGGATCTGCCTTTACAGACACCAATGGCTATGCAATAGTACCCTGGAATGTTTCGATCAATCACCCTTTGGGACTGTGCATGTTAAATGTAACATTTGAGGGAAACACTTCGCTTTCTTTGTTTCCTTCCTGCCAATGGTCTTCAGTCATTGTGGTTTCTACGACAGTTATAGAGGTTCAAGTCAAAGAGAACTCTATTCACCCAGAGGATGAAATTGTTCTTACTGCCAAAATCACTGATGATCATAATGCATCAATTAGTGGGGTCACTATGGCTGTTTATAGTGAAGGTGCCCTTCTAGCAGTTGCTCCAACGAATGCTAGCGGCTATGCAACTTTCATTATAGATTGCAATAACACATGGTGTATCATTGGACAAAACACATTGAGAATAGTCTTCGAACAGGATATGGTACGCTTCCTAAACGGTTCACAGATTCCGATATCTGTAAACGTTCACCAAATAGCGACATCTATTGAAATAGAAGATTTCTACAACTCTACAGTTCATTTGAATGACTCATTCTGGTTGCAGATGACAGTTCTGGCTGAGGGTCAGAACCACTCCGATGCACCACTTGTTGTGTTTCTTGATGAAAATCCAATAGATGCTATCGTGAGCGACATAGATGGTATTGCAGAGCTAAGTCTAGATATTGATTCACGGTATATACTTGGGATGCACACCATTAAGATAGAATATTTGGGGACCTTCCGTTATGAATCGTCATACAAAGAACTTAACATATCCGTGATAAGCCCCGCAGCAATCTACATTGAATTGCCAGATTCAATCCCTGTAGGAGTAGAATCTGAAGTCCAAGTAACACTCCATGATCTCTTTATGAGACCGATTCACAATGCCACTGTAACGCTATTTGATGAACGTACTCATGAGTTGCATTTGATATCATTCTCCTTTGGACAAATCACAGCTACTTCACGCATTGCCTTCAATGGCCCTCTTGGACCCAGAAATCTACAGTTCGAGGTTTCACATTCATTCTTGACAGATAAAACTAGAATAATCCCAGTTATAGTTTGGTCGCAGCCTTACATCATCATGACCTATCAAAACATACGAGGCTATGCATCGCCTTCTCAAGTTGTGACGTTCCAAATTCAGCTAAATGCAAGTGGAATCAATATACCGGAACGACCAATTGCGTGGCAAATTGGAGACCACTTGGTGACTACGTCTATCACCAATAATGACGGTGTTGCAGAAGCCGCATTTCCCGTTTCTTCAGTAGAAGGTCCCTATCTATTAGTCATAAGCTATAATGGTAGCATACTAAACTACGAACTACCCGCAGTCTTAGAATATGAAATCATTGTCAGCAGAGTTGTTCCGGTAGCTGTGAATATGGTGAAGTATTCGGTTTATCCCTCTCTTCAAGAAATTGTAGTTCAATTATCCATCATAGCACTGAATGGCACCCCTCTAGAAGATGTAAATCTGTCCTATGAGTGGCTAGGCCAAAGAAGTCTTGCTAAGAGTCACGAGTCGGGCATTGTAGAGATTAGTCTTCGCATTCCCACGGAATCAGGTGTCTATAACCTATATTATGAAACAG
Source organism: Candidatus Hermodarchaeota archaeon (assembly GCA_048885865.1). Lineage (GTDB taxonomy): Archaea > Asgardarchaeota > Thorarchaeia > Thorarchaeales > Thorarchaeaceae > SMTZ1-83. Next base: position 21,322 of record JBHLLF010000012.1, read on the forward strand.
AGGAAGCCGCGTTCGCACAATCTTCCACTGGATACCACATCATTATCATCTCTAGCGCAGAAGCAATGGCTGGTCAAGGTGTAGGAATTCCCATCATCGTGCTCAGCCTTAGCGTATCAGTTGCACTTGCTAGCATACCGGTTCTATGGCGACGCCGTCTAATAGGATGATAATAGAATTGGTGCTCCGGCCGGGATTTGAACCCGGGTCGAGGGATCGAGAGTCCCTCATGCTGGGCCGGACTACATACGGTTGCATCATGACTTCATGAAGCATCTACCGGAGCTAAGGCGCACCAGTCCGGAGCGGGTGTGCTCACTCCAGACTACAAATAAGGCTTTCCCCAAATCTTTCGCCAAATCACACAAGCAGCGTTAAATCATTAGTCATGGAAATAGACTCGTGAAGCTACTCCAGCTGTCCTCAAGAATCTGAAAGAGTCCTGCTACAACGTCTTGTGCCCAACCTGTTGCCTGCAGTATCACAGCAATGACTATCGACACAGTAACCACGGCAATACCAAGCAGGAGACTCTCTTCAACGAGAGGGCCGCCCTTTTCATCCCTTATCGGGTCATGCATAGAATTCCACCTGATTACCTGTCCATGGAATGGTATTTTAACTGCCCTCAAAAACGAAACAGGATGCCCTCAGATCCGTGCAAACCACAATGACTGCCCTTTAGTCCAAATCTCTTTTCCCAAGCTTCGGCTTCCACTATTGTCTGATGTTTGTAACCTTTCGGATAGAAGATTGACTATTTCGTTGTATGCTTGAATATGACTTTCATGTCCAGCTGCACGTGCAAAGGAAAGATACGCGCCGTCTGTTGCCCAATGCAATTCTTGCGATGAATTGCAATTGTAGACTGTACTGAGTCCTACGAACTTGAGTACTCCTTCTGAAACTGTTCTTTGGACTTCAGCAATCTCGCTGACGCGTCTAATCGACTCTCCAGGTACTGGTCGTACCATTGTCACAATCAAATCCATCATAGCTATACTAGATTTGTCGATATTGTGCCCAGTTGTCCAACGGGACACAAGACTAGCTGCAGAAGAGCTATGACAGGTTTGCATTGCACGAAGACCTGCTGCAATAGCTTGGAAAAGTGCTTGGCTGTGCTCTGCAGTTTGGATCTCACCAAGCACAAGATAGTCTGGCGACCTATGGAGGGTTTTCACAATCTCTAACGATTTGTCGAAATGCCCATCTACTTCATCAACGGGGTCGACTTTGAAACGAACTTGGTTGTGATCGTGAAGACTTCTGCTTTCTACTGCATCTTCTATGTAGATTTTTCTCCAGGTTTTTGGGCTATCCAAGTCAAGTGCATTCAATAGAGTAGTCTTACCTGTCCCAGGACTTCCAGTTATCGTTATGTTAAACCTGCACCCCAGTGCCAAAAGAAGTGCTGCCGCCGCTTCAATTGGAAGTGTGCCATTGCGAATTAGGTCCAAAATGGTGAAAGCATTCCTCCGCGCCCGTCGAATTTCCATATGCAACCCATCAGGGCTTAATGGCGGCAGGCTGGCAGATACTCGCAGATTCGTATCAAAGAGATTCAAGTCAGTCTTCAAAGAAGGATTTCTCCTATCTAGATGGAGGTTACTCTCTGCACGTAGTAGTGTGGTTAGACGAGGGACATCTTCTTGCTGAAGCTCATGTTTTGAGATACATCTTCCTAACCTACAATGGTCAAAATAGATAGGCTTTCCTGGACGGTCCATGTACACTTCTTCCACGTCATCATCCAACAGAATTGGGAGGAATGGTTCTAGCACAGTTGTTTTGTTTGCCACTATCATAGAGATTCTTTCTCGTGTCGTGCTGCCTATCTCAGGTAACGATGTCAGGAGGTTTCTACAAACATTGTCAGCAACCTGCCGAAGTCGAGTTGAAATATCAGACCTTCCTATTGACTGCCGGAGATTACTTCGAATTGATTCACTCAGTTTCTGCATGAGTCCATACTCGAGCGAAGTCCTCACTAGTGGATGCGAACGATGAAAAATCCCTCTTCTACCTGCTCTCGAGAAGTAGAACGAAAGATATGGACCTACCAAGTAAGCATCTACTGGAATCCAATCACTGTCTGGAAACTCGTGATCACCTATATAGACTGACTCCCATCCATCTCCTTTCCAAGGAGGATTTGTTGAGATTGGACCAGAAATTCCACTCAGATGAATGAGCCTTCTAGAGTCCTCCAGAATCAGCACCCTCTTCCTATTCTCTTCTTCAAATACCATAGAGAGCCTAGTGCATTCTGAAGCCGTTCTCTCAGAACAATCCTTGCATCTTGTGTCCGGACATCTGATTAATTCGAGCGTATCTTCCATTCACATCCTCGCCTTTGGGAGTATAATTCAAATCGGTGTCACATGATTATCTAGGTTAGAGAAACTGATGCAATCACTTTCTTCATCATTCCGAAATGGTCCCGAATGCTGTACTCAGCCACTTGAGTCGCTTCCGAGGCAAGCTTCTGAGTAAGCACAGACCGTTTTCCATGTTCATCTGCAACTAGACGATCGCTTGCGTAGGCGGCGGAAACAGTGAATATGAAGGGATTTCTTCCTCCTCTCTTTGAAGCCGGTATCATCTCTAGAACTTCAAGGATCTTATCTCTGAGAGCATTCTCATACTTCTTTGACTCCCATCCACGAGCTATCACCTTTTTGAGCACCTTTTCACTATTCATCAACATAGACAAGACTCTTGGCACATAGTCATCTGGACGTCGAATTTCAGGGGCAACACCTGTTAGTGATTTGAGTTTCAGTGCTTCTCTAACAATAGCCCTGACATTAACACGATGACCACATTTCTCGAATGTATTGGCTATCTCATCCAAGGTGATTGGTGCCCCATCCTTGAATTCTCTAACAGCCATTAGAAGACATACAGCTATGAGCAGGATATTGTTGTTAACCTTCTCCGAAGACTCAGAGGATATCTTCTTGTAGAGATAGGCAGTGCGATCACGGACCTGTTCATTTAGCATTAGCAGCTTAGAAACATGGTTGAGAGTTCTGAGAGCTCTATACTTTGCTTCATTTCTGCCAATCCGTATTCGCGTGCTGTATATCATCTTAAGCCGCTTGAATTTCTTCTGCGATCGTGCTGTGAGAGTCTGACCTTGTGCATCTTGGAAATATCTGTCTTTATGGAAGCCAATATAGCTCCCTAAACCGTCAACAATATGCATACGATTTCCAAGAGATACGTATACACTTGCATCAGGTGCACCGTCAGATACCTTTTCACCCATCTGGTAGGTAGGTGACACGTATTCTCTAGAGATTACTAGACCGCATTCTACACATACAATATAGCCCTGGTTTGCCGTTATTAGACCGGAACAGTCGGGGCAAGACCAAGACGAGTTTTGAATAGCCTTGAATGTTTCATCAATCAAAGACCACACCCATATACCGCATGGGTTCGGGTCCTAACTAGATTTCAGGAGGGTTTCAGTCCGTTCTTCAGAACATGCTGTTCTACAGAGCTAATTCTCAGTGCTTTACAGAGGGTGTTAACAGTCTGGACTGACAGAAAGAGAGATGCCCGAAACTATTACATGGAGTATGAACTCTCGAAGACATTTTCACATTATAGCTACCAAGAACCTGTTTTGGTCAAACGTCTTTCGTTGAGCAGCTGTAGGATTACTGAGATCAAGAGTCATTCTAAGCCCTCCTATCGTGCCAGTAACTTCAATCCCATTTTCGTCTCTTATTCGAAACACCTTGCCTTCCGCATACAGCTTGGCATTCTCTCCTCTTGCAATTGGTTTCGAATCGAAAATAACAGTGACCTCGTCCCTTAGCTTAATCGTACCAGACAGGACTTCAGGAAGCTCTAATGAAATCCGTGCACCTTCTTCTTTGGCAATCATCGTGACAACTTTCAGCCTCTTTGTTTCGGTGTCTTCAATTGAGTCAACTGTGGCATTCTTTAGCCTGATTACCATATTCTCACGCTCCTCGGCGCTTGGTTGGCGGTCAGTCTGGAATTAAAGTTGTCGTTCTATTCGTGTGCTGTTTTTTAGGCAACATACTGACCGGGGTTTGGTGGGTTTCTTGAGCCAAAGGACATTAGCATCAGTCATTGCCTGCGCATGTATTGTATTCGCCCTTGTCGCACCTGTTTCTGCATTCTACTTCGAATTCCACTACTTCGAAACTGACAAGCTAGCGTATGAAGTAGGTGAAACAATAAACATGGTTGCTGAACTTATTGCTGATTTCAGTGGAGATGGGTGGTGCTATGTGTCGTTTGCAGTAGTGACCGATCAAGGTCCTGTATTCTCAGATCTCTATTATATCTCACCCTCAATTGACGTACGACACTTCAATTCATCCTACACCATCCTCCCAGGAGACACCTCACCAGGAGTAAATGGCACCCAAGCCTATGTAATCTTCAATGTCGAGATCTATGACTCCTATTCACAGGGCGAGGGAGATACTGTTGTTGTGAATATAACAAGGGGCCATCTTGGTGTTCTTCCGCTATCACCTTTGAACATTGAATTCAACAAAAATTCCACCCTTGCCTTTAAAGTTGCAAGTACACACAACCAGTCCATTCCATACAGGAACAGCCCTGTGACAGTCACACTTCTCAATTCGACATCTGATTCAATACTAGAAATTGATACGACAACATCCTCGGACGGAGAAATATGGATTAACTGGACTGAAACCACAGGCCCTCCTGGTGATTATACAGTTACAATAGCAGGTAATGGAACGGAGAGCTTCCTTCCCTTTTCAGATTCTTTCCCCCTCGTAGCAACAAGAGCGATTTCCAATCTAACAATCTTGTCTGCACCACCATCAATTCATTGCCAAACACCAGATGGCAGTCAAACCGAATCCGCTGACATATTGGTAGATCAGAAGACGCAAGACGGTCAGCTGATTTCTGATAGTACGATTCTGTGGACTACGACCTTTTCTTCGGGTACAATGAACAAACTTGGTAACGGACTCTACAGTGTGTCAATACCATTCACTGTCAAACCAGGCCTATATAGTGTGAATCTTACAGCAATCAACCCTCTTTATCGAAATGAATCTGAATCGGTCACAATTGATGTGATTCCCTATGATGTTCATCTTTCAACAGCAAATGCTACGTGGTATGCCAAGCGAGGAAACAATGTTACCTTGATTGTAAGTATCAATTCCACCTTACTGCAGAGCCAGCTAATTCCAATAGAAATCTTTGATTCAATTGGAGAAATCAATGTCACTGTATCAGTCATTGCTAACAGTCAAGCGGAAGTTACACTCTCTATCAGCAGCGATACATCACTAGGTTCTCATTCAATGTCCATTGAAATACTCGAAAGTGCGTACAGCGTTCAGAATCTCCTTGACCTGAAAATCAATGTTCATGGAGTCATCGATGTTGATGTCGTGTTCAACTTAGTCTATTATGGGGAGATTACTCAGGTCGATATCAATGCTACAGATGATAATGGCCAGAGTGTTGGGTTCATTGATTTGAGAATCTATGCTGATTCAGCCCTTACACCCTTTTTCACAATTAGCAATGCAGATGCCACGTCCCCAATAGAAGTTCCCTTTTTGTTCGATATCTATCCTGGATCACACACTCTTCATTTGTACATAAGCAGTCCTTGGTGTGAAGAAGCAAATATCTCAGAATCCATGACCGTCTGGATGAGAACTAGCATTGTGATAATCATTGGGGACTCCACTTCTCCTGGACCTATATCTCCCTCTCCTACAGACTATGACTCGGATCTTATTCTCTCCACGATTTCATTCGGCTCAATCAGCAATCCTCCACCAATCTTAGTGAGTGAAACCACGTCGATAGAGTTGCCAACTGCTCTTGAAACCTCTCTGGAGAGCTGTCCTAGACTAAGCTCCGGCACTAGCAATCGATCAACTGATTCAGCAAATTCTCTTATCTCAGAGTCTGGAAACGGCCATGCAGTTCTCAAACGCAACGATCTCAGAGGAGGGACTCCTGAACTCCTAGCAATCAACTCTTCTACCGATCTTGATGTGCACCCATACGATATAATTCCCCATTCAGCTGACTCTTGACCTGAAACTACCACATCTGTAAGAAGCGTCCGTTCATTCTGAATTTTCGTTGAGATCCTACGAATCAATTTGTCATGTACTTCAGGATCCGATGTCCTTCGATAGCCATATTCATCATGCGTTGACCCAGTGACAAGCAGGTTGTGGCCTTCACCGAACCTTGGCATTTGCATCCAACCATTCTCATTGAATCCATCAAATGGAGGAATTCCCACCTTTGCATACCTTCGCTGAACCTCAAGACTTTCCTTTGTGTTCACAACAACTCTCTCTCGAGAATGTCCCACGATTTCATCTGAAAGAATTACCACTGGATGTCTAAGCTTCTCCGAGAGATGAAAGGCACGCAACGTGAGTTCGAACGTTTCCTGTGCAGAATTAGGACAAAGCACCACGCTCTCAACGTCACCGTGTGTACCCCATCTTGATTGCTGGAAATCTCCCTGTGCGCCTTTTGTAGCCTGCCCAGTGCTAGGTCCTGCACGCTGGACATCTACAATGACACAAGGAGTTTCAGTCATAATTGCATATCCTATGTTTTCCTGCATGAGACTAAAACCAGGGCCGGATGTTGCCGTCATTGACAAGGTGCCGCCCCATGAGGCACCGATTACTGCAGATATCGCACCTATCTCATCCTCCATTTGAAGATAGGTCCCTCCGACACTTGGAAGACTCTCTGCCATTATTTCTGCAATCTCAGAGGCTGGAGTGATTGGATAGCCAGCAAAGAACCGGCATCCTGCTGCAATTGCAGCTTCGGCACATGCCTGATTTCCCTGCCAGAAGTTGACTGATAAATCGCGACCGGCCATGAAGTATAATCCTCAGGGCGGCTGTCCCACAAGTCCTTGATAAGCGTTGACTTGGAGTACTTTGCCGATAGTCTTTTATCATGCACCACAAGGATGGCCTCTTCAGCGGCCGTAGTCTAGCCTGGTTAGGACGGAGGCCTCCCAAGCCTCCAACCCGGGTTCGAATCGACATACGACTCTCGCGTGTTGAGATAATCCCGGCGGCCGCACATTCTTTTCGTCAGACTTAAGGACAAGTAGACTAAGTTGAGAGCGGCGAGTGATGACTGCCATGACCCCAATGAGTCCAGAGTGACGATGATATGGATCTTGAGTAACGAGCTCGCCACTATTACTTTCGGCTAGCACCACTTCTCGCATACATTTAATCGAACAATTCGCATAACTCTTTTAAGTTGCTGATTTGTTTCTATTTCGGACTGGGATGACTCATGACGCGTGACTATGTGGAAGACGAACTGAGTCGACAGAGTGTATTCAAGTCGGAGCAATTGCTGTCCATCGACTATGTTCCAGAAACTCTCCCACATAGAGAGTCTGAGTTGAGGAAGCTTGCCCAGAGTTTCAAGACACTAATTGCCTCTCCAGGTCGCGCAAGTCAGAAGTTTATTATCGAGGGTCCAGTGGGCACCGGAAAGACAGCTGTGACTAAGCGCTTTGCAGAGCAAATGGTTAAAGCAGCTGCCCGCCGTGGCATACAACTGCACAAACTGCACATAAACTGCAGAGTGAGTAAGAGTACCTATCTTGTGTATTTGCGGGTGTTGAGGGAGTTTAAACCAAGATTTCCCCGACGAGGCCATTCACCTGAAGAAATTCTGCAGATGGTTGTGGAAGTACTTGATGAAGAAGATAGATACCTTCTATTGATACTTGATGAGCTCGACTATTTCATTAGACAACGAGGAGCAGACATTCTCTACGATTTGACTAGGCTGATGGATGACAGGTTGAATGCCCCTCAGCGTTTGTCTGTAATTGGAGTGGGGAGGAAGATACCCCTTGATGAGAGCATCTTGGATCAAAGCACGTTGAGCACACTTCAAAGAAACATACTTCGTTTTGATCAATATGCATCTAGCGCCCTATATGATATTCTAAAGGAACGAGCAGATATGGCATTTGAGAAGGATGTCGTTATGGATGAAACACTGCAGCTTATCTGCGACATTGCCTCAGAACGTGGAGATGCTCGTTATGCAATCGAGCTACTGTGGCGTGCAGGAAAACAAGCCGATAGTGCAGATTCCCGAAAGGTGATTCCTGATTATGCTCGCAAGGCCAAGGCAGACACACATCCCGAGTTGAGGAAAGAGGTGTTCGCAACTATCCCACGACAGAATATACTTCTTCTCCTAGCAGCTGCAAGACAGCTCAAGGTGAATCGAGGCGCCTATATCACAATGGGTGAGCTCGAAGAGATGTATCGCCCGATATGCGAGGAGTATGGCGAAGAGCCAAGAGCGCACACCCAGATCTGGGAATGGGTACAGGATCTACATGCGCATGGTCTTCTGGACACAAAACGTTCAGGTACTGGCCAGAGAGGCCAGACAACCCTGATAGGTCTCTCTGATGTACCAGCTGAGATGTTGGAACAACATCTGCTCGATCTACTTACCTGAAGGGGGGTTTCATGATTTCTACTAATACTGATGACGGATTTCGAGTACCAATAGAGGAACTATTCTCTTCAAGAGGGAGAATCAAGATAATAAAAGAACTAGCCACCTCCAGCGAGCTGAATATATCCGAACTCTGCCGGAGAGTTTCCTTGAATCATAGCTCGACCAAATCGCATCTCGAGGTACTTATCAAATCAGGTCTAGTCGAGGAAAAGATGTTTGGGAGAATCAAAATCTACCGCTATCGGATAGAGGACCACAGGGCACGAGCCTTACGCAACCTGTTTGGACTATGGCAGTCATGACTAAGAGGTCTGCTAATTGCACTCCTATATTGCACGTCTCTTCTATCTTGGAGATGCCTATCATGGGTCTCAATTTCAGCCGAATCTCAAAACCATACAGGGTGAACTCATTGATGCGTTGAATCGTTGGGACTCGGGGAGTAAAGACGGCTATACTACTCAGACGGTCCAACTCTCGGGTCGTACCGACCGAGGAGTGCATAGCATAGGTCAAATTGTTATGATAAACGGGGAAAGGAAGCTGGAGATAGATAAAGTAAACAGATACCTACCGCCTGATATTGCATTGTGGGCATATGCCATAGCTCCACCCAATTTCAATCCTCGATATGATGTGCTTATGAGACATTATAGATACTATCTTGATACAAATCCGTCTGATGTGAATCTCCAAGCGATGAGAACTGCCATACAGCTATTATCCGGAACCCGTGATTTCTCTCATCTCTCCAAGCCAGATGGTGACAGACCAACTACAACCACGATTATCAATGCAAGTCTCCTGAAATCGGATGACAGCATTACTCTGGATATCTTTGGCACCAACTTCCTTTGGAAGCTAATCAGAAAGACAGTATCACTGCTTGAACAGATTGGAGCTGGCACTATGGACATTCAGACCTATTCAGATCATCTCAATGGCCATAACATGATTCCAGGAGGTATTGAGCCTGCTCCACCAGAATGCTTGGTACTAGTGGAAACAGCGATACCAATTCGCATGACCACTAGTAAGTATGCAATTTCAAGGGTGCGGAAGGAGTTGAGAGTCCATTTGAACTATCTCAAAAGATCCAGACGTACACTAAGTGCAATTAGTGATGACTTCATCTTTCATCAAAGAAACCCTTCTTGACCTCTAGCCAATCCGAGAAGACTCCTTTCAATCGAGGATTCCTTCTGACCATCTCCAATATTGCATTCCTATAAACAGGTGCTGTTCTCCTTCCAGAGATTGAAGCGATTCTAGAGAGTTTTAAGAAAAGGTCTGATTCCTTGTCTCGTTTTCTATTCCCCCGCCAAACCAACATTGGCCAAGCTGGCTGAGAATACTCAACATTCCTATATGGCGTCACTTTTCTGCTTGTCGAAATTCCAACCGCCAAGAAGTCATACACATAGGCCAGCAGTTTCCAGTTTTGCCGCCTCCAAATTCGTCCAAGTGATAAATCAGCAAGGGAGAGAAATTCAAAACCTTGGTCTAGTTCTTCCGGAGTCGTGAGGTGAAGATGTACATTCTCCTCAAGCCAAAGAAGCAGTTGATTGTGGTCCATATCCAATTCTGAAACAACACGTTTGGCAGATTCTGGGTCTGTAGTCATAAACAGCCGTCCAAAGGCTTCTCTAACCTCACGACGTACATCACGTGATGGCAGTCCCACATCAGATGTGCGTCCGCTTACAGAAAGTGTTTCAAGATCTGATATTGCAGCTCGAAGATCGCCCCCAGCCCTATCAACAATTCCCTCTAACACGTCGTCAGAGAACACAGATTCATGTGCAGCTGCAATTTCTCTGATGACAGTTACCATATCACTTTGTTCAATTGGGTCGAACATGAACACCTTGCAGACCTTCACCAAATCCTTGAGGCGTAAGCTGTTTGGATCATTTGCTGTCATTATAATGGGATGGACTGTGTCTTCAACGATTTTCAGAATCGCACCCACCCCTCCTCGATCACTAGTCCCGGAGAGCCCGTCTACCTCGTCTAGGAGAAGAAGACGAAGTCTACCGTCCAGAGTCTGTTGCGTTGCCGCTTTCCATACTTGATTTTCGATAGTACCCTTGTTTCGCTTATCGCTTGAATTGAACTCTACCAGTTCTAGGTCGTAGTCATGAGAGAGCGCACCAACAGAAGCAGTCTTTCCCACACCCGGAGGGCCAATCAATAATGCCGCTTTCTTACTAGGCAATCCGTCAATCCAAGACTGGATCCACTTCTTCAGCTCTCTTATCGTATCGACGTTGCCAGCTACCTGCTTGAGACTTGTAGGTCGGTGGAGTTCTGGCCAAGGCAGGTTTCTGTGTTTCATGATTTACCCCGTTCCAGTCCTATATGCGCTAATAGTGCACTCAGCTGGACTTCTCCACTTGCTCCCTCTCCTATCCGAAACTCGACTTCTGCAGCCCTCTCAAGAATCAGCATCTTTTGATCCTCTGCCATGTCCAGCTTTAACACTTCTCTATGCAGTTGTCTTGCCAAATCTACGGGGGACACTCCCTGCTGGTAGATGAGTACTCTAAGTTTCTCTAGAGAGTCCTCATAGTTCGCATCAGCTGAGTCCAGCATCTCCCTAATCGCCTTGGGGTTTGCTCTTCCCGCTATTGAGTAGACTATTGTATCATCCACCTTTTCTCCTGCAGATGCAGATGCTTGAAGAAGGTTGATAGCAGCCCGCATGTCCCCTTCTGCGAGATAGAGTATAGCCTTGGTCCCACTTACGTTGACAGAAACTTTCTCCTTTTTCGCAATGAATTTGAGCCTCTCAGCCATTGAGTCATCATTTAATCGGGCAAATCTGAATATCGCACATCTGGATTGAATTGGTGGAATAATCCTGCTCGAATAGTTGCATATCAATATCATTCTGCACGAGCTCGCATACGATTCCATCGTCCGTCTTAATGCATGTTGAGCGTCAGCAGTAAGATGGTCTGCCTCATCTAGGACCAGAATCTTGAAGGGTGCATCTCCCGCTGGCATGGTCCTGGCGAAGTTCTTTATCTGATTCCTGACGACATCAATACCTCTCTCATCACTTGCATTTAGTTCCATGAAGTTACGATCAAAGGTGTCGTCAAAGAGATCTCTTGCCATCGCCATTGCAGCGGTAGTCTTGCTTGTGCCTGGCGGTCCGCTGAATAGACAATGCGGTACATTCCTGTTCTCCACGAATTTGGTTAGGCTCTCAATAATCGATTCTTGTCCAATAATCTCCCCGAGAGTGGGAGGGCGATATTTCTCTGTCCAGAGGTCCAAGTCCATTTGATTCCCATCCAGTCGTAGGCTGCGGTGACAATCTTCTGCTGTTCTTAAAAGCTTCTCCGGAAGCATCAGTCAATTGGAAACAGAAGTCTAACTCATTAGACAATACCCCTGTCAGACTAAAAGGAGCACCATTATTCATGCTTTAGCACAAGTTCTTATGGTACGCCAATCAATCGAAAATTGTGTGCACAATGAGTTCTCAACGCGACTCCAAGACTGTGAGAGACCGATTTGCAATGCAGTTTCTAAACGAAACCCGTAGGTGTTTCTTTCGTGAGGATGTGCCAGAGATCACGATAGGAGGAGAAAAACTAGGTCCTTTCAAAGCCGAAACTGCGGCGCAACTTCCGAATTGGGCAATCGAGAAGCTCACTGTCTATGATTTTGTTGACTTGGATGTCAGTGATACGTATGATTCTTTTCGGTCCTTTCAAAACCTGTATAATACAGAGAGAGAGGACCCCAAATTACAGAGTCTTTATGATAAAAAGAATGAGCGGCCCAAATTGCTTTATTCTGCTCTCATTCGAAAGATGAGCCAGCTACAAAGTGACAAGACCTCAATGGAACCGCGTCGTTATGCTGATATTAAGAAGATGAGCACAATGCTCAGAATTCTGACCGAAACTCGTTTGTCTAAACTAATACGCGCTGCAAAACCCGAGTCTGGCGTAAGTCAAGATAACCGGAAGAGAATGTCGCGAGAAGAAAGGTGGCTCGCAGATGAACTCTACTCTCTACTCTCTGCTTGGCGCGAAATGGTGAGAGAAAAGACCATAGTCTGAAGAACGTCCAACAGCTCTGACAGAGTTAAAAGGCAAGCTCACAACTAACGAGAACGGGTTTTAATATCTGACCCCTACAGACACAGTGTGAGAGTCGTGTGACATCACTAGGACTACATCTGGAGTGTTCTGACTAATCATGACAACAGAAATGGAGACCGAAGAGAGAAGATTCGAGGAATTCATTCGCACTTTCAAAGATGAACATGGCAATCCAGTCTACTGGTCTAAAGTACAAGAGATGTCCGTTGACGGTGAAACTTCATTAGTCATAGACTTTGAAGATCTTATCAGCTTTGATAATGAATTTACAGCAGATGCCACAGAAGATCCTCAGTCATTTCTCAAGAACGCTCACAATGCATTGGTTACTATCCTTAGAATCGAAGATCCAAAGTATGTTGAAGCAATTGGGCATGACGCATTAAATGTCCGCATCATTAACTATACTGATACTGTTCCTCTTAGATACATACGGGCGCGTCACATCGGGAAGCTAATCCGTATCAAGGGTATCATGATGCGTGCAAGCGAAGTCAAGCCATTATTGGTCAATGCCACATTCGAATGCAGAATTTGTGGTGATGAAATTCCTCAAGAACAAGAGGAAGGTCGCTACACCGAACCCGCATTTTGTACTAGCTGCGGGAAAAAGACCCCTATGAAGCTGTTACTTGGGCAAGGAAAATCACGGTTCATAGACTGGCAGAAGGTTCGAATACAGGAATCACCTGAGGAGCTTCCTCCAGGACAAATGCCACGGTCCGTCGATGCAGTGCTCAAGGGTGACATAGTGGACATCTCAAGACCTGGGGACATGGTCAATGTGACAGGAATGCTCCAAACCGCACCTGACTTCTCTAGGAGGGGCGGGAAGCTAGCCACCTTTAGAGTGTTTATCGAAGCCAATGGAGTAGAAGTTGCAGAGAAGGAATATGAGCTTGATATTTCCCCTGAAGACAGGGAAGAGATACTCGCACTGTCTGAGAATCCATATATTCATGAGAAGATTTACAGATCAATTGCACCTGCAATCCAAGGGCATGACGACATCAAGAAATCAATCTCACTTCTTCTATTCGGTGGAGTCGAGAAGATTTTCGAAGATGAAGGAATTCGGCTAAGGGGACGGTCAAACATTCTACTAGTTGGTGATCCCGGGACTGGAAAAAGCCAGATCTTGAAGTATGTGGCAGATCTTGGCTCCAGAGCCCTGTACACATCAGGAAAGGGTACCACTGCTGCAGGTCTGACAGCAGCTGTTGTTCATGATACTGACAGCGGAGCTATGACACTTGAAGCTGGAGCGTTGGTTCTGGCAGACAAAGGAATTGCATGCATAGATGAGTTTGACAAAATGGATCCAAATGATCGAACAGCAATACACGAAGCAATGGAACAACATACTGTGAGCATAGCAAAGGCTGGCATTGTTGCGACATTGAATGCACGCACTTCCATTCTAGCCGCGGCGAATCCCTCACTTGGCCGATATAACATTTCATGGACTCCACAAGAAAACATCAAGCTACCCTTCACAATTCTGTCCAGATTTGATTTAATCTGGGTCATGATTGACACTCCTGATGAAGAGCGCGACAAAGACCTAGCAGGATTCATTCTAGATTTACATCAGGGGAAACCGAGGAAGGTAAGAGATGAAACAGCCCCAATCCCGAAGAAGCTCTTGAAGAAGTATATTGCATTTGCGCACCGCGAGTTCGAGCCTAAACTGACCCCTGAGGCTGCTGAGGCAATAAAGGACTTCTATGTGGGTCTTCGAAAAAAGGCTCAAGAAGAAGATGCCCCTATACCTATCACTGCCCGGCAGCTGGAGTCATTAGTACGTCTTGCAGAAGCTCGAGCAAGAATGGCACTAAAGCGCGAAGTCAGCAGAGAGGACGGGCTAGCGGCTGTTGACCTTATGAAGGCATCAATGCAAATGGTGTTTTATGATGTTGAAACTGGTGAATTTGACGCAGACCGGATTTATGCAGAAGAGTCTTCGAGTCAGAGACAAATTAGAACTGCAATTATCGAAACCCTCAAGGAAATGGAAGACGACGGTGTGAATAGCGAGGTTGAGCTTTTGCAGAGACTAGAGATCAAGAAGATTTCAAGAGAAAGAGCTGGGCCGGTCATAGAGAAGCTTCTACTAGAGGGTACTGCATATAGGCCTAAAGGCGAGGGTACCATACGACTGCCGCCAAAGTAACAGGCAGCTTTACACTGGAGATGACCACAACGCAGCTTGAGAGCTTGTCCGTAAATAAGAAGGTCATCAATCTGCTTCGGGATACTGGAATACTCACACTCTTTCCCCCTCAGATATCTGCCTTTGAAACAGGAGTGCTGGATGGCAACAATCTAGTTCTGGCAGTTCCCACAAGTTCTGGCAAGACGCTAGTGGCAGAGATATCCATGCTCAAGTGTATTCTAGATGGACGCGGCAAAGCATTGTATCTTGTTCCGCTACGGTCTCTTGCAAGAGAGAAGTATTCAGAATTCAAGAAATACGAATCACTAGGAATCACAGTCGCGATGTCTATAGGGGACTATGACTCGCCGGGCACCCGTCTAAGAGAGGCAGATATAGTTGTATTGACGACAGAACGAGCTGACTCGTTAGTGCGCCATAGAACACAATGGCTTGAAGAAGTAGGAATCTTGGTGGTAGATGAGGTCCATCTAGTGAATGACCCACAACGGGGTCCTACACTGGAAATGGTCATTGCCAAGATGATGCAGAGTCTTCCAGATGTGCAGATTTTAGCATTGAGTGCCACCATCTCAAATTCTGAGAGAATTGCAGAGTGGCTGAGTGCAGATCTTGTCACAAGTTCGTGGAGACCGGTGCCATTGAAAGAAGGCGTCTACTTTGACAATAGAATCGCATTCATTCTTGAAGGAGAAACAAAGTCTATCCCCCGAAAGCGGTCGGAGATAATCGGTGACGTGGTCTGCGATATCTTGGATGAGAAGGGTCAGGCTCTTGTGTTTGTATCAAGTAGAAGGTCAACTGTTGCAGTAGCCAAGAAACTTGCATCATCTGTGCGTCCTTATGTCAATACAGATGCGCATGAACGTCTAGCGAAAGCAGCTATGAAGCTGTCTGCAAGACCCTCAGCTCCTGAAGCAACGAAAACCCTAGCAAGAGTCATCGTTTCAGGAGTGGCATTTCACCATGCTGGACTTGATAACAATGAACGTACACTGGTTGAAGACTTCTTCAAAGACGATTTGCTAAAGGCTGTAATAGCAACTCCAACCTTGGCAGCTGGTGTGAATCTTCCAGCTAGACGAGTCATCATCCGTGATTATCGACGCTTTGAACAAGGACGAGGAAGCTATACTATTCCAGTCCTCGAGTACAAACAGATGGCCGGAAGGGCTGGCCGTCCAAAATACGACAGGTATGGAGAGGCAATACTCATTGCCAAATCCGAGCAAGAACGTGACGCACTAACGGACGAGTATGTATTAGCCCAACCAGAGAGAATCACATCCAAGCTCGCATCTCCTTCTGCTCTCCGTTCCCACCTACTTTCCACCATTGCTACAGAGATGACACGAGATAGAGAGGAAGTTGACTCATTGATTAGAGGAACGTTCTTCTCTTGCCAGTTTGACCCGTTAGAGATTCAGCATCATGTTTCGTCAGCTCTGATATTCCTTGAAGAGGGCCAACTGATTAGCACCGAATCTGGATCATACTCCGCAACCCCATTGGGCAAGAGAGCATCCAGACTATACATCGATCCCTACACTGCTATACTACTCCGCGATGCACTGACTGAAGCCGAAGAGGTTTCACTTATCGGTGCACTCCATCTCATATGCCATACTCCAGACCAGCAGACCACCTATCTTACCAAATCGGACTTTGATGAGTACGATTACTTTGTTGAAAGAAACAAGGATGACTTCCTGATTGAACCCCCAATAGATGAGTTTGATGACTACGGGGAGTTTCTTGCAGAGGTAAAGACCGCAAGACTACTGGAAGAATGGATCTCTGAAAGTTCGGAGCGTGAAATCACTGAAGGATTCAATGTGGGTATGGGTGATGTTCATAGGTATGTTCAGACAGCAGAATGGTTGGCCTATTCAGCATCAGAGATTGCTAGAGTAATCAATACCACACAGCACATCCCGTTCTTCTACAATCTTCGGGCTCGTCTAAAATATGGAGTGCACAGAGAACTGCTGGATATTGTGAAACTTAGAGGAATCGGTCGCATAAGAGGAAGGATGCTTTATAGCAATGGTTTGAAGAATCAGTCTAATCTCTATCATGCATCCATTGAGCAAATCGCCCGTGTACCGACCATTGGCACTTCGTTGGCCAAATCAATAAAACGACAGCTCGGGGTGGATATTCCGATGACTGAGGACGAGACTGCCTCTCTTATCGAGTCTGCTGATGATGACGAGGACCCATTTTCGATTCAGACTCTTCTTGAAGACTTTGAGATTGAGAATGACTAGAAGTAAAAATCACTCAAGTTCTTTCTTAGCCTGTCAACAAGCTCTTCTGTATACTTTGTACAGTTCTCACTCTCAGAATGTTCGTCTGTGTATGCTGTAACATCAGTGCCACATAGCTCCTCGATTATATTGCGTGAGCATTTCCCTACTATATCGAGATCATAGCCCCCTTCGATGAAGAATGCGACTCTCCCTTCACAAATACTCTTTGCCATTGAGTTTAGTCGTGAGTTCATCATTGCCATTCCTGAGGTAGTTAGACCTAAGACAGTCAATGGGTCACTGAAGTGCCCATCAAACCCACATGAAACAAGCACAAACTCGGGTCTATATGACTCGCCAATCTTCTCCACAATTTCCGTAAATGCGATGTCGTAGGACTTGTCACCAGCTCCTGGATACATCGCAAGATTCACGTTGTATCCTTTTCCTTCCCCCGAACCGATTTCATCCGGAAATCCTGAACCGGGGAAAAGCGTTCGCCCGTCTTGATGGAGCCCTATGTAAAGCACCTGGTTACTACTGTAAAACGTATTCTGGGTTCCATTTCCATGGTGAGCATCATAGTCAACAATTAGCACTCTCTGGATGCCATGTTGTTGAAGAAGATGTTTTGCTGCGACCGCGACATTGTTGATGAAACAGAACCCAAAGGCTCTATCGTATTCTGCGTGATGTCCTGGTGGGCGGCACAATACGTACGCGTTGTCAGATTCACCTTGCATGATTCTGTCCATAGCTAATGTTCCAGCACCAGCAGCCATCATGGCAGCTTCATAGGTGTATTCATTGACAGCTGTATCCAATGTGAAGTATCCACCACCCCTTTCGGACTTAGTCCTGACCAATTCGATGTACTGTCTATCATGAATGGAATGGACCAATTCCAGATCAGCTGGCATGGCCTCTACGATTCTGACCTTGGACTCCTCAAGAAGACCGGTTTCTTTGATATGTTTCATAGCAGAAATCAATCTCTCAGGCCTTTCTGGGTGACTTGGTGATATCATATGCTTAGTGAA
This sequence comes from Candidatus Hermodarchaeota archaeon, assembly GCA_048885865.1. Taxonomy (GTDB): domain Archaea; phylum Asgardarchaeota; class Thorarchaeia; order Thorarchaeales; family Thorarchaeaceae; genus SMTZ1-83. The sequence goes on from JBHLLF010000012.1 coordinate 39,443, forward strand.
CACTTCATGATAGAGCAGATCTGTGACCATTATTACATCCCAAGTCCTCCTTGGTTCAATTCCCTAAGATAAGTGTAGACCTCAGACCCAATGCAATCGAATCCATTAGAACACGTGTTCTAATACACTTTGCAATAACGTTTATCTTGACATCGGTTTACGACAACGACTGCAAGGGTCGGTAGTCTAGCTTGGTATGATTCTTGCTTGGGGCGACTAAGGACCTAGGGCCTCAAGTCACAGAATGCAAGAGATCGGGCGTTCAAGTCGCCCCCGGCCCACCATTTTCACGAAGCCTGTACTTCCCATAGAGTTTCATAGATTGGTCCTGAGGAGGTCAGAGTGCTTTTCGTCATCCTGAAACAATCGACAGTCATAGTTCCTACTGACTCATTTGTCAGATGTTCGATGTTTTCCCTTATTTGGCTACGATCACGTACAGCCCTGACCCGTGCAATTGTTGCATGAGCATGGAACTTCCTGTCACGTGAATAGCCTAAATTACCAAGCCGGTCATCAATTTCCAGTTTCAGATCTTTTACTCTTCCTGCATTGTCAGATACCCCCACCCATATGACTCTAGGGCGGCTGGCGCTTGGGAATGCGCCCACGCCATCAATCCGGATTGTAAAGGATTCATACCTGATATCTGAAAGCTCATCTCTAATTCTCTCAATATCCGTATTTGGTGTATCCCCAAGGAATCTCAATGTGAAGTGGATATTCTCTCTTTCCACCAGTTTCATTTTTGCTGACTGACTGTCTAGTAATGATTGAATGTGAGCAATTCTTGAGAGAAGCGCCTCATCATCGATGTCAATACTGAGAAACACCCGACTTACTGATGACACATCGATTCACCTCGCTCTATCATTTCAGGAAACATAGTGTCATATTAGACTGACGACCGCAAGGGTAAAGTGGAGTACCACTTCGCTTTCAAGGGACCCTGACCATGAAGCTCGTAATACTAACTGGGATGCCTGGATCCGGTAAGAGCGAAGTTGCAGATGCATTTCATAATGCTGGTTTTCCGGTCATTGTCATGGGCGATGTCATTCGCAAAGAAGTGGAGCGTCGTGGAATGGATGTAACTCCCAAAAACAACAAGTTAGTCATGTTGGAGCTTCGCGATCGAGATGGTCCAGGTGCTGTGGCTAAACGCTGTTTGGAATCTCTGAACAACTCAGACTCCAAAGTAGTAGTGATAGAGGGATGCAGAAGTCTTGCCGAAGTTGATGTGTTCGATGACTATGCGAAAGAAGTATGCATAGTCTGTGTACATGCGTCCCCAAAAACGCGTTTTTCACGTCTGCAGAAGCGTGGCAGAAAGGATGACCCTCAGGACTGGGCAACGTTCAGAGAACGTGACCTCCGCGAAGTATCTGTTGGTCTAGGAGCAGTAATCGCACTTAGTGATATTGTAATAGTGAATGAAGGAACCTTAGAAGAGCTACGGAATGAATCTAACACTCTTGTTCAGAGGCTTACTTAGATGGATGCTATTGTAAGATGCCCTGTTAATCCTACAGAGGATAAGGCCCGAGTCTGTTCTGCACTTACCAATCTCTTTGTTTCGGATAGCTCCTGCAAAGAAACCGAGTATGGCTACATGATGTTGAAATCAAATAGGAGAAGCTCGCTTGACCTTATGCAACAGCACATTCACGTGCTCCGGATTATTGATGCAGTACGGAAGAGAGTTTTGTCGAACTGGGATGGGACCAAGACATCTGTCTTCTTTGATAAGCAGGCTGCATATTACGGGAAGCTGAGGCTTGTTGATGAAACCGAAGAAGAGCCTCCCCTAGGATGCATAGAACTAGAGATTATGTTTGAGGATGAGGATGCCTTTGATAAGTTCCTTGCATGGTTTGTGCCTCCTACTGAGGATGGAAAGATTGTTACCAGTTAGAACTGTGCTGTTGTGACTTCGCGTGTGAGACCACTATGCACAGGTACAAGAACATGATATTTGACAGCAAATCCCAAGTCTTGCATCATTTCCTTGATTTCTAGTTCTTGGCTTCCACAGATGCATAGGCGTCCTCCGTCTTTGAGAATCTCAGGTACTTGTTCTAAGAAGGTTAGGGCGAGTCTTCTCGCCTTTGCACCTCTGGTGGAACTGGTCCGACCATATGGGGGATCCGTAACTATACAGTCTACCTTCTTTACCTGTAAAGGCGGCCAACGCGAATCAGCTTGGATGACAGATGATTCTTCGTCCATTAAATCTGCAAGATTCTTCATCGCACCCATGATTAAACGCCAGTTAAGGTCCCATCCCAATACCCTTGCTCCTAGGATGGCTGCTTCGCATAAGATGCCCCCGCCCCCGCAAAATGGATCGATTACAGTCACTTCGGGTCTAACACCAGCAAGATTGCAGATCACTCTCGCCAACTGGGAATTCATCATTGATGGGTGGAAGAAGGGCTTCTTCCCTGGTTCCCTGAGTCTTAGCTCCTGCCTTAGCTTCGACTCTTTGGAAACGCAAACCAGCGTTCTATCGGGAACTATCATAACGAGTATTCTTACATCCGGGTTGTCTAATGCTACTCTTGCATCGGTCAGATTGCCGATACGTGCACCCAATGACTCACTCAGTCTATTCCTGTGTTCTACATGTCTTTCTTCTACAAAAGACTTAGTCCTAATTGAGAATGTTTCTGTTGGTTTCACACATGACACTAGAATATCATCTGAAAGCCATTCTAGTGATGCATCTGACAGTTGTCCCTGAGCAATTATGGCTCCCGCTTCTTTTACCATGGCAGCCCTTTCCAGCAGAAAATCAGTGAGGTCATAGGTTGACTCAATCTGAGCTAGAGGCCCAAGCCACGTAACCTTGGCATCAGCTCCTGCTAACTCAATCAACGAATCAATCTCAGCCTTAGCGAGGTTGAAATTCTCGCCCGATATGATCACAAAGAAGGTTCGCAATTTAAACCCCTGATCAGACTACCAGATTGTCCCCGCCCAGGAATGCACGTTGGAGCTCTCCATATAGGATTTCAACTCCATCCATGAGCTTTGCAGATACAGGTACGACAGGACTGCCCCCGCCGATGTCATCAAGCATACGAAGAATTGCACTGGAGTATTCTCGAACAAGACCAGTGGAACTGTCTTCGAGAGCCTCTTCCAGCAGGTAGGTGTCAGATGACCATGATAGTATTTCATCTATTTGCTCCTCCATAAGGATATCAGGTTTGCTTAGAACGCCGATTTGAGGGAGACCAAAACGGATGCTTATCGAGATACCAAGAAGCATTGAAGAAAGATATCCAACTGGCGTGCGAGCAATATTCGAATCAAGCAGATAGAGCGAAACAGCTGGATCTTGACCCATAAGGCTTGATACCATCAGAGGTCCGGAGTTTCGATAGGCAAAAAGCTCCATTTGTCCGGGACAGTCAACCAAGACATAATCGCGTTCAAGTTCGAATATCTCTTCTCGCATATCACCCACATGACCTATAGCCATGTCCAGGGATGCAACAAGAGCACCATTTGGACCCAAACCAAACTGCTGCATCACTTCGCCATAGTTCACATATTCACGGATATCGACATCACTTGTGTAAGGTGGATCATCTACTCCAGGATCAAGATTCACAACAGTGACGCTTGTTTCCGCCTCCACCAGCCATTTCTCAAGAGATGATGTAAGAAGCGATTTTCCTGATCCCGCAGTGCCAACTAAGAATGTGAAGAACATGACTTCAACCGAATTGCTTTGAGCAATGAGCTCTCTTTGAGTCCTTCGGTCGTATAGGTTAAGTGGCTACATATCACTTCGCAAATCTTTATCAGAAAAGCACCTTTGGAATCATGGTATGGAAGGAAGTGAGGCATTGCATAGGCTGGCCGAAGCCATGGCGGGAGAGATATGCCTCGCTGAGAATGATCCTGGAGCTGTGATGAAACGCTGGCGCGAGCGTTTTCAAATCTCTCAGAAACACTTGGCAAAACATCTAGGCGTATCGCCTTCTGTAATCAGCGATTATGAAAGCGGAAGAAGAAAATCACCTCGGGTTGAAACCATAAGGCGATTTGTTGAAGGCTTAATCGAGATGGACGCTGTTAATGGTGGAAGAGTTGCAATGGCACTTGAGAAACTCATAGCTCCAGAAATAGCATCTGATGCCATACTTGACAGTAGGGAATTTGGGTTACCTGTACCAGCACGTCTGCTAGTCGACCGTCTTGAATGCAAAATTCTCACACACAGTAATCTGCTAGATCGTGACATCTATGGTTACACAGCGCTAGACAGTGTAAAGGCCATTGTCAGTTTGACACCACAGCAGCTTCTTCGACTGTATGGAGGAACCACTCAAAGGGCGGCAATTCTCACGAACGTTACTACTGGACGTTCTCCCATGGTTGCAATAAAGGCGAGTCAGATTGGCACTTCTGCTGCAGTGAAGCCAGCTGTTGTAATATTACAAGGAGTTAAGGAGCTTGACCCACTTGCTGTCAAAATTGCAGACAGTATTCATCTACCTCTTTGCGTGTCAGACCTAGCTGCCGACGAATTGGTTCGAGAGTTAAGGTCATTCAACCCACAGATGTAGACCATTGAGGGACCCTTATGGATTTCATTATGGAGCTGAACGATCCTATCCATGGTTTCATCGGACTCACAGAACTTGAGTCCAAAGTTATTAACTCAAAGCCCTATCAACGACTGAGACGGATAAAGCAGCTCTCTGGTGGCCATTTCGTATACCCAGCAGCTGAACATACACGTTTCGGACACTGCATTGGTGCAATGTATCTAGCTGGTCTGACAGGAAAAAGGCTACTCGGACCAATGGATCTTGGTGATAAGACCTTTCAAGAGGTACGTATTTCGGGCCTTTTACATGACATGGGTCATGGTCCATTCAGTCATGTGTTTGAAGAGTCGCTTCTTGAACGAAGGGGTTGGAACCACGAAGACGTGACCGAGTGGATCATCCGTGAAAGCGAGGTTGGAGACCTCCTTGAGGATGGTGGAATATCTAAGAACCGAATAGCCAACCTAGTTCGCGGAAGACGTGAAACCAAGACTGACTCAGTTGTTAGTTCCATCGTTGCAGGTCAAGTCGATGCTGATAAGATGGACTATCTGATTCGAGACTCATTCTATTGCGGGGTCAATTATGGTCTTGTTGACATACATCGACTCATCAACAGTTTGGAAGTTTCTGATGATTTGATACTTGAATTCGACATTGCAGCCAGAGGCGCCCTGGAAGCATTCCTTGTTGCACGGTATGAGATGTTTCTCAATGTCTATTATCATAAAACAGTTCGCAGTGTTGAGGTAATGTTGGTCAAGCTCATGAATGCTGCAGACAGTGTTTTGGGATTGACAAGCTTCTCAACTCCTGAGGAGTTTCTGAAACTAGATGATATGTCACTGATATCAAGAATTAGAAAGATTGACCCCACCGAGTCTGAGGATGCCAGAGAAGCCGTCACAATGGTAAACATGTTAGATTCGCGTATTCTGTACAAATCAGTATTCGAGAAGGTGCTGCATACCGAAGATCGTTTTGTTTCCAAAATTCTTACGAAACGTAGAGTTAGAGAGAGCATTCAGGATGAGATTGCAGCATTAGCAGGTGTACCAGCCGATGAAGTAATCGTAGACGTACCTACTCTCCCATCAGTTCCCTATAATCCACATCAGCTCAATCCCATGGAGATACGAATCTTTGAGATGATTGATGGCAAGAAGGTGTCTCATAATCTCTCAGAATACTCAAACATTGCAGAGATGATGAAGGTGTATCTCGATGTTATTCGTGTGTATACATTTGACCACAATCGTAGAAAGGTCGGGAAAGCAGCCCGTGAAGTCTTTCAAGAAGTCCCAGACGCCGCATTAATTCACATGTGATTATTGGCTAAGCTTAGCACAAACTCATACCACGAAGAACATAGTCTGTGTGGTGATTATATAGTAACCTCCGAGATTCTACATTGGACCATCTTCTAGGTCCGGAGCTGAACGATTGACTGACGAGCTAACCGAAACGCTGCAAACCATAAAGATGATTGCCGGCGTTGAAAATGTAGTCCTAATTCAGAAGGATGGGCTTCCCGTTGCTAGTGCTGGGGTTTGGTTCAGCAAGGAAGAAGTATTCGCGGTCGCATCATCAACATGTGCAATCTATGGTGTTGCACGTCTTATCCATGGCGAATTCAAGTATCTTCTCATGGAGTCTGAAACCTCCAAAGTATTTCTTGCATCACTTCCCAATGATCCTGACTACTTCTTGACGGTTACAACAGCACCCAGAGTGAATCTTGCGGCGCTATTCATAGAGATGAAGGACAGTTTGTCTCGTGTTTCATTCTTGCTGCGACAGCATGTGGATGGACGGCTCCCACCACTGCGCTCCTACAGTACCGATGAAACCCATCGCGTTCTTAGTGGATTCGCTGTGGCTGAAGGACAAGACACCTCCTATACCACATCACGGTCAATCATCTCACTTGACCGGTCTCAAGCTCTCACACTGAGAGCGCTACTACGGCAAGTTCATGATAGCATTCCTGATATCGACTCGGTCTTTCTCTCTCTAAGTGGGGGCGTTCGTGTTTCTCTAGAGGGATTTACTAATGATAGACTTGCTGCAATGTCATTTGCACTACATGATGCATCAGAACGCGTGGTACGAACGCTCCGAAACAGCTCTCTTCAGACTGTTCTCTGCGAAGCGGGATCTACAAGACACTTCATCTATGCGGTGCCAAACGGGGTGTTCAGTCTTTGGGTAAATCGTGGTGGTCAAAAACTTGGTCTCATGCGGCTTCTACTGAAGCACTACATAGAGGAAATCAAGCGAGTTCTCAGTACTGCCGAAGTAATGCGTCCTTCAGTTCCGGATGATCTAAGGGAGCTGCTTCTAGCTGGCGGCAATGACAATGGAGTAGTTTTAGCGAGGCGAGAGCCATGACTTATTCTATAATGCGAATGATTGAACTAATGGGGGACGATTTTCCGCTTCTGCTAAATTCCGTGATGAATCGCCTTCCTATCTTGGTAACTGGTCAAGATGTTGAATTGGTAGATGACATCACTGAAAGCCTTACCATGCTATGCCCTCACCATCATAAGCTTGTGTTTTGGCGTGATTTCACCTCAGAAAGCGAGCTTCTTGCAGTATGGGAGGAAGAAAAGCACAACTATGAAGTTAGTAGGACCATAGTCTGTGGGCTTTCGTCAAACCTAAGACTGGCTCTAGAACGAATAACCAGATTTCCTGGGTGGCTTCTTGCAATCCCCATAGGAGCCAGTGTATTAGGAATGCATGTGGATGAAGAGATGATGCAGACAGTGATTCATCGAGTATTACAGCATTCCAGCAATTGTGGAATCTTGAGAGTAAATTCTCCTTCATCGATGAACTTCTCCCTCATAGAGTCATGTAGCAGCAATTTGGAAGTGGAGAAGAAGATAGTAACTAAGATTCTGACCCGAAAACGTCAATCTCTTGAGAGAATCAGACGTCTTCTGAGAAAATCACTTCGTGGAGTCAATGTGTCAAGTGGCATCATAAATGCCGTTTTGAAGCTTGATGACGAATCTGAGAAACTAACACATGATGTGTTTGATGAAGAAATAAGCAACTACGTGCATGCAGCCAGAAGAGCAGTTACTCTGCTATCAAGAATCCGCCTGGCCAGGGAACTTGGTGCATCCACTGCACTGACTGAGAGGAATCTGTACGAAGCAATTGGATGGGAAGGCGGTGATCTGTCTGATCTTATCCGATTCATCCGTGCAGAGTGGCACGAGGACTTTTCTGACTGCGTGAAGTCTGGTGCTTTATCGGGCCTCGGTGCATGGGTTGACAGTATGTGGGGAACGTAATCAGGGAGTGAAGGGATGATTATAGACTATGGTACTCGTACGGTCGGTCTCAAGATAGTGTTCTTTGGTCCTGCAATGAGTGGTAAAACCACTGCCATAAGATGGCTTTTCTCGAGCCTTGATTATGCAGACAAACTGACATCCATTGAGAACACTGTTGGCAGGACCATGTTCTGCGATTTTGGCACAATTCCATTTGCATTGGGAGACAGCTGGAAAATCAACGCTCATATATGGTCAGCAACTGGTCAAGACTTCTATAGGTCAACTAGAGAAGTGGTCCTTGTAGGTGCAGATGGAGTCATTTTCATGGTTGACTCTCAGGAACACCTATTGCAGGAGAATCAGGCAAGTTGGAACGAGCTGGTGGCATTGGTGGCGGAGGAGGAGCGACCACTGCCAATAGTTGTCTGCCTTAACAAACAAGACCTTCCCGGAGCAGTTCAAGAAGACGAAATACGGGTACACCTAAGACTTCCACGCTCAATCCCTGTGTTCAAAAGCATAGCCAAAGATGGCTTTAACATTCTGGAGGCATTTCAGCATCTCTTTCGAGACGCCATGCGAGCAAGTGTTCTCACGAAGCCAATTTAGTATGAATCAGAAGGGCGCAAAATCAACATCTGTAGCGAACGATTTATACGACCTCATGTAGCTGCGACGCACAGTCTTGGGCCGAAGAGTATGACGGATTCAAGAACATGAGGAATCATTCTTGAACACAAATCAAGATCAGACCCGCTTTGTTTTTGTTACAGGGGGCGTACTCTCCGGGATTGGAAAAGGTGTCACAACAGCGTCGATTGCAAAGCTTTTCCAATTTCGGGGATACAAAATCGGAATAATGAAAATAGACCCCTATCTGAACATTGATCCCGGAACATTGAACCCTGTTGAGCATGGCGAGGTGTTTGTGACAGATCAGCCATGGGCCTTTTGTCCTGCGGAAGGTTTTGAGTTCATAATCTCTGAGATTGATTTGGATTTTGGTACATATGAGCGCTTTACTGGGCTGGAAGTGCATCCCTCTCAAAACATCACATCAGGTCAGATCTACATTTCAGTAATTCTAGGAGAACGAAAAGGGAGCTTCCTAGGCAGAACCGTTCAGATAATTCCTCATGTCACAGATAGGATAAAACATCGAATCTGGAAGGTGGTAGAAGAACAAAAACCCGATGTGCTGCTGGTGGAAATAGGAGGCACGGCAGGGGATATCGAGGCGATGCCATTTCTTGAGGCTGTTCGTCAGTTGATCAGTGAAGTAGGTCATGAAAGAGTTGCTCTTGTACATGTGACTCTTGTTCCCTACATGGGCTCTGTTGGAGAGTTCAAGACCAAACCAACCCAACATAGTGTCAGGACTCTTCAAGGTCTTGGTCTTCAGCCCGATGTCATAATTTGCCGAGCTGAAAGGGAGTTGCCTCCTTCGGCGGAAAGCAAGATTGCTCTCTTCTGCAACGTTCCTGAAAATAGGGTTATCTCCAATCCCGATATCCCGGTCATCTATAGGCTGCCACTGTCATTCGAGGATCAAGGTCTCGGAAGCATTCTAACCAATCATTTAGGTCTAGAAGACAATCCGCCTGACATTGAACAATGGCTTGAAATGGTGAAGAGGTTTGAATCTCCTACTGACAGTCTAATCATTGCAATGCCCGGGAAATATACGACACTCAGTGATTCCTACAAGAGTATCAATGAGGCGATTTACCATGCTGCTGCAGCTTGCGGTGCTCGAGTGACAATCAAGTGGATTGAAACTGAAGAGCGTTGCGATGAGGCAAGCCTTCGTGAGGACTTGAAGGACGTAGATGGAGTGCTCTTGACACCAGGATTCGGTGAACGTGGTGTCGAAGGCATGATTTGTGCTGCTACACTGACCTTTGATCTTGAGATTCCACTATTAGGAATCTGTTATGGCGCTCAGCTTGGAACCGTAGCTTTTGCAAGGAAAATGATGGACTGGAAGGGTGCACATACCACAGAAGTAGATGCGGACAGTCTCTATCCTGTCATAGACCTAATGGACGAGCAAAAGAACGTAGATGACAAAGGCGGGACAATGCGTCTGGGCGGTCATGAAGTATCGATTCTAGAGGGAACAAAGCTCCACAGTATTTATGGAAAGACAACCACTAAAGAGAGGTTCAGACACAGATTCCATCTCATCGACAGGTATGTCAATAGAATGAAGGAACAAGGATTAATCGTTTCTGCGTATGATACCAGCGGTGAGATAATCAATGCTGTGGAACTTGTCGATCATCCTTTCTGGATAGGTGTTCAATTCCATCCGGAGTTCAAGTCTCGTCCTGACTCTCCACACCCTCTCTACTTGGGCCTTATTAGAGCAGCTCTGGAATATAAGAAACAGAGAGGGAAAGCGTAGTGGACCATAACCTTGACTCAATGCTTGCCATATTGGTCGAGGAGATAGAACGTGTTGAGGACACTAGAAAGCGGTTTGGGTCAGTTCTATCACGAATCAAAGGGGAGCTGGATCTGGGTCGATATCCTGCACTTGCAGCAGACGCTGTGGAAACACAATTCTCTAAGATGATTGACCCCACAGACCTGTCTGGGCTAAGAATTGCAGGAGTTGATGGTGGTCTTATTAGAAGACGGTTCAGATCAATAGATTTGATACTCACTCGTGGCATAGCGGTGGTCTTTCAATTCGGTCCAGAAGAAGGTCCAAGGGTGGATTTCTTTCCAAGTGCTTTTCCTGAGCCCAGTATCAGACCAGTGATGCTTACATTACCGAGCCCAGAACTTGACCAACTTGGGTCCCTTGAACGCATTGCCGCAGAATTAAGAGTCACCCTATCTATCCTCGATGAATTCTATGTTGACCTGATTTTAGTAGATGGATCCCTGTTCTATCATCCCCGAGACCGACCAAGCATTGGGTCAGCTGTCTACGAGAAGTTTCAGGAAGTAGTGGCTCTGTATAGGCAGCTCTATCATAAGGCCAGAGAAAAGAGGACAACCTTAGCAGGGATAGTAAAGGATAGTCGATCAACTCGAATAGTCAATATCCTAAGTGACATTCTTCCACATATTCTGCGTAATCCAGGCATTTTTGAAATGATGCAAGGAGTCGACTACCGTTGGCTTCTCAAATTCTCTAGAGACTGTGATCTTCTTGACACATTTCTCGAGGAGGGTGAACGGACGTTTGCCTTCAAGTATTCAGCTGAGTTGACACAAAACACAAATTCTCTCTCAGACGATCTTTCGAAATGGGCATCTTCGATTTGGGTCACATACTTGAAGACTGCGCGTGATGACCTCCCTATCAGAATAGAGATTCTTGTTGATGAAAGCAATGGGACTGCACAGATAGATAAGGCTCTCTCAGCTATTCTCCCTCTCTCTTGGCAGCATCCTGAGTATGGGATCCCTACTCCAGTGCTGGAAGCAGATGCACGAGCACGAATCAGTAACAACGAAACACAACTCATTGTCGATCGATTGATGGCTCTTTCCGGTCTTACCTATGCGACACTTGAGAGAAGACGTTCAAGAAACCCATTTGGAGGTTAATATTTGTCTGAAATATCATCATTCACACCAATTGGTACCGTCATCTGCGAGCAAGACTCACCCAACGTCATGGAGTTTTCTTTCGTTGTTGAAGGGGAAGCTCATGAGCTGGTAGTAAGACGGGGCGAGTTCGTTTCAATAGCAAACGACGATCAGACAGTCATTGCTAGAGTACAAGACCTAGTGAGAGTCAACCGATATTACCAGCATGCCGAGGCCGTAAGAGAATACCAATCTAGAGGAGAGCCGCTCCGCTCAATCTTTCCTACTGACCGCTGGCAATATACTATTGCTAGAGCCCAAGTCCTTGGTCTGTGGTCCGAAAACAGGTCAGTCCGTCCATACTTCGCCGTATCTCCAGGAGCACGAGTAAGCAAGGCAGACAGCGAAGTGCTGGCTGCTTTTCTGAATCTTGATGACACGGATGGACTCAACTTAGGTACTCTGGCTCATCACACTCTGGAGTTCAAACCATCTATCAACCGGCTCCTTTCAAAACATCTTGCCATATTAGCCATGAGTGGTGCGGGGAAGTCCTACTTTGTTTCCGTCCTTCTTGAAGAGCTTTTAGCACGCACAAAGAAACAAGGTAGGCTGGCTGTGATTGTTGTCGACGTGCATGGAGAATACACCTACCTACAGGGCCTCACAAATGACGTATTGGGTGAGCCAGACCTCGAAATCGATATAGAGCATATTCGAGGGTCACACATCCAAATTCCAGTACAATCCCTGGCTGCTGAAGCCATAGGGTCTCTTGTTGCTGACATGAGTGCCATTCAAGTTCGTGATCTAAGGCGTGTAGTTTCTATAATGCGAAAGGACGCAAAGAATGGCTATACACTTGGTGATATCATTGACTATGTCAGGACTGATGAAACCATCAGTAAGAACACAAGAGAGGCTCTTGTAGGATGGCTTGTTAATCTAGAAGAAACCGGATTATTCGGCAAGGAAGGTATTCCGAATCTTAAGAGCATCATTAAACCTGGGAAGCTGACCCTCATTGACTTGAGTGACTTCATCAGTTTAAAGAAGAAGCAAATCGTCGTGTCACATTTAGTGAGCGAGCTCATGTTTCTGAGGCGCCGAGGTTCAATTCCTCCATTTCTTTTGGTCTTGGAAGAAGCCCACCAGTTTTGTCCGGAGAGCCGGCATGAGCTTGCCCTTCCTAAGAGTCGAATCGAAACTATAGCACGGGAAGGACGCAAGTTCTTCGCATTACTCTGTTTGGTTTCACAAAGACCCGTGAAACTCTCGACGACCGTGTTGAGTCAGTGCAGCAATCAAGCAATCCTCAGAGCAACGAATCCATATGACCTCGAACATATTGGGCGTAGTAGTGAAGGCATCGACCGAGCGTCATTAGACACCATAACCACACTCGAAGTAGGAGAGGCTCTTTTTGTTGGGGAAACAGTTTCGGTTCCTACTTTTGTTAAGATTCGAAGGAGGCACTTTGAGCCATCTGGGCTCACCCAAGGTCTATCTGAGGCGCTGAAAAAGGCTGACAAATAGAATAATCTATGATATTCTCCAATTAGAGGCTATTCCCAAAACAGTCAAAAAGAAAAAACATTAGCTCTCCTCAAAGCACCTACTGGATATGCGGGGGCCCTGCGTTTGTCTGATAAGAATCTCGAAGAAATTAAGAAAATTATCGACATTATGCAATCTGGACTTGTAGAGCTATTTGACCAGCTCCACGAACTCAGACGTCAATTGGATTTAGCAGGTGCAGATTTTGAATCTAGCCCCTCACTTTCACCAGCTCCAACAATCTCTAAGGCTGCGGCTGCAACCAAAGAAGAAGACACAAACGAATCATCATCAGCTACAAGCATGCCCCCGGACGAATTAGCTGACATTCCCCTGACAAATGAGAATGTTTCAATTGTTCTTGATCCCATCACGCAGGAATTGCAGACTGGAGAGGCACCTGCTCAGGTCATAGCAGAATATCTTGAGGCTGCTAAAGACTATCTTATTCAAGAACATTCAGCCAATGAGAAGGTCGTACGGGACATAGATGTGGTATTGAAATTCCTCCACGCCAGAGGCAAAAAGGGAATTCGACCAGAAGAACGAGATAACATCCTTGAACGAATTCGAAGATGGAAGGTACACCTAACCATCTAAAATGTCAGGATGAAAGAAGCAAGAACCTCACCCAGCAATTCTGGATGAGGTTAAAGGGCCCTCACTATTCCAAATCGATTATGATACGTTTGACTTTCGTCTTTGATATCTTCTTCAAACCGTGTTGCCCGGGTTCGTAACGGCATTCCAGAAGACCCGATTCATAAAGTATCTTGATTTGGGCACTGGCATTCGCCTCCGTTCCCCCGAGGTGTCGTGCCACTCGTGTCACATCCTTCTCACCCTGCAGAAGGAGTTTGAGTATCTTTAGCCTAGTTCCAGAAGATAGCGCTCGTCCAATGCGTAGAATAGCGTCGTCCTTGTCAATTTGCAGTGTTTCAGACAGTAGTAACACCTCGCATGAGTTAGCCTGTTGCTCAAGCAAGTCTTTATTATACTTGTTGTTTGTGTATACTTTTTTTGCTAGTGCGCTTCTATACCGATGTCAATCCTTATAGCCAAAGCAACGAACGCGCAATCGAGTGCAGAGCCCATGGGCGATGAAAGTGTATTCATAATGGGATTCGACATCCTTCCCAGCCAAAGTCCAAAGTCTAAGAGGAGTGCAAAGTTTGCATGCGTGATCATGCACGAAGGCGTTTCGTTGAACGAGTATCCTGAGATATCTCGTGGAGCACTCTTAAAGCTGGTCCGAGAGATTCGTCCCAAATGGCTATGCACCGATAACATCTTCGAAATAGTACCTGATAGCAAATCTCTCTTTCGTTTTGTTGACAAAATACCAGCAGAAACCCGATTGGTTCAAGTTACCGGAGTCCCACCACGTCAAATTTCTTTGAAGCGACTTGCGAAGAGACATGGACTAAGTGTTCGTGGAAAACCAACACCACTCGAATCCGCGTATCTTGCAGCTCAGTTGGCTATGCTGGGTATCGGACATAGTCTGGAATGCTTTGGAGAGCAGACGGAGATCAAGGTAGCTCGTGGGAGAAAGCCTGGTCGTGGCGGTCAGAGTGCAAATCGCTTCAGACGCAAGGTTCACTCCCAAATTCAGCAAATGACAAGATATATTGAAGATCAGCTGAAGACCGCAAAAATCGATTATGACATTGATGTTAGGAGTTCTGATTTTGGCTACGCAAGCGCCCGAATAATCGCATACGCAACCTTGCCAAATATCCGTACATTGATTGAATCAAAACGTGGCGGTGACTTCAAGATACTCATATCACCAGTTAGAAAGAGAGTTGAATTCCTTCCTCTTGAACCAAAACCCATCACCAGTGCTTTACGACCAAGATACTTCATTTTGGGAATTGATCCAGGTTCCACAGCAGCAATATGTATGCTGACATTGAATGGAAAGATACACCGACTTTCGAGTGGGAAGTCGCTGACCAGAGCTGACATAATTAGGCAGGTGTATGAACAAGGAATTCCTGTGATGGTTGCAACAGATGTCACTCCTGTGCCCCACTTCGTGAAGAAGATAGCAAGCACTGTAAATGCTGAGCTATTTGTCCCAAAGCGAGAAATCCCAGTTTCAGATAAACAAGAGCTGGCAAGGGAGTTTTCTGACGGTTTCAAGATACGAAATGCTCACGAGCGAGATGCTCTCACAGCCGCGGTGTATGCTTTTCGGAATATCCAACCAAAGCTACAGCAGATAGAACGAAAGATACGTGATGAACAGCTTGTTGTTGATAGAAACCAATTGAAAGCATTAGTCATCAAGGGCATGTCAATGAAAGAGGCTATAGCTAGTCTTCTTCATGAGGAGTCGAAAGAGGTCGAGATTGTTCCAGAGCCTATTAAGGAGGAGGAACCGCTTACACAGGAACGATTCGATTCACTTCTTGCCAAGCAAGCAGAAGCAGAGGCTGAGAACCTTGTACTTAGCGAGAGAGTTGAAGATTTAGAGCGTTTTGTAGAGTTCTTACAGTTTCGAGAGAGTGAACTGACAGACAGCTTGGACATCGTCACAAAAGACAACTACTGGAAAATCAAACGAGACCGAGAAGTTGTGAAGAAAGACAATGAACTTGAACAGTTTAGACGCGAAGCGAAGAGCCTCAAGAAAGAGATCGAGCAACTGAAGAAGCGTTTAGAGAATCTCAGGGGTGTAAAACGGCGTGAGATTCGGGGTGATATGCTTGCCATTAAGTCAGTCCCTCATTTCACAAGAGAGAGTATAGAAGAATATATACAGAAAGTGGGCCTGAAGCCTGGCGATATCGTTCTTTTCGAGGATGCTAGCGGTGGCGGTCCTCAAACAGCAGGACTGTTGATTGAACGTGGCATTCGTGCAGTGATTGTAGACACTCACTTGTCGCACCTGTCAGAAGAAGAGCTTGTGCAATCTCTAATTCCTGTCATAAATGCAGAAGAAGTTGAATTGCAGAGGGTCGATGAGTTTGCATTCATTAGCAGAAAGAAGTTTGAAACACAGCTTCAATCATTCATTGCCACAGTACGTGAAAAGGCGCGTCAGAAAGGCGAGGATGAGCTTGTTGAACTCGTTGAACGATACCAACGTGAAATCGAACGCTAAAAGGAGATCGAGAGAACTCTATTCAGGAATCTGAATCCAGAGAATGTTATTTCCTCGTAGCAACAGCTGACCATATTTGGCTCGAATCTCCTCATTCTCAAGCTCTTCTGCATCAGCTAATGTCAAGTTCATGTACATATCACACCTAGTAAGTCGCCCTCGGAAGATTCGTTGATCCTTTAGTTTTATCGAAATGACATCATTGAGAACTGATTCAAGTGCTTTGATGGGCATGTTCTGTGACACTGTCTTATCCTCAGGTCAGGGCCAAGTCTGAACATTATAAAGCCTTTGCTGAAAAGCAATTGAAAACTGTCGTATCATTGAATCACACGTCAATGTTAAGTACAGATTGAGATGCAAACCAAATGGACTCGAATCAATATGTCAATTATCTGTCTAGGCATTGAGGGAACCGCACACTCTTTTGGAGCTGGAGTAGTATCCAGTGATGGCCAAGTACTATCCAATATCTGGGATCTGTTTTCGCCAGAAGAAGGTGGAATACATCCTCGGGAGGCTAGTCGACATCACTCAGATATAGGCCCTACCATAATTCGAAATGCATTGGAGAAGGCCTCCATCTCCAGTGAGGACATTGATTTGATAGCTTTCTCTAGAGGCCCTGGTCTTGGACCATGTTTGAGGACCACAGCAACGATTGCACGCACATTATCCCTACGATTAGATGTACCCTTGATTGGAGTAAATCACTGCGTCGCACACATAGAGATAGGCCGTCTTGAGTCTGGTTTCAGTGACCCAGTGACTGTATATGTTTCAGGAGGGAACACACAAATCATTGCGTACGCCGGGAAGCGATATCGAACATTTGGTGAAACCCTAGATATCGCCATCGGAAACATGCTTGACACTTTTGGGCGAGATGCGGGGATGCGCTTTCCAGCAGGCCCTCAAATAGAACAAGAAGCTACCAACGCTGCCAATTATCACCCATTGCCTTATTCTGTCAAAGGAATGGACATCAGCTATTCTGGGATGTTGACCGCAGCCAAGAGGCTCATTTCTGAGGGAGTTCCATTGGCAGATGCATGTTTCAGTGTTCAAGAAACAGCATTTGGCATGCTTGCTGAGATTGCTGAACGTGCAATAGCTCACACGAAGAAGAATGAGCTTCTCTTGACCGGAGGAGTAGCACGGAACAACCGTCTCACAGATATTCTATCGGGAGTTGCACAACGGCACAATGCAGAATTCCATAGAGTCACACCTTCCCTTGCGGGTGATCAAGGTGCAATGATTTCATGGACTGGCATTCTTCAGCACGAGGCTGGAGACAGATTGAGTGTTGCAGATTCCACAATCCTCCCAAAGTGGCGTACAGATGAACAAGACATTGTGTGGAGGAAGTCATGATGGAGATTTGGAACATTGGAGCAGAGTCTACAATATACAGATTCGAGCAATGGGGCCATACAATACTGCTGAAACATCGTCCACAGAAACTCTACTTGCTGAAGGAGATAGATGAATTTCTGAGAGCATCTAGAACGAGTAGAGAATGCAAGATGCTGACGGTAGCAAGAAATCTCGGAGTTCCCACTCCCACAGTGTATTGGGTCGACATGCATAGACATTCTATTGCGATGGAATACCTCCAAGGCAAACAGCTCAAACAGATAGTCGACGAGATGTCAGTTGATAGACTACAAAAGATTACCAGCGAATTCGGGAGGCTAATCGGTCTTTTACATAATGGGGGCATCGTTCACGGTGACCCTACTACCAGTAACGTGATAGTCAACCAAGAGGGGAAGCTGTGGATTGTCGACTTTGGACTTGCTGAAATGAATGCCACTGTAGAAATGAAAGGAGTCGATCTTCATCTAATGCGACGAGCATTTGAAACTACTCACTGGGATTTCGAGGCAATTTTGTGGGATGCTGCTCTTGAAGGCTACAAGACCATCCAGACCGAAGAAACAGACAATGTGTTGGCTCGAGTTGAGGAGATTCGAGAACGTGGCAGGTATCACTAGTAGAACAAGTCATTGAGCAATCTTTATATCCACAGCCATTGGCCGTGAGGCTGACCCGGTTTCTTGGGACTTAAGAACTCAGAGGCACTCTTAATGGCAAGGATGCACACACGCCGCAAAGGCCAGTCTGGAAGCAGACGACCCTCTACACTACAAACTCCTGAATGGCTGGAGAAGGAGAAAAATGCGGAGTGGGTAGAGAATAAGGTAGTAGAGCTTGCAAAGGCTGGAAACACCCCCTCAATGATTGGTATGCTACTTAGGGACCAGTATGGTATACCTCTGGTGAAGGTGATAACCGGGAAGAAGATCATGGATATCATCACTGAGAACAATCTTCAGAGACAAGTCCCTGAAGACCTTCGCAACATGATTGCTAAGGCTGCAAAGATTCGAAGACACTTGGAGGAGAACAAACGAGACTTCGTATCAAAACGTGGCCTCCAGCTTGTTGAGAGCAAGATTCACCGACTGTCGAAATACTATAGGAAGAAGCATGTGCTTCCTGCGGATTGGAAGTATAGTCCAGACCAAGCTGCTGTTTTGTTGAGGTAGCTTTATCATCAAGGCTTTGTTCTTTAGCCATGAGATGAGCGGCAAGTCACGTGGGACTCCTAGTTTCAAAGCCATAAAAGCACAGTATTCAGAGATTTCTTTCAAAATAACCAGGCCAGTCATAATTGTAAGCTCATCTATACCTGAGTCAACACTCGCTTCAGCAATCCTATCCAGATCTATCTTCAAATCCGGTGGGCTATTCCACATTACATTCGTCGAGCCAGTTGTGCATGCTGAAGAAATAAACAGATTGCGAAGCACCTACTCAGACTCGACCATGATTGTCGTTGGAGTTGATGTTGCAGACAAGAAACGCATCAAGAAGGGAAAAGGCTACCCTGTTTTCATTGGAGGCGTCCATGGGTCAGAACAGGTTCAATCACTTTGTTTAGGAAACGAACGGACCATCTCTGCAGCATCATACATCCTTGCTGATGAGATTACCAAACCCGGCTCTGAAGAACTACAACTTGCTGCAGCAGGGACATTGCTCAATAACCACTCTGCAAAGCTGAAAGGCGCGGCAAGAGAAGTAGTAGCATCCGCTCAGAATAAAGGACTAATTGAGGAGAAAAAGGGGTTCAGACTGTTCGGAGTCAACTTCATGCCTTTGAATGAAGTTCTGGCTTACAGCATATGGCCATATTTGCCCAATCTAAGTGGTAGGCCAGAAATCTGTGACAAGATCTATGAAGAAGCCGATATTCCCTACCCGAAGTTCAAGACGCCTCTTAGCTCCCTTACTTCTGAGGAGGCAACAAAGGTGAATCAGCATCTTTCCCTCAAGCTTGATCCAAGTGTAATTTCTCAGGTCTTAGGACAGGATTTTATTTTCTCCAATGAAAATGAAACGAGTCCAGCACGCTTACTATCTGGAATAAGAGCCATAGCTGAAACTGCTTGGACTTTAGCTGAACCCAGTGCTTCTACAGCTATTTGGATTGGTGATCGGGCGCAGGTACTGAAGAGATTCCTTGATTCATATAAAGCGCATTCAAAAGAGGTCATTGCTGGTGTGGAACGGATGGTTGTGCTTCTTCAGGAATCAGAGAGTGAAGGAGCAGATCAACCCCTTGTGATTTCACATACTGAAACACACGAAGAAATACTGAGCGATGTGGGACGAATCGTTCTTGAAGCGAATTATGTCGACACAGACAGGCTAATGATCATTTCAAAGGACAGCGGCATCTCTGCAATATGGAAGTCAGGAACTATCTCCCTCCAAGATTTGTTCCGTTCTCTAATTGACATAGGTATCTATCCAAATGCCACATCATCAAATTCGCTGAGGGTCAATGACACTTCTGAGGAAACAAAGTCAAAGATTGCGGATGCTCTAACAGGCAAGAGATAGGTGAGTCAATGAAGGCAGTAATTGAGCTGAATCTTGCGTCGTCATTGGAAGCAGAAGAAGTTCTTCAGGCTATATCACCTGATAACTTTCCATTACCTCCCGGTCTTGAGATTGATTCAAAAACCAAGGATAATGTGCTTGTTGTTGAGATTAACTGTACTCGGGGACCAAAGAGTCTTGGTGCAACAGTTGAAGACTTGATGAGTGCAATCGATCTATCTCTGCGTACAATGCAGACAATTGAATAGAACTAGCTCAGTTATCCTGACTTAGGAGCTCGCTATGGATGGCATCAGCTCTTGAACGTGCCTGAGTTGCCATCTCTTTAGTAATGAAGCCTCTTTGAACTGCACGTTTCAAGAGATGCTGGTCAATCACACGTACTTTCCCATTCTCCTCAAATGGAGTCTTAATCACATCAATCTCAAGGTCGACGTATCTGATGCGTCCAGGACCGCTTCCATTGCTAGGGTAGAGCTCTACACCAGTATTGATATTCAAGTAGGTTCCCTTCAATTCATCGTTCTTTGAATAGTATTCAGTGATAAGAGTCATAGAGCCGGGAACTACTTCAGTCAGCGCGTAGTCCCCTTCATCTCTAGCGACTTCCACTCCTTCTGGATAGTCTTGGAGCAGTTTGAGCTTGCGACTTGTATGACGAAATTGTCGTCGAATAACTAGTCCCCGTGAATTTGTTTCGACAACTCTTCCTTTTGTCAAGAGTATAGACCTGCCATCCAGCTTCACATGTTCAATGTTAATTGGATCATCAACTCTTGGCATATCCAAGCCAATTACTTTGTCCAGTTTTGAAGTGAAGTATTTTCGTTCTTCTGGGCGATCTTCAATGAGTAGTTCAACCAAGTCCACCAAGGGCGCATATCCTGCGCTTTTGTAGAAATGATGTTTGTCAACAGTGGGCTTGATTTTTGCTCTTGTCTTATCTAGTGCTTCCTTCACTTCCGCTGGAAACTCGATATCTGCATTGCTGGTCCCCTCAAAGAGCAAATCGGTCGTGTCGAGTTCATCATATTTGGAATATATCCCCTGTGCCACATCAAGTAGGTCTTCCACTTCATTTCGTAGTTCTTCTTCTGTGAGCTTCTCAGCTGCAGTTCTCCACAGAATTCCCCATTCCTCAGTGTGGTTTCGTAGCTTTCTCCCCAAAATCATGAGATTATTCCTCATTTCTTGATCCTTGATTTTGGTGCTGAGTCTTACAACAGGCTCGGGCAGAAGCACTGAAGAGCGTCCAGGTATTGTTATGCTTGACGATAGAACTGGAGCCTTGCGTCCATAGTCATGCGCCCGAACTTGGACCATGATACTATCTCCCCTTCTCAACCCTCTATCTGGAAGTAGTCCTGAGATGATGCCAAGGTCTATTCGAGTCTGTCCAGTCTTTTCGTCTCTGCCAAGAACAAACCCCTTGTAAATAGAGCTCTTTGCAACTCGAGGCGTGCGCGTTATCACCCACCCAAGTCGTCTTCGTAGCACTTCAGTCAATTTTGCCAGAATCGACTCATAGGCAATTGCCACAATGCCCTGAAGATCACTACGATCCCAGATATCAACATCAGGTATCTCACTTCGGAAGGGCAGCCCAAATCTTCTTGCTACCTCAGGAGTGGGTTGCACTATCTCAAAGTGGTTCTGTAGCATTATCTGTGTTAGCGATTGAGCGTAGATTCCTCTTATTCTCGCCTTAATCATATGTGAACACTGGCCCGGGCATAAGGCACCAACATCGTACCGTCAGCGATTTTTGACTGGTCGCGAGCTCCACTGGTATTGCTCATGCATCACGTATTGGCTCTAGATTGCTTAATACGCGCCAAATTCTTGTACGAGCAAAGTTAGGACAATTCGGATCTTGATTTGGTTCATCCAGAATTGCAATTGCATTCTGTGCTCTGGCGGCTGGTGAATCCGCTTCATTTTCCAGTGCTGCAATGGCCTCATTGGCGGCTCGCCTGATGTTTCGGGGAACCGAGTTGTTCTCTGATATCTGCTTGAGAAGCTGTTTGCTTAAGTCAATGTTCTGTTGGGTTTCGGCGTCCATCTGGACTCACCTCTGAATTGTCTCTACGCACAAATGGAGTGCGAACAACAAGACAAAGACCTGAATTTGCGCATATCAACGTTTCCGTCGAGCCACGTATCATGAGCCTTTGTCGACCTTCTATAGTGGATTGTCTTATATCCGCTAATACCCTCATTCCTATTGTGGCCATTATGGATAAGACGAATGAAGGTTCAGTCAAGAAGATGGCTGAACTTCTCCGCCAGGGGGCAACAATGCTAGCAGAGTCATGTCCGCAATGCGGGTCGCCCCTCATGAAAGTACAGGATGACATATACTGTGCCACATGTGATCGGAGAATCGTATACGCAGAATCCGATGAAGAAGCTGAAACTCAAGCGGTCAAGGTTCTGATTCCACAGTTAAGAGAAACTCTGATACGAAAGCTCTCATCCCTGACCAGTGTCTTAGAAACCGAAAACGACACAGAGGCACTGACAAAGCTTGCTAACCTGATGGTGCTCCTTTTGCAGGCCCTACATAAACTGGAAAGCATGAATAGCTAGAACTATTCCTTCTTGGTTCCCCTTCGAAGTCTGGCCCTACGTGCCTTCACTTCCTCAGGTCCTTTCAGGACCTTGCTCTTTCGAATCTCACACTGTCTGATTGGTATTATCTTCTTGACTTCTTCGTGTACTTCAGAGGCCAGTTCTCCCAACAATACCTTCTGAACGAGCTCATCAAAGACGTGAAGCTTGGCATGCTTTCTTATTATCCGCTCGATGGTCTTTCTGACCGCATGCTCTTGGCTCGTCCTTGATCGGGTGTTCGTAAATACAATGACCGAGATTCGCATCAAGAAATCATCTTTTGTCAAAATAGGCCCTATCCAGTCTATTCTGGATGTGCCTCTCCTCACAAGACCCCTGAGATAGTCCGAACTCCACTCATGTCCATGAAAAACAGTATTCGCCTGTTGTCCCACTACCTCAAGTATCTTGAATCGAATCTTCACGTGAATTGAATCAAAGTCCCCATTCAGATCATACAATGTAGGCTCCACTGTGCGTCCAATCAATAGCTCCGGATTACCAGATGGTGTGAGACCTATCTCCTTGTTGTCGAAATAGTCTGGTGCAAGTATCTGATACCAGACCTTCTCACGCCACTTGTCTCTGGTCCTTGCCGCTGCCTGTCTACTTCTTGAGGACATCTGACTTTCACGCTCATGTGAGTATTAGTGAATCTAAAGAATCACGATTTGGTCTGTGGGTCTGAGCCCCCGGACCGCGCCGACATTCAACGAGTCGAATAAAAACATTGTGACATGTCCTGCACGAGAATGCTTGAATTCATCAATGAATATGGACACACCCGAGCAAACTAGATATGGAATGTATTGCAGGACGACTTGGAGACAACTACAATGACAGAAATTGTATGTCCTCGGTGTGGCTACAAGGAAGTCGCCATGGTAAAGAAAGAGATGATGGGGGATGGCGGCTACAGAAGACACTACCGCTGTCCAAGATGCAGCAATACTTGGGAGAAAAAGGACTGAATACTGTCTGCTTTGTTCCAAAATGATTATATCAAGACTAGAGGCTTTCATGCAACACGCGCGGAGGTTGCCAAGCCTGGTCAAAGGCGCAGGGTTTAGGTCCCTGTCTTGTAGAAGTTCGCGAGTTCAAATCTCGCCCTCCGCACCATTTATCCTCATTTTCGAGTATGCTAATTCACTTATAGCGTGGTGAATCTCCTATGATTGACTTAATGGGGCAGGCAAAAGAAATCGCTGAAGCAATAGCTGAGGAAGCAAAGGACATTGATTTGATTCTGACTTATGGGAGCCTAGCACGTGGAACAACTAATTCCTTCTCAGATATCGATATACTTGTTATCTCGGACACAACTTCAGTTTCTTGGTCATTTGTCTTGAATGGGCGACCTGTTTCAGTACGTTCGATGACTTGGGATGAAACGACTGGTGTTGCGAAGGGAATTCATGGTTCTTGGTCTACTGGGGCATCAATTTTCGAAAACCATCTTGTTCTCTGGTCTAAATCAGGGGAAGTTGAAAAACAGTTTCTAAAGGCATCCAGATACATTGCTGATGGAAGTCAGAAGGTGCTGGAGAAAGCTGTTACTAACTTTACAAACCTCTACGGCCAGCTATGGAGATTACAAGATGCCGTTAATCACAATGATCTTCTTACTTCTTCGTTTCTGGTCTGGAATATTGCCATCCACATCTCCGAGGTTTTGGCCGCGCTCAATAAGAAACCATTGGCCCATAATTGGGGGAAGCAGCTCCCCGAAATGAATGAATTCGAAATTACTCCTGTTGACTTCACTCCTCGGTATACTCTACTTGTTACTGGTACCCCTGAAGAAGCTCTTTCCATTGCGACGGATTTGGTTATTGAATTGGAAATGCTGGTCAGGCATTGGTTCAATGAACAGAAGTTGTCTAAAACAGATGCAGTTGACATAGTAAAAAGCGAATGGTCTGGAATTGTTGACTGTTTGAATAAGATTCACTCAGCTGCTGAAGCACAAGATCTTGTTTCAGCTAGATATGCTGCTGTTGAATTTGCAGAGTTTGCAATATGGCTCTTGAGAAGCTTTCAAGGCGATCAGGCCGATCCCAAACGATTTGGCAAAACGCTTGATGAACTGGACAGGCTACCATTAGGGAGTCAGAAACCTCTGGAAACTCTTCTGGCTTCAACGGTTATCGATAGTATTGTTGAAGCAGGCGAGCAACTTGCGAGTTTCCTTGAATCAAGTATGAAGGAAAAAGGTGTGAATCCATCTGTGGCACAAACTGTCAATGATGGTAAAGTGTTTCTTCGACTTTCTACGAGGTATTAACAGGAATCAACCACTTATTTCGCGCTGATATTCTCTCTAAGAAAGACCAGTATGTCTTGGTCCATCTTTCCTACATTTAATTGCTACAAGAATAGTGGCGCCGGGGATGAGACTTGTTCAACTTCACGAGTTGTGAGGATTTTTGAACTCACGAGTCCGAAGACAGCGGTTATCTCACGTTAGAGGTCGATTCGAGACCGCCTCCATAGCCACTAGGAAACCCCGGCACATTGTATAATGCTCCAAAGTTCCGATTTAACTGTAACTCTCAGATTCACTTACTTGCCGCTTCCACAGCACGTTTCATGATATCCATCGAGAGCTTTGCTAGTTTGTCCAGAGTCGCTTGAGTCTTGGCGCCAATGTATACGCGTGCCTTCGGCTCCGTGCCTGATACTCTGACAAGGAGATAGGATCCGTCCTTACGTTCAATCCTGATTCCATCTTCTTCAAGTATCTGTTCAATATCACTGATCTCTGGAACCAGCATCTCCTTGACCATGGGCAGGAATCGTGGCTTTATCTCATCTGGGCAGGGGATATTGTCACGCAAAATGGGATATTCAGGAATCGACTTCATCAGCTTGATACAGCTACCATTCCCCATCTCATCCATCAACTGCACGAACCGTGCAGCACCTGTAACGCCATCCATCCAGCAGCCAAGTTCCGCAAATATTGGCTTCCATGGTTCAGATGCAAAGACAACACTACCATCTTTTCTAACCTCTAGAATCTCCTGTAATGAGCCCAGAGGAGCCCTCACGACTTCACCTCCTTCAGCGCGAACGACCTCATCAATGACACTTGATGTGTCGATTGATACTACAACAGTACCCCCACTCTTTCGTCGTACCTCATCTCGAGCAAACAACGCTATGACCCTGTTCTGGTCTATAAACTTACCATCCTCATCAATCACAGCAAGGCGGTCGCCATCTCCATCGTGGCACAGGGCCACTGCGAAATCTGAGTCCGCAATCATCTTCATTGTGTCTTTCAGATTCTTTGGAGAGGGCTCTGCTGGCCTTCCTGGAAAATGTCCATCTTGATGAGCATTCACGGTCGTGACCGAGCATCCGAGGTCTCTGAGGAGATGGGGTGTGTAGTTCGTTGCTGCTCCGTTCGCAGCATCGACCAATACCTTTGTGCCTTTGCTTATTCCTCCTCTACTTAGCACAAATTCCTTGACGCGATTAAGATATTGACTCCTGATGTCTAGATGATGAAGTTGCCCAATGGTCTGCCAATCTGCCACGATGAATTTACTGTCAGACACACGTGTCTCTAGGAATTCCTCCTCCGATCGAATGAACTCACGCCCTCCTTGGAAGAACTTGAATCCATTGTCTGTCGGTGGATTATGACTTGCTGTGATTATGACAGATGCAGATATGCCTTTTACTGAGCTATGGAAGGCAACAGTAGGCATCGGAGCTATGCCAAGATCAATCACGTCCACACCAGTCGATAATATGCCTGAAAGGAACGCTCCTTTCAACATCTCTCTAGATGTTCTTGCATCTATACCCACACCAACTATACCTCGCCCTTTCAGGAGAGTTCCCAAGGCGCGTCCAAGCCCAAGAGCAAGATCCACGGTTACTTTCGAATCTATGCCTCCACGAATTCCACTAGTTCCAAAGAGCCTCTGACCCATTGAACATCCCTCTCAGTTCTGTGGTAACGCCAAATCCACGATGTCTTTTGCTGCTTCTCCAATCCTCAATAGACAGTCTATAACGAATAGTTCGTTATGTGGTTCACGATTTGATTTTGAGATAAGATACTGTCGAATCTTTGCAATCTCTTCAATAAGTTCCTTCTCGCCTTTGATAACAGAGGTCACCTTTCTTGAATCGAATTTGAAGAGATTCTCCACAGACTTGGTCAGCATCTCTCTCACACTGTTTGCAATTGACTCCATTTTTCTCACTAAACTCTTCTCAACAGCATTTTCCGTTGTTCTGGCGATGTCGACAGAAAGATCTGCAATGCGTTCTATATACTGAGCAGCCAACCTCAAATCCAACGCCTCAACAGGAGCGATATTCATTAATTCAGAAATTCGCGGATACTGCACAGCGGATCTGAGTTCCCGCACTATTAGGAAGAAGATGCGATCCACCTCCTCATCTCTTTGAATAACGTCTTCTGCAGATTCTCGTGCACCATCGAAGTAGGCCTTCAATGCGTCATCTAACATTCTAGATGCAATCAGATTCATTCTCCTCATTGCTTTTCGTACAGGCAGAGTCGATGGATCAACCAGACATCTCACTATAATCTCATGCCTGTCATCATCCTCTATCTCATCAGTAATCTCTAAAGCTACGAACCTGCCAATCATCTTCTTCAGTTCTAATCTTTGAATGTTGGTTATTGGATTACTACTTACTACACGAATCTCGTCAAATCCCAATAGATACTTGCTCGTTATTTCCCATCTTAGATTGGTATCAATTTGTATAACGGCTGATCTTGTATCTCCAGGCTTCTGAGGGCGTGGGTCTATAATGAGGCAACCATCTTCTCTTTCAGCAACTACAACGCTGTCACCCTTGCTGAGATCCCATCTCTTTCTTACCCAATCCTTTGGGAGGATTATGGAGAATGAACTACCTTTCTCTCCACCTGTCTGCTGGAGTTTCCTGTAATTGACCATTCGCTCCGTTCCACCTGCGGTTGGTTGGCGCCAAATCATCGTTGAAGTGCAGGCTTATTACACTTCCCGCATGTTTCATTTTCAAAGACCTGCATGGAGTACGAGTCTAGACTCGTTTCAGTACGTAGGCCCTCTTGGGCAGACGTTTAAAATAGAAAGGCAAGTACCACCGATGCGGTGTCCCTTGACGCAAGTTGACCGACGAAACATGCTGAAGAAGCTAATCAGATCAGGCCTTCAAATCTCTCCTGATGCGTTAGATTACGTCCTGAGTCTGGAATCGCCAAATCAAGTAGTGGATTCTATAATCATTGCCTGCAGAGAAACATCATGTCCTTCAGTCCTATCCCGCGATTTCATAGAGCATCTATTGAATGACAAAGGCACGCCATCAGAAATCACACTAGAGCTAGAGCCAGTTGACACGCATATACAAGTTGAAGTTGCTAAGCCATCATATTCAGAACCAATTGAGGATGCAAGCGGGCCAATTAGAATTCTGAAGAGCCCTGACATGGACTCGGTAGGTTCTGAAGGGTCTGTAGAGGACTTCTTGGCTTTGTTTGATGACCGCTATAATCGAATCAAGGAAATCTATGATAGCAGGATGGACACCCAGAGTGCCCTCTCTCCGGCTGCTGCAAGGACGAGAGGAGCTGACTCAAGACGGTACAGGATTCTACAGGCTGAAGGACACAGAAGTACACGACCACCAAGTGTGACAGTGATAGGCATTGTAAGAGACAAAAGAACCTCCCAGTCCGACAATATAATTCTCGATGTAGAAGATAAGACAGGATCCATGATTTGCGTGGTTCCTACAAGCATGAGGAGCCCAAATGGTCAAAAGCTAGCTGAGAAAGCAAATTCAGTTCTTTTGGATGAGATTGTGTGTGTTAAGGGGTATGTCGATCAAGATGGAAGGATGATTGCAGAGGATGTGATATTCCCCGGAATTCCCATGATTAGAGGAGGGGGAAAGGCGCAACGTGAGGTCTATGCAGCATTCATATCAGATTTACACTGTGGTAGTAATGAGTTTCTAGAGGATGAATTTGACCAGTTTATTAGATGGCTAAGCGGAATTGATGTCGACGATTCTGAGAAATATATGGTTGATCGAACAGAATACCTATTCATTGCAGGCGATTTGGTGGATGGTATAGGGGTATATCCCGAACAACGGAACGACTTAGCTATACCTAGTATATACGACCAATATGCTCTTTTGGCCAGCAAACTTCGCGACCTCCCTGATAGAATCAAAATATTGTGTATACCTGGAAACCATGACGCATGTAGACAGGCACTTCCACGACCCCCAATTCTCAAGGAGTTTGCAGGCCCTCTATATGACTTGGGTGATCGTATCATTATGCTAGGGGATCCCTGTCATGTTGTTGTTGAGAGAGTGAACTTCATACTAAATCATGGTGATTCACTAGATGACCTAGTAACGAACATTCCAGGTGCATCATATCAAAAGCCAGCTATTCCAATGAAGGCACTCCTTGAAAAGCGCCATCTAGCTCCACTCTTTGGAGGAAAGACAGAGCTAGCTCCACTTCATCGGGATTGGATGGTTATAGACACACCACCTGACGTAATTCACTTTGGACATGCACATCACAACGCTGTGAGCAATCACCCTCATAGAGTAAAAATAATCAATTCAGGTACTTTCCAAGCACAGACTGACTTTATGCGCAAACAAGGAATTGTGCCGACACCAGGTATCGTGACTCTTCTCAACCTAAATACCGGTGCAATGGGAAATCCAAAGTTCAAGATCTTCTACAATGAGTAATGAAATCCTCACATGAGTTCTTCAGCTATCTTGCCAAGTCGAACATCCTCGTCAAGGATTATCCCAATCTGCTTCCTACTCACAGCAAGTCGTATCTTTTTCGTACGGCCATATCGTCCCTTTGAGATGACAGTCGTGTTGATGAGACCTAGCATATCGAGTTCCGAGATCAAGTCCGAAACACGCCTTTGAGTGAGCGTATCCAATGATAAGGACTGTGCAATCTCAGAATAGACATTGTAGCATTCACCTGTGAATATATCCTTTTGACCCTTATTTGCTAAAGCATAAACTGAGAAGAGAACAGCCTTTGACTGCATAGGAAGGGTCTTGACGGTTTCTGTTATTGTATCCCGCTCGATAATCTTCTGCGCTTCACGAACATGTCCTTGGACTACCTTCTCGTCACCGCTGCGCTCAGCAAGCTCTCCCGCGGTTCTCAGCAGATCCAGTGCTCTTCTTGCATCACCATGTTCTTGGGCAGCAAGGGCCCCCACGAGATTGATTACGCCTTCTTCCCCAATGGCATTTTTATTGAAAGCAATCTCCACCCTCTGTTGCAGGATTCCCTTCAGTTCGACCGCATTATAGGGTGCAAATATGACTTCTTCCTCTCCTAGCGTTGAGAGGACTCTGGGGTCTAACATCTCTTTGAACTTTAGATCATTGCTTATGCCAATAATCGAGATTCGACTCTTCTCCAGTTCTCCATTCATTCTAGTTAGCCCATAGAGAATATCATTTCCTTGACCTACGTCACGTTTCACAAGTGAATCTACCTCATCTAGTACAACTACCATTATGTTAGTATCCGAGTCGAGCTTTCTCTTGAAGATGGACCTAATCTCATCGGTGGGTAGACCTGTGAATGGGACCTCAGAACCATCTGGCATCCGTGCCTCAATATCTTCACACAACTGACGTAGTACCCGATAGTTGGTGCCGACAATTCTGCAATTGATGTGTGCTGTTAGTGGTGGACTGACATTACTCTCCTTTGCTTTCCTGACAAGTAAATCCAACACATAGCGGGCTACAACCGTCTTTCCTGTACCTGTCTTTCCATAGCAAAGAATGTTTGAGGGCGGGGCTCCACGGAGTGTCGGTCCTAGAATTGCACCAATACGATTCATCTGCTCATCTCGGTAGGGCAACTGTTCAGGCACATATGTGGGTCTCAATGCATTTCTATCCCTGAAAATGGCCTGGCCCTGAAGGAACTTGTCAAAGAGCTTGTCTAGAGGTTTCTCCATCTTCTCTCACTCCATCAGAAGGTAAGGCGAGTTCCACTGGATTTCCACTGGAGCCTATGGAGCATATGGAGTTATCGTCCTGTTAAAGGTACGTATTACCCGGCTGAGGGCTTGTGAGGTCCGTAGGATTCATGAGGAGCCGTTTTCAGGAGAGTTCATGTATATGGGTGTATGAGAATTGCGTCTACGAGACCTCGAAATCCTACTACAATCAATAGAAAGAATGGAGGAGTATGAGGTATCACTGGAGCAATATCCCACACCAGCAGATATCGCAGCCGCAGTGCTCTTTGCCGCTCATATGGAACATGATGACATTCAACATAAGACCGTCTGCGATCTTGGCTGTGGTGATGGCATATTTGCCAATGGAGCTGCTCTTTTAGGAGCATCACGCGTTGTAGGTCTAGATGTGCAATCCAAAGCCTTAAAGGTCTCTCGAAGAAATTCAGCCTCACTCGGGACTGATAACACAACAGATTGGGTCCTTGGAGATGTTACCTCGTTTGAAGTGCTAGGACCCTTTGACACTGTGGTGACCAATCCACCTTTCGGAGTCAAGAAGAGAGGTGCAGACCTGAGCTTCCTGAGGAAGGCAATATCAATTGCGAAAGTCACATACAGCATGCACTTAGCAGGTGAGAAGAATAGAGCCTTCCTAGAATCTAAGATTGAAGACCTCGGAGGAAACATAACACAGGTCGAAACGTTCGAGTTTCCAATATCTCGACTCTACGAGTTTCACAGAAAAAAGATGCATTTGGTTGAAGTGGACCTTTACCGCATACGCAGACAAGAGGAATGATGAAGTACAATGGCTGACGTGAAGAGTGGGGACATCGTAGTCCCTGGGGACCAGCTGTGTGTGATTGAAGAGCTGATGCCTAGTTTTGGTACATATGAACAGGATGGCATTGTCTACGCGGCAATATCTGGTGGAGTTGCCATCGATCTCAAGGACCGTAGTATCAGGGTTCTAGAAGGAGACGGAAGCATGAAACTTGCGCTTCCAGTTAAAGGCGATATTGTGATTGGGGAGGTCACCAATGCTTGGGAACAACGTGCTGAGGTTGTAATTGTTAAACGAAATGATGAGGACGTTTTAAGCACCTTTGTTGGTGAAATCCACATAAGCAATGTAACGAGACGTTTTGTGAAGTCTATGGGAGATGTGCTACGCCAGGGGGACATTGTTAGAGCAACAGTTCTCAATACGCATGAAATTCCTGTGCAACTAAGCCTCGTGGGTCCAGAATTTGGTGTTTTGGGTGCGAAGTGTGTGAAATGCGGCTTTGAACTTACATTGACCACTTACAACAATCTCATTTGTCTTCGTTGCGAAAACCGGGAAACGCGTGAAGTAGCAAAGGATTATGGGGCAATGTTTGGGATTGAAACAAGACAAGACCTTGCACCCAGAAGGAGATCTTATGACGATAGACGACATGACCACAGACGTGGACCCCACGACAGAGATGGCGGTCGGTTTTCCAGGCGTTTCGATGATAGGAGGGATAGCAGAGGTCGAGGTCGTCGAGATAGAGACCGGAGGCGATAATAGATGAAGCCAAGAGTTATCGAGCAAGACCGATATGAACTGAAGATTGAGTTTCATGAGGAGGACCATGGGTTCTGTAACCTTTTACGCAAGACCCTTCTTGAAGAACCATCTGTGGAGTTTGCAGGATATAATATTGACCACCCACTTCTCGCAAGTCCTGTGGTCACAGTAAGGACAAAGAAGTCCTCGAGACGACAGGCGAGTGTTGTCCTTAGAGAAGCTCTCGAGAAAATGCTGGCGCGCACGGAAGAGTTTCGAAAGGATGTCAATCAGGCCGTATCGGACTATAGCGTAGACTAGCTTCGCAAACACGGAACCCTTTCGTTGGTGAGTCCATGATGTGGGGTTTCCTCAAAGAACATCCAGATACAAAATCTATCATGAGAAACAAAGGTCTGGCCAAGCTGGGTGACAGCCTTGTCAATCTATGCTATTCCCTGGCCAAGTCCAAAGTTCTAATGGGCCCCACAGGAGAGAAGGTGCGTGATTCAGTTCTGGCACGTGCCATTCGTGACACGCCAGTTTATACTCATATGGGACGAAGGACTGACTCAGGTGCAGCGGCTGACGCGTATGAAGCGATAATGGCCTATCTATGGCTCACTGGAAATCTGACCATTGAGTCTATGGTTTCCAGTCTTGTCAGAGAGCTTGACATTGATTCTGATACAAATAGGAAGCAGGAGGGGGAAATTGCATCTGAAGCCTTTCGGAAACTTCTGCTCGATGTAATGAATCGCCTTCCTCACCATTCTGAATGATCTGATAATACGTAGGGTCCTTCAGCAAGCCTTAATTTGAAGAGGCGCAGTGCCATCGAGAACTCGGAGTGCCGAATTATGGAATTCTGTGACAAATGTGGCGCAATGATGGTCCCTGTAACAGAGGAAGACGAATCAAGACACCTGAAATGCCGAAGTTGTGGGCATTCCAAACCAATCAAAGGCAAGCTTACTGTTTCTCATCGTCTTGAGAAGACGCCCCGTGACAAGATTGTGGTGGTCGAGGATGACTCGATTCCTATGCCCGTCACCAAAGCGATATGTCCCAAGTGTGGTCACACTGAAGCATACTACTGGACTCTTCAGACGAGACGTGGTGATGAAGGGGCAACCGAGTTCTATAGATGCACCGAGTGCAAACATACTTGGCGCAACTATGGCGGCTGAGTCAAGGACTTAATATCCGACTATGTCTGAACTAAATGCAGTGTGATGACCTTGGCCGAGGAAAAGAAATACCCCCGCAGAAAACCTGCCAAGATGGTTACAATCCGTTCTTTATCAGCTGACATCGAAGGTCCTGTACGGATAATGGGCATTGTGATCGAGTCTAGTCCGGGGGCTTCCTTGGTTCAAGACATCTATGACAATGTAGAGGATGCCGCGAAAATCATTGTCACAGTTGAGGGAACCCTCAATGTCGATGAGAAGTATCTGTTGATAGGTGAGGTCACAGAAAAGACCGGTTCTGAAGGAAAAGAACTCAGACTGGCAGCCTCTTTGGCGTACAATATCAATAACCTCGACACAAAATTCTACAAACGGACAATTGAGTTGGAAGACGAAGTCGTACGGGCCCTTTCTAGATGACTGGGAATACTTTGTTTCCCTCCAAGTGTTGGCGAGTGAGGCTCACAGGTAGACGAGTACATTTTAATGTAACACGAATGACAATATGTCCTAGATAATCTGGAGACACGTTGAGATGTTTCATGCGACTCTTGATAGTACCAGCATATGGAAGCAAATAGTAGATGCCTTAGCAACACTCTTGACAGAGGTGCACTTCATTGTATCCGAAAGTGGCATAACCTTGCGACAACTGGATTCGTCCAAAGCGGCAATGGTCGATTTAGACCTGCCTTACAAAATATTCCAAGAATATGGTTGTGATGGCAATTATGACATATGCCTTGGAGTTGATGAGCTCAACAAAATCAGTAAACGAATGGCTGGTGATGACCGCCTCGAGTTTAGGTTGGATGAGAAAGATAAGCGCTTCGAGATAATGATGATTGGTCAAGCGCAGAGACAGTTTAAACTTCAGCTTCTGACTGCTCCAGATGAACGAACCAAGGAGCCATCATTGAAGTTTGATGCAAAGGTCGAGATGTTTGCAGATGCGTTCAAACAGGCAGTAAAAGATATTGGGGTGGTGTCTAGTCATCTAAGAATCTCCGCCAGTGGAAAGACCCTGACCTTTACAGGAAAAGGTGATACTGGAGAAGCCGAGGTCATCATGAAGGCATCTGGTGACGAATCAGTGATCTTCGATCTCGATGTGAGTGCCAAGCCCTCTGCCATGTATGCGTTGAATTATCTGTCTGAAATCACAAAGGCAATGGCGACAGAAAGTCTCACACTCCAGTTCAGTGAAGACAAGCCAATGCTACTCGAGTTCCCGATAGCGGAGGATGGAACGATTAAGTTCATTCTTGCGCCTCGTGTGGACCGGGACCGGAGATCGGCTTGACCGGCAGACCTACATCTATTCCTATTGACTATCCAAGAAGGACGGTCAGGTTTCACTTAGGACCAATGATAGTGGGGTTGTAGGCATGTCAAATCGCACCTGGGAAACGAGGAGCAAATTCCTACGCCTAGCATTTCAGAACTACTATCAATCGAATCATACTGAAGTGGACCAACCAGACAAGATTCACACGCGCGAGTTCGCCTTCGAAGACTGGGAATATTCCTGGAGATGCCCAAAGGGTACCGATGAGGACGAATCAGGTAACAAATTCGAATACGGCTGTGATAGTTCAGGCATTGCGTTCAACAGACTTCATTCATGTCCATTCTGTGGCTCTACAGAAATCAAGGTGACCAATTGGGTGCGTCACATAGGATTTCGTACACAGAAAGCTCTGCTCAAAGAGCTAGTCGAAGTTGCCCCTCACAGTGTCTATCATTCTGCTGCTTTCTACAATATACCTGTTGCCCGAGATAAGGGATGGCAGGGTGCCGAACTCATCTTTGACATAGATGCTGACCATCTCGACTCCCCCTGTGCCAATGAACACGATTCTTGGAGATGTAATAATGCAAGCTGTCTCGAAACAGGCAAGGGGGCTTCTCCCATCAATTGCCCAAAGTGTGGAGGGAAGAACATCGTTGCACGTAAATGGTTATGTGACAAGTGTCTAGAAGACGCCAAGAGGGACACAATAAGGGTCTATGATGATTTCTTGACTGAAGACTTTGCAATCGATTCTGATAACATTCAGCTGAATTTCAGTGGCCACAGAGGATACCATATTAGAGTTCGTGACCCTCGGGTCTTCCACCTTGATTC
The DNA here is from genome assembly GCA_048885865.1 of Candidatus Hermodarchaeota archaeon. GTDB lineage: Archaea > Asgardarchaeota > Thorarchaeia > Thorarchaeales > Thorarchaeaceae > SMTZ1-83. Next base: position 74,914 of record JBHLLF010000012.1, read on the forward strand.
GGATGGTCGTACAGAGATTGCGCATTATATCAGTGGAATGGGCTTCAGACTTGCTCCAGCAAAAGGGGCTTCTACATCAGACAAGCATAGAGTGATTGTGGTTTCAAAGAAGGTGCCTCTCCCGACTAAAAGCAATCCGCGGTTCAATGTACCTGGTTGGGGGAATCGGGTGGCACAGGCCATGATTAGCTTTATCCAAAACATTGAGTCTTATGACGGAAAGGAGCGGTGGAAGGAGAGGCTAGAAAAACACAGAGAAGAAGCAATCAAAGGCCTAAAGAGAAACCCTCCTATCTTGAGTCCGAGGGTAAAGGGTGTGGGTGATAAATTCTGGCAGGAAATTGCAGTCAAAGCAGTTGAAGCATTTGGCGGAGAGATCGACCTGCCAGTGACCCATGACATAGGAAGGGTAATCCGTCTCATTGGTAGTCTGAATGGAAAGACTGGATTTTCGGTAAAGCTTCTGACACGTGATGAGATTGGGGACTTTGACCCGTTCAGTGATGCACTTGCAATCACAAATGGCAAGCTCAAGGTGCGATTTGATAGCGTGCTTGATATTCCGAAGATTCGAATCGGTGACAACACCTACGGTCCATTTCATAAGGAAAGCGTGGATTTACCAATGGAAGTGGCAATATTCATGTTGTGCAAAGGAGTGGCGACGATTGAGTGATACACCCTACAAGGCCATCAGTGATGCATGGGCTGCTGAAACGGAGAATGAGGAGCTTCAAAATCTTGAGGACTTGCGTTTCAGCAAGATGAAAGAATACCTCTCCAAAATTAGGTATGCCCTGACTGAAACTCCTGCTGAAAACCAGCTTCAAGCAGACATGTATACACAAGAAGCCCTAAATCTTGAGTTCATGCTCAAGGATCTCCTAATGCTACGAAGAGAGAAGATAATCAGAGCTGCAATGGAACAAAGACGCCCTCTTGGCACAATGGTGTTGTCTGAAGAAGAGCTTTACAACAGGCTTCTTCGTGGATTTGAAGGACATTCCGATTTTATCAGAGAGGCCCTCACAGGGATACCATCCTCGACATTGAAAAAGCCGACTGAGGACACGGAAGACGCACCCCCTCAAGAAGATGTAGTTGATTATGTTATCGTGAGGTTCTTGCGGTCGATTGATGATGCTATCATTGGGATTGATGAGCGAACATATGGCCCATTCAAGAAGGAGGACCTGTTAACAATCCCCCTCCCCAATGCAGATGCCTGGACTGAAGATGGTACAGTAGTGAGAGTTTCAATCCAAGGGGGAGGTACTGACTAGTGGAGGATCATTCACTAGCAGACAATCTTCGAGCAATACTGCTGCAAATCGAATCATCTAGAGAATCAATTGAGAAGGGACATGAGAAGTTTCAAATCGCCCTTTCCGGCGCCCTCCGTCTTCTTGATGATAATAACCCAATGCTGGAGAAGCTACGGGGCAGTCCTGATGACCTAAAGGGCTTTGTGTTGAACCTTGTCGCTGAGCTAAGTACGGAAACAATCAGTCATTGGGAGTCACTCCACTCACAGATCGAACAGATTCTTGTCAACCTGCCTGAGTCTCATGATAGAAAATCCTAAGAGCGACACACGCCTTCGCGATTACATGCGTCTAACACCACAATGGATACTCTACCTCATGGCCATAGTCTGCTGCGTCTTGGCTCTTGTAGGAGGATTATCCTACCCTCTTGTCAATCAAGGTCTCTTGAATATCATAGCATATGAAGCAGCAGTTATTCTAGTCACATTAGGACTTCTTCTTCTGGTCTACAAGAAAGGCCTACCTGATACATAATATGCCTACTCCCCTTCCATTTCATTTCCCTGCTCGAATTCAAAATGTGTTCCTTCTGCAAACTTTTAATATAGGTCACTAAATCGGCTGTTGCATTCAGTCACTGCATCGGTCGTATCCCAGAGGTGCACCCCCTCATGACAGAAACTGAAGAAAGTGCTGGTCCTCCAGTAACCCTGATTGACCCAATTGATATGTCCAAACTGGACTCCAAATTTCGAAATGACATTAGCAGCTTGCCCAATGGTGAAGAGCTGACGGCTTGTTTTGCCTGTTCAACCTGTACAGCTGCATGCCCAATTGCGAATCAATGGGATTACAAGCCTCACCAGTTGATTCGTATGATACTCCTTGGTATGCGAGATGAAGTACTAACAAGCAAGGAGATTTGGGAGTGCTTGACTTGTTTCCAATGTCAGGAGCGTTGTCCTCAGAAGGTACGGGTCACCGACATATTCTTCGATTGCAAAAACTTGGCTGCCGAAGAAGGCCATGTGCCTGACAATATTCTTGCTTTGGCAAAGTCACTGGTTGAGAAGGGACAGCTCTATGAAGTCATCAATGACTGGGAACGTGAAGATCTGGACCTAGAGCCAGAAGTTCCAGGCCTATCAACAGATGGTATAACGTCAATTCTGAAGGGCACTCGGACAAACAAACTCGTGGAGGGTGGAGAGTAAGATGCCAGTCTACAGTCTGTATATGGGTTGTAGTGTTCCAGCCAACTACCCTAATTATGAGGCTTCGATGTTCAAGGTGGCTGAAGCTCTAGGCATGGACCTCAACTATCTTGAGGATGTTGCATGTTGCGGCAGCCCAAATCTACGCTCAATCGATAGCTTTGGCTGGCTCTTAGTGAATGCACGTACAATCGCCATCGCCGAGAAGAGTGGTCATGACATTGTGACTCCCTGTAACGGCTGCTTTGCGTCTCTGAAAGATGTTCTCCATCATCTGAAACATCACAAGGATGACCTAAAGAAAATCAATGCGGAGCTCAAGAAGATGGGACTGGAGTTCAAAGGCTCCATCAACGTCCGACATATAATCGAGGCAATGTACACTGACATAGGTGTCGAGGAGATCAAGAAGAAGGTCACAAAACCTCTGGACGGTGTGGGAATCGCAATCCACTATGGCTGTCATCTCCTACGTCCCGTAGATGTGACTGAATTTCGACCAGAGGTTCTGCAGGAGATGGTCGTTGCTACTGGGGCAACAGTGATCGACTATCCTCTGTGGAAGCAATGCTGTGGTGCCACAGTTCTACCAGTGAATGAGCCGCTGGCCATCAGACTTGCTCGAGACAAGATCAAGTCAATGAAGGAGGCCGGTGCCGAGTTCATTACTGTGGTCTGTCCTGCCTGCGGGAATCAGCTTGATCTCCAGCAGCTCGGCTTGAAGGATTCATACGGAGAGGTCTACGACCTCCCAGTTCTTCTGTATCCACAGATTCTGGCATTGGCAATGGGCATGGATGAGGAGGAGATAGGTCTCAGCATGAACCGAGTCCCGGCCGACCCTATCCTAGACCATCTATCCAGTTGAGGTGAAAATGGTATTGACTGGCCAGGTCCTAGTCATAGGTGCCGGTGTGGCAGGAATGACTGCAGCCGTCGAATTGGCAGATAACGGTGTCAAGGCCATTCTCGTTGATAGGAAAGCAACCATTGGCGGCAATGCGCTCGACCTATACAAGGCATTTCCCACAGACGACTGCTTTTATTGTTTCGAGGGAAACCGCTGGCGTCCGGGCATCAGGAAATGCTTCTACAGAAGTGCTATGGTCGACCAACCAAATATAGATCTCAAGATTGACACAAGAGTGAAAGCAATCTCTGGAACGCCAGGCAAATTCTCAGTTGAACTTGATGTAGGTCCTGTTTATGTGGACCCAAAGAAGTGTACCATGTGCGGTCTTTGCACTGATATTTCAGACGCATTTCAACTGGTTTCTCCTCAATGTCAGCCACAGGCGGTCACTTATAATCCTGAGAGAGCAGATGACGGTGCGAGGAAGGCTGAGGAGGAGTGTCCAACACGAGCAATCAATCTGAGTGCCACTCAGACTGAGGAAACTATCACAGTTTCAGACATTGTCATCGCGACTGGTTATCATGAGATGAAGCCCTCCATAATGGACGAATACGGCTATGGAAAACTGCCCAATGTCATCACACAACTAGAGCTCGCACAGATGCTCGATCCAAACGGAGCCTCTGCTGGAGCATTGGTACGGCCTTCAGATGGGGTTCAAGTCAAGAGTGTGATGATGATTCAATGCGTAGGCAGCAGAGACGAGAATTACTATCCATTCTGTTCCAAGATCTGTTGCGTCTTCGCTCTGAAGCATGCCAACATTATATCCAGAGAACGTAACGATTCGAGAGTAACTGTAGTCTATATGGACATTCGAACCTACGATCGCCATGAGAGATATTACCGCGAAACGCGTGAGTCTGGTGTCGAGTTCGTACGTGGTCGGGTGAGTCGAGTGGAGAGCCAGAAGGATGACACCTTGGGTGTCTATGTATATGACTCGTTATTGAACAAATATCTCAAATTTACAGTGGATTTGCTGGTGCTCTCTTCTGCATTGGAACCTCCAGAAGCTGGTGACGAGCTTCTCAATATTCTGGGGTTGACTTCGGCAAGCGGCTATGTGGGACCCGCCGATCCAATCTCTGAGAATGAAGTAGTCGCAGGAGACCGTGTCTATGCCTGCGGAGGAGCATTAGGCCCTGCAGAAGTTCCTGAGAGTGTCAACCAGGCACGGGCCGTTGTGAGCAAGATTCTCCAGAGGAGGAAGTGATGAGTCATGAGCAGTAAATCGTCAGTCCTTCTCTGTACATGCGGAACCCAGCTGAAGCTGGACTATGAGTTCTTGGAGTCGGAGATCAAAAAGCTAGACTTGGCTGGCTCGGTGACCGTACACAACCTAGTCTGTCAGGATTCAGGACTTGAAGCCATAGCTAAACTACTGGATGAGAACGAAGCCAGACTAGTAATTGCAGCCTGTACAAGTCAGAAGATACAGCCCCGCATTGATTTGTATCTCCAGTCCATTGGAAAGGACCCCTCGAGGATCACATATGTGAATATCCGCGAGCACTCCGCATGGGTCCATACTGACATTTCTGAGGCGTCAAAGAAGTCCCTAGACATGATAAGAGGCGCATTGGCACGTTCGGCTGGTTCCATATCCCTTGTATCTGAAACGAAAGAGGTCCCTGCTCACGTGACAGTGATAGGAGGCGGGATCGCTGGAGTCGAGGCCGCACTCAGTCTTTCTAATTTGGGCTACCACGTCACACTGGTGGAACGTGAATCAACCATTGGTGGTCATGTAGTCCAATTGCCGGTTGTCGCACCCACAGGTAAGTCCGGAAA
>JBHLLF010000013.1:0-78606 GCA_048885865.1 Candidatus Hermodarchaeota archaeon
CTCGGTGGGGAAAGACAGCTCCAACCGCGATTCTCAAATCCGATGAAACAGGTTAGACACGGTAATCCTGGGATAGGTGCAACCAAAAGCAGCGCTTACGTGCCTCTAAAGTAGAAATACAGGCCCCTTACTCTCCGAGGGGTTCTTCATTTATCCATTTTACTTTGACCAGACCATGTGTTCATCTTACCACTTTATGTCAATATATTGTGGTAAGCCTTTGAGAGGGGATGTGTCTAAGTCCTTGATTTTATTCCCTTCTAGATACAGTTCCTTAAGCTTTTTGCATTCCAGGAGAGGTGAGAGATCCACTGTTGTCAGTCTGTTCTCTTTGATGGACAATTTCCGCAGAGCTTTACAACGAAACAGGGGAGTCAGGTCGATTGACCGTAGCAGGTTCTTGGAGAGATTGAGATAAGTGAGCTTCTTGCATGAAGATAATGGCCAGAGGTCAATGTCTTCTAGTCTGTTACGAAATAGGAGAACTGTCTCTAGATTGGGGCACTCTGCCAGGGGTGTGAGATCAACTCTCTGCAATTGGTTTCCGAGGATGTCCAACTCGGTCATATCACAATGGGCAAGAGGCGCCAGGTCTATCTCTTTGAGCTTGTTGTTCGAAAGTGATAGGATGTTAAAGTTCTTACAAGATGAGAGAGGGGTAAGGTCTAGAGATTCGAGCTCATTCCGTTCGATTGATAATTCTCTCAGGCTTTTATTCTGTGACAGAGGCCCTAGATCACAGCCAGTCAATTTGTTTCTGTCAAGGCAGATCTTCTCGAGATTGGCTAGTTTCACAGTAAATCCGAGGTCTATATTTGTCAGTTCAAGACCTTGAAGAGTCAGCTTCTTGAGGGTTGTACAACTTCCTAGAGGAGCTAGACTCGTTTCCCCAAACCCGCTATAATATGCAATGAAGAGGTCTCGCAGAGACCCAAGCGATGCTATTTCCTTCAGTGAGTCGATAGAGAATGGACCCGAGTCAATGATGTTCAGTTTCTCGATGTTTGGGGTATTGGACAGCAAATCAGAGATTCCAGTGAGTGGTGTGACACTTGAGATTTCAACATGTTTCAGATTCTCCAGTTGCTTCAATGGTGAGAAGTCAAGACCCTCTAAAGACCCCTTTTCCAGTCTGAGTTCTTCTAGAGAGGGATCCTTCAACGCTTTCTCAATGGCTTTGTAAGTTATTTCTGTTTGTTTATTACGCTCTTCTTTCTTACGCTCTTCATCATCTCGCCATACTTCAAAGTCCGCTTCATAATGTAAATGGTCTATTGCACCTGATACTATTCTGTTTAGATTTTGCATTACAAGGGGATGGATATTGTTTTCCTCTATCCATTTCTCACTGAATGATACAAGCGCAGAGTAGTTACTTGTCAGGTCATATAGCAATTGGTGTATTCGTTCCCAAAGCTCATCATCACTCATTGTTCATCCACCCTTTTATGCGCCAACCTTGTAATCTAGAGTATCATGTTTTCGTTTTATTTCAGCATGGATTATTCTGTATAGATTTCTAAGTTCTAGGGGAGTGATTTTTCTCTCCTTTATCCATTCCTCACTGAACAATATAATGGGGTCCTTGCTGTTATACTCAAGTAGATCCCATAGTAAACCCTCTACTCCTTCCCATAGCTCTTGTCTACTCATTTCTTCGTCATTCATTGTCCATCATCTCCTTTTATCACGCTCAGCTTCGTTATTATACTACCACCTTTATTGAGGAACTTGTCTTTCTAAGCTCGAAGACTGCTACATCCAATTCAATTCTTTCCCTTTCTAAAAGTATAGTCCCATGAATAGAATTCGATTCTGAAATAGGACAGTGGCATATCTTAGCACAAGACTGAACGCAGTAATCTCCCAGTTTTCAAATCCGATGAAACAGGTACGACATGGCAACCCTGGTATAGGTGCAACGAAAAGCAGTGCTTACGTGCCTCTAAAATGATACTGGAAAAGGCGCACATTCTTCCCTTTGTCTTACGACAGCCCTTAATCATTCAAGCTTGACCACAAAACGACCCTTGGAACCGGATTCAATCATTAAAGGTTAAATGCAGTTTCAAAATAAGTCAAAATGTGAAGCTGAAGAGATACAGAACAGGGCCTCCTGACTTTGAGAGCAATCCAACCCGCATCTCTCTTGGCTCTAAGTATAGTACCATGAAGAACATTGACCAATTGAGAAACTGTCCTGCTCTCAAGGAGCTTGCTATAAACGGATATAGAGCAAATTCTGTCGATCTCGATTCATTACGTAATTGTGCTGGTCTTGAATCATTGCAGATTTCCGATGCTCAGAACATTGAGAGTCTGGACCTCATACCGCTGTCAGTAATGACTGAGCTCAAAGAGCTCTTCTTGGTCAACATTCCTAACTTGAAATCTCTTGATCTATCACCACTAGCAGAATGTAGGTCGCTTGAGAAACTATGGATTGCCAACAATAGTATCAAAGAACTGGATATACAACCTATACTTGAACTAGAGAATCTCGAGCATTTGGATATTGAGCAAATGCCTCTTACCAAAATAGAGGGGGACTCATGTAAGAGCTGTATTCCACTAAAGACTCTGTATCTCGACTACATGAACAACCTACAACATCTCAGTCTTGATTTCTTGTCAAACTCTAAGCTAGAAGGAGTTGGAATACATAGAACGAGTATCACTGAACTAGATCTCAGTCCGATATCAAATCAAACTCGTATTCAATCTATATTCCTCACTCATCATAAAATAACAGATATTGACCTGTTTCCTCTTGCTGGCTTTTCTGAATTGGAGGTACTTGAATTGGCTGTAAATCAGCTGTCACGTATTGATCTGACTCCCTTAGAAACATGCACGTCATTACATTCATTGTATCTACATCAAAACAACATCAAAGAGATTGATTTAGCACCACTCTCATCGTTACGACTTGCTAATTTGTTCCTATCACATAACCCACTACGAAAAGTGGATATTACTCAGGTCATATCCCCTGAGCTGCATGTTTTGACGTTTGGACCCGACACAGTTGCAAGAGCTTCCAAAACGATGAAATCATCCACACGTTTTGGTAAAGAAATCGGTTCCACGGGCTATAAATCTCAAGTCTTTATTCAATATTATCATGGTACAAGAAGTATTGGTAGACGTAAAGTACCTCATGAAAAAAGACGTGGTCTAGACGTGGTTGAATGGTACTGATGGGCTCCGAGGTCTTTGGCTGCTAATTCTCTATGATGATTTTACCAGTTCGTATTGGAGTAACAATCGATTCTGGGGTTGAGAAAGTCGGAGAAGACTAGTCCTGCAAAGGTCTAGAGAGCAAATATATACAAGACCAATCAGGGGCTAATGTATTGCCTTAGAGCCTGGAGGAACATGAGGCATGGTAATCACGCTGAAATATACATACCGTGATGGCACAAAGAAAGAGGTCGAGTATGATGAGGACGTTGAAGAGATTTGGGAGAATACTCAAGGGATTACGAGCATTGACCTTAAACCTCTTAGCTCATGTAAGAATTTGAAACATCTCGATCTTGGAACCAACGAATTAACAGAGATTGATTTGAGTCCCCTTAGCTCCTGTAGTAATTTGGAAGAACTTTATCTTAACACGAACGAGTTACAATCCATCGACCTTAGCCCTCTCAGTCAGTGTACCAAATTGAAGAAGCTCCTTCTCCTTGAAAACAAATTGCAGACTCTTGACCTCACTCCTCTTAGAACATGCACAGGTCTATTCAATCTAATCCTCTCTTCAAATCAGCTACAGAGCATCGATCTGTCACCTCTGAAGAATTTCAAGGATCTGTATGAAATCAATCTATCCTCTAATCAGCTACAGAGCGTCGATCTCAAACCGCTGATGGAGTGCGATTATCTATACATACTTAATCTTGGCTCCAATCCCTTGAAGAGCATCGATTTATCACCCCTCAGCTCATGTAAGAACCTTCATGTCCTCTTTTTATACTCAACAGAGATTGAAACTGTAGACCTTCCCAATCTCAGTGCATGCAGCTCCCTCAATCTCGATACTAACAGACTCAAAAGCATTGATCTCACACCTCTAAGCTCTTGGCAAGGTCTGAAACTTCTTAGCCTCCAAGATAATCAGCTATCATCAATTGACTTGTCACCGTTAAGTCATTGTGCGAGACTGATGTCACTCACACTCAATGGGAATCAGTTCTCATCTATCGATCTTTCACCTCTCTCCGCCTGTACAAACCTGCGTGAGCTTACTCTCGACGCCTTGGAGGACGAGGACATCGATTTGTCTCCATTACAGTCTTTCAAATATCTCGAAGTCGAAATACTGAAGCCTGAGGTCCCTCTAGAAAATAGAACCTTTCAGGTGAAAGCGTATTATTATGGAGGGCCGAGTGAGATTAGTCTTGACCAGGGGATTGAAGAGATTGATCTCAGGGGGATGTACATCGAGAGTATAGACTTGACACCTATCTGCAAAAATACTAGATTGAAAAAACTTGATCTCAGCGTGAATCAAATTAAGAAATTAGACTTGGCACCTCTCAATACCTGCCATGATCTACATGAGCTGGACATTAGCGAGAATCAGCTAAGAGCGATTGACCTTGAACCACTCAGATTGTGTGCTAATCTGAAGACACTGAATCTCTACCAAAACCAAATATCGAACATTGATCTCGCTCCTCTCAGCGAGTGCTCCAAATTGCAGGAGGTCAACCTTCGTGACAATCCCATACAGACAATCGACTTGAGCCCTCTCAGTTCATGCTCTGATCTAGAGGAACTTGACCTAGCTGGAGTGTCACTCCAGGAAACAACTCTAGCCCCTCTCAGTTCCTGTGCTCAATTGAAGCACATACGCCTGCGTGATCCAAAGCTCCAAAACATCGATCTGGCCCCACTGAAGTCATGCACTAATCTTCGAAAGTTTGAAATGACCAAGTCAAAACAGCTTCAAAGTATCGACATTAAGCCCTTGAGCTATTGCACGGAACTTCAATCGTTTGCATTAGTAGAAACTCTTGTACAGGCCATTGACCTGAGTTCTTGGAGCTCTTTTACAAAATTAGAGAGACTCGAACTTTCTTATGGTCTGCTTGAATCCATAGACTTGGGTCCACTTTCTTCATGCATAGATTTGGAATTGCTCTATCTCAACAACAATCGGCTAAGGGAGTTGGATCTAGCCCCTCTCTCTCATTGTAAGAAGCTTCGGAGAGTTGAGCTGGATAATAATCAACTCCTGAACCTTGATCTATGGCCCCTTGAATCCTGTGCAGATTTGGAGAGATTTCGGCTCTTCGGCAATCAGCTTCAGAATATCGATCTTGGTCCTCTTAGCTCATGGACGTCGCTCCAGCGCCTTGACATTGGCAAAAATCAGCTTGAAGATATAGATCTAACGCCTCTTGGTAAGTGTGAGAGTCTCAAGGAGCTCTACATTCATGGTAACAGACTCCAACGTATCGATTTGCGTCCACTTAAATCATGTACCAAGCTGGAAACGCTCTGGCTCTCTGGAAACCAACTCCAGAAAATCGACCTTGCCCCACTAGGTTCATGCAAGAACCTGAAAGAACTCTGGTTGGGTTCCAATAAGATTCAGAGGATTGACGTGAGACCACTGCCTTCGGGAATCAAGAACCGTCGCCGGGGAGTTCAAATGGATAGTGAGGTTAAGACACGCGGAAAATACAGACGATATTGACACTGCTGAAACTTGTAAGGTTCCTCGACCAAAAAGGCACAAATAGCAGCATCTCAAACCCTATGAAACAGGTACGACACGGCAACCCTGGGATAGGTGCAACCAAAAGCAGCGCTTATGTGCCTCTAAAGTAGGTCTAGAATATCCTAGCGTTCTCTTCCACGTATGAGCCTGGGATACATGAAGTAAGAAATTGCAGCTAGAAGCGCAATTAATCCGAGAATTGGAATATAGGACAGTAAATCGGGAACTGCATTTAACCGCATTACTTGAACATAAACGGTATCAGTTGCTGAATTTCCTGAGCTATCATATGCAATAATGGTGTAATTGTAAGTACCAAAAAGAAGATCATCAACATTGATTACGATGGCGGATTCATTCCATGTTCCTGTAAGGATTCGGGTACCATTTCGATAAACTTCGAAAATACCAGGTTTAAGGTCTGCTGGGATCCAAGCTATGTTATTTCCACTTTCACCCTCTTGGTATGTGATATCTGGTGGATGATTGATTTCTGGAGCAATAGTATCAATAATGGAAATTACTACCATGTCGTTGGACATATTTCCTGATGTATCATTTACAGTGAGAACATATGTGTATTCACCGAGATCCAGTCCGATGATTGTAAGAGATACATTTCCGCCGTTCCAGACTCCAGATTCGACAATTTCATTATTTCTTGTTAGTGAGTAGTTTGAGGGATGTAGATCGAAGCAGGTCCAGGAAAGGGAGAAGCTCGTATACCCAAACTCAATGTCAATGTCCTCTAGGGGAGTAATAGAGGGGACAAGGCCATCAACTATTGTGACTAAAACAGTATCAGTTGCTGAATTTGAGGCTTTATCATATACAACTAAGGTGAAATTGTACTCTCCTAAGGCAAGTCCATGAAGAGGAATGGAAATTGAATCGGTCCAGTTTCCGGATGCAACTTGAACGCCGTCTTGCAGAATCTCATATGATTCTGGATTAGTATCTGATACTAACCAAGTTACATTGGAACCAGGTTCACCTTCATCAATTTGAAAGTCTGCCAATTCGGTGATGATAGGTGCGGCTGAGTCGAGTACAGTCACTAATACTGTGTCATTAGCAAAGTTCAGGTTCTGATCATACACAATGATAGTATAGTTATGAACACCAAATGGAAGCCCATCAATATCCATGTAGATACTCTCTGAGCTCGAATTCCAATCTCCAAATCTGCAGAGCTCGTCATTGTGATAGATTTCATAGTATGATGGATATAGATCACTTGGCGTCCATGTTAGATTGTGACCAGTTGTTCCTTCTTCATAAAACAAATCGAGAATATCATTAATAGTAGGAGGTGTGAATTTTGTTACTGTCACATTAACATAGTCTATTGCAGCATTTGATCTCTCATCGAATACTATGATAGTGAAGTTGAAGGTTCCAATTAAGAGTCCATCAATGTTTAGAGAGATGCTTTCTGAACTTGAGTTCCACATTCCCTGTTTGATAAGGGATGAATCTTGGAATATCCTGTAGATTGAAGGATTCCAATCACTCGGTGTCCAAGTCAGATTCTTGCCGGTTGACCCTTCTTCATAGGAGAGATTATCGATATCGTTGATGGTGGGGGATATAGTGTCATCCATAGTCACTAATACAGTGTCCGTAGCAGAGTTTAGAGCTCGGTCATATACTGCTATTGTCACATTTTTCACTCCGAAATCCAATAGGCTCAATGGAAAGACGATTGGACTACCATCCCAGGTATTGTCTACTTCGAGTGAGCTATTCACGAAAATCCGGTAAAAGAGCGGATTTGCGTCGGTAGGACTCCAGATTATCTGTTCACCTGGATCTCCCTTTTCAGCTAATTTGTCAATTGGAGTATCAAGTGTCGGGCTAATTTCATCATTTGAGAACTTGGAAACAAACGCATCACCCATTCCATTGTATGTATCATCGATAGCATTCTTAACCGGGATTGAAATGGTTTTGCCACATAGATAATAATCTCCCCACGCATCCACCGCTATATCTTCGCCCGATGAAACACCAGTTCCACTCCAAAATGAACTGAACTCGAGTTGGTAGTCAGTTGTGTTTATTGATAGGATAAATGCATCAGAATAATCCCCTCCATAGGTGTCATCGTATGGAAGATAGAGGGGAAAGTCACTTGAACATGTATAACCAGTCACATAGACTAAATCATTCTTAATATCCAAACCTCCCTGAGCAGAATCATCAGATGAGCTACCATAGTATGTACTGAATTCAAGCCCATTTCCAGTGGAATTGAGTACTGAGATAATAATGTCACTTGCCCCGTTTAATGAACTCTGATATTCATTAAGTAGCGGATAATCATCAGAATAGGAATAGCCTACAATGTACACATTATTCGATGCATCCAGCCCAATGTCATAAGCTGCATCAAATGTATTTCCTCCTACATAGGTGCTGAAGACAAGGCCGTTACCCGTTGAGTTCAATCTACACACGAAGATGTCATTATCCCCTCCAAAATCCGCATCATAGGGATTCTTCATGGGAAATCCTGCGCCTGCAAATCCAGTTATGTAACATGTGCTATCAGTACCTACACAAATGCCGGCCCCTATTTCATCGCCACTCCCACCAACGTAGGTGCTAAAGATTAGACTTCCAGATGGACTAAACTTGACGGCAATGACATCAACAGTTCCATTTAGGGAAGTACTCATGGCGGTTTTTGTGGGAAAGTTGCTAGACCACGTTTCTCCTGTGATAAAGATTGAATCATCCAAGCCTACGTCAAGAGCATAACCATAGTCACGTGCCGAACCACCAAAATAGCTCGAGAAAGAAACCGCAGTTCCTGAGCCTTCTAGTTTTATGATGAACACATCCCAATCCCCACCTCTCGTATCTTGATATGCATTCATCAAAGGGAAGTCGTCAGATTGTGTCCGTCCTGTGATTATCACATAGCCGCTACTATCAATCTTGATTCCGTGAGGAATATCGGTTCCAGCACCGCCAAAGTAAGTGCTGAAGAGAATGGCATCACCCCTCTCATTTAGTTTCGTAACAAAAATATCAGTCCCTGAATTCGAAGAGGAATTCAGAGCATTTACTGTAGGAAAGTCATCTGATGCAGTTGTACCGGTAATATACGAACACCCTATCTCATCAACTGCAATCGATGATCCTGAGTCATCATCGGATCCTCCAAGATATGTTGAAAAAACAAGCACAGGATCAATGACGAGAATATCAGAGGAGTCATATTCATCAATGGAGAATCCATAGCAATGCTGCCTCTTAGCATCGTTTTGAAATCTGCCATTTATGAGGCCACCATTCTTCTCGTAGATTTTCCCCAAGTTGTCCTGAAATCTAAGATGAGACTCGGGAAATGTGACAAGTACTTCAGTATCTGACACAGACATCAGCGTGGTTTCTGTAGCTTGAACTCGAATTAAGGATGGATCAGCTCCAGGATGAACAAGGAATTCGTACTTTATTCCAGACTCCGAATAGTAGTATCGCAGGTCGATTTTGTGATAAATATCGAAATACCAAATCTCGTTCCAGGTGGGAATATCCGTTTCCCACCAATCCCCAATGAAATAATTAACTATTCTGACGTTTCTTTCTCTACTTTGCGGAATTACAAAATTGGACCCTGGAAAGGTAAATGAGAATCGAGAGACTTCATTAGCAGACATCATTTGAAAAGCTATTTCCGATTTCTTGAAGCTAATCGTGTAAGTTGAATCACTGTAAGAGAAATAAAGGTCTGAATCGGATATACCTCTATAATCCACAAACCCTCCAAAAGGCAGGTTAGTGGTGGAATTGGAGTCCACATCGTGTGGTACTTCTTTTGAATAGGCATCTATGTCGCTTGCTTTGGGCAAAGATGACATAAACGGATGAAGTAAAACAAGTAGAATGAACCCTGATACAATCCTTTTTCTCATGACTTCGCACCTATGAATAGGATTTCAATGGCCCCCACATCGAGAACGTAGACAGTCCAGACCTACAGGACAACATGAACCAATTAAATGATGCGAATAAAGACAGGGAAGATACTAAATACACTACACGAGTGTTGGCATTCTCACCAGTCGGCCGCAAGTCAAGCACGGAAATCCAGAAATCGGCGCTACCAAGAGCAGCGCGTACGTGCCTCTAAAATGGGATAAGTACTTTCCCAGAATAATTGCGAGGTATCTGCTGAATCATCCAAAGCACTAGAGTCATGACTTGAATTTTCTATACACTGCTAACACAACAATGGCTGCAATAACAATCACACAGAGTGTGAAGAGATAGTTCAGTCCGTCCCCAAGGTTTGCTAATGGATTCATATTTGGGCCAACACTTCCGGTTGGCACTCCAAAAGGAAGCTCACTCACTACATGCACAGTAACATTATCGCTTCCTGTGCTAAACCCACCTTCCACGGACAGTTCATAGAAGTGATCGCCCAATGGAAGCCCATCTACATTGATTGTCAACTCATCATGCCAAAAGTGATGCTCAAGAAGGTAGCCATCCTTCAATAGCGTGTAGTAGAAGCCGCCTTCCGTGGTTGCCCAAGTCACTTGGTGGCCAGTAGACCCCACCAAGTACCAGAGGTCAGGGGTGTCATACAAATAACTATAGAAGTCAACTGTCCAGGACCAGTAGCTCGGGGATAATCCAAATTCCATAATTGGTGATTGTGCAACGTTTCCGAGTGTGTCGTTTGCCACATAATACACCTGGCGGTAGTAGGTTTCGTGTGGCTGCAATTCTGTAGAGTTATAGAAGAACTCGAGCGTATCTGTAAACAGGTCATCATTGCCTTCACTTCGAGTCATTGGAGTATAATCCCAATCACTACTCCCTTGATCGGCAAAGTGCATGATTACTGAATCAATACCATCAGGATCTTTTGCCAACACTTTCACCAATAGTGTGTAATCCTCATTCGTTGGACCATAGTATTTGCGCGGGAAATACTCCATAGTAGGATTGCTGCCTTCACAAGGAATATCAGCCATGTGAATGAATCTGACATCCGTTGGCTCTCGTGCGATTTGATTGCTGTCCAATGAATAGTGTATTAGTGGAGTCAACGGAAACACACTCAGAATGACAAGGAGAAGAATGTATGATAAAAGACGAGAGCGAATGAAATTTCGATTCTCCATAATCCACTCCCCAGATAATCAAGCGCTCCTGTATTGATTTCAAACCTAATCAAATCTCAGGTTTCCTATTTATTTGGACACTGAAACACACATTGATGGCTTTAGAACACGTGTTCTAAGGAAGGACAAGATTAAGATGATTGATAATTAGTTCATTGCATTCTGGAGGTCTACTGGTGCCAGAGAGACCAAGCGAGAGGTACTATCGTACGACAGCAAGATTCTATGACCTGTTTGCAGAGCGTCCAGATGAAACACTTTACCTGGAACTAGCAAAGCGCTTTGGGTCGCCCATCCTAGAGCTTGCCTGTGGAACAGGAAGAATCACACTCCTCCTTGCACAAGCAGGTTATGATATCACAGGAATTGAGCTTTCTCCCGAGATGCTAGAGATTGCACGAGAGAAACTGCAAAAGCTTCCTGAGGAGGTCCAATTAAGGGTCGCATTGAATCATGGAGATGTGACTAATTTCCAATTAGACAAGAAATTCGCACTGATCATCATACCTTGGTCTTTCAAGTTTCTATTAACGACTGATGATCAACTTGCATGTCTTAGACGGGTTCGAAATCATCTAGCTGACGATGGCGTATTCATTCTAGATCTTTACCCACGGGAAGTAATTGATATGGGTGAAAGAGATAGCGAAACAGTGGAGATTGATGATGCCACCATTACAAGGACGTTCATTTATTCTACAGACGTCTTAACCCAGCTCAGACACACGACTTCACTCATAGACATCGTTCATTCAGATGGCAGAGTTGAGCACCTAGAATCTGAGTCTGTTGTATCAATAATCATGCCAAGAGAGGCTGATCTTCTTGTGAGAATGGCTGGGTTTGAGATTGCTGAAGAGTATGGAGGGGACGACTTCTCTGAATACTCGATTGAAGATTGGAAGAGAATATTAGTTCTCAAGAAAAAGCCCGATGGCTGAGCTTTCGTTGAAATAGATACGATGATGGAGAACCCACCAATTTCGCATTATCATTTGATTTATCTACGATTTTAGCAGACTGTATCCACTGAGGAGTGCTAGAGTTTCAGGTGGTCAATGGATGAAGAGCTGGATCGGCCCTCGAACAGTGTACATAGACTGCTATGACGCATTTGGATTCTTGGAGGAGAACTATGAACGAATCATGATTGTCATGTCATCTATTGGGAAATCAATCCTCTTGAAACGGGAAATGGTGCCGGCTCATGGAGGGAGAACGGCGGAAACTTTGCGTTGCACGTTCGAAACTGAGTTGGAACCAATACATGTGAAGACAATGATGCTAGGTTTGCAGTATCTTGACTCTAAGGCGGTCCCATATAATATTCCTATAGAAGAGGAAAAAGACCTCTTCAGATTCGCAAACATCGAAGTGACTGAACTAATGGAAACGGGATTAGAAGAGAAAGGCCGATTCATTAGCAGGAGAAGGCAACCTGAAAAGAAGATAGAGCTCTCGGACTTGGAGTTCATTGGAGACGCCAAAGTCTTCATCAATGCTTGTAGAGACCGGCTCATTGAGAATTTAGACAACTCATTACGCGAAAAGCTATTCGGCATTGAACAGCTGATTCTGGACAAGTTACAGGCTTCTAGGGAACCAGAAGGACACTGACAAATAGCGCTAATCGAGCCTAATGAACGGTTTTGAACTCTCATAAAGCTTCGAATGTGAAATAACTGGATATACGCCCTATACCTGATGCCAATTCACAATAGTGCATAATCGTCACTATAAATACTCACGAGAAGGGCATCTTGGTGAACTAAATGAGAAAGCGTCACCTGTTCGAAAAAGCATTGCTACTCATGGTATTTGCCCTGCTCGTTTCGTCAATCCCTCCTGTGATTGCGCAGGATAACGGCGATGATGATAACTCGACTGTGGATGATACCACTACTGACGATGGAACATCGAGTGATGACAATCACAATGATAATGATGATGATGGCGTAAGTGACGACAGCGAGGATCGAAACAGACGCCAGCTTGATATCTCTGCTTCTGCGAATCAAGTTGAGATCGAGTCACAGCTTGAATCTGGCGGCACGGAAGACTCCTTCAAGATTGAAGTAAGCACCAGCCCTGACGGTGTGGAGTTCAAGGTAGGGTTTGAAACAGAGAACTCGACTGCAGAAACTGAGCGCGAGTTCGAAGTGCAGTTTGAAAAGATTGTAGAGTATATTGACGACAACAGCAATGGACTCTATGATAAGGAAACTGACACCGAGGTGCAGACTCTGCGACTAGAGAGCTTCAATCCAATAGGCTACAGTGTCGAGAATCACACAGACGGCCAGATTCACATCTTGGAAGTCACAACGACAGACGGTGTCTTCAGTGCTGTGATCTATGCAGCTGGTGAGTTTGCAGACATCAACGGGACTGTCATTGCGCCAACTCAAGTGAAGATTGATGTCATCATTCAAGGCTTTAATTACCTGGAGAACAGCTCTCAGCTTGCACTTGAGGTCAAGCTTGGGGCATCCATGGAAACATCCTATGAGAACACCACAGAGGATGAAGAGGATGGAAGAGCTACTGAAGAGGCTGCTGTTGATGTGATTATGGATGAGGTCTCAGGGTTCTTCTCATGGAAGGAAACCGCAGAGATTGATGGAATCACATATCCAGTCAATGCTAGCATTGTCGAGGTCAGTCCAACTCAGCAGGAGATCTATCTCAACTATGTCCGAGGCGATGTTATCATCCATGATCCTAAAGTCGGGTTCGAGAACCTCCTAGTACGAACCAGTGGAATATTAGGAATAGGTGAGTTGTTGGCAGGCAATTTTGTCCCTGTTGCCGCAATTGCTGCAATTGCAATCATAGGGATGATTGTATTAGTGAAGCGCAGATCATAATGCGCTCACCTCCACTATTTCTCTGGAGTTGAGGGAACAACCTCTCCTCCAGAGAGTTTCTGTTTTTGTACTCGCACTAAAATGAAACACATAGTGCATCAGACTTAAGAAGAGGAAGCCATCGACAACCCGAGGCAGGAAATGAAACTTCGACGGACGGAGAAAGAGAAGCACAAGCAGTTCGACTTCCCGGCTCCCATGTACTTCATCGCCAAGATGGCTCACCAGTTTCCTTCACTCGCCAATTTGATGAACAAGACTGAATCAATTGTCCTGCGGAGACAGGTAGCGAATTATGAAATAGACCGTCCAATTTACGTGACTGGGATGGCTCGGGCAGGAACAACTATAACACTCGAGATGCTGAGTCAGCACCCCAGTGTCGCAACGCATCGATATCTGCATATGGTCCTACCCTATACCCCACATTTCATTCAACTGGCAGCCAATGTATTGCCATTGATGAAGTCACCAGTTGAACGGTTGCATAAAGACAGATTGCTTGTCACCCGTGATAGCCCTGAAGCTGTTGAGGAGATTCTCTGGCAGAGATTCTTCAGTAGCATAGTGGATGAATCTCAGTCAAACATCCTTGATGCAACAGCAAAGCACCCTGAATTCGAGCGATTTTACAAAGAACATCTCCGAAAACTGCTCTTCAACCAGAACGCGACTCGTTACGCCGCAAAGAACAACTACAATGTTTCCCGAATGGAATATTTGCAGAAGCTATTTCCTGATGTTCGATTCATTATTGTTGTGCGCAATCCATTTGATCACATAGCCTCACTTGCAAAGCAAGATATGATCTTAAGGAACCTCGAAAGCGCCGATCCTCGGCTCCTTGACTGGACCAAGATTATTGGCCACCGCGAATTTGGATCTGCACGTATATGCATCAACTTGGGCAGTACAGAAACTGTTGAGAGAATATGGAAGCTATGGAATAGCCCAGAAACATATGCTAGGGGATGGGCAGTATATTGGAACGCAGTTTACTCATACGTTCATGATAAGCTAGAATCCAATCCCAAGCTAGCAGATGCTGCACTGGTGTTTCGCTATGAAGACCTCTGTGAGTTTCCTGAAAAGATAATCAATGAGATTGTAAACCACGTAGAGATCGACTCTGCGAGCTTTCGTCATATTAAGGAGCACTACAAATCTCGTCTAACTATGCCCACCTATTACAGGACTGAGTACACAGAGCAAGAACAGAACGACATTCTTCAAGAAACGGAGGAAACAGCCAGCAGATTTGGCTATTCCCTCTGATATCCACCGGTAGCTCTATGTGTATTTCAGCTTCACAGTAAATTACTATCTCTTCAACAAGGACGCCAATAAACATGAGAAGAAGGGTAAAGGGGCTCTTAGCTTTAGCCATCGTGCTTTTGATAACAATCCCTGTGGTATATATTGTCTTCAACGTGATTCTAGCACCGCCTGAGGCTGAGCCTTTCAGTCTTGATGATGCACCGCAGTACATCAGGGATTCACAAGAAGAACTCAAGGCGAAATTAGAGGACGAAACTCTCTCTTGGGATGACATGCCCCAGTTTGTTGAATTCTCACAATACTTAGCAGACAACAGTCCCGAGATTCAAGAGTTAACCGAAGGGTGGGATGTGACCGTCCTATTTGAAATAGGAGACACGGATTATATGTGGTTCCTTGTTGAAGACGGCTCAATAGACATTCACATTGGGACTGAACCGCCTCAGAATTATGGAATTCGTGTGACTCTATCATTTGAAACCTTTGCCGATATAATGAAACAGGATGAAACCCCGTTGTCGGCCTTCCAGAAGGGGACACTGCAGTTTGAGGGCCCGTTCGGTCAGGTCCTGACCATAGCTCAGATAACGGGAATTGTCAGTGCAACCATAATGGAAACTCATGGCGGCAGTGTAGGTGGGCCCGAGTTCTCCATCACAGTGAACCAAAGAGACAAATACTTGGATGGCGGCCTTACTATATTCTCTCTCTTTGAAGTGACAATCGTTCCTGAGTTTATTGGGCAACACCATATGTCGCAAATAGGACCTGGCTCTGTTTATGTTGTGGATGAATACGGTACGGTGGTAGCACAGCTCGAGAATTCAGCACACACCGTCACTGAATTCCTCAATTCAACTACAGTCTTGATGGGCGGACAAGAGGGTTCTATGCAGCTATGGAATTATGTGACAGATACACTCGAAACTCTGGCAGTACCAGCAGGGCATCACGAGATAGACTACAATCCGGTTACTGACACATTCATGGTTTTGGAATATGCCCTCTCTGACGAGTTGTGGGATGGCAAGAATGTGACATATGATGTCATCTCCGAATATGATAGGGAAGGGCAACTTGTATGGCAATGGGATGGTCGTGTGTATTTCCCATTCAACTCAACGCGTCATACTAGTCTAGGACTCAACGAAACCTTCAGAGGCGGTGCTGACTGGATGCATTCCAACAGTTTCGCGTGGGACAAGAGTGGTGGTTTCATCTATCTCAACGTTCGGAATGTTGACACCATCCTCAAGATCGATTATAATACTAAAGCCGTTCTATGGGATGCGGGTCGCATTGGTGAATTTACACTTCTTAATAGGGATGGAATGGAGGTAGAGTCGCTCTTTCATCATCCTCACAGTCTGGAACAGATAAGTGGCAATCGGTTCATCATCTATGACAATGACTTGTATAACTCCTCAAATCCCTCCACTATGACTCTTGAGAACTCGACAGGGCACTCAAGACTATTGGAGTTAGAGATTGACGAGGCGTCTCAAACCATGAGGGAAGTGTGGTCTTGGACTCCTTCCAATGATTCATACTATTTCCCTGAGTCAGGAGGGGATGCAAATCGACTTCCAAACGGAAACACCCTTGGAACTTTTGGAAATAAAGGTCTGATTCTCAATGTTCGGGATCCAGTTATTCTCACAGAGGTCACAGCTGAAGGGGAAATTGTGTGGGAACTACAGATTCCATGCATTAACAATACATGCTACTGGGTACAACGAGTAGACCGATTCTACGAAGCTCCCATAATAGAGGTCAATGATTATACACTTGATCTTGATAGTAACGATTTGTGGCTCAATGTGTCAGCTTGGAATATGTTCAAGATAGATGCCACTTCAGCTGCTACAGTGAAGGTGGTTGCAGACGGACAAGAAGTCTATCAGGATTCATTCGAGTTCCTACGACAATGGCAAGATGCAAGCCTCCAGTTCACTCTGAGCGGACTCTCTTCGAGTACGAAATTCATTGAGATAATAGTTGAGAACAGTGATGGGTTTGAGGGCCATTTCACTCTTTACGATGAGAGAGTGCCGGCACCTCCGTTGAGCTTGGCTCTGCTCTTAGTCATAGGGTCAGCAGTCGTGGCAGTTCCGGTAGTCATCTGGTACGCGAGATATCGAAGGCCTCGAGCTCAAATAGAATAGGAAGAGTACTGTTTGTGAGAGAGGTAGGCACCTTCTTCTGACAAACAGGACTATTACGACTACAATCGCGAGAGCAGACGCGGTGCCAATTAATTAGTGGAAATTGACCAAATGTAACTGCATTATCGACCACGAAACTGTCGACGTTGAGTTTCGGACCCGGTATCAATATCCGAACCTGTTTCTTCGGTTTCTTGCCATTTTGTAGGGTCAGGGTGCACAAATTGGAAATCAACGGCTAACGCCAATTGATATTCTTTCCGAGCAATACCAATCTTGGTGTTAGAAAGTTGGCATTCGCTAAGATTCGTCGGAAACCAAAACTTGAGCCCTCCTTTGATGATTATAATCGTCTGAAATCACAAGTGAGGCTTGAGTTGTACAGAACCTCTTTCCGGAGGTAGAACCCGTGCCGCTATCTGCGCGTACGGATTCAACTTCTCTCCTTTTGGCCGTGCCTGAGGCGCGGCCCATCTCCTTTTTCCACTGACTATTTCCAGCTGATTCTACTGACGAATGACTTCAGCGCCATGGGTGGTTTTACTTTCTTGAGTTTAGCTGATGCGGTCATACTCACGTCTGAATCAAGACCTAGTTGGACAAGCCGGCGACAATAATAGAGCGGAGATAAGTCGGCAGATGTGATTTCGTTCTTTGTTAGAGTGATGTTCCGCATCTTCTTGCATTTACGGAGAGGGGAGAAGTCAATCGTTTCAATCTTATTCTCGTAGAGATGGAGCGCTTTCAGTTCTGGGCAATAGGTTAGGGGCGTGAGGTCAATCGAATGCAATCTGTTGAAGGAGAGATCTAGATGCATCAGACTTGCACATCCTTCAAGAAATGACAAATCAATTGTTTCGAATTGATTTCCGCCAAGGTAGAGCTCGAGCAACGTCGAATTGCCTTGTAGTTTAGAAAGATCAACAGATTGTATCTCGTTGCCAGAAAGAGTAAGCACCTCTAGGTTTTGAAACTGATCAAGTGACGAGAGGTCTGTTGTAGCAATCCGTCTATCACTGAGGTTAATCTCTGTTGTATCTGTATCAAACTGCTCTACAACTTTACCGCCCGTCTTTGTTTCACTCCAAATAGTAATCTCCGTCATCTATGACAAATCCTAGAGTTGCGTACGAGTTCTTCACTTAATAACTACGATTGCAGGCTCAACTATGATTTTGGAGGGACCTCAGCCATCATTCGAAACAATCTGTGATGAAGCTTGTATCCTCGACTATGGCAAAGGTTTGCAAGATCCTCATTATCTGTAAATGTAAGTCGAATATAGTCATATTTCGGCAAACTGTGTTCTTCTAGACCATGAATGAAATCATCAACTCCATCGAGGTTGTCAATCCTAAACGGCATGCATCCTGGGAATGAAGGAGTATAACGGCATGCCCCAACAATATCCGAATCCCTATTCTTCAACACAAAGACTAGGAAGTCCTCCGATTCAAGAAAACGTCCTATCTGTGCGGCAGGAAGATAGTCATGGTATTTTCGACCAACGAAGTCTATCTCTTCATCGTGAATTGGCTCACATCTATACTCTCCAGTCGGGGTCAAGGTCTTGAAAGGAACAAAGTAATGCCAAGTAGTACCAATTATCTCAAAGCCGAATTTCCTGTAGAGGTGCTGAGCGTGTTTGTTGTGATCTTGTGTGTATAGTATAGCCTGAGTGAGATTCTCATTTCGAAACCAATCCATGGCATATTCCATGAGTATAGTTCCAAACCCCTTGTTCTGCATAGACTTGGAAACTCCTATTCTCCCAAGATGCCCTGCGCCTTCTCCGAACTTGGAGACCACGAGCATTCCTATTAATCGAGTGTCTGATTCCAGAGCAAAGAAGGCACCACGTGAGATAGCTCTAGAAAAGGATTCATTGGACATCAAGTCATCCGGGAATAGTTCTGCATCAATGACTTGAAACTCAGGCCAGTCATCCTCTCTGATCAACCTGATTTTGAATTGGCTCACTGACATGCTGATTACTCCAATCATCACATGATAATGATGGCTAGCATTCCAACCATGAATATTACAAAGACGAAGAAGCAAAGACAGGTCCTTCTAGCAGATTGTGGATAGTCATTCTCTTCTTCATATTCGTTCATGCTACACGCCTGAACCTACTCGGTGGATAGTACTGCACTTCAGTCTATTGCCACTCGAAGTGCTGCAAGACTACGAGAGTTTGAGCTTGAATACCTTCTCAAACTTGTCAAGTTTCGGTCGGATCACGTATCGACAATACTGCTGGCTTGGGTTATTCTTGTAGTAATTCTGATGATAGTCTTCTGCACGATAGAACTTGGTGAAGGGAACTATCTCAGTAACCACCGGATTCTTCCAATCTCCACTTTCATCGACTTTCGACTTGAATTGCTCTGCAGCCTTCTTCTGTGCATCATTATGATAGAATATGGCTGAACGATATTGAGTTCCTATATCGTTTCCTTGGCGATTGAGAGTTGTAGGATCATGAGTTTCAAAGAACACCTCAAGCAGATCTTCGTATGTTATTTGTTCTGAATCGAATTCTATCTGGCATGCCTCAGCATGACCAGTCTTTCCTGTAAGGACATCTTTGTATGTAGGATTGTCAGTGTGTCCGCCTGTATAGCCAGATACAACCGAAGCAACACCTCTGAGTTGCTGGAACACGGCCTCAACACACCAAAAGCAACCTGCTGCAAACGTGGCGGTTTCCATGCACTATCAATGTAGCGAATGTAAATCAATAGCTAGGAAGAGGCACAACACCTCTCTGCCAGTCAACCTAGGTTCCTTAATCTGAACCAGTGTTCAAGGAAGAGAATGCCAAGCAGAAGGTCACCTGCAACGAAAGCAAGTACCAAGATGGACGCCTCTCCGATTATGTAGTAGTAGAAGCCCACGACAAATACCATGGCTTTCTCGAATATCACAACGGGAATGAACCCTTGGCTGACCTCGAAGTTAATGCTGATGACATAGAGAAGTAGTCCCACAACGAATATCAACAGGAAAAAAGAATCGGCCCATAACAGTGTCGGCGGAGGAGGCACATCACCTGCTAAGGAGAAATAGGCAATATCAATTCTAGGCAACACTGCAAAAGAGATTGCCAGTATGCAGTTCCAAAACGCAGCTAGTTTGAACAATAGACTGTGATATCGTTCTCTGTCCATGGAATTCACACCTTTGCACCTTCTGCATATGTTGCACATATAACTCCGACGGCACTAACCAAGGAAGCTCCTATATGGAGCGGTATGTCTTGGTTCAGTATGCGAGTCAAGCCCAATTACTCTGGTAAAGGAATCACAAACCTGATGAGCTCGATTGCATCCGCTGTTGGGACAGAGAGCCCATATCCAGAGATATCTGAAAGTTGGTTATCAGGGATAGAAGAATCCAAGAATATAGTTCTGATAGCAGTGGATGGTCTAGGGTACGATTACCTCATGAAGAATGGAAAGGACACAGCGCTTGCATCATCAGTGAAAGGTCCGCTTACGTCGGTATTTCCGCCATCGACAGGCTCTGCGATAACGACGTTCATCACAGGATTGCCGCCTCAACAACATGCTGTGACAGGTTGGTACGTCTTTCTCAAGGAATATGGGATGATGTCACGCATTCTTCCATTCACTAGTGTAGTTGACTGGAATGTGCTGGACACAGACATCGCCAATGTGGTTAATGTCGAGTCCTTATTCTGGCAGATAGAGCGAGAGCGCATTGTTGTAGCCGGTAAACAGATAGTTGACTCTACGTTCTCACTCTACACTATAGGTCTCTCTGCCAAGAGAATTGCATATGAAGGACTTCAAAGCTTCTTCACTGGTTTGGAACAGGCTATCTCATCATACGAAAAGGCAAGCTATATCTACGCATATTGGCCGGAGCTTGACTCAATCGCTCACATACTTGGGATTGAGAGTAATGAGGCACTCGATCATCTTCAGGAGTTTGATCATGCCCTGAAAGAGTTCATTGAGAGGATTGAAGGCACTGATACCACGCTAATAATCACAAGCGATCATGGATTGCAAGATGTGACTCCTGATGATCTTATCCTGACCGGTGATCATCCGGATTTGGTCGAGTCTCTCACCCTTCCGCTTTGTGGAGATACGCGCTCCGTCTACTGCTATGTACGACCATCGAGAGTAGGAAGATTCGAGGATTACATCACCTCAGAATTCGGGCACGCTTGCACGCTTCATAAAAGTGAGGATCTGGTCAACGAAAATTGGTTTGGCCTCTACGAGGAAAATCCAAGGCTATCTGGTCGAGTTGGAGATTATACATTGATCTTCAATGATGGGCATGCTGTTCTAAATAGCTTCCCAGGACAAGAACCCCCATCTCTTACAGGACATCACGGAGGGACATCCAGCGAGGAGATGAATGTTCCACTCATTGTTATCAACTGTTGACTCATCTTTTTGTAGGTGCTTATAAGGGTCCCAAAGGACGCATGTTTGATGTGATGAGCCCGATGTCATGGGGTTGTAGGCTGTCCCTTGTTGGCATCGGGACTCTCCTCCTAATTCTCTGACACTAACTTGCTCTGTAAGACATATTCTTCTCCTGATTAGGATTCGCTGCCAACGGGCTTGGAAGGTCACCCTACAAGAGGACCTGCATCTCTTTCGCAGTTTCCAGGTTCTTCTTGACTATATCGAGCTCGGAATCCAGTTCTAGGGCTTTTTGATAGCACTCAACAGCCCGTTTAACATCGCCCTTCTCTCTCAAAGCAACTCCAAGATTATTCCATCCGCGCGGATCGTTAGGCGACAGTTCAGTGTACTTCTCAAGTATTGGTATCGCTTCCTTCCAGTTGTCAAGAAACCAAAGAGTAGTTCCATATTTGAATAGAATCTCGGGCTGCTTCCTCTTCACTGACAGACTTGACTCGTAGAACTCAGCTGCTCTCTCGTAATTTTGGGCATCATAGCAGAGATTCCCAACTGTGTTTATTGAACTTAGAGCTCTAGGATTCAAGTCTATAGCAGCGTTAAGGCTTGTACATGCGGCATTGTACCGGCCAAGTTGGGCTTGGCACATTCCTAGCATTTCCCATACTTCATAGAGGCCAGGATGGGTTTCTAGAATATAGGAGGTGACAGTGAGCACGCTTTGGCAGTCATCAGCTTGGACAGCAGCCTTAGCCATTGCCAAGAGAGTATCCAGCTCGCTACCCCCAAGCTCAAGATATTTAGTGAGGGTTTCTATTGCCTCCTCATACATCTCTTCAGAGTATTGAAGCATCCCCGCATTCTCAATCGGTTCAATCCATTCCGAATCGATTTCCATGGCCTTGATGAAACACTCCAGTGCTTCTGCAGACTTCTCGGCATCTTGATAGACTAGTCCCAGAAGGTTCCATGCCATCACAAATGATTCGTCCATCTCAATAGCTGCCTTGAGGGATTCTTCTGCAGCGTTGAACTCTCCAAATCTCTGAAAATGCTCACCACGACGATATAATGACATTGCTTCGTCAGATGGGGCATTTGGCATTGTAGTCCGCTTCCATGAGGTATTCAATTATGGATTTTCCCTTGGAAAACAAGAAGCCCAGTGTCTTTTGAATCCTTATCGGTCATACTGTGATATTTTATGAGAAGAAAAAAGAAGGGGATTGTCCACACATTTGCGACATAGTGGACTCTCACCCTCAACCGGATTGGTCACGTTGAGGATCATGCTATATAGTACCTCCAGAACGTTTCCAATTCTGATACATCTACACCATGCTTTTGTGGTTCATACTTCTCTTTGGAGGCATCCTTCTTGTCAACATCCTCTCCGTCAGAGGACAGGCAATTTGGATGCTGGTTTTTTATTCCTGGCTTGTCGGTTTCTTTTACCACAATCTCCACCTCTAGAGAGGGACTGCCTTTATTGCAGTCCATGTGTTGCAGGATGACTAAGCGAATCTGCTAAGATAGACTTGCAGTCATCCGGATTCCTTGTCGTTGCTGACTCACTTCATGTCAATCTTGATGTCTGACTGAAGCGATGATAGATGATAGGTGTCGAAGCGGGGAGTCAGACTGATTTTCATTCGTATGGAATGGGCATCACATCACACTGTAAACTAGATCCACGCACAATTTAGCTGACCTCCTCGACCTGACTATCATGCTAGTTGATAGAAGTCATCTTTAGTGACCTGAGTTTCTACAGAAGCAGTATTATACCTTTCCAACTACGCCATGTGAAAATGCACATAAGCGCCGCCTTGAATATGAAAAAAGGAGAGGACAAATGTCAAAGACAATCATTATCTATGAAAGCATCTATGGAAACACAAAGAAAGTGGCAGATGCAATAGCAGAAGGGATTAGAGAGTCAGGTCAGATTGATTGTATCATTGCCAAGACTGGAGAGGTGCATCATACCGATGACCTGGCAAAATATGATGCTGTCATTTTCGGTAGCCCCAATCACAATCAGGAACCGTCACGTAACATGCTGAAGTTCATTGAACGAGTAGGTATTGTGGACCTTGATACCAAAATGGGCGCGGCATTTGATACTTACACTGGCGGGAACAAGGGAATTGCCGTGAGGAAAATGGAGCAGGCAATTCGCCAGAAAATAGCTTGTATCACATTTGTCATTGATGGCTTTTCAGCCAAGGTGGAGGGCAGAAAAGGCCCCTTAGCAGAAGGAGAGATTGATAGGGCTATTGAATTCGGGAAACAAGTGGCAGCCAAGATTCAGGGCAAGTGATGAATTAGTCCATTATCAAATCTCATATCGGTTGGGAGCACTCGATAATGAACTATTGCCAGAACTTGTGATGGCGTACGTGTCTTCGATTCCTAGGACTTCGCGGCCAGGCGTGATGATTTTTGGCTCACATGCAAGAACATTGCCTTGCTCCAAGTCAGGACCTCTGGAGTAGAACACGGGTAGCTCATCCAACTCAAGTCCAACTCCATGGCCAATGAAAGAAACTTTGTTATTGTCAACGCCCATGAAATTGTCCTGAATTCCCAGCTCCATGCTGAGTTCGATCACTTCGCCATAGAGAACTCCTAGATTGACTCCTGGTTTCATTTTCTTGAGAAGGAGGTTTTTAACTTCTGACAGACTGTCAAGCTTTGCACTTAGATCTTCATCGAACTTGCCACAGATGAAAGTGCGAGTCGTATCAGAATGGTATCCTCTCATATTTCCACATGAATCAACGAGAAATGGTCGGTTTCTGCCAAGCTTCTGACGTGTTGGTCCTAGCGGATATTTCAAAGAGAGTCCAACTCCAGATACAGGAGTGAAGAAGGTGTTCAGTGTAGAGCCTCCACTGGAAACAACATAGGAATAAATCAGCATTTCAGATGTGAAGGATCGTGTTGTGATAAAGCCGGCATGTCCATTCTCCACCATATAGGCATCTAGACGCATTGATAATTCAATCTCGGTCATTTCAGGAGTAGCTATCTCTGTGCAGTACTCGTAAGATTGGTCGACAATTTTAGCTGCTCCTTCAAGCAGTTCGATTTCATAGTCTGATTTCCTAGCACGTATCTGTCTAAGCAAATCACTGCCATCAGAGAGGGTAATCCCATCCACTCTTGATTGAAGGAAGGTCAAAAATGAATAGGGCACTACATCCGCCTCCATCCCTATTGTGGTGCCAGACGGTACATTGAGCGTCTGGAATATTTGTGACATACGACCCATTGGCTTGATATCAGGTATCAACGAGTATGACTCTACCAAATCCAAGTTACGCTCAACCAAACGAATTGGCTCACCCTCAACTGGTATGTAGACGACACCGCCAGTACCAATTCCTGAGTAGTAGTATAGCTCAACGGTAGTCATTAAGAGCGCACCATCAAGCTCAGCACTCCTCAGGTGGTCCTTGAGTCTAGAAATACGGCTATCGATCTCCTCTTGTGGAAGTCTGGAATACACCTCTGACATAGTCATCAGTCATTCATAGCACAATATGACTCCTCCGCCAGTGACCCCAAAAGAAGAAGAAACGGACTTAATAGGGGAATTAAGGCAAGAATATAAACATAATAGACCACCGTATAATATATTAGGGTATACTATGTATTCATATCTGAATGTGTTGTGAAAAAGGGGCCGAGCCAATGACAGACGTCATACCAACCGCCAAAAACTCCATGAAGACCTCATGCGGACGTTGCGGATGCATTATAGTCTACACAGGGAAATTATGCTTGTTCTGCGATGCTGCAAAAGAGATCATCGGAGAAGCAATCAACCAGTATGGTGTTTCTGATGACGTAATCTGTCAGATTGATGTAGACGAGGGTGAAGGAGTAGGATGCGGATGTGAGGATGTGGTGACAAGCCTGCCCACCATTCGAATCTGCGAGATTGTCCTCGAGGGTCTTCCAGATGAGGGCCAGGTGACAGATGCTGTTCTCCGGGCACTCATGATGGACTGTTTCTGTGATAGCCCGGCTATGCTGTAGGCAATCTCTCTTATCCTCTATTTCAATTCCATTAGAGGACTTGCGGCATGGGCCTTGATGCTGTCTTCTTGCCCTGCTGTTTCAATGGCACATGGCCTACTCTTCCGTACAGACTCGATTGCATCAAGGCCGTCCCTCTGCCCATAGAGATAGACCTCGGCGATAGCAAGCATTGTGCCTGTTCTGCCACATCCAGCAAGACAGTGAATTAGCACGGGCTTCCTTTGGTTTAGGGCATTCCTCACAATCTCTACGAACTCCCTCACATTTTGTTCTGAAGGAATATCGAAGTCTGGAATTGATATCTGGTGGTGCTCCAGGTCGAACTCTGAAAAGTCTGGAAATCCAAACCTTGATTCCAGCGAAATGACCACTTTGATGCCAGCATCAGAGATTTGCCGAAGGTCATTGATGGTTTCAGGCAGTGAAGCCCCCCACAGCTCACCTGGCCTATGTTCGAATAGCTGAAACAACAAATTGGCACGACCTGCAAGGACCAATTTAGAGGTCTACTCTAATAGTTTCCCATTTGACTCTGCCAGATTCCACAGCCTCTTTGATCCTGCGTTCGGTTCGGTTCAGTTTTGCGTCACCCGTTTTTATGTCAGCTAGAACTACTGTAATGGGACGTTCAAATGGGCTGTCTTTCACTTCAGTATAGCCATCGAAGATCAGATAGTCAATGGGAGCCCCTATGAAACGTGCATCTGCAGGATTGTATCTAAATACATCACTCATCATTGGGACCATATGTTCTGCAATCTTCCCCTTGATGACATAGCGGCTTCTCTGCGCTGCATCCTTTCTGATGTCACCCTCTTGTTCAGCCCAAGTCTTCTCAAATTCAGCAGTCACAATCTCGATTCTGTGTCTAAGACGCCAGTTCATAATCAGATATACAAACACTGTAACAAGTAGTCCGATCCCAAGACCAAGAAGCACATCCTCTAATGCCATAGAAATCTATTCATTCTATAGGATATATGCACGGGTAATCGCCGGGTATTGCGTCATAGACGACGATCGAATCGCTTGGGCCGAGGCTGTGTAGTTCCATTCCAAAACTATCAAATGAACTGGAGAAAGCCTGATAGACGGATTCGCGGCATTAGCTCGCTTATCGAGAATCTGGGACATGGACTAAATAATGAGGTCTCAAACGGTGGCTGGAGAAAGAGATGTCATTCTTCGCATGCCTATGTGTTGCAGGAGGCCGTTGGATCACTAGCTTTGGCCCGGTCCAAGCTGATGACGCATTGGAGTTCTATGTGACTGCATATGACAGCTCCCCTCTTGCGAACCCTGCTGACACTCAGCCGTTCTCATTTCAGATAGGCCGTGTGGACCTACAATTACCGGGATAAGAATGCTAATAGAGGCCAATTCTTGAGCAATTAGACAAGCAACGCTTGGGTAGGCAGTCCTTATGCCGAACACTCGTAAGTTCCTCTATGCCTTGATTACAATTGGCCTCATTCTTGGATTCACTAAGACTACTGTTCTGGCCCCTGCAGAAATAAGCCGGACTCCTGCTAGTGTGGCCTATATTTCAGACGGCACAATTGTGGGTTTCACAGAGAATCTGCTTCTATCAACAGATGATAGTTCTTACAATCACCATATAGAAGTCACAATGGTCATTAGTGACAATGGGACTCTCTTCGCAGGTTGGAAAAACTCTGAAACTCACAATGGAGGCGGGGCAAGGGTCAGCTTTGTCAAGTCAAGCGATGGCGGTGAAACGTGGTCATACCCCTATCATATGCCAATGTTCTGGCAGGATTTTACCTCAAGACAGTCCGACCCTTGGATGGCTTGGCATGACGGAAAGTTATACTATGCGTATCTCGAGTTCACAGATACAGAGTCGCAAATCACTGTAGCAGTTAGCCACGACTATGGAACATCATGGGACACCGTACAATCCACTTTTGGATCCGGTTTTGCTGACAAAGAAACCATTACCGTCAGCAATGATGGTGTTGTCTACGTTGCATACGATGATTTGGTCAATGGCAATTCCACCATCAGACTCACACGTTCTCTTAATGATGGAGAGTCATTTGAGGCTGCTAGTGTGATTGCAGAGTCAGACCCGGGAAATGTCGCACCCTATCTTGAAGTTGATTCGGCAAATGATGTCTATGTGGTATGGACATACCTCAATGACACAGCAGGTGACCTGTTTCTGGATGCGAGCTATGACCAAGGTCTTACTTTTGGAGAGGAGGAGTTCATCAATCAAGATGGTAACTATGCTGCATGGACAACTGCTGGAAATCTGCCAGCAAAAATCACTCTTCCAGTGATACATTTCGAAGAACGTTCAGGACAAAATGACAGAATGTATCTTCTTTGGGCGGACTTGTTTGACGGAACTCATGATAATTTCGACGTGTATCTTCGGTATTCAGACAACTATGGCGAAACATGGAGTCCTAGAATTCTGATTAATCCTGAAACGGAGGGGGACCAGTGGAACCCTGAGATGGCTATTGACTCAACCGGACGGATTCATATTGGATACTATGATGAGCGCGATGGCTTCTATCGACCATACTATCGGTCACTTGTCTTCACCGGGATAGACAGATCATTTCCTGTGCTCGGACCAGTGATTCCTATAGCTGAACAGAACACCTCGAGCGCGTTCACAAGACCCGGGGAGTATTTTTCAATAGAGGTGGATGCGCACGACATGCCGCATATTGTGTGGGCAGATGGAAGAAATGGCGAGATGGACATCTACTATGCGAGGGGAACACAGGTTCAGCAAACAGAAACGTCAGGCACTGCCACAGATACGACACCCACCACGACCACCACTGGGGGAAATGTTGAGCCAACAGATGGCTTCTGGTCAGATATAGGCCCACTTGCAATCACGACTCTGCAGGTTGGAGCTGTCGCACTACTAGTAGTTGTACTCTATGTGCTTATGCGCCGCAAGCCATGGCTATTGGAGGATCATTGATGACTACAATAGCATACTCAGGCAAAGAATTGAATCCAGACCAAATGGCTGCGCCATTGAGGAGAATCAGCATAAGCCATCTGATAATGAAAGCTTGTTCCTATTTAGCAAATAGAAGCGTTACCAGCCCATCTCAAGACTAGCTTTCCAGCCTGAAACTGCAACTCCTCACCATTGATGCGGGACATTCATTAAGTGCTAGCTCAGATTCAGAGAAGCTGAGAGCGATGATGAAACGACTGTTCGATATGCTCAAGACATTGAGTGAAATCCCAGGACCCGTTGGACGAGAAAGCCTTGTTCAAGAGGAGATTAAGAAACACTTGGTGAACCTTGGATTGGAGGTTTCACAGGACAGAATTGGGAATCTCACAGCAACAATGGCCGGGACCAACAAACACTATGCTTTGGTCTCTCATGCTGATGAGGTGGGATTCCTTGTAAGCAACATCGACTCTTCGGGATTCATTCGTGTCAAATGGAACACTTCAGGACACATGCCTGATCTAAGACTATTGCCCGGTCAACATGTGGTGCTTATGACCGACGATGGAATGATCCCGGGAGTCTTCTGTGTGAAGACTGCGCATATTGCAGGGCCAGAAGGCAAGAAGAGGATACCAGAATACAGCGAGATATTCTTGGACATCGGTGTTGCTTCAGCTGAAGAGGTGGAAGAGAGAGGAGTAAACATCGGTACGCCTGTGCTCTACGATACCACACTAAGGCAGAATGGTCGCAATGTTGTTGGTAAGTCAATGGATGATAGAGTAGGCCTCACAATGATGATGGTCATAGCAGAGGAGTTTTCCAAGATTTCTGAGAATAACCGCCCTACGCTGACATTCGTTTCCACTGTCATGGAAGAGCTAGGAGCCAAGGGAGCTGCCGCCGTTGCGAGTAAATTGGATGTGGATGGAGTGATCATTCTCGAGATTGGACTGGCTGACGACTATCCGGGAACCGCCGGAGAAGCTGGCGTGGCTCTTGGAAAAGGTCCAGTGGTTGTTGTAAAGGACACACAGCTGCATTATTCTCAAGATATGATTGAGAAATTCGTTGAAATAGCAGGGAAAAAGGACATTCCTATTCAGCGAGCGGTCTATCACAACTATGCTACGGACGGTCTTCAGATGGTAATGCAAGGACTACTGGTTTCAACTCTGGCCATTCCTTGTAGATATTCCCATAGTAGCTTCGAAACTCTGAATCTTGAAGATGTGGATAACGCTATTCTACTACTCATAGCGTTTCTGAAGGAATAGAAAGGTCATTC
Source organism: Candidatus Hermodarchaeota archaeon (assembly GCA_048885865.1). Classification (GTDB taxonomy): domain Archaea; phylum Asgardarchaeota; class Thorarchaeia; order Thorarchaeales; family Thorarchaeaceae; genus SMTZ1-83. The sequence continues at coordinate 29,889 of JBHLLF010000013.1, forward strand.
GTTATCCATCCCAGTTGGGGCCACTACGACTCTCATCATATCCCGAGAAACTATTGTGACATCAATTCCTACCTCAATGCTACCTGCATCACATCGAGCATCCCAGATCTCAGCACCGACCTTGATCTTGCCAGAGCTGATGGTGACTTTTTCAATGACTTTTCCCCGTAATCCTTCAAGTTCATAGAACGAGTATGAGCTTTCTTGCAGGCTGGGGTATACCAAGTAGTACTTGGCAACAACAAAGATGGCAGCTCCAATTATCAGCAATATCGTGAGGGGAATAAACCATTCGGGAACGAAGAAGTAGGCCAATGCCATTGCAACTGGTACTAGAAAGAGCTCGTCTATTGTAATTGCTATAAACTTGACTCTAGGTGAAAGTGTAACCATCCTTTTCTACAGCCACCCTTTTTCAAGTGTTAATTGGTTCCTAGGCTGAAAAGCCTTTGCTAGTTTTTAACCTCCTTTTCAATTGTATCACACAGGACTATTAAAAAGCAGATTGAAGGGCTCGAGTCAAGAGTGACCACCTTTTGAAGACAGAAACCATTCAAGTAATGGCCGGAGCAGCTATGCTCTCGGCATTCACATATATTCCAATATTGGCGCGTGACTACTTGAGTGCAGACGAACTCTTCGTAACGCTACTGGTTGGTGCCTACTCAGCGGCCTCATTCATTTCCAGCTATATCTTTGGCAGGGCTGGAGATATCTATGGTCGACGAATTGTCATAAGGATAGGTCTTCTTATTTCCGTAGTTACTTTTGGACTTCTGATGTTTATCCAAAGCCGTGAGGTCTTGCTCATTGCTAGGATACTTGGTGGTTTCTCAATGGGCACGTATCCTGGAGCCCTTGCGGCCTATGCATTCGAGTCAAAGATGAAGATGGGCAGATTCGCATCTTTTGGCGCAGCTGGATGGGGAATTGGAACTTTCCTTGCTGGCTTTGCGGCGGGATACAATATCTACTATGCTTTTCTGATGTCGACTGTATTTCTGATTGTCGCATTTGCTAGCGCGATGACATTGCCACCTGTCGAGAGAAAGAAGATCTCTGTGCCTCTCTTTCCAATCGAAACCATTAGGCGGAACTGGTCGGTCTACACTGCAGTACTAATTCGCCATAGCACAGCATCTGCTGTCTGGACTTTATGGCCTCTATTCTTGACAGATCTGGGTGGAGATCCCTTCATAATCGGGATTGTTCAAATGTCTAACGCAATCCCACAGGTCATTGTAATGATAGCCATCACAGATCGATTCGACTGCAGGCTCTTGATATCTGCGGGAATGATAAGCTCTGCATTGACTTTCTTCTGGTTCACACTAGCCACCAACATACTAGAAATCATCCCGACACAATTCCTCTTGGGCTTTTCGTGGGCATGCCTCTATGTTGGAGCGTTAAAGTATGTGACAGAACGAAATGAGGACAGGTCGACTGCCTCAGGGCTGCTCAGTTCCGTATTGGCACTCTCAATGGTTATTGGACCAATCATTGCCGCGGCAATTTACTCAATCTGGCCAGGGTACATTCCAATCATGTATAATGCAGTCTTGTTCTCGTTGATTGGTTATGTGATATTTGTGATAGCTAGTCGACGGGAAGTAGCAAAGGAATTGGCTATTGAGAGATCTTTGGAAAAAAACCACAACCACATTGACCTGTGACACTAGAAAGAAGAAAGGAGAGGGAGCGACCCCTCTGCTTTCTTTATGCTGCCAACTCAGAAACCTCTTCATCTCCAACTTCGCCAGACTTAATGGCCAGTGTCAGCAGAAGGGCAATAATGAGAAATCCAATTGAAACCGGGAATAGAAGTGCAACCGAGGTGAGGTCGAATATCACCCCAGTAATGAGGGGTCCAAAAATGGCCGCACTCATACTGAATGCATAATACATTCCAGTTCCGGCACCAAGTCGGGATTTCCCAACCAATTCCCACACAATGACGATTGAGTTCACATTAATCATTGCCCAGAAGAACCCTCCAATGCCTAGGAGACCGAAGAGTATCCAATAGTCAGTCATGAAAGTAGCGATGACCAGAATTGCTATGAGCCCCACAAGTCCCACAAGGATTGTGTTTCTTCGGCCTAGACGTCCAGCCATGAACCCTGCTGGTACAGCAAATAGGACAAAGGTAAGTGAGAATGCCGTCATGAGGAAAGTAGCCTGATTTGTTTCGAACGAAAGGATCAGATTCCCATAGGTTGTGAACCAAGTTTCAAGCGCATTGAATCCGAAGAACCAGAACATGATTGCACCAAGCACAGCGAGGGCGGACTTATCGGCCATCGATGCCACCTGTCGGAATGCTTCGATAATGCCAATCTCTTTGGGCTTATCGAGGTCTACCGGAGGCACCTCAGGTTCCTTCACGACCAAAAACAGGATTAGCACTGAAATCAACATGATTATTGAAGTTGTCATGAAGGCTAGTACCGGACCAGCCTGTGCCGCTGACACTCCTAGCATTGCTCCAATGTTCGCGTCATCTATGCCATAAAGCCATGGAGATACTCCAAATGCATAGATTGCTCCAACACCCCCCATGAGGTTGATGACGCCATTCGCCTTGGAACGTTGTTCTGATGAAACAACATCGGGCATCAACGCTACTACAGGACCTCGATAGAATGCCATTGCTACATTGAATATCGTAATCATAGCTAACATGAACCAGAAACCGAAGAGCGCCCAGCCATATGCGATTAGTGTAAAGAACAGAGCAGCTATTGGAGTCCCAATCATGATATAGGGCATTCGTCGCCCCCACTTCGTGCGTGTCTTGTCCGATCTTGCAGATATGTAGGGCTGCATGACAAAAGCGAACACATTGTCAAGAACCATTATCGCTCCGACAATTGTACTGACAATAGCACCGTATCCCATATCGATGATGAACGGACGGAGAAAATCAATCGGAAGATAGCTGTTGTATACACTCCAACTGACTCCTGTCGTGAAAAAACCGAGACCTATCACAAAGACATAGAGCCATCTCATTGGAGCAGGCCCTGTTTCTTGAATCGCTGGTTCATCATATGTTCGAACATCTTCATCCTCTGACAAAAAACCTCTCTCCTTCAAGATGAATTAGGCAACAGTTGCTTACAGAACCAGTATTAGAAGTATATGGAGGAGTGACTTCTGAAGAGGTAACTAGATTAATGTCGAATGAATACTCTGATGAAACAACAGCTTGATAACGAGAAAACCATGATGCGCCGAATGGAGGTCATTTGTTGGAAATAAGAGAGATGCAGTCTTCCGATATCGACTTCGCGCTCAGTCTGACTGAGGAGGAGGGTTGGTCGAGCACTAGGAGTGACTTTGAAGAGCTCCGTCTCTTTGATCAGCATGGATGCTTCATTGCGGAAGAGGATGGCATCTCAATAGGTATGGCTTGTGCACTCTCTTATGGACCATTTGGAACTCTCGGGAATCTGATACTCGTGCGAGAGTATAGAGGAAAGGGCTATGGGATTAAACTGATGGAGCATGGAATGGAATATCTCAAAAGCAAGGGCGTCGGATTCACAATGCTTGATGCAGTACAGAAAGCGGTCCCGCTTTACGAAAGGCTAGGATTCAAGAAGGTTTGCCGCTCCCTTAGACTACGCGGTCGTGTCGAACCAGTTGTATCGGCCAGAGTTAGAACGCTTGAAGACAAGGATATGCTCAGGGTTCTTTCTATCGATCGTGAACAGTTTGGTGCGAATAGGTTTCTATTCCTGGGAAGTACCTTATCAGCAAATCCCAATCTTGGAAGATTGCTTGAAGTAGATGGTCAGATTGCAGGATTTTTGCTGGGAAGTAGGCGTCACGGATTTGTACGCCTTGCACCATGGGTTATGTGTAGTCACTTTGAATTAGCCAAATCCATTCTGAAGGACTTCGCAGTTCAAGTAGGAGGCGCGGAGATTAGAACAGGCGTTCTTGAAACAAGTAGAAAAGCTATAGCAGTCCTCAAGGAGTCAGGACTTTATCAAGAGAGCTTCTCATGGAGAATGGTCCACGGAAAGGACAGATTGGAATTCTCTGACGGCCTCTTCGCAATTGGCTCTCCTATGAGAGGCTAGTCCTTTTTCTGCGCCTCTGGCGTATCTGCTCAATTCTGCTTACGAAATCAATCCTTGCTATTCTCTCAGCCATTATTGGCGAGATTACGAGAAGCACAACAGAAAAGGACCATATCACCGATAAGTCTACCATGATGTGTGTATAGGTCCCCTGCACAAACATCTCTATTGCTGTGCGGTAAACATTGGAAAACGGGGCGTACTCGTTGAGCATTCCAAATCCCATTCCAACCAGTGATAGTGGGGCGATACCGCCGCCTACTATCCAATAGAATAGAGCGCCCAAAGCACAGAGTGGCACAACATAAACAGAATTTCTTGCCAGTGCTCCGATAATCACGCCCAGTCCTGCTGAGTATAGAGCAAGGGGTAGTGTCAGTGCAAAGAACGTCAGTACATCTCCCTGTGGCCAGAGTCCATAGAAACCCCATCCCATAAGCAGTACCGCTGGGACAGAGATATAGCTCAGAATGACTCCACTAAGCATCTTCCCCATGAAAATTGCATGAGCTGATTGATTGGACATCAATAGCTCATCCAGGGTGTCTTGTTCGAACTCATGCGTTGTTGCGGAGGCTGACAGAAATAGCCCGCCAAAAGAAACACCAAAGATTATGACAGTCCAAGCCATGTAGGCCAATCTTGGAGGAGTAAACTCGCTCAGTAACTCGACTTCGAAGTTGGCAACTGCTGCATCAGGCAGGTAAGTCTGGTAAAAGATGTCTAGTTTGCGTATCACAGGCATTCGCAGATTCTTTGTCATGTCCTCGTGTGCATTATTGACCTGAATGTGAATGCTGGTGGAAACATTGTTCATGATTGCTTGCTCGAACCCATCAGGAATTATAATGACAATGAGGATTTCACCGTTCTCAAACAGAACTTCCGCGGTTTCCGCATTCATTTCAATGAGCTTCAGGCTTGGCGGAATTGGATCGTGCTCTCCGAGTATCTGCACCAGTCCATTGGTATAAACGCCAGGATTCTGCTCCTCTATGACGAGAGCCGTTTCAACACCGGGGCCCGCATAAACACCCCCCATGAGGAGCACAAAGGCAGAATAATAGAGAAGAGGAAACAAGACGACGAAGCCAAGCCGCCTTTTATTGCGGAGCCACACCTTCAGCTCCTTTATGACCCCGGCACGAAAGATTCTCAGGAAGCCGCTCACGCACGCTCAACCTCCCGTTTCATCAGTTGCGCGGCGACCATTGACAGCACAATCCAGACTGACAATAGGGCTACAAATCCAGGTAGTAGGCCAGATATCGTGTCTAGAAAGAAGACCCGAGTCCACATGCCGATGGAATGAGTCGTTGGTAGTAGCAAAGCGAGCGCTCTCAGCTCTGCTGGCATGAGGCCAATTGGGGCAAGGCCACCACCTGCTAAGAAGCCAAACACGGCAAAGAGGACCGAGAAAAGAATAGCCTGTTCCCTCTGTTTTGTACGGATGCCAATCAGTTCTCCTACAGGTGCCAATGCCAGAAGAGTGAGAAGCAAGATCAGTCCAAGCACAAACACATTTCCGACTGGTAGGGTGCCCGTACCCAACAAGAGTATAGGGATTGTGATGATCATTACTGCTAGAGAACGAGGAATTGCTGCAATGGTATGTCCAATAATTATGGACATTCTGCTGGCTGGCGAGTTCATTGTGTCATAAATGGCCTGTGTTTCGAAGTCAGCAGCGGTAGCCATTGCTTGACCTGCAACAGCGCAGACGATCATGGACAGAATGATGCCTACTGCGTACATGTACGCGGTATTTGATGGGGTTTCTGTGTGATTCAGGGTTTCCTCTAGGGCAACTCGTGCATCTGACTGATTGAACTCTGGATACACCGCCAGCTGGTTGTAGAGAAGCACACCTGCTTCTATCCTATGGACATAGTTCTTCACGATGTCGTCATTTAGATTGACAATGTAAATCACAATGGTGGCTTTGACTCCAGATGTGACATTGGCACCAAAACCTTCTGGTATGAGGATATAGGCTATCAGGCTGCCACTCCGAAACAGTTGTGATGCAGATTCTGAATCGTATCTTGTCATCTTGAACCAGGGGAAATCCGTTGTGGAAACCATGTTCTCTAGAATCTCAGCCATTTCATCAGCCTGAGATGATTGATCCTCCACCACAAGACCGCAGACAAAAGACTCACCGCCCCCAACCTGCGCCCACATGATTGTATACACGAACGCCAATACAAACGGGACGATTAGACTTGGAGCAATGAAACGGGGATCACGCTTAGCCTGCTTAAGGTCCTTCTTTGCCACTGCAAGTATCTCACGTAGCATGCCTAGTCCCTCAGCGTTGACCCTGTGATAGTGAGGAAGACATCCCCCAGAGATGGTTCTCTTAGCGCAGCCTGTTTAACCTTCAGGCCTAGCTCTGTCAGTTTCTCAATGACGCGTGGAAGGTCAGCGTGACCAACCTGACTCTTAATCCATGCAGTCCTCGGACCGCTGTCTAGAGGCTTGCTTAGTTTCTCAGCTTCCATTCCCAGCTGCTCACCAAGCCAAGCTGCATCACTATCTGGTTCTAGACCTTCCAGCAAGACCTCAATCAGATAGTTGCCCACATGTTTGCGCTTCAGCTGATCAGGTGTCCCCTCTGCAACTAGTTTCCCATTGTCAATTACAATGACTCGGTCTGCTAGCGCTTCGGCCTCGTCCATATAGTTGGTGCAGAAGAGGACAGTTAGACCCTCATCACGCATCCTTCTGACCTGATTCCAAATCAGATTCCGACTGTGCACATCTACCCCAAGTGACATCTCATCGAGTATCAATAACTCTGAGTCATGAAGAATTGTACGAACAAGTGCAAGTCTGCGCTTCATGCCTCCCGAGTACGTCTTAATGCGGTCGTTCTTTCTATGAGTCAAACCGGCAAGATCAAGCATCTTGGCCACACGATCAGACACCTCTTCCTTGGGAACGCCATAAAGGTCTGCATGATACTCTAGGGCTTCTTGAGCAGTAAGGTCCTGATAGAGAGATGTTTCTTGCGGCATGAAACCAATACGCCTTCTGACTTCAGTAAGATTCGCTGAAACCTCGAATCCAGCAACCTTGATGCTACCTGATGTTGGACGTAAGATTCCCGTGATCATCTTCACGGTCGTAGATTTTCCTGCACCATTGGGGCCCAGTAGACCTACCACCTCTCCACGCTCGACTGAGAACGAGAGGCTATCCAGGGCTTTGGTATCTCCGCTGTAGACATGGGAGAGGTCCGAGATTTCTATCATCAGATCCAGACTAACCACCATTTGATACATGTAGTCACAACGATATGAAATTCGTGTCACCAGAGGAGTTACAGCGAGTGATTCATATCTAGCGCCTGTAATCCTTCTCAGGATGTAAGATTGAATCTGCAATTTCTCCTTCAGCCTAGAGTATGGGCGGTCCTGAAAGAACTGAACTGGGGAGACCGGTTCGAAAGTGATCTTCAAGGGAAGATAGATCAGCTAACTGGAGGGCCCGATAACCTAGCGGAAATAAAGGACCGACTTCTTGAGATGGGTCTAATCTATCAATTGAAGGGAGGAAAGGGTAGTCCGTATCTTGCATTGACCTACAAAGGTCAGGAGATTGTAGGTCGTCTCATGGAAACTGAAGAGATTCTTGATTCAGACAATGAATCATAGATGCCACTGTCACCTCAAAAGTGACAAGGGATTGAAAAGATTTTGATCTACTAGATTGCATGGGTGCAATGTTGTCAGGTGATGCAATCGTATCCGATATGATGAGTCTTGGCTTACATCTCAATGAAGCAAAGGCATACAAAGCTCTCGTCGCATTGGGGCAAGGAACAGCTAGAAAGGTTGCGGACCTCTCAGGAGTCCCTCGGAGCAAGGTGTATGATGTCTTGTATTCCCTCGAAGATCGAGGCCTAGTTCGAAAGGTCTTGGGGAGTGACCCCACTGAGTTTAGAGCTTATCCTCCTAGAGAGGCAATTCCATTTCTTCTGGAGAAGATACAACAATCTGGTGTGGCCGTCCAAACTGCTCTAGAGAAGTTGGAGAATGAAAGAGAGCTGGAGAAAAGAGAGTATGTCTACACTGTAGAGGGTGAAGACCAAATCAAAATGGAATTGCGAGGGATAATTAATGGTGCCAAGAATGAAGTCTTCATAGCTACATTGGACCCCAAAGTCTTGAGCGCAGCACGACCTTCGCTAGCCAATGCAAAAAAACGAGGTGTTGACATAAAGCTGGTCACATCAAAATCATTCATGGATGAATGGCCCGAATTCGCACATTACGCGAGCATGATGGATGTCGGTGGGTTGAGTCCTCCAGATTTGGCTGAACAGCTGAGCAAAGTAGTACAGGACAGCTCCATCCTTGAAGCATGGAATCCAACTCAAATGGGAATCATCATTGCTGATAACACTGATAGTATTGGAATGTTTGGAAGCCATCCGGACCAGGCTAAACCCTGGGCGCTAATAGTGAGGGTTCCTCTAATTGCAATTCTACAACGCCAAGTAATATCTGCAGTCTTATCACAAGTGCTTCGTGTTATCGAGAGCGGATGCTAGAAAACCCCCCTCCTAGGATAACCTATCCTAGAACATGCATGAGATTAGATTGATAACTAGGAGGTGTTGATGAGTTCAGAGGAGGATGCGCAATGAAAAAGCCCCTTCTGAAGTTCATAGTATGTCCAAAGTGCCACAAAGATCTCTTCATCACTGAAAATGAATCAGATGACGAGATAGAAAGTACAACCTTAGCATGTGAAAAGGGGCACATCTGGAAGGTCGAGAATGGCATTCCATCGCTGGTATATCCAGCCATAACCAAGGAAGACGCAAAGTGGATTGCAGAGTATGACGAGATGGCTGAGAATTATGATGATATTGTCAAGCAGTACGACGATTGGCTTGGCATTGAACTAATGAAGGAGCGAGAGAAGCTTGCACAGTTCATTCCTAGTGAGGGGCCCGTCAAGATGCTTGATGTGAGCGTTGGAACTGCAGCCAATTTTGTAGCTCTGCATAATGCATTCAATGCCAAGGAGATGGGCCGCCTCAATCTCCATGGACTAGATCTATCACAGGGAATGCTCAATGTTTCGAGAAGGAAGATGATGGCAATTGGGCTTGATGTAAGTCTTGTCCATGGAAGCGTCTTTAACATACCCTATAAGGACAAGTCTTTCGATATCGTCAACCATAGCGGCGGGATTAACACATTCTCTGATATTCCAAAAGCATTCGATGAGATGCTGAGAGTGGCAGCACCAGGGGGGATAGTGATTGTAAATGACGAGGGGCTTTCACCAGATATGAGGGAGTCTGAGAAGGGAAAAGCCATTATGAAATCAAACAGCCTCTTTGCGGCTAGACCCCCGCTCGAGCATATACCAGATAAGGCGAAAGATGTCGAGATCGACTATATCATGAACGGGACATTCTATCAGATTGTCTTCAGGAAATGAGGGATATCTTGGAAAACGAGTATAGGAACGAAGCCGATGAAGTGAGTCAAGCACTCAGGTGGCTTCCCACATGAGCACTTCCTCACGTGTCAGTCGACGAGTCTTGGCGCTTTCGTCGGGTGAACTGTACTTCTTTGGGCGGATTCGCTTGGTCCCATTCCTATGAGCCATGGTCATCTACCTGTACAGATATGCATGGGCGATAGCCCTTGTTGAGATCTTCTTTCGAAGCCTCTTCTTCTTGGTGATTCTCTCTGTTAGAGCCATTTTTCGATTACCTCCTATATGTGTAGGCAAATCCGATGGCTTGGGTCGACTTGACCTGTACCATCATCTTGTTCATCTTCACAGACTTGTTCTTCGTGTTCTTAGCCACAGCCAACATCTGTTACCTCCAGGCACAGTAGTCGTAGTATAGCGACTCATGGGTGTCAGGTCCGTGACCAGAGCACTCGTATTCAGTAGCATCATGAGTCATTGGTTTAGCACCAAACTATTAGACACACCATTTCTATATAAACGTTTGGTCACCAAACCATTCGGTTTTGTGCGGTTAATACGACACGCTATTTTTTGAGCATAATAGTACAAATCAGATGTCTGACAAACTATCTAACGCAATATGGTTCCAACATCAAAACGTTTTTATCTACTCCTGTGCCTAAATTAGCTACAGTTCTGCATTAAATGCAGGGGATTCAGACATAAGCAAAACGAATTCGGGTGATACATTGACGACTGACGAGATTACTGATGACTTAGCAGGGATTGAACCCCCTGAAGAAACTGGTAAGTTTCCAGAACCCATGAAAGAGATTGTTTTTGTAAATGATCCCGAGAAAGCTACAATACTTGATGAACAAGTAAGGTACATGATAATTCAGGTACTCAGGCGGGGCGTTGATGATACTTCTACTACGCGGGACGTTGACAGTACGACAGGCGAACGTATTATCCGTCAACGAGATGTAAAGAGATATGCTATGTCAGTAGTAGAGATTGTCAAGTATTCTGAAACCTATGATGACATTGACAATATAACAAAGAATCAAGTCTACCATCACCTTCCTAAACTGATTGAGGGAGGTTATGTTGTCAAATTTGGCACCGTGACAACTGGAAAAAGAACGACGGACTACTATAGGCGCACGGCCAAAGGATTCGTCCTAACAGTTGGTGATTTTGCCGTTGATCAGAAGCTGATAAAGCAGAAGTCTAGCATCTATGTTGAAAAGTTCACGGAAATGTTTGATATTGATTTGACGGAGAAAGATAAGAAAGAACTCGCAGACCTCATGGTAGAGTCCATGAGAATGGAGCATCAGGGACGTGCTAAGATCGGTCAGCTGGTCAAGGGAGATGTTGCCGATAAGAAAGTGCTGAGCATGTATGAAGACCTAGTCAAGCTCTATGCCCTAGGCGATGATGAGTGGATTAAGATTCAGAAAAAGATGCGTGAAATCCTACTCCCAAAAAGCCTGTAAAAGCTACACACAGTCTAATCACAGGTGGCGCAGACGTTGGTCTGAGTCTCTCCAACACCATCGATTTCTCTTAGTTTCTCAACGACATACACACTCATGTCATCGTTAGTCTTGAAAGATGCTTTCACGATAATGTCAAAGGCCCCAAAGATGATGTAAGCCTCCTCGGTTCCATCAAGAGCCATGATTTCAGCCAGGACTTCTCTGTTAGTCATGCCTTCAACCTTTACCATAATGAACGCCGTGATCATTGCGTAGCACCTCTAGAGGAACTAGAAGACAAATGGCGAGCTCCTCTTATCCTTTGCGAAACGACATCAAAGTCTACGCATGAACTGGACAGCAGTCTTGGAGAGATCAATAAGTGTCAGCTCAGGAATAGAATCATGCGTGGCCCAAGCGATTAGCCAAATGCCTATTTCAACGCGGGACATAAGCAAATGGCCTTGGTCTTGGTCGGCAGTTCCAATGTATGATTCTTGATTTGATTTGATCCTGTTGTATTTGACTCCACCAATCTCTACACTCTCTCTTGCTGAAGCAGGCGCATCAGTGAGGGCTGCTGCGGCTGGTACACAGTCCCAGTTGCTTGTCTGCCAAATAATCTCGCCATTCTTCAGAATGGCAAATGCCTGAATTTTGGGATTGTGCGAGTAAAGCAGATTCCATTCGTTGTCAATAGTCATATCCATTTCACAGTCACCAGAATATCATCATGGCTCGTTAAGAAGTAGTCGTTAGAGGGACATGAGGGGGAAACCCTCAGTCCATCTAGGATTTTAGCTAGATTTTACCCTTTAGGGATTTTGCGGCTCGGTCTACGTCGACATAAATGCCGTCTGGAGCTGCTTCTGCTGCGGCCCAGGCAACCACAAACTTCTCACCTTCAATCTTGGCTAGAACAAGGGTTCCATTCCCCGCCACATTTCGAGCAACTAGACTGTCCGGTGTGGTTCTTATTGTGGAGTACTTGATTTGATTCTGTGTAACTGAGGCAGCGCCAGAACTGACTGCTCTTCCAAGCTGAGCTGCGTCAGCCTGTAAATCCCAGTTATTACTCTGCCAGAGAACCTGTCCACTGGCTGTGATCACTCCAAATGCCTGAACCATGTTCCCACTACTATTATACGCCTGTGTGTATGCATCCATGACTGGATCTGACATGATCGTTCACCCCGTGTTTTGCACGGCCTCAAGAAGGATGAGGAAATGATTCCATAAAAAGGAACTCTTGATAGCTCCTTCCCGAAGTAAATGGGTCACACTCATATGGCGAGGTGTTGCAAGCGTCTTGCATGGATAAGACTGTGATCCGGGAAACAGAAGACGGGGTGTTACTGAGGGTTATTGTTAAACCGAAGTCCACTCTGAAGCGGATATTCTTCGATGTAAATCAAGACGCTTTGGTTGTCAACTTAAAATCACCAGCCAGAGAAGGAAAGGCCAACGCGGAGCTGCTCAAACGCGTGTCTAAGGTGTTTGGAATCTCAACTGGAGATATCAAGTTAGTTTCAGGGCAAAAGTCCAGAGAGAAGACATTGCTTATTACCGGATTGGAAATGCAAGCAATCAGAGCGATGGTTGCTGAGATTGCAGGGGCAGAATCAGAATGAAATATTCACGCGAAGGTCAGAAATCTTATTTTGCCCTATTGGACCACTGATAGCCAAAATAGACTGAAACTGATACTAGATTTGCTTCCACTTGGTAAAACAGGTTGAGTTGGCAATCAGGTGACTACGAAATGTGATCTCTGAGTCTCAAAGATGACATAAACGATAAATGACGACGATTTCATGACACGTTCCACCCATTTATCACAACCAGACCTAGGACGCATTGAGAACGCAAGACGGAGGATAGCCAGTGACCAGAATCCCGAGACCAACAAGAGGACTTCTAGTGGGTCTTTTCGGAGCTGGCTTGTTCTATGCACTGGTTGTGGCAGCAGAAGGACGGTGGGCGGATATCGATGTTCATACTGCTATTGCGGTAGAGATACTCCTGATTCTTGGAGCTCTCTTCCGAGAGCCAATAGACAAGAAGGGGCTCATCTTTGTCAGTTTCGGGATACTCGGTATTCTGCTTGCTACAATGATTCTTGGCGTGTTCACTGAGATGGTCATAATGGCCACTAGTGGAATGGCACTATACGCCTTTGGTATGAGTGAGCCAAAGTTCCCAATGACAAAACGGGCGATGGTCACAGGTATAATTGTAGGCACAATCATCACGTTTTTGGGAATTTACCTGAACCTGAAGCTCGGTGTTGTCTATTTCATTGGTGCGGAGATGCTCGGTGCAATCATTCTTGGTACCATGGGACTATATACTCCAGAAGAGAACACAATCGTCGTGGCAATTGCCAATAGCTCGGGAATGATATCAGTTGGAGTCCTAGTGACCTTTCCAGCAATTGCCATTTGGTTACCTACCATTGATCCTGCATTGACGGCGCTTGTCGACCAGATTGTCACAATACCATTCATTATGCTAGTCATCGCGATGAGTGGGATATTCGGTATGATTCTTCTCTTGCCATGGCGTGACATCTTCGAAGATGAGCCATGGCCACAAGTCCAACCACAGGCAGAAACCATTCTAGCCTTGGGAGCTGACCCATCATCAAAGAAGGCTGTTTTGACAGGAATGGCAGCATCCGGAGCATGGATGGGAGTCACAAAAGCAGCCGAGGAACTCACTGGAGGGAGCCTTGAAGCATTACCCAATGCTCTCGCTCCTGCAATCCCTATGGCAGGAAATGTACCGGAATGGATAGGCGTTTCGAACTCTCCACTCATTGCAGGCGTTGGTTATTTCGTCGGCTGGAAGAGAGTGCTCATCATAGCAGGAGGCTCCGTAATTTCACTTCTTGTATGGATTCTCCTGGAAGGAGCGGCGCCCATTCACTACGGGGATCATCTTCATCGTGCTGAGATCATATACATGGTCCTTGGGATTTTCGTTGCTGTTATAGCTAAGGATCTTCTATCAAGCAGAGATGAGGATTTGAAGCCTGACCATTTCAAAAGGCTGCTTGAGAGGGAAATCAGTGGGAAGGATGAACGGGGTGATGGACCTCAGGTAATTGAAGACCCACACAAGACGCGAGACGTACCCAGGCTTATGAGAGTACAGCAGGAGCTATTCTCAATTGAAATGATTAAGGAAGAGATTCGAGAAATTGCTGAAAATCCTCGAGCCTACCTTCGAAGTCGAAGAGGCCAGCTACCCCCATGGGTCGCTTTTGCTTCTCTTGGCCTTTTCATCTTGGCCGGCATAATCATATTCTGGTTTCTGACGCCGTTTCCCGAACTTCGAATAAGTTGGCTGCTTTTTGTACTGGGTTCTCCATTGGCAATGGTTTCAGCTTACTTTACTGCGAGAGCTGTGTGTGAAACAGGCATGCTAGCAGGATATATCTCAGATATCATAGCAATTCCCGCCATTCTTTTCTTTCGAGTCACGTTTCAAGCCATCACTACATTCATGGCTATGCTGGGAGGGCTTCAGGATGCCGCACTTGCGCTACTAGTACATCTCAAACTTGGAAGACTTACAGGTGTGAGAGGACGCGATATTGTCAAAGCCGTCCTCATCGGGATGATTCTGGGCTCGCTAGTTGGATCTGTAGTGACCTTTGGCTTGTTCAAGAACCCCGGATTTGGAGGCAGCGAGCTGCCAAGCCCAGCAGCTCAACTGTTTGGTTTTCTCGTCATCAGCCTTTCTCAAATAGGCGAGTTCCAATTGCCCGGAGTTGGAGATCTTCCGGGAGTGCATCCAATTCTCGCTTTCCTCTACCTTCTAATCTTTGCAATAGCTGGCTTCTTAGCAGCCAGAGAATTAGGTAAGAGAGGTTATAGTGCCATCAGTCTAGGCGTGGGCGTTTTGATTCCTCCAGCCACAGCAGTTACTATGCTCTTTGGAGCTTACATCAAATATAGAACAGAAAAGAAGTATGGGTCTATAGCTAGCCCCATTGATGGGTGTGAACCTCCGACTGAGCAGGTCAGAAGTAGAATCACACAGGTGCTCAGTGGTGTCGTTGCAGGAGAGGCTGTAGTCACGATAGCTTGGGTCATTTGGAGCGTTCTTTTGCGTGGAATCTAATTTCGTTCATCTACATACTCAGCTAGTCTTTGTAGGAACTTTGGAAAGTCATTCTTGTACATGCTTGCACCAGCAGCAGCTGGATGACCGCCACCTTGAGCACCCTCCATCTCAGGCAGTATGCTATCAAGTGCCTTGTTTAAATCAACACTGGACTGTCTCCGTCGTAGGCTCATGTCTACTTCATCATCAGTTGATCTGGCGCTTATGCCAACATTGGCATCTGTCACATAGGCTGCAAACTTTGCACTCTTTCCTCGGTAGCCATTTATTGGCATGTCAAGGACATAGCCAATTGGGCCTAGCTTTCGGGCATTTCCTTGGACATAGCGAAACACTTGATGCTCGATTCTGGTGGCCTTCAGTGCCAGGGTCACTATGTCATTCATTGAACTTGGCTCTATTCCAAGAGTCAATTGACGAACAATATCCTTAGCTTCCTTTCGATAGTCAATCTCCTGAAGGGCTTGAACGAGCAAGCCAGCTTCAAGATAGAGTGTGCGTTTGTCATAATTGTCGAACTGCTGCCTAGCAAATTCTGTGTCATCACAGTAGTCACCAATTGCTCCATAAAGCGCAAGGCGAAGAGCATGTTCTGGAAGCTGTCCTTTGAACTCTCTAAATACAAGCTCTGCTGCTGAAGGGCCAACTTCGTGAACTAGATGTACTCGCTTTGAAAGCTCTCGTCTTTGTTTGGTGGTAATTGGATGATGGTCCATCCAGTAGATTGCAGTTGAGTCAGGAAATCGATCAATTGCGTCCAAAATCTCATTGAATTTCTTGCTATTTATGGCGATATCACTAATGGTGACTTTTGTAGGTCTGTCTTTTGCGACTCTATAGAGATCCTGATGAAGCTGCGATGGTCTCGTGAAATAGAAGTCAGAGCCGGGAAATGCTAAGAGTGCAATCGCTCCTGACACGATGCCGTCGAGGTCTCCATGACTGAGTACAACCGTTGTCACAATGATACTCCTCCTGGGGACTATCTATGTCTTGTACGCTTCCTCTAATGCTTTGTCCCACTCATCTTTCTCCTCAGGTTTGGCCTTCATTTTCTTGCGGGCTTTCTCACGTTCCTTTCTTTTCCTAGCCGCGTCTTTCTTCTTCTGAGAGAGTTCTTTCTTTCGTCGCTTCAGCTCTTCCTTCTCTTCTTTGGTCAGCTTGACATCTTCTTCTCGCTTCGAGAACCAACTGATGACCATTGCCGCAAATGGAAATAGCAACACAATGGGCACTAGGAACAGAAGGACTATCTCTGGCTGGAGCACCTCTATACTGGTCTGAATGCCAACAGGAGGATTCAGAAGGAGCAGGAAAACAGCAGGGCTCATCATCATAAAGGATATCGCCACTACACTCAGAAATCGGAATATCGAGCCCATTATTGTAGAGCCTATGACATAACTTGAGGAAGGCGCTGCTGCTTTTGCTGTGAGTTCATCCCGAGCTCTTGAGTCAGTCTGGAGCAGCTCATCCACGAAAATCTGCAGACGACGAACATCAGACACTGCATCAAGGTTCTCCAGAGCATCTTGACTACCAACAACCTTTCGTTCTATTGCTTCTCGCAAAAACGAGAATGCGGTCGATCCCGAAGACCTGCTCATCGCCGTTGTGCTAACCTTCTCCCCTCTTTCAATGGCATCCTGCTTTCGGGTTGCCTGTCTCAATGCCAACAGTTGTTTCTTTAGGGTTTCCTCCCTGTCCTCTACTGGTTTTCCAACAGAATAGCTATAGATCATTTGATAGCTGAGTTCGAGATAAGCAAAAGAAACTAGAACAAGAACTTGAAGATCGCTGAAAAGGAATTCTATAAAGTCCTCTGGAAAGGTTTCATAATCGAGTATGGCATGCTCATTGGCAAAGAAGGGGAGATTAATTCCAAAGTCGCCAAGGATTGCTACAATTGTATTTCGGAGTACTGCGATAAGCAGAATCATCTGCAAAGAGATGAAGGCACCGCCTACGAATTTGTGTTCCATTTTAACTAGGGACTGTAGGAAGAGCGCCACTCCAATGCCAGCACATAGAAAATAGAGGAACAGGAATGTGTTTTCGAAGAGAGAAGTCAACACCTCGAAGATATCCACTGAAAACCGTGCAAATACCTCATTCACATTAGTAATGGGACCGGATACGCCGTAGGGCTGCATATACCATGTTCGAAGGGTGATTGTGTTATAGAGCCCTACAACAAGCTCGTTCGGTACTGTGCCAGTTATTGCAGTTGATAGTCCAGTGACGAGGACAAATGAGATGAAGAAGAATAGGAGTGATAGGAGACGAAACACCGTAACCACAAAGTCATAGGGAGCGTTCCAGTGCCAGACATCGTTAGGATCCATGGTTGTGTAAATCAGGAAAGCCATGGCCACAAACGAGGCTGTGGAGGCAATGCGAAGAATCCAAGTAGTGACTCTCAGAACAATGCCACCCCCCTCTGCTTTGCCTGTTCATAGGTCTTGATGATTGCTGGAAGGAAATCCTCAGGTCCTACATTGACAACACTAATCCCAAACTTCGCTAACGCACGTGCAATCTTCCTTCGGCGTTCCCATAGCTCTTCAGAAACGGCTTCCGCTAGAACCTTCTCAACCGGTCCAAACTGTCCCACAGGAGCCTCAAACCAGGGTCCAAACGGGCTAATGACCATCGCTCTGTGACCATTTGCAACTAAAGTCTTCATAGCATTGAGTAGAGGACCAGGACTCTCCTCAAGATCAGTCAACCAGATGACGAGTGTACGTTTCCTTGTTTGTGAAACGACGTGGGCAATTGCAGACTCATAGTCGCTCCAGCCTTTTGGCTCAGCCATTGCGAGAGACTCCAAAACATTATACATGTGATTTGGATGAGTACTTGGTGGCACAAATGAATGCACGAATTCACTAAACACACATGTGCCAACCAGGTCTTTTCGTTCGAGTCCAAGGTGAGTCAGTAGAACCGCGGCGCGGATGGCGTATTCCAGCTTGGTGTTCTCTGGGTACCCATTGCCCATGCTCCCACTTGTGTCCACCATACACATGATTTGGACGTTCTTCTCTTGCTCATACTGCTTTATTACCATGTCACCGCGTTTTGCACTGGTCTTCCAATCAATCAGTCTGAACGAGTCCCCAGGCATGTACTCACGAAATCCTGTGAAGTCGGTCCCCATTCCGACTATCTTTGTACGATGGGATCCAAACATAAGTCCCAGTTGTCGTTGTTTCCCAATGGCATCCAATCGTCGAACATCTTTCCATGTTGGATATACCAAGACCTCTGTTTCGGCCTTCAGAGACCTTTTGTAATAGTGCAATCCAAGCCGGTCACGCATAATTACCTCAGTCGGGCCAATATTGTAGCGGCCACGCATTCTCGCCTGTAGAATATAGGAGAAGGTGATGCTACTTCCTGGCTCTATACGAGTTGCGATGAAGTTCTCACCTATGGCAAGAATCCAAGTCTCGGGATATTGGTCATGCACCTCTATGAAGTCGAAGTGTCGACGCGAGGTGTTCCTGATTGTGACTCTGACACGGAGAAAGTCACCTGAAAACAGCTTGAGTTTGTCAATCTGGCGGTCAACCTCAATACCAGCGATGTTGGCAGTAAGTGCAAAGAAAGGCAGAGAAACGACTAAGCCGATGATAAGATACACGCCTAGAGTTGTGAGGTAGAAGTTCCCTCCTAGGGCAAATCCACTAGTGAGGAATGTTACTGCTGCAAAGATTACGACAAAGCCTCTCTGCGTGATCACAGTTGTTCTTCTCCGCACTTACATTGCTTATAGCCGGTTATCGAGGACAATCAACTTCTCCAAGTATCTTTGAGACCAGTCTCTCTACGGACAGGCCCTCAAGTTCAGCTTCAGGCTTCAAGACCAGTCGATGATTCAGACACTGAACTGTCAATCTCCGAACATCTTCAGGTATCACATAGTCACGCCCATCCATCGCGGCTCGTGTCTTGGATGCACTCATGAGAACCAATGATGCACGAGGCGATCCGCCGAGGAGAATTTGGGGATCATTCCTTGTCCGTATGACGATATCGCGGATGTAATTGATAATGTCCTCCTCGATGTACACAGTTTTACACGCATTCTGCATTCGTGCAATAGTTGTAGGATCTGCAAGGATCTGAAGGTCAGAAGCCTCTCCAATGTGCTTCCTTCGAATGACCTCTGCCTCTTCGGAGTCAGTGGGATAGTCCAGAATCAGCCTAAACATGAATCTGTCAAGCTGAGCCTCGGGAAGAGGATAGGTTCCTTCCTGTTCTACTGGATTCTGTGTCGCAATGATCAGGAAGGGTCTAGGAAGTTTCCTTGTGACTCCTTCTATCGAAACCTGTCGTTCCTCCATCACCTCAAGCAAAGCACTCTGAGACTTTGGGGGGCATCGATTGATCTCGTCTGCAAGCACAAGATTCGAAAATACTGGACCCTTTCGGTACCAGAACTCTCCTGTCCTCTGGTTGAACACATTGCTACCCAGCAGGTCCGCTGGGAGCGTATCAACCGTGAGTTGTATTCTCTTAAACGCACAACCTAGAATGGACGCGAACGTGCGTGCCATGTAGGTCTTCGCCAAACCAGGCACGCCCTCCAGCACAACATGTCCGTTTGATAGGAATGCTATGAGCACATCACGGAGTATATCCTCCTTGCCGACGATGATTCTCCCACACTCACGGATGATTTCTGAGCTTAGAGTGTAGACCTCATCGATGCTCATTGGCTGAAGCACCTCAGCTGGTTCGGCACCGGTTGCTTCTTCTGTTGTCATTTTTTTCTACCTCACAATTCACTTAGTGTCGATTAATTTGGTTTGAATGTCACGAAGTATGAAGAAGAGTGACATCATCTCGTTCTCCTTCACCTTCATTCCAGGATTAGAGGAGATCTCCTCAATCCTAGCGAATATTTTTTTGAAATTCTCCAAGCTGATTCCAGGGTCCTTGTACTGGAGGAGCTCATACAGCTTCCTCAGATCGAACTCGCGCCATTGATACTTCTTCACCATGGCCCTTTTCAGCTTACGGTATAACATCTTCACGACCCGCCCATAGTTGCCCTCACTACGGTAATACGACATCCGTTCGCTGAAGTAAGTTTGACCTCTTCTCAGAAAGACATCAGATACACTCTTCACTTCAGGCTTCTTGGGATCGGGCAGGTACTTACGAATGCCTAGTACTGTTACCAGAGGATATAGAGGAGCAAGAATTGGCATGCCAGACAGCCACAGCGCTCTTCCAAGATAGAGTCCAAAGAAGAACTCAGGCGATGACCAGGGCACCTCAAGAAGATTCTCACAAAACACAATGGGTCTATTCTCATCAGTGTCGCCACGTGCAAGCCAGTTGATTATGTTCAATCCGAATCGTAAATTGCCGCCAAAGTCCTCCACCATGTCATTGATGAAAATGCTGGGATCGCTCACAGCAACCAAGCGACCACCGCCAAGTCCCATCGCATCTCCCAAGTCGATAGCACCAGCTACCGGCAATACGCCAGCCCACTCATCTGGATCAGGCCAAGCCTCGCCTGTTTCAATTGAGGTAAGATTCTTCTCGCACCACGCACGTCGTGTGGTCCATGCGAATCCCATATACCCCAGCAGACTCGTGGGGGTGATGACTGAGGCATAGTTTAGGTGTAAGGAACCAACTCCTTGAGTCAGAGTAGTGCCATAGCCTGTGACGCTATGAAAATCTGTCACAATGGGGAGGAGAGGGTTAGGTCCGTATGAGTCTAGGTCATAGAGAACTCCCTGTGGGAAGTTCAGTAGTCCCGTAAGGTTGACTGGGCCTGCCTGCATAGCTCCTTGCAGAAGGAGGTTGAGTATTGTAAATGAGCTGTTTGCTGTGCCAAAGTCATCCGCAATTAAGACTCCTCCTCCTCTACTCAAGTGTTGAAATATCACTAATATTGTATCCACACTGAAGTCCACAACAGGACCTGTAATCACTAATGTTGCATTACCTTCATAGCGTCCTAGTGTACTCATCGATGCCTGGATTGTCTTTACCGTGTATCCAAGACCCTCAATAGCATCACGATATATACTGAGGCCATCATATTCCTCATTGTAGATGCTGAAATCGTGCTGGTATGTTGCCTCTACATTGAATACACTAGTCCCTATTAGAACACCAACTGGTGCCCAGCTTAGAATGAAGAGGATAACCTGCAAGTATTCTTTCCAGCCCATCGGTCACACCTAGAACTATTCTGGCATTGCTCTTCCTTCAATTCGCGGGTATAGATCGCTGAATGTCTTGATTGCTAGCTCGTATCTTTCACGTGTAATCACATGGTTTGAGAAGCGAGCCTCTTCATAGGATCTTATGAAGTCGTCAACAGCCACACCATCTAGCGGAATCACCTTCAAAACACGTTCTAGGAACTCGCGTGCAGTTTCAGACTGAGCGCGTTCAGAGCCCGTCTTCATGCCGCACATCTGTTCGAAGGTACGATAAGCCAGGGTAATAGCTGCATTGTACTTCCCAGCATCTGCAAGCTTCTTGATGTTGCGGAGTTTCGCTGGAATATCAACACTTGCGACCTTCGGCGTTCCTCCGCGGAAGAGCCTGCCAATCGATTCTCTAAAGCCCATATTTCATCACCTTCTATTCTGTGGTTGGTATCGCGTCAATACGCGGGTAAAGATCTGTAAACACGCGCATCGCCCCATCATAGGTCTCCTCTGTTATCTCATGATGGGAGAACCGCGCTTCTTCGTAAGCCTGAAGCAGCTCATTCACAGAAGAGCTGTCCAATGGAATCTCCTTAAGAATTCGTGTTATGTAATCCCTCGCTGTTTCCGAATGGCGTCGAGGCTGTCCAGTCCTGGATGCACACATGTCCTCGAATGTGTGATAAGTCAGCGATATCGCAGCGGCATATTTGCCAGCATCAGCAAGCCTCTTGATACTCCTCAGCTTGCTAGCCAGATCTCTTGCCACTGAAACAAATGCACCTTTGCCAAAGCCTCTAACAAAGTACAGGTAAAGGAAAAGGACTGCCACAGCAGCGCCTATTGCAGCTAACGGTAGGAGCAAGTCTAAAGCATTTGGAAATCCAATGCCAGGAGGACGGATGTTAATGTAAATCGAGTTTGAAACCAAATCAGGGACACCACTATCGAGGGAAGTGAGTGTCACAAATACAGCAATCCTAGCCTCGTGGTCAATCCCTGCTTGGTTCATCGAAACTACGCCGCTTGCCTGAGTACTGACTAGATGCTCAGTTCCATTTACATTGATTATTGCATTTCGTATTCGAATAGGAATCCCAAGATCATCTGTAAACGCCACAGTGATTGTGAAATCAGTTGCAAGATTGACTTGCTGCGGAGTGCCTCCAAAATCAAATCTAACAGCAGTGAATATGTGGATATTGCTAGGCGCGATGCCAGTCGAACCTAGGACGTAGTTCGCATCATTCCCATAGCATTCGACTACTAGCTGATAGAGACCGCTCGTCGCCCAACCAGCTGGAATTGTTATGGGAATGTCGTTCCAATCACCTGAGGCCATCCCTCTTTGGAAGAGGAAGGTAGTATTGAGATAGATTCTGATGGTCGTTACTTCTTCTAGAATGCCATCATCATCCATGAGTTGAGCACTAAAAGTGAATGTTTCACCTGGCTGATAGTCTACAAGTCGGGGGACAGTCACAGTGGTTGTAGAACTTATGTACATCTCGAGGAGCCATGAGTCTGCAGGACCAGAGAGCACATAGTAGGACCCAGGCTGCACGTCAAGTGTGATGTAGAACAACCCACGTGGGTGAGTATCCGGAAATGTATAATCCACACTGAAGATTCCGGACCCACTTGATATACCACTCTCGGCCCAGGTTCCATCATCGAAGATATCAATGGGAACATCAGCCACACTGCCACCACCGTTGGAAACAGTTCCAGATATGGTGATCTGTTCACCTCTTGCAAATTGCGGTCCTGGCGCCGGAGCCAAACTTAGAGTGACCTGATCCCATATCTCGACTATCTCAGGAGCTGTGGAAGCCGCCTGAAATGCTGCGTTTGGTCTGACAAATCGGACATAGTACCGACTATCTCCAACATCATGCGCCCAGCCTATGTCATGGAGGTATGCAAATCCTCCCCCTAGATCTGTAATGGTTATGGTGGCTACTGTCCAATCTCCAGTATTATTCACCCAATGAATTGCAACCTGATAACCCACCATTGGCGTACCATTGGTGAACGCAAGAGAGCCAGATATTGTACCAGAGTTCCCTCGGAAAATCGTGTAAGTGTCAATAGATGCAGATAGATTCACGGTATACTGTAAGAAGTCGACAGATGAAGTTGGAGTCGTGTAGTCTGCAACCCAATTCATCGGAGAGAGAAATCGAACGCTGATTTGGTGTGTGCCTGGAGTGGCGGATTCTGGGATTTGCCAATTGAACAAGAATGAGCCATCTGACGCGGTGAAAGTATTGCCAACTGGGTTGCCATCAACGAGAAGGCCAACCGAAACACCTCCAATCGAATATGGACCAACTACGTAGGTCAATGTGCCGGTGATTGGTATCGTCTGGAGAATATAGTAACTGGCAGCACCAGTGCTAAACCCGGAGATGATTGTCTGCCATTGCGAAAGAGTGAGAGTATCGTGAAATGACTCTGCAGGTTCCAGCAATAATGACCCATCATAATACACATAGACCTCTATTCCAGTTCTAATAGTGTCCATAGCCATTCTGGAATAGTCAATCACAGCCCACCCGCTTGCATTAGTTAGAATTGGTGCGCTATCAAGGCGTCCCAGAGTTCCATTGAACCAGTAGAATCTGATAGTCGCTCCGCTTATGTTGGTACCATTGATAGTGAAATACAGGTGCGCGGAGATAGTTAGCGTATCGTTCTGGTAGATTGGATTTGATGAAAGGAACATATCCAAGGTGACCTGATATCGTTGAGCCGTCACTTGCATGGCACCTGTTATTGCATCAGCATTGAGAGAACTTGTGCTGTTGTAGAAACACAGAAAGTAGTAATCTCCCTCCGAGTCCGGCGGGACCGTGAAGTAATGAGTGTATGAGAAGTAGCCCGTACCATCAGTTGTATCACTTCCAATGTAGCTCCAGGGGCCAACTGCGCTTCCAGAGATGTAGACATCCACCACTTCTCCTACAAGAGGCGGTGCTCCTCCCAAATATGTAAGCCAACCATCGATGACTACGCCTTGGTCAAGGTATACGAAGCCGGGCGCGAATGCGGTAAGCTCCAACTGGTACAGCTCAACATTGGCACTTTGACTTCCTGAGTTTGCATTAGACCATAAGGGATCAGTACTAGTATACTCGCTCCAAATCATAATGCCGCCAAGAAGATCAGCCAGAGTGAAGTTGTATTGGAAGCTGAACCAACCAGACGCGTCTGTTACCTTTAACCAAGTACGTTCTCCGTTGCCATCTACGAAATGAATTACAACTGTGGCACCAGGAATTGGATTTCCATTGTGGGGAAATGTGAGCTGACCAGCATAGTATAGCACCTCATCCAAATGATAGGTACCATTGATTGCCATAGCCATGATGTCCGTCTGATAGAGTTGTGTAGTGATGGCAGGTACAAGATTGGTGAATGCCGGATCATAAGGACCACCTCCTGTATAATTAACACTGACTACTATAGTGCCAACTCCATCGCTCAGTGATAGAGGGTAGGTCAGATTATAGTACCCGGTTGAATTTGTGGTTCGAACGAATGATTGGAGGGTTCCATTGTTCCAGTATATTGTAACGTCTTCGCCCGCGATGGGTGTACCGCCATAAAACAGCTGACCGAAAAGGTAGACTGTTCCATTCACATAGTAAACTCTCACGCCTCCAATAGTGTTAACTGTCAGTATTGTGGGACGTGTCTGAATGTCAGGATAGGCGCGTGGAGACTCCGCGCTTGCAACATTGATGTATGGCGACTCGAATGATGTATAGATGGTGACATTGCCTAACTCATGCCCTGCAGGGATGACGTAATAGAACAAGTATCCGCCAGTCGAGTTTGTTATCGTCCATCCAATCTGGTGCAAGCCATCAGTCTGGTTATACCACCATATCGAGAGATTCGCGTTTGAGAATGGCCAGGCAAGCTCTGGGAATGTCACAATACCCTCGATCGCCACTGTATCCAAAATGTACAATGGATCAGGAATGGGCTCGAGTGTGATCTGAACATCCCACTTCTTGACCTCAACGCTACGAATTGGGGACTGTGAGTTGTCATAATATCCGTCAAGAGAGATGAAATTCACCCAGAGATCCACAAAGCCTTCAAAACCAGCAGGTACAGTGTAAGTGAATTGGTACCAGCCACCTGCTTCGGTCACGTTTGACCCCAGCTGAACTGCGGATGTGCCATCGTCCCACCAGAAATCGACTGTTCTCCCCACGAGACCAGTGCCATTCACACCATCCAAAAGATGCCCATAGATTGTGATGTTCTCTGCAATATGGACAACCCCAGGAAGTACAGTTGAGTAAGCCATGTCACTGAGATCGGTCGGTCGCAGACGGATCTCCACTGGGATATTATCATTCATATTCACAATGTCAGGAGAGGGTGAGCTCCATGTTACATTTGCATCAAACCAGCCTAGTGCATGGGCCAATGGTATTGGGAAGTCGTACTGGAAGAATCCTGTTGCATCTGTCACTCTGCTGTCGAGATATGCGCCGTTGAAGTAGAAGTCAATACTCTCGAAAGAGAGTATCGTGCCGTTGAAGAGCTGCAAAGTGCCCTCATAATGTAGAGTAGCCCCACGATATGCGGGATTGGGAGTCACAACGAGGTTCGAGGTTGCGGCGCCATAGATTGTCACTGTAGAATTGTCACTTGACCGTGCAGGAAGATAGACGGGGTAGTATGGTGGGAGTGGGTCGTATTCACCGCGGTAGCTAGACCAGAGCTCATGAGCTCCCGGGGTCATAAGCCCCATTAAGGTGGCATTTGCAGGATCAATGTACATGAGGTACCTGTAGCTCCCATTTGAGAGAATTAGTGCAGAACCTAGAGTCTGATCATCCCACATGATTTGCATCCAGGGATTGTTCAAAGTGGAACCATCAACACCATTGCCCTCTGAATCCGTCATGTTACCCCGGATATCCAGGGTGTCATTCCAGTAGGCAATGTAAGTGTCCAATCCTTGCTTGATGTCGATGTCAATTTCCTCGCTTAGGAAGAATCCGCTCTCGGGCTCATCAGCTGCATACCTTGGATTGGGCTGCGACACAGCATAAATGGCGGTCCAGTTCGAAACCACGTAAGTGGGACCATAATAGGTCGCAGTGATATTGTGCATTCCCACTGAAGATCCGCCCGGAAATGCATAGTCGAGAGTAGCATAGCCGCCGGGACCTATCACAGCGGAGCCCATTACAACACTATCTGTCCTGTCAAAGAAATCGATTGTTTCCGGTGTGGTTATTGGAACACCGTTGACAAAGATGAATGCGTATATTTGGAAGGGCGTTCCAATAAGCTCGTACACATCTGGATACAGGCTGGACAAAAGCAGAAGCTCGACGTTTCCCTGCTGTGTGTTAGGAACTCCACCAGTATTAGGCAAAGGTAGAGGAAGGACTTGGATCCACTCGCCTCCATTTGGATGGCCCGACATGGGAATGAAGACCTCTGCCCAGAATACCGTGTGCAGGACTTGGATTTCACGATAGCCGCCCATTGGTTCACCTACAGCATAACCAAGTGTTGGTCGGGCAGGAACGCCAAGATATCGCATAAAGACGCAGTAGGCGGTCACGAAGTCCACGGGTAGTCCGCCGCCGCGTTCCAAGAACCAGTCAGTGACCTCCTGAGCGCCTGGACGATTAGTGTAGTCATCAAGTATGAGCGAGAAGTTGCTACGGAAGAACTGCTCCACTTGAACTGCAGTTTCGTACGCATTACCGGCGCCGCTGAACTGCGATGCATTCCCAATCACATTGGCACTCAGGGCGACACCTACAGGAGAATACATATTCCAGATAGTTGGAGGAGCTTGATCACCATCAAGGGCACTACCTTGAACCGTGATGAGGTCTTGATTGTCGTACGTGACTTCATAGCTGAGGAGAACGTCCTCTCCACTGCCTTCAAAGAATGGGTTCAAGAGGGCTGTGCCATATTCATCAGTGAATATCTCATAGCTCGTCAGTCTGCTTGAACTATGAGAAACATAATGACCGGTTTCATTAATATAGCCAGTTTCAAATGACCCTCGAATGATCTTCATGTTTGGGAACAGAGTAGGAATCTCAAGGGGCTCAGTAGCGGGTCCAGTCGTGACATTGAGATACACTCGGTATATTTCATTGGTGGCTTCCCATGAATCGATAGTCCCATCGCCCACTGACCACTGTGTGGTGTCTGTCTTAGCCCAACTAGAGCCATCGTAGTCATCATATGCCGTGCTACGCCATAATTGAGGTGGGTCCTCTGGCTCCACGTAGAACAACACGTTATATAGCTGATTAATGTAGTCCTCAGGAGGCGTTTCGTTGACGGGAGCGCGCGTATAGTTCCACCAGTCCGTCACACCACCTGCCCAGGGTATATCATAGCCAAAGACTGGTGCCTCGTCATACTCTATGTGCGCGTCGTAGTCACGGACTAATCCGAGGTGGACCAGGGCAAAAGACCAACCCGCCCATACTATCATAGCCACTAGAATAAGAGAGCTGATTACAGTCATTGCTCCCATTCTGCGCTGGTCTGTGGTTTTGGCGGCCAAATGATTATACCTCTTCTATGTGAGCTGCAACTCCAAACTCGCATTAGGTGGTGAGTTCTGTACTACCACAAACCGTCCGTTTCAAGCAATTAAAGGGTTTCTCGGGCCTTATGGCTCTCCCATAAATCGAAAGGTAACCAAACACCAATATATAGCTCCAATCAGCAAATTAGCACCTCAAACAAAGGACCTATTCCAGATGTCATACTTTGATAGAATTGACTCGTTTGTAAAGCAAGAAATGACCGGATCGGATCCAGGCGCACATGCCTACGACCATGTAAAGAGAGTGTTTTCCCTCGCGATGAGAATAGGGACCATACTGGGAGCGGATCTGAGAATTCTGGGAGCAGCAGCTCTTCTGCATGATGTGGGGCGTGCAAATGAGGAGGAAACAGGAATCTCACACTCAATCGTGTCTGGTGATATGAGCACAGAGATATTGAAAGAAGTGGGATTCACTCAGGATGAGATACAGAATGTCAGAGATGTCATCAGAACTCATAGATTCAGCGAAGGGCTCACTCCCACAACTCTTGAGGGCGAGATTCTTAGCGATGCTGACAAGCTGGATGCGCTAGGAGCTATCGGGGTTTTTCGAGCTATTGCTCAAGCGGCAGCAACTGGTGATGGTGCAGAGGCATTTCTCAGACATGCAGATGAGAAGCTGCTGAAGTTGCACGAGTTGATGTACACTGAGGAGGGGAAAAAGATTGCAGAGGCCCGCCATTCGGTTCTCAGTGATTTTGTTACAGAGCTACGAAAAGAGATTGATAGTTACTAGATCATATTGGGTTCTTTCCAAGATACATTTCAAGATATGAATCCCGAATAGACTCCTCTGGATTGAGACCGAGCTCTCTGACCACATCAAAGATGTCTTCTCTAGCTGAAGCAATCTGGTCCTCATGCTCCACGACGCGCTCAAGCTCTAGGAATTTGCCAACATCAATCACGTCATCTATGCTGATTGTGATTTCTCGTACAACGTAGAATGACCGTATCTTGGTGACCTTCGCAATAGTTTTGAACCCAAGTTGGGTCAGTATCAATCCGGCCTCTCTGGAGTCGTCGAGCCCCACTGATAACTCGACTCTGGTCTTTGAGAGAGGATCGACCTTCGGGCCCTTGTATGTCATCTCATTGAGAGGTCTATCATCCGTTACTAGTTGACGATCATCTGTATGTGGCTGTCGACTCCTGATTCGTATTGCCTCATCAGTTTCTGGAAAAGACCTGCATGGATGATCGAAGTATGCATCGACTTGGGTTTCAGTGTTGAGTTTTCGCGCACCAATCTTGAGAAGAGCCGCCTCGAGCCGCTCAGACTCTTCCAGGGTGATCTTCACTTCAACCTCGAATCTACTCTCACTCATTGTGCCTCATTATCTGCATCATCATATCTCCGAGTTAGGTGTTTCTCCTCGCTTTCATATTCACATAAGTTGCCACAACTCACATAACGGGAGATAGATTCCACTGCAATGGGTTGCCACCATGTCAAGAGTCGTGAAATACAAATGTGCAAAATGTGGCAAGGAATACAACGATGGAAATGTCCCACCCAACGATGGATGTGGTGGTAGAATCGACATCACCTTTGATCTCGAGGCTATCAAGGATTCTTTCTCGAAAACTCAATTGGAGAGCACAAGAGGAGGCCTCTGGAAGTACTTCGACTTGATGCCTCTCAGAAAGAAGGAGAGCATTGTAACACTTGGTGAGGGTGACACGCCCCTTGTGCAGAGCAAAGGGCTTGGCAAGGAACTGGGGCTGCAGAGGCTCTACCTGAAGCTGGAAACATTATGTCCTTCTGGTTCTTTCAAGGATAGGCCAATATGTGTAGGTGTGAGTCGTGCAGCAGAAGATGGTGCTCAGACTGTTTCTGCAGCATCTTCTGGCAATGCTGCCGCTGCAATGTCAACATATGCGGCGAGAGCAGGACTCAGAGCAGTAGTATTTGTTCCAGAGGATGCTCCTGCAGGCAAACTCATTCATCTGAGAACATTAGGGGCCCGTGTATTCAGGGTTCGCAAAGTAGAGGAGGGTGTTGACCCAACAACTACGCTCCTCAAGGCTGCATGCAGTGAGCTGGGATGGACACCCTCTCCATCATTCGGACCGTTCAACTGTTTCCAGTTTGAGGGTACAAAGTCACTTGGCTATGAGATTGCAGAGCAGCTATCATGGAATCCTCCTGATTGGATTCTTTTCCCTACGGGAAGTGGAGGGCTGACAGCGGGTACAATGAAGGGGCTCTGGGAGTTTCAACAAATGGGGCTTATCGACAGACTTCCCAGACCTGTTGTGGTTCAGCCAGAAGGATGCGCTCCCATTGTAAGAGCATTCAATGAAAGTCAAGAACCATTGAACATTGTGCCCTGGGATTCCAATGAGACCATTGCGGGGGGACTTGCTGATCCTTTTCCATGGGATGGTGACGCTGCTCTAAAATACCTCAATCTGGCAGACGGAAAAGCAGTGGCAGTCGAGGACTCGCTCATTGAGAAATATCTTGTACTCCTAGGGAAACTGGAAGGTGTGTTCGCTGAACCGAGTGGAGTTGCGGCCCTGGCGGGTCTAGACGTTCTTTTGAAGGAAGGTGTTATTGATAGATCAGACTCTGTGGTCGTTCCTATTACAGGCTCAGGATTCAAGGATCTCGGCACTCCAGATCGATTGACACCACCGGTCACACTCATTGGCCCTAGGGTTAATGAGCTAAGGAGAGCATTGGAAGAAGGGTGATGGAATGGCCAGTAAGCAACTCCGCCAAAGAGCAAAGGAGATTGCAGAGCAATATGGCTATCTGCCGTATATGATTGAACGCTACTTGGCATTGTGGGGCGAAGAGGAGACCATTCAGTTCATTGAAGCTTGTGAGGAGCAGATAACGACCTCTGTGAGGGTCAACACGCTCAAGATTGATCCTGATTCACTTCAAAAACGCCTGCGGCTCAAACAGGTAACACTGAGGGCTGTTGATTGGCTAGATGATGGCTTCTGGATGGACTTCGAGGGCGCTCCTGGATCCCTATTTGAGCATATGCTCGGTTACTATTATGTTCAAGGAGTGCCATCCATGACTGTGACTAAAGTCTTGGATCCCCAACCTGGAGAAACGGTCATAGACGTAGCTGCCGCTCCAGGCGGCAAAACCACGCATATTGCGCAATTGATGGAAAACGCTGGAACTGTGATTGCAGTAGAACAGGACCGTCAACGTATAAAGAGCCTGGAGAGTAATATTCAGCGTTGCGGGGTGAGCAATGCCATAGTCCTCAGGGGTGATGCTAGGAAACTGGACAGATTAGAGCAAACACCTGACAGAATCCTACTGGATTCACCTTGTTCAGGAGAAGGTCTCATTCCGCTAGACCCCACGAGAAAGACGAGTACATCTATGGCTGACATTCGATTCTGTGCGACCAGGGAGGATGAGCTGCTGGAGGCTGCAGTGAACGCACTACCTTCCGGTGGGACTATGGTATATTCGACATGTTCCATTGCACCGGAGGAGAACGAGTACATAGTTGACGAGGTTCTTGGCAGGCATCCGGATATGAGAGTAGTCCCCATAACGCTTGAGTTCGGCTCTCCGGGATACGCACGACCATATGGGGTTGAATTGAGTGAATCAATGACTCTGACAAGAAGATTCCTGCCCCATCTTCATGGAACAGAGGGCTTCTTCATATGCAAAATGGAGAAAGAATAGGGGTTTCCAGCTGCTATGAAGCTCTAGCTTTTTAGGAGAAAATTCCAAGTTACCTCAAGGTTAGGCGTGGAGTGTCATGGCGAGTGATGGAATTGACATAAGAACCGAGGGTCTTTCAAAGAACTTCGGGACTATTCAAGCTCTCAAGGACCTGGATTTAGAGGTCAGGAAAGGAAGTACATTTGGATTCTTGGGCCCAAATGGAGCGGGAAAGACAACGACTGTCAGAATACTATCTGGGCTCCTCAGGCCCAGCGCGGGGAGAGCAACCGTCTGTGGATATGATGTGAACAAACAGAGAAATGAGATTAAGGCAGCAACAGGATTGCTGCCAGAGGCGCCAGGTCTGTATTCAAAGCTCTCAGCAGTCGAGTTTCTAGAGTTCATAGGCGCTCTAAATGACATGAGTGGAGAGATACTGAAACGCAGGATTGACAGCCTACTTGGCATACTGGGACTCGAGGGTCGTCAGAATGACTTACTGGAGAGCTACAGCTCAGGAATGAAGCAAAAGGTGCTGGTTGCCTCAACAATCCTTCATGAGCCAAAGCTCGTGTTCCTTGATGAACCCACATCTCGACTCGATCCAGCTGCTAGTGCACTTGTGAAGGAGCTAATCTTGGCAATGGCCAAAGAAACAGAAACTACGTTCTTCATCTGCACCCACATGACAGACTTTGCAGAGGATGTCTGTGAGATTATTGGCATACTGAACGAGGGTGTTCTCACAACTTTAGGCACCCCACAGGATATCATCAAGAATGTAGAAGCATCTGACCTTGAAGAAGCATATCTCAAGATTGTAGGTGGGGAAGTAGACAGAGAGTCACTACTGTCCTGGAGGCAGTGATGTGACAAGGAAATGGCTGATCATAGCCAAGACTGAGTTTCTAGTTGCTACATCAAAGTTTCACACAAAGAGAAAGGCGGTATCTCTAGGCATTGTAACTGTTGCTATGATTTGGGCACTTTTCATCGCCCCTACCATCATGTCAGCATTTGTGAATCTCTTTGCTACTGAGATTCAACTGATTCTGGCCATTGCATTCCCCGGACTGATGAGATCAGTGATGCTACTTCTCTGGGTCATGGTGTTGTTCTACCCCATCTCATTTGCACTTCAAGAAATCAAGATAGGACAATGGGAGATAATGTTGAGTAACAATGTTAGGACTCGAGACATGCTCTTCGGAACCTTCCTCGGCAAATTACCAAGCTATGGATTATTTGTGCTATTCTTAGCACCTGTGCTTATCTCACCCTTTGCAATCATGTACGAAGTATCACTAGTTGGGCAGGCTCTCATGTATGGCATTCTGTATGGCGCAGTTGTTAGTACATTGTGGTTCTCGAATGTCCTTTCTACAGCAATCCAAGCTAAACTCGGTGATTCACCGAGAGGAAACGATATTGCAAAAGCCCTCAGCATGGTTGTTGCTGCTGTCGTCTTAATTCCCATGTATGGGCTCATATATATCGCAGGTCCATTAGGCGAAATCATGGGACTGGATGTCTTCCTAATTCTACCCTCGACATGGGGTGCTGATTTAATCACTTGGACTGCCATATACTTCAATGGGATTGGACTGCCTCAGTCCACTATCCTAGCCTTTGAGAGCATACTCCTCTTTGGGCCTGCAATTGATTTGCTCCTAATTTCTGTATTCTCTATCATCATGATTGGAATTGGATTCTCTGCGTCAGATCGGCTCTTCGCTATTCAAGCAGGAGCAAGAACAGAAGCAGTTACAACTGTTGGTCGAGAGAACTTGGTTCTTAGAGGAGTTAGGAGGCTGGTCGCTGGATCGTTCGGGGTGCTGATTGTCTCCTCAATGAAGGACTTTGGACGCAAAGCCCAGAATCTATCAAGAATAGGATATGGTGTGTTCATCTCTATTCTACTGCCCATTATCCTGAACTTTAGTGGCATAGGAGATCAAGTCGATGATCCTCTTTTCGTTCCTATGATGGCCATACTGATGACTGGAATGATACTAGCTATGGTGGGATCCATTGCCTTTGGAGGTGTTGGTTTTCTCGACTCAAAGGATCAACTTTGGATGCTCAAGGGGGCTCCAAATGGGGCGTCAAAATTCATCAAAGCAAGAATTGTTTCACATGTTCTCTTTGCGGTTCCAGTCGTCATGATCTCCACGACATCTGTCACAGTCATACTGGGATTGGGAATTGTGGAGTTCCTGATGATGCTGGTCTACGTCTATTCGGTACTTTGTGGTGCAATTCTCATAGCGACTGGGATAACTGCAAACAATCCTGCATATGAGGACACCAAAAGCAGTGCATTCCAAATCAACACAGGACTAACGGTAATGATTATCATGCTGTCATCGATTATCACTCTAGTTTGGGGAATGATTATCATATTGGAGGAGGGAAACATCTCTCTAGGACTGTTGGTTAACATATTCCCTCTCCTGATAATAGGATCCATCATGATTTTCATTGGCACTAAGCGGCTCTCAATGCCTGACTACTAATTTCCGACATCTCCATAAGGAGTGGGTGGCGAATTAGCTTCAGAAATGTGAAGAGAATGAAACCAGAGCTTGTAGATCCTGTTGAATGGAAAGAGCTTACAAACCAGCTCGATGATGAGTTTGGAGAGGGGGTGAGCAAGGCACTACTCGCAGATAGGGCGCCTGTGACAATGTCCAGAGGAGAAACCAAGTCATTCTATCTAGTCCCAATGGAATGGATGGCGAATATCGAAGAGGCGGGACAGGACTTCGAGATCCACTCCCTTGGCATCCGAATGGGAGATATGACCAAAGGGAGATTTAGACTCAGTCTCCAAATCCTGGATGCGCTTGCTGAAGTCACAGACCGGAAACTTGTAGTATCAAGACAAGGTGCAGAGGCATTCTCTTACGGTCGGAGCATTCTCAAAGAGTCAGTCGTAAAACTGGACCCTAGTCTTAGGCGTGGTCAGCGTGTGATAGTCCTCAATAAGGACGGTGAGGTCTTGGGACTCGCTGCATTGTCTATAGATGGGAACAAGCTGAAACGACTGGCAAGAGACCGCCTTGTTGGCAAGAACCTTGTCGATATTGGAGCCTATCTTAGAGGCGCTTAGACAAACATGTCACTCGAGCGATCAGATGCCTCAATAGACTGTCGCATCTTCTCAAGGCGTTCAATTTCTCTCGATTCCTTGAGTAGCTCTTCTACATTGGCCTCAACGCCATAGACTTCATTGATCTTCTCAAGCATGGTTGCAGCAGACTTCGGGTCTGGTCGACCTCGGGTAGCATAGGTAAGCAGACCAAGTGCGGCCTGTTCTCGCATTTCAAGTTCCGCTAGCAGGAGGGCCAATGGTCCTGCCACAAAGAGGCCTTCTTCAAGTATTGGAACAGACCACTTCTCAAGTTGGTCGCTATATGCACTAGTTGGTACACAACGCATTTCCTCTTCATCCTCTTTGAAGCTGGCGTCTAATCCGCCGAGCAGGAGTGACTCAGAGAACTTGCTAGCTGTTATCCACTCAGCCAAGCGATCAATCCACCCCCACTGCTCCGAGCTGTGGGGCTGAAATCTTGGAACAAGAAATACCAGCTTCTTCTCAGCATACCAATACAGTTCGAAAGGTAGTACCAGACGCTCGTTCTCCATAGAAACGAAGAGAGGCAGCATATCGCTCTTGATGAAGCCCACTCTCTCAGCGTCGAGTGCCCGTGTAAGATGAGCAGTACTGAGGAAGCCAACTTCTCCAAGCCCATGGAAACCACAGACGAATGTTGAGCCAGGCTCAACTTTGAAGCCGTCCTTCAGGATTATCTCAAATGTTGAATCTCGTGTAGCGACAAACGCCATTCCATTTACCTCAGTTTGAAGGGTGAAGTTAGTCGTAGCTGTAATTGACTTAGTTATCAAAGAAACCAAACTTTCAGCTGCTTTTGAGGCTATGTATGTGTCCCATATGACAAGGTTTGGACAGATTGAGGGGAAATATCATTCTCCCTAAATGCTCTATGACCCTGTTTACTGGACTTTATAAGCCTAATAATTAATAGGATAAGATAGCAGTTCATAGAATGAATGTATGGTTGAGATGACGGGGTAGGACATAGTGAGCACGCTCCGAGAACTTGAGCTTGCACAAGTGGCACCACGAGTCCTAGAGCTATTGCGCAAACGGGGTTTTGATAGGCTTACGGAGTTTCAGCTCGATTCAGTGAACAATGGTATAATGCGCGATGTCAATCAGATACTTGCCACTTACGACTATGACGAGGCATATCAAATAGCTGAGATAGCGATTCTAAACAGAGTGGCTTCAGACTATCGGGCACGGGTATTGATTCTCTGCCCCAATCCGCATCAAGCAGAAAGGAAATATGATTCCATTGGTCACAAATGTCGTCGACTTGGGATTGAATCAGCCGCCATCATTAGAAGAAGGGACGCCATAGAAGAAAAATGGCAAAGTGGTAGAGTGGTTGTTTCAACCTATCGGGCAATTGATATCGCTCTTAGAACCTCTCCGGATGCACTTGAGAACGTAGTCGCAGTATTGATTGATCGACTCGATCTTATTGGCCAGCCTGGCTTAGGTGCTACGCTTGAAACCGCCCTTGTTGCTTTGATGGGAATAGGCAAGCCCATCCAGTATATCGCAATCTCTCCGCCTGTGGCTGACATAGGAGAGCTAGCAAACTGGCTTAATGCCAGTGCAATCATTGACCAAAAGGCTGAGGTCAAACTAATCTTCAGTGTAAAGTCGTTTGACAGCGTAAATGAATCACTCGCAGACCTTACTGAGTTTGTGCACTATCAAAGAGGACAGGTCATGATTCTTTGTGCAAACGCTCCTACTTCAGAAGACCTGGCAGTTCGCTTGTCAGGTAAAAGCGGAGATAAGCATGCAGCACTGGACCTCAGACTCACACCAGAACATCGTGACGATCTCAGGGAACTGTCTCTGGATGTTTCAAAGTCATATCGAGAATGCCAGACAACACCAAAACTAGGTTCTACCGTATCACAAGGTGTTGCTTTCTTTCATGAGGGCGTATCAAG
This sequence comes from Candidatus Hermodarchaeota archaeon, assembly GCA_048885865.1. Taxonomy (GTDB): domain Archaea; phylum Asgardarchaeota; class Thorarchaeia; order Thorarchaeales; family Thorarchaeaceae; genus SMTZ1-83. The sequence continues at coordinate 66,545 of JBHLLF010000013.1, forward strand.
AACACAGAGAAGAAAAATCTCAGAGGCATGGGAAGATGGACTTCTTCCTGTCATCGTGATGCCGATGCGCTTCGCAATTGCCAGTGGGCTGAAGGCTACGGTGGTCTTTTTGATGGGCGTATTCATGCAAGAGTTGGGGAAGGATCTTTCCCACGAAGATAGCGTCACAATGCTTTCAGAATGGCAATTCAACGATTTACTACAATCAGCTGGTAGACGAGGAATAGACAACGAAGCATTCGGAGTGGTTGTTGTAGACAGTGAAGAAGAAAAGACGCGCATTCTAGCGAAATACTTTGGCGCTGATTCAGAAGGTAACATAAGCCCTAGAGAGGGTGAAGTAGACAGTGTCATGGATGCTACAGAAAACATCCAGGACCTGGTTCTTGGTCAGCTATGCGGAAGCTCTGAAGAACCAGTGGACCCCTTCTCCATAATCAATCGGACTTTTTGGGCTACAAGTAACCGAATGACCGGCCCTATTCAAGATGGCACCTTGACTTCTGATGGCACAACTGTGGAGCAATTAGTTTCATTGAGGACGACTAGGTCTACAGAAAAGCGGGCAGAAGAAATCCCAGATGAAAGTGTCAAGGTTGTGTCCTTGAATCCATCCAAGATTGAGGGATTGATTCATAGTGGAAGTAGAGAGATGTGGCACTACGTATCCCTGAAGGCATCCGATGGTGTCTCTTGCTCATGCGAATCATGGAAATATCAAGGCATACGAAGACATAGACTCTGCAAACATCTCGTGAAATTTGCAAAACATGCTTTGAAAGATGAAGTTACCAAGCAATACGCATCTAGCGTTATTGAACAGGCACTTCGAGGGCTTGAGGTAATTGGTGATCTTGAGAGAGCTGGGCTTGTTCAGCGTGTCAAGAAGACAATCAGGTGCACGGAACTAGGAGAGAATGCAACCTATCTCGGCGTTCCTGTCCCTGACGCCAAACGGGTCATGAGGGCAATATCCGAGCGTAAGGAGAATCTCAAGGACATCCTCCTCAGCGTCGCTACAGCAAGAAGCAATCTACCGAGAGAAGTCGTTAGTCGGATTATGGATGCGCTACCAGCTGAGAATATTGAGCAACTTGTGTGTGATAAGAATGAGATGCCAGGAATCGTCGAGAACTGCATCGAGGAGCTCGATTACATCAATATGATTTTACTAAGACTGATGGGAGATAAACGGAAGGACAAACTGAAGAAAGACAGCATTCAGATGGAGGACAATCTTCGAGCACTCATAGGTGCAATCAGATAGCTTTTTACGGTGGGAACATCGAGCGGGGCTCCAGTTGGAGGGTTAGTATCCTTCGCATCCCGGTGAATATACATGAAGTTGTTCGAACACGAGGCAAAAGATGTCTTTCGAGCCTTTGGTATGCCTACGCCACCTGGTGGAGTAGCCAGAACCCCAGACGAGGCGAAGAAGCGAGCTGCTGAGGTCGGCAAACCTGTTGTTGTGAAGGCACAGGTTCTTGCCGGGAAGAGAGGCAAGGCGGGAGGAATCAAATTCGCGGACACGCCCGAAGAAGCAGCTAAACACGCTGAAGAGATACTGAAGATGAAAATCAACGATTTGCCTGTTGAGGCAGTCTTGATTGAGGAGATGCTAGACATTCAGCAGGAGATCTATGCAGGGATAACCGTCGACAGGAATGAACGCAAGTATGTTGTCATAGGAAGTGGCGCAGGTGGAATGTCAATCGAGGAGCTTGCAGAAGAGAGCCCTGAGAAGATCATCAAACATCATGTTGAACCTGATTTTGGTCTCCAGCCCTTTGAAGCTCGTGAGATAGCAATAGCAATGGGTTTTACTGGAAAGAGTATCAACAAAGTAGCAGGATTCTTTCTCAAGCTTTGGCAGATAGTGAGAGATCGAGATGTAGAGTTGACTGAGATCAATCCTCTGATTCTCACCAAAGATGGCCGATTCCTTGCAGCAGATGCAAGGTTGAACATAGATGATAATGCACTTTACAGACATAAGACGCTAATAGAGAGCCTCAAGAGAGAACCCATTGAGCAGAACGAAAGGGAACGAGCAGCCACTCAAGAAGGAATGGCTTACGTTGAGTTGGAAGGGGACGTTGCATGCATCTGTAATGGCGCAGGGCTAACCATGGCAACATTGGATGCAGTATCACTCTATGGTGGTACAGCTAGCACCTTTCTAGACCTTGGAGGCGGGGCAAATGCAGAGAGGGTCGAGAAAGGAATAGAGATTGCCATGAAGTATGACAAGGTTAAGGCAATACTGGTCAACATCATGGGCGGAATAACCAGGTGTGATGAGGTTGCCAATGGCATTTTGGCTGCAAAAAGGGATGGTGACATCAAAGTGCCGTTGGTCATAAGGATGGTAGGCACCAATGAAGAGGAAGGACAGGAAATACTCAGACAGGCCGGAATCCCATTCCTGAAGACTATGGAAGATGCAGCTCAAAAAGTCGTAAGCTTGGTCAAGGAGGGAGCCTAGATGGTCGTATTGGTTGACGAGGACACTAGAGTCATTATTCAGGGAATAACAGGCTCACAGGGCACCTTCCATTCTGAAGCTATGTTGAAATATGGTACGAAGATTGTTGCAGGAGTCACTCCAGGTAAAAGGGGAGATGAAGTGCATGGAATTCCAGTATATGACAGTGTCAAGAATGCAAAGGATGCGCAAGGAGCCACTGCTTCGGTGATCTTTGTTCCAGCACCCTTCGCAGGAGATGCTGCACTAGAAGCAATTGCAGCAGATTTGAATCCAGTCGTGGTTATTACAGAACATGTTCCTGTACTTGATGAGATGAGAGTGATACATGCTGCAAAGCGAAAGGGAATCACCGTGATTGGCCCCAACACACCAGGCATCATCACACCCAGTGCTAAACAGAAACTTGGGATAATGCCAGGACATGTCTTCTCGGGGGGCAGAGTGGGCCTCATGTCCCGGAGCGGCACACTGACATATGAGATAGCTGCTGGGATGACAAATGCAGGTATCGGAATCTCGACGGCAATCGGGTTGGGAGGAGACCCCTGTGTTGGTCTGACTACAATAGAGGCTGTGGAGATGTTCAACAAGGATGCTGGAACTGACGCCATGGTGTTGGTCGGAGAGATAGGTGGCGATGCAGAGGAACGTGCAGCAGCCTATATCAAGAAGCATGTGAAGAAACCCGCAGTTGCGTTCATTGCAGGACGAACAGCACCACCAGGAAAGAGAATGGGACATGCAGGTGCAATCATAAGCGGGAGTTCTGGCACGGCTGCAGCGAAGATTGAGGCGTTCTCCAACGCTGGAGTTCCTGTGGCTGAGAAGCCTAGTGATATTGCGAAGCTTCTGAAGGATGTGCTCTAGCGTCAGCCAGAGCACAAGCTTTTAAAACCCAACTCAGCAGGAAAGCGGGAGCGGGCTCGCAGGACGCTCTGTGTACCGCCATGAATTGAGGTCTGAGAAATGCCAGTTGCTGACATTGAGAAACGCAGGCTTGCACAGCACTACTTGCTCTACAAGTCAGTATGCCGATATTGTGGAGCAACCAATCCATTGAAGGCGAAGAAGTGTAGGAAGTGCAAGACAAAAGACCTCAGACCCAAACGACGTGCACGTAAGTAGATCCGCTAGACTAGGGACACCAATTCTTGGTCCAACAGGGATTTCTTTGCCTCTGAGAGAGCTTTTTGCATCATTCTAATGACTCTACGACTAACTCTCAGGCCACCGTAATACTTATTTACGTAATATGTAATACTATTACATGAGGATTTCAATATGTGCGTTAGAAAGGTGATGGAAATTTGTCGATTCGAGTGTCAGAGTTCCAAAACCATCTTTAATGAAAAGGAGGCGATATGTTGAGAAGCCATGAGATACAGCTGAAAGATGCCACCCTCAAAATACCAAATGTGGAAAGCCGTGATGGCACTGTCGTCTTCGGAGAGACAGTGTCTGCTCATATACTAAGAAACAATGGTGGCAAAAGATACAGCGTATATGTTTATGATAAGAGATCTGCGCCCTAGAAGATTAGAAGCCATTTTATTAGCCGGCCATCCATCATTCTTATATCCAAATTATTATCCAGACAGCTCGTGCCTGGGCCGGTGATCTAGTCGGCTATGATGCCGCCTTCACACGGCGGAAATCCTGTTGAGTTACTATATTCAGTAGGACCGCAGATCGGGCGTTCGAGTCGCCCCCGGCCCACCATCTTCTCTGATGTCAATCCGTCACTCTTATAACGATTTGAACTTCGGAGTGGTCGTTGCGGAGGCTCAAGAATGCCAAAACAAATCTATGATGTAGAGAGATTCCTCGAGATGACCGAAGATGCGCAAGAATGCAGAGTAAAGAGAGGACCAGGTCAAGTCAAGCTGAAACTCCGAACAACCAAATATCTCTACACGATAATTCTGGAGCCACAACAGGCCGAGGAAGTCTTGACTCGTGTGAAGTGCCAGATAGTTGAGGCTCGCCCTGAACCTGAAGAGGCTTAAATCTCGATTCTTTCATTTACTTCTGGGACGTGTGCCTTTCGCCCCTTCTTTTCAAGAAGAGATTCAAGCTTATCACAAGATTCAGACTCTCCATGAACTATGTAGAACTCAGGGTCACCAGGAATCCTTGTCAGGAGGTCCAACAACCCCTTCGAGTCAGAGTGCGACGAGAGATGGTGCATTCTGACATCAGCAGTAACTTCGAACTCGCGACTGCCAACAGTCACTCTTCCGGATTTTACAAGTTCTGCACCGGGAGTACCTGGAATCTGGAAGCTTACCAATACAATCGAGTTCTTTGGATCATCATGAAGCATCTTGAAGTACAGATGTGATGCACCACCCTTCAGCATTCCAGCTGGGGAAATGATTATGCCGCCGCTTCTAGCAGCCCTTGTGCGATCTTTGCTATCATGTATAAGACGGGTTCTTCCAACGGCCCGGCCGAAGGACTGAGGACTTTGAAGATATTCTGGATGCCTTGTAAGAATCTCATTGACCTTGCGTGCCATTCCGTCTATGTATATCGGATACTTCTGGGGAATGTTGTTGCGTTCTAGAATGCACATTATTTCTTGACTGCGACCCACAGCAAAAGCAGGAATTAACACTGTACCTCCTCGTTCCATTGTTTCAATAACAGTGTCAACCAGTGCTTGCTCAATCTCCGCCCTCTCAGGATTCGTTCTTCTTGCGTAGGTGCTCTCTGTAACAACGATATCATGCTTGGGAAGGTTCTTCCTAGCCCCCAGATTCAGCTGTGACTCTGTGGAATTAACGTCACCAGTGAAGAGCACCCTCTTGCCATTTACTCTCACAGACACCATCGAACTACCTGGAATATGACCGGCATTGAACAATGTCATCTCGAAGTGATGACCAAGCGGAATGGTTTCCTCATATGCAGTGGCCTGGCACTGTCTTCTCGCAAGTGGAATGTCTTTTCGAGTATAAGGCAGCCTTCCCTTTGAGATGTTATACATGTCGCGTAGAAGTAGAAGAGTCAGATCTCTTGTGGCAGGTGTGCAGAAGAGAGAGGCTTCGGTTTGGGATAGGACTAGCGGAAGGCCTCCGGAATGATCAAGATGAGCATGAGTAAGACTGATTCCCTGCAGATTGTCAAGTGGAACCATATCAGGGAATTCTGGAGGTGAAGAGAGTTTCGCCCCGTAATCAACAATCATACTCTCATCCTTATTCTCAAGATAGAACCCCGCTCGTCCAATCTCTCTACAGGAACCAAGAAACGTAAGCTGTGACATTTATTCTAACATCCATGACGAGCCGTGATGGTGTCAAGAAAAGGCTTGCGTAATAATCACCGTATGGATTAGCCATGGATATTTTCAGATATTAACTGTGTCTGCCTTTTCGCTCAGTAAATCGAAATCTATATCAGTTGGGCATCGATACGTGCTATACCCTATACCTTAGCAAATCGTAGCGGGTGGAGAGGCTTCGGGTGACAGCAAAGAAGACCGACGATAAGTCGGGCGATCAGAGTCACGGCGACTCGGTGATACTAGTAGGTAACAAGAATGTGATGTCTTATGTCCTAGCCTGCGTGACTTTGTTCAACAAGGGTGCCGAGGAAGTCATAATTAAGGCAAGAGGCCGGCTAATAAGCCGCGCCGTTGATGTCGCCGAGATAACACGGCACAGATTCATCTCCGAACTCAAAGTCAAGAGCATTGAGATTGATACAACTACCGTTCAGACGGACAAGGGAAGCGACTTGAACGTTTCAACAATTGATATCACACTCACAAAGTAATGATCTGGAACATATTGTAGTCCTCACCCAGAAGCCCAGTCATTGCTGCGGCTTTGTGGGGTGAAGACAAAAACATGAAACTGCCAGTCTGTGTGTTTGATATTGAGTCTGACATGTTGTGCCCAATTTGCCAGCAGAGATTAGACAGGGGCGAGATTACTGATTTTGACATTGAGTTTTCCAAGTGGATTTTAGACAGGTCCAAGGAGTATCCTGGAATTGATGATCTGAATCTTCTTAGAGCAATAGAAACAGATGAGCGTCTGATACTGGTAGTCAAGAAGAAGAACAAAGAGATCCTTCTTGCCGCAGAGGGACTCATAAACGAGTTAATTGAAACTCATGGAGAAGTAATGGTCTTTGAAGCACCCATAAAGCTTCGAAAGATAGTGAGAAAGCTGATAGAACCAGCATTGGAGGTGGGTGTCAACAGCCTATATCTCCCCGAAGGAACAAAGGAGAGTATTGTGATGTTGAAACCAGAAGATCGGGATCGCATCGCATATTCAAAAGAGGACCTTAGAAAGATAGTTTCCGCCGTGATGGGCGAGTCTGTTCTCTTTCAATATCAGGATGAGAGAATCGAGAAAGAGGGGGATTCCAGCGATGAGATCTTTGAAGAGAAGATGAGGGAATTCGCTGGAAAGGGCCGCAGACGGTGAATCAGACTCTGTGGATAGGGTCATTCTTCATAATGTCACGCAATACTACTGTTGCATAGGATCCTTTTCTCAACTGGAAATGCAAGACCAGCTCATCCTCTTCACACTCTCCTCTGATTTCCTTCAGCATGATTGAAAGAAGATGATATCCTCCAGCTGAATCAATTGCCTTACTCTTTGGTTTTCGGAAGTCCTGAAATCGTACATCTTCCTCCAGCATCAATTTCCTCAACATATCTGTCTGGGAGGATGGAGGTGTTTTTGTCGAATATCCGGGGAGAGGAGCTGAGAGTCCATATTCACCAGACTGGACAAGCTTGACTCTCTCCTCGTGGTTCCTTTCTGTTACAAAGAGCCACGAATCTCGACCCGAATGCGGCTCATCAAGTTTGATGAGGAAGTCTCCCGGCACAGGAAGGTCGAGGGGGAGGGAGGATTCAGCTCGCTGGCTTATCAGACGATTGAACAGGTAGGACTGAAATGAATGAACAAAAATGGTAAGGACACGCGAGGGTATCCTTAGGATTGCCCGCTCGAATTCACCGGGATGTTTCATGAGGAATTTCATCACATCACGTTCATATCTCAAATCCTCTGGAAAGGCAGCAAGAATGCGTTCATTCGGTGATAGGTCATCAGCCAACTTGCGTCTGGCTTCAGTGATTTCCTCCGATTCATACTCGCTGGTCACTGAAAGCATGAGTTTCGCTGCTTCTTCAAAGTCATCCCTCACAAGTGCCTTGCCAACCAAGTGAGTGAAAGGTCGAGTCACCCCAAATCTCTGGACACCAAAATAGTTGAGCAGGGGCTTTTTTGTCAGGGAATCAACAGTTGCCATTGCTTGGTCGCAGTCGGCGTCAATATCAGAGAGGCGAATTCTGAAGCGGTTTCCCCAAAGATCCCCAATCTGCACAGGATGCCGTACAGACTCTAAGTTACGTATCTCGATGCGAGATAGTCTTGTGCTCACTAGTCGCTCAGCTGATTTGAATGGAACAGCCATTTGCTGTGCTGTGATTGCTCGTTTGTCCTTTAGGCCGGCGTACGTGACAAGATGCTGGGGTAAGCCAAGTTCTGCTGCAAGAATAGTGGCGACATCCATGGTTGAAAGACCCATCTTCTGCACATCAAATCGGATGAACTTTGATTTCTTTTCAGGGATTTGTGGTACTGGAGTTTCATCAGACCACTCTTTGACTATGATCAATCTTCCATCAGTTGTAATCTCTTCAACGATGAAGTCCTCAAATCGAACCTTGAGCCTACCTCCAACTCCAGGAGTACTTGTGCTATAGAGTTCCATCCCAATTGACGCCTCTAAATGATGCGTCGTTCTCACGAAGACCTATCCACTCCTCATAGCAATTTCAGGTCACCAGTCAGTCTGTCTATCTTCTCTGCAGATCCAGGACCTACTGCGATGACTGTAGTCGTTCCCGGGGGTAGCTCGGTCATCCCTGCATCGCGAATCAATGCAAATGGTAAGCCTAAGTCCACAGCTATTCTTCGCAGATCCAGAAGTTCCTCCTCTGATGCCACTTTCACAGCAACCTTCTTCTGCCCCTCAGTAAACCAAGCCTTCCATATATGTTGGTGAGTGACACGAACTCTTTCAGAGGCACTTACAGCACCATGAGCGACTTGAACCGCTAGCTTGCCCTTACTCATTCCTAGGTCGGTTCGCACAGCTATAACTTGCTTGAACTTGAATTTCCGTAGACTCATGACAGATGCCTTCTATTTGCAGCGACATCTCATCCCTTGGAGAGAGATAAAAAGGGTGCCATATGTTGTAGTATAGAAGATGAATCATTCTGAATATGATGCAATTGTAGTAGGCGGCGGTCCATCAGGGCTCATTTCGGCTCATAGAGTGGCGTCTAGCGATCACCGAGTTCTCGTGGTGGAAGAGCATGAAACTGTCGGAGAACCGGATCATTGTGCGGGTCTTCTAAGTGTGTCAGGTTTAGATTCTCTAGAGCTTCACCCTCCAGAGGATGTGATTCAGAACCATGTCATAGGTGCACGGATATTCTCACCATCAGGTCATCATATCTATGTTGAGAGGGGAAAGCGTGAGGCACTTGTGATTGACAGAAGAAGGTTCGATCGATGGTTGGCAAATCGGGCCATTGATGCGGGCGCCCGCATCATCACCAGTACAAAGGTAAAGCATATTCGGCGGAAAAATGGGAGAATAGCTGGTGTTCAGGTGAGTGGGGATGAAGTGAGTGATATCTCCTCATTGGTGGTGATTAATGCGGAAGGCTCACGATGCCAGATTTCCAAGCAAGCGGAATTGCCTGTAGTGCCACGCTCTAGCAAATATCCAGCTTTTCAAGTCGAAGTCTCAGGTGCAGACATTGATGATGATTTAGTAGAGATGTACTATGGTCGCACAACAGCACCCGGATTCTTTGCATGGATTATTCCACTACGGGATGGAAGAGCTAGGGTGGGCCTCGCAGCAAAGAATCAAGCAAAAAGTCGGCTGATTACTGCAATGCGGCATCATCCAATCATGAAAGAACGATTGAAGCATGCATCAATACAGCGAACTCTAGGGGGTGTTGTTCTTGTTGGAATGCCCATCAAGAGGACAGTGAAGGACAATTTTCTTGTGGTTGGAGATGCCGCAGGAATGGTCAAGCCAACTACCGGCGGAGGAGTCATTGTAGGAGCAATGGCTGCCAATGTAGCTGGTAGAATCGTTGCAGATGCCTTGTCGGATCAGAATCAATCCAACATAGACCTCAGCGAGTATGAAACATCGTGGAGGTCGCTCTTGCTGAAAGAACTCAGGACAATGTACATGACACAGAAGATTCTCTCTCTATTCTCAGACAAAGGCCTGGATTCTCTAGTTAGAGATGCGGGGCAATATGGACTGGTTGAAACTATAAGACGAGCGGGCGACATGGACATGCAGCGCAGAGTCATTCTTCGACTTCTTTCAAACCCTCTGACAATACTTGCCGGTCTAAAAGCAGCCAGATTCATAAATCCCCTCTTCTAGGCTGTTAGAACACCTTTATGAGCGCGGCAGACCTCAATTCTGCAAGCTGAGGTCCGTACGAATGGATGAGCCATATGATCGGAGCATTCTTGGGACATCCAAGAGATTACTTGAGAGCTATGCGATCTGCAATCACTGCCTAGGGCGTCAGTTCGCCTGGCTGAGCACAAATACGTCGAACGAGGAACGAGGTGCTGCAATCAAGTTGACGCTCTCCATGATGGCGGATGAGGACCTTAAAACCGGTAACAAGCAAATGGGAGAAGAATTGATTGGCAGTCTCGCCGGGAACGGGATGTTTGAACCGGCCAAGGTTCTTGCCACACAGAGAGCCCTTGAATACAAGGAGCAGACTTCATGCCACCTTTGCTCAGTTGATGGAATCTCTGTCTTTGACAAATTGCCTGACATTGCAGAGAGGGCTAGAATTGCTATTAAGGCCATAGAGTTCAACTCTTTCCTAGTAGGATGCGTTGCATCCGCCGGTCTAGATGAGCGTCAAGATGAGATTAGAGGGGCGTTTGGTCTGCTGCATGGCGAGGCATTGAAGGCTGATGTGAATAGAGAGCTGGGGAAGATTCTACAAGACCTTTTGAAGCGCTCGGTAGATTTCAAGAATCCTGACATTGTCATTGTTTACAAAATGGATGAAGACAGAATAGAGGTCAATACAAATCCAATCTTCATTGAGGGCAGATATAGGAAATTGAAGCGAGGGGTTCCTCAGAGTAGATGGGATTGCGGAGAGTGTCGAGGAAAGGGTTGCGAGGAATGTGGTGGAACCGGGAGAAAGTATCCTGATTCGATATCTGAATACATAGGAGAACCCACACAACAAGCTGCTCAAGGTACGAAGTTCAAGGTGCATGCCGCGGGAAGAGAAGACATCGATGTTCTAATGCTAGGTGATGGACGGCCCTTTGTTGTCGAGATTTCTGAGCCACTTGTTCGAGCCCCTAATCTGCAATTACTGGCTAAAGACATAAACAAGAAGGCAAGTGGCATTGTAGAAGTTGTGGATCTCAAAATAACTACACGGAAAAGAGCTCAGAAAATAAAGGATGAAGCCTCTGAAAATGTGAAGGAATATTCAGCGATCATACGAACTGAGGAGGATTTGACATCCAAAGCATTGCAGGAAGCGGCGAAGGCACTCAGTGGCATAGATATTGAACAGCGCACTCCAAATAGAGTTGCTCATAGAAGAAGTGACCTGGTTAGAAGGAAACACATCTATGAGGTACGCCTTATGAAGAAAAAGAAGAAACTGCTTGAAGGCTTCTTTAAGGTCCAAGGTGGGACCTATGTCAAGGAGCTGATTTCTGGAGACAATAGCAGAACAGTCCCTTCACTGACAGAGAAACTGGGAACCGCTTGCGAGTGCACTGAACTCAATGTAACAGCGATTTATGAAGGAAACAGACCATAATCCTTAAGTGGCGACCCTAGAGGGGATGCTGGACCTCGGGTGACCAGTTGACTTCAGGTGTGCCGAGGTACAGATTTCAGTAAGATGATGTCCCATGGTCAAAAAGAGTCACGGCTACCGTGCTAGAACGCGAAGCCTGATGAGCAAGAGAGTGCGGCAGCGCGGGATTAGCTCGCTGAGTGGATTGCTCGTTGATTATGAGGTAGGCCAACGTGTAGACATAGTCATCAATCCTAGCGTACACAAAGGTATGCCGCATCGCAGATATCATGGGAGAACCGGCGTGGTCATGGGAAAACGGGGTCGAGGAATCATTGTCGATGTCGGGCTCGGCAATTCGACAAGGACTCTCATCATCCGACCCGATCATCTCCAACCAAGTAGAGGTTGATGGAAGATGCCCAAGGAAATTGTCAGTGAGGAGGAGGTCACTCTTCCAAGGGTGAAGAAGCTGCTCTCACAGAGAGCAAAAGAAAGTGAACTGTCTTTCCAACAGAATATCACTCTAGAGCATGCCTCTGGTTTCTCAAAGATGGCTCCAGCGGTTGCGGATAAGCTCCTGGTCCGCCTGATGAAGAACTTCAATCTTACTCGGGCACAAGCCGTCCAGGTGGTGAATATTGCTCCCACAACTCCTGAAGAAATGAGAACCATCTTGGATGCGAGGTCCACTGATATAACTGATGA
>JBHLLF010000014.1:0-66401 GCA_048885865.1 Candidatus Hermodarchaeota archaeon
TTTGCTTGTTGGCCCTACGTTAGCACAATTGCTGAAGAAATCGCTCCTCGTGTCAAGATGACGATGGTCAAACCAGCTGATATGAACAGAGCCTGTACAAAGGCACTAGTTTTCACTACATCTGATTCTATATGAACCCTGTCGAATATGAGAAGGCGCTTATAAACCTCCAATCTTCTATATTGGGCATTCTAGGCTATTAATCAGCCCGGATGTATCGCTTTGTGTTTCATAGACCTTGCAGCCTGACCCAGAAGTCTAACCCTATGTGAAGTATCTATAAGCAGGCCACAGCCCTCACCAGCCCGCTTAGCATGAATATACCTTAAGATGATGTTCATCATGGACCTTGAGGAATCAGTTGTAGAGAGAATTCTACTCAGATAATGCCTATGAAGTCCAGTAGTAAGTCTTCGGCCTTCTTCACGAAGGAACTATACTCAGAAGATATAGAATCATCTCTAGACAGGGAGATTTTCACACCATCTCCAAGTTGCATTTGCCAAGCTCTTTCCAGTATATCTCTCAGCTACCTCTAAGCTGCATATACACATACAAGTACAATATGAGGAACATCACAAGAAGACCAGTGGTTAGCCAACCAGCAATTGGCAATGTCATGACCGCCATGTTCCAGAGGATTCCAATTGCCCCAAGCAATGTCCATATGATTGACATCAGGACGTATATTTTGACATCCTTCCATGATTCAGCACGATAGGCCAAGAACGCTCCTAGCACGTAGCTCAGAAGAATTGCGCCTAGGACACGTGTAGTACTGATCTCTAGGGGCCAACCAGTCAGGTCGCTCCATGACTCTGGAGAGAGGAAATACCAGGCTCCAAATATCAATGAAGCGATACAGCCTAGCAGAAAGATATACCTTGCATAGCTGGGGAGTTCCCCACTCATTTCTGTCCACACTCTCCGATAATCATCATTTATTCATCTAAGTTCCTTATTTTTTTTACGAGATGCCTCTTGGGGACCATATGCCTATCATTTGATATTACTAGCTTATTCGCAGGCACGTTAGACACCTCATACGAACCATCTATAAGCAGGCCACCGCCCCCAACAGCCCACGCAGCATGAATATACGTGCAGAGGGAGTTTACGATGTACTTCGAACTACCTAGGTAGAGATGGAACCGGATTCCCCTTTTCGCGTAGTCGTAGAACCATAACAAAAACCCAAGTCAGACAAATTATCACAAGGGATGCAATCTCATTTGCTGTCCGGTACAAATACGTGAACATAATGAACATTGATTGATGTGCGAACATGGCTGTTAGTACATTTCGTTGGGATAGATTGTACATAGAATCGATGGCGAAGGAATGGCTCAGCATCGAAAGATATCCAAGAAGAGTTGGATATATACCAAATGAGAGATTTGACATCTGATGCCAAAGCCACCAGTACGAGCCAATGATCAAGCTGCCAATCTCACGACCAAACTTCGCCTGCAATAGGGGAAGAGCAAATCCTCGCCATCCAGGTTCCTCGAGGAGAGGGCTTGATAGAAGACCAGGAAAGAAGGTCAATGGGATAATTGGAATCAGAGCAAGACCCAATTCAGCAGGCCCAGGACTGAGTAGATTGAGATGGGTTTCAAGCCCAATTATATAGTTCAAGATGTTTCCAATAGTGCATATCAGAGGAAGAGCAATGGCCGCTAGAATCAGCCAGGAAATGCTGATTCTCCAGTTCTTTGCAGTTAGAATTGTCTTTGTGAGATAGGCCTCATCACCAGTGTACATCTCTAAGACCCAGAGAGTAAGCACCGGTGATATGCCCCCGAGCGTCGAGGGGATAATAATCAGTTCAGCTGGCCATATTCCCAATACCATCTGGACCCACCAGATCCATGCCAGAGGGATGACCATTAGGAAGAAGAGGGCAAGTTTGTGTTTTGATATAAAGTCGTCCACTTTTCTTAGATTGCCCCCTATCATATTCTGCAGCTTGCTGGATATGATGGGGATTTGTGATACTACGAGATATGAAGATTTTGGCCTGGCTGTGCTCTTTTTTTCGTTGCTCACCAGCCCGATGCGAAGTATCTATAAGCAGGCCACCGCCCCCAACAGCCCGCGTAGCATGATTATACATTTAGAGGTAGTTTACGATGCACTTTGAAGAGTCGGAAGATGAAAAGATGTTCCGCGAGATGGTGCGTGATTTCGCTCAGAAATACGTCGCACCGGAGTGGAAAAAATACGATGAGGAAACTCATGAGATTCCTAGAGACCTCATCAAGAAGATGGCGGAGCAAATGCTCTGGGCACCAACTGTCTCGGAGGAGAATGGTGGAGCTGGCCTCTCCTGGGTGATGGCGTGTATAGCCGCTGAGGAGCTGGCAAAGGCGGACCTCTCCATTGCGCTCCCAGTCATGTATCTCGTTGAGGCCTCCTGGGCGTTTATCTTTGACAAGTACGGCACAGAGGAGGCAAAGAAGGAGATTCTGCCCAAGGTCTGTAGTGGAGACCTGTTCTTTGGGATCGCCACGACTGAACCCACCGGTGGTTCTGACCTCGTCAACTCGACCAAGACCACCATCAAGCCAAAGGGCGATGGCTTTGTCATAAACGGTGAGAAGGTCTACATTTCTGGCGTCAACGAGTCTGAGAAATATGGTGGTGTATATTGGACTCTTGCGAAGTCTGACCCCAAGGGCGACCACAAGGCCTTCGATGCGTTCATTCTGCCCCTCAACATGGGTGACGGGTTGCACCCTGGTATCACAACCACTCTCTTCGAGGACATGGGTCGGATGGGGGTCTCTTGCGGTGGATTCAACATCGAGGATGTCGAGATTCCCAAGCATTACCTGATCGGCGAGCACGGTCGCGGGTTCTATCACGCAATGGAAGGTTTCTCAGCAGCTCGCGTCTTAATCGCTGCAACCTGTCTCGGCGCTGCACAAGCCTGCTTCGACATCGGTGTTGACTACGTCAAGCAGCGAAAGCAGTTCGGTCGACCACTCGCAGCCTTCGAGGGTATTCAGTTCGAGGCTGTAGACTCATGGATGGCATTGCAGGGCGACAGGCATATGACCTATCATGCCGCTTGGATGATGGACGAGTTCTACGGAAAGGGCAATCCCAATTACAACAAACTCGATATCGCCAAGTACACAGCAGCTGCTAAGTACAAGGCACCTCATGATGCTCTTGACATTATCACTCGCGCAATGACGTGGCATGGTGCTTTTGGTTACTCCAAGGAGTGTCCACTTGAGGCATCCTACAGAGGCGTGCGTTCATATACGGTCGGGGCTGAGGGTGGCAGTCATGTCCAGAAAATCGTAATGGCGAGAGAGATATTCGGACCTGACTATCTGCCGTACAGGCAAGAGAAGCAAATGTAGTTTTCAATCTCATAAAGGGAGCGTGTTGCTCCCTCACTCTTCTTTTTCACATCTTGCTACTCAAGCGCCTGCCTGCTGTCAAAGACTTCGGCAGGTCAATCAAGTGCGACCTTCACTCTCTTTTCAGAAGTATCACAATAACTGCAACCATCGCAACACCCACAGTTCCAGCACTAATGACCAGCCATTCAATTGGCACAATCGGTTCATCCGTGCTGATTGCTTCCACATCTGCCCTGAGTGTGAGTTTCAACACAAAGCAATCTCCGATTCTCTCGTAGGTACTATCGTATCCGTTAATGATGGGAAAATCAGCAGACTCAGTTGACCCTCCGATAAATACACCTCCTGTTTCGTCGATTGCAATAGATGTGGCACAATCAGAGTATTGTCCTCCAATGAAGGTTGAGTAGACCAAGTTTGAGCCGTTGGCAGAGAGCTTGAACACAAAGCAATCAGTGCTACAACATCCACCCTCTATGGTGCTGTCGAAAGCGTTTACCATGGGAAAATCTGAAGACTCAGTGATTCCTGTGACAAATGCGATGCCTGACGAGTCGATTGCAATAGATTTGGCATAATCAAATTCCACTCCGCCGATGAAGGTCGAGTAGAGCAACTCTGAACCATCTGCGGAGAGCTTGAACACAAAACAATCGGTCCATCCTCCAATGGTCTCGTTAAAGGCATTCACCGTTGGGAAATCTGAGGACTCAGTGTTTCCAGTTACAAATGCATTGCCGGACGAGTCGATTGCAATAGAACTTGCATAATCAGATTCCACTCCGCCGATGAAGGTCGAGTAGAGCAATTCTGAACCATCTGCAGAGAGCTTGAACACAAAGCATTCCGACCCTCCTTGGATGATGTCGCCAAAGGCATTCACTATTGGAAAATCCGGAGAGGTAGTGCGTCCTGTGACAAAAGCGTTGCCAGACGAGTCGACCGCAATAGAACTCGCATCTTCAGATTCCGTTCCGCCGATCAAGGTCGAATAGAGCAACTCGGAACCATCTGCAGAGAGCTTGAACACAAAGCAGCCCCCGCTTCCCCCTGTATTAGTGCTGCCGAATGTGTTCACGGTAGGAAAATCTGAAGACTCGGTGCGTCCAGTGACAAATGCATTACCCCACGAGTCGATTGCAATAGAACTAGCATAATCAGATTCCGCTCCGCCGACCAGGGTCGAGTAGAGTAACTCGGAACCATCTGCAGAGAGCTTGAATACAAAACATTCCAGCCCTCCTTCATAGGTCCTGTCGTAAGCATTGACTGTGGGAAAATCGGAAGACTCAGTGACTCCTGTGACAAACGCACACCCCGACGAGTCGACGGCAATGGAAGAGCCATGTTCAGAAGACTGCCCACCGATGAAGGTCGAGTAGAGTAATTCTGAACCATCCGCAGAAAACTTTGACACAAAACAATCTTGGTTTCCGCCCATGGTGTTGTCATAGGCGTTGACCAAAGGAAAGTCAGGAGACTCAGTAATTCCTGTGATGTAGACACAACCAAATCTATCGACAGCTATAGACCCAGTCTCTTCATGCTCATTCCCCCCGATGAAAGTGGAGTAGTTTATGTGATTCATAATAAGCTGCTCTGACTCGTTGGAGTTCTGTACGGCGAAAGCTGCTTCAGATACAGTTGCGTACGGTTCAATATGGTCTGAAGAGAGGAGGAGTGGCATATAACCCAGTGAGATAAGGAACAGAGCTGAAACTAGAAAGACAGCAGTTCGTTTCACGGCAAACACCCACTCATTCACAGATATCTGTATAGTCTATATGCAGCAGCTTTGTCAAAAATAATTCGTCATGGCTCGGGAGATATTCGGACCTGACTATCTGCCGTACAGGCAAGAGAAACAGATGTAGTTTAAAATACAAAGCGAGAGAGGGTCTTCCTCTCTCCTTCACTCTCTCTTTGTGCCAAGTAGCTGATTTGAAGTTATTCTAATAAAAAGAGATGAAGAGGTGGATAATTACCTCTCCATCCATAAATGTGGTCGTTTGAAACATTGGGTCATTCTTACTGCCTCAAATAAGCGACAATACCAAGAGCTACCTTTGCACAAATTATAATCAAATCGAAGATCATCTGAGATACCGTGGCAGCCAAAAATGTTGACCCAAGCCATGCTAATATTGAAGCTTCAATAATTATTACCGGGAAGCACAAGCTAAACAAAAATAGATATGCCAATTTGATCTCTTCCCATTCCGTTTTGCGCAGCATTATAAATGCGTAAAAGGCAGCGACATACAAAATACCCCCAAAAGCTCTTACATGAAATGGATTTGTCCAACCCTCAGTATTCAATGTCATATCAAATAGAAAGACAAGCACGGTCCCAAATATGAGGAAAATAACAGCATCCACTATAAGTGCGATTTTTGTAAGTTTTTTAATTTCAGTCATTCCAAAAGTTCCTCTCCTACAAAATGAGCTTAATCTTTGATTATGGACTCAATTTGTGACATCATCAAATGATGAGCTAAAACAAAAGGCTTTCTATTGTTCAGGATGCAATTCTTCCAAAAAAAAACACTCGACACAAAGAATCATTCATCGTTTATGTAATTTCGGGGGTATTGTTTCAAAATGAAATGAAAAGATTTCAGAAAGGTAAAATCCAACACGGGCACTTTGCGTATCCTTGGGTACAACTAAGAAGGATGAGATTAAGAGAAGATTAGCAGAATTATAGATGAGTAATTGATGAGTTGTTTCAAGAGTAGATTATACTTTTTCGTGCTTGTAGGTCTTCCTCAGTGGTGTGTTCCTCTTCCAACTTATGTGGCCAACCCTTCGACGTATCGCTGATAGCCAACATGGAATCAGGGCAGTTAGCTACACAGGCTAGACAGACAATACATTTTCCCTTGTCAGCTTCGCCTAATTCGGCTTCCATAGCTCCAGTGGGGCATGATTCCTCACAGGTGTAACACAGGCTACACTCTGTGCCTCCTCTTGTCGGCAGTTGTGAAACAGTCTTGAATCGAAATGATTCAGCCGAATCAAGCAACTCTTGGGGATATTTTGTCTTCTCTAGTTCACCTAAAAGGCTCTCATCCTCACCAGTGAATCTTCTGTAGGTCATCTCGACATACTCTTTTGCTACAGCAAAATCGCGTTCATCAGGACGTCCTTCCATAGCCTTCCAACCGCCAAGATTGAAGGAATGAGCTCCTAGAAACTCTACAGATGACACAACGTGAAAATGTTGTTTTTCCAAGATCTGTCGAGTTGAATAATGAGCAGGGTGGGTCCCAAAACCTCCATATGTAAAGAACATAGAACATTTTTTGCCCTGACCATTGAGCGTCCCTAGCCATTCTCTCACAACTCTCGGAGCCCGCCTAGTGTGAACGGGCACTCCAAACACCACGGCTTCATATGAGGCCAAATCAGTTTCTTCTTGTCTATCCTTATAGGCGGTCACATCAGACATGGTGACTTTTGCTCCCATTTCAGCAAATCTCTCTTCAATGACCTTTGCCATTTTCGCTGTATTTCCTGTTGCTGAGAAATATGCTATCAAAACGTGCATATTATTCACACTCCAAGATTTCTTTTACTTCTTTCATCTGATACCCCATCGTAGGGAACAGTTGATCTAGTATGAGCAAGAGATTCATGTCACCCTTCACCTTCATCTTACCGCTCATGTAAGCCTGAGTTCCATCGAGCCTACCTTCTGCAACGGCAACCCAATCTTTGCTATCAATCTCCACTGATAATTCAGGACTCCTGTCTACACCTCGAACAAGAGTGGCAGTTGAGTCCTTGATATCTATGAAGAACTCACCACTTTGAGGACCAGTCAATGAAAACTGAAGCACCGCCCTCAAACCTTCAGCAGCATCAGGATTGAATCTTTCAACCATTCCTGAGAAGAGTGCTTCCATAGATATCTGACTCATATCAACTTCTGATTGGAGGGAAGAATCTACATTGAACCCGGATCGCATGTAGAGCTTTGGTACAAATGATGTTGCAGCTGATGCAACTCCAAGAAGTGAGAAGACGAGTAGATATTTGATGAGGAGGTTGTTGATTAGTGCTGCAATTAGCGTGTTGCTCGCAAAGGCAAGAAAGAAGACCATTGTGATCAACTGGTTTATCCGATAGAACTGTGGAGTG
The DNA here is from genome assembly GCA_048885865.1 of Candidatus Hermodarchaeota archaeon. Lineage (GTDB taxonomy): Archaea > Asgardarchaeota > Thorarchaeia > Thorarchaeales > Thorarchaeaceae > SMTZ1-83. The sequence goes on from JBHLLF010000014.1 coordinate 7,521, forward strand.
GCCCAGACAGACTCTGATACCCTCTGTTTGGCATGCTCTAGTGTGAAGGGGCGTTTGACAGAGAGTGAGATTCCAGTCATCAACGCAAGGACCAACCACAGCATAGCGCTGTAAAAGGCAGAAACCACTGCAGACCACCCTGGGAGTAGAAGTAGCAGTGATGAACTGAGGAAGAAACCCAGGAAGACCAAATCTGTTACTTTGACAACACTGAATCTCCAACATAGAGTTGTGGATACAACTGAGAGGAAGAGGCTAGAGATGATTGCCAACTCATATCGACCATAGATTGACAACGCTACAAACGGGACAAGAGCAAGATAGCCAAACATGTTCAGCAGTTTGGCTGCGAGTGGGACTTCCTTACTCCATGGTTCACTCATGCTGAAGAACCTCCTGGACCATAGAGAATACCGATTGCATTCGGAATAGATCGTTCATGTTTCCACTGACTCTCATCTTGCCATTGAAGTATGCTTCCTGACCTCCAAGACGACCTTCCGTGATATCTCGCCAGTCTTCGACATTAGCTGTGATTGTGAGGGTAGGTTCATCTACAACTCCCTCGTAATGAGTACAGGTCTGGTCCCGAATCACTAGGTAATGATTACCACCACCAGGTCCTTCGATGAAGTACTGTATCACTGCCTTCCAGCCTCTTGCCTTCAACGGTCTGAAAGCCAACTTGGCCATACCTTCAAAGCGCTCATTTAGTGAGATGCCGTTCATTGTTCAATCCACCTCTTACTCACCCAATATTCATAGTCAGCACGCATCATGTCTCTCTGTGACCTTACCAGATGCCGCATCTGTGGATTCGGGACATACGCGGGTAGGCTAAGTTTCCCATTGACCGCATCGATTAATTTCTCTGCCAACTCCACTGCCTTTGCTTTCTCTCCGGATTTCAACTGCCCTGGACGTGCAGCATATGCAACCAGTTTGCCTACTGTGCTCGCGCCCCAACCACGCAACACTTCATTCATGTAGTCTGCAACTGAGTGAGCACTGCCTACTCCAGCATAGACTGTGACAGAGGCCCCAACCTTGCCTTGTAGACACGGCCTGTGACCAAACTGCAAGGTCCTATCAATGAAGGTCTTCATCTGTGCTGTGACCTGCATGAAATATACCGGACTGCCAAGTACAATTACATCAGCATTGAGCAGCCTATCTTGAAGTTCCTGTGTATCATCCTTCTGAGAGCAAGTCCCTTGGATAAGACACTGTCCACATCCTGAACAGTACTCTATGTGCTGATCCGGAATGTGGATGATCTCGGATTCCCAGCCTTCTTCGTCGACTCTTTCCACAATCCAGCGAATCAGCTGGAATGTATTAGATAGAGCCCTGTGAGGGCTGCCTGAAAGTGCAAGTAATCGTGTCATTTATTACACCTCTGACAAAGTAACGCCACTATTGGAACAAGTATCTATGCTGAAATCAAGTAGAGCATAGTCAAATCAATACGAGAGAATTTGGAGTGATCAAAGCAAGTATTGGTGTTTGATTTGGAAGTGACTGACCTTCTCTTTGAGATCTCTAGTGAGGAGAGACTGAGAATCCTACATTTATTGGATGATGAGTCCAAGAAACTCTCGGATATAGCTAGGATACTGGATATAACAACCTCCGAAACTTCGCGACATCTAAGCAGACTGGTGAAAAAAGGAGCTATTGAAAAGAACGTTGACGGAGAATACTGTCTTAATGGATATGGAAAGCTTCTCATTCAGATGACATCATACTTCGAGTTCTTAGTCGATAAGAGAGAGTATATCCAAACTCACGATCTGTCCGTATTGCCCTCTGGTTTTATCACGCAACTCGGTAACCTGAAGGACTCTATGATTGTCAGTGGAGTCTATCAGGTGATGGATGTGCAGATGGCCGCTGTGACGGAGTCCAAAGAAAGAATATGGATTGTGTCACCTGAACCTTATCGACAGATTGGCTCAGTTATTGACGAGAAGATTGCGAGTGGTATAGATGTCAGAATCATCTTGGAGGAGAAAGGAACAGGAACACACACACACACGCACATAGCTGGCCTGCATGGCAAATACTTTAGAACGCTGCCAACCGTACCAATACTTGTCGGTGTGTTTGATGAAAGGGGAGGGGTGTGCTTTCCTGATAGAAGTGGAAAGGTAGACCTCTCAGTGATGATAACTGGTGTGAGTGAGGAGTTCTATGGTTGGATTTCTGAGGCTTTTCAACACTACTGGAATATGACCTGACTATCTGCCCTACAAGCAAGAGAAACAGATTGTGTGATAATGAACTCCTACAGGTGAAGCAATGGCGACAGACCAACTTCTTTCTGCAATGAATTTCTCAATCGCCAGAGAGCATAATATGGGGAGAGGAATAGTAGGACTAGAAACAATAATGGAAAGACTTGTGGTGCCAAACCGACAATAGACAGACAGGCTACTGACAAGACAATAACGAAGTACAACCACGTCAGTGAAGTGGATGCGCTAACACTCGGTTCTGATTGTGCATCTATGATTTGGGGGATGGAGCGCCCATGTTCATTGGATTCTTTGCTTTCTTCCAAATCTCGAATTTGGCTCTTGATGTCAGAAGCTCCCAGCCAAATGACTAAGATCCAGAGAATATTCCAGACAGCAAGATAGAGATGAAAGACAATCCCTGATATCATAATTAGCCACGGAGAAAGCGAATAGGCCCACAATACCGCCTCCAGAAGCCTGATTCTTCGTATCATATTGAAATCGAGGAATCTCACTGAAATGTATATTATGAATGCCAGCGAGAACAATAGCATGGAAGGCCACGGATTAGCGATAATTATAGTCATCTGGACTTAGTATGGAACAGGTTGTTGATGTTCTTTTTCGTTTTGCACAAATAGACTCGCAAAGCAAACTAAGGAGTTCAAATGGGTTCAGAACTGAGATGTGTCAGTGTTTCGAGATGAATGAACAGGAGCCATTGAGAAGTGATCGTCATGGCTCGTGAGATATTCGGACCTGACTATCTGCCGTATAGACAAGAGAAGCAAATGTAGTTTGCATTTAATCCTGAGAGAGGTTCTTCCTCTCTCTTCACTATTTCTTGATTTTGAATTGCAGAGTAGAAGACTTTTATCCATGAACCGCTCTTGTGTGCTGCAAGGGGCAACAAATGATTTTTAGAAGGGGCGCTAAGAAGGCGAAATTACAGGTCTATCTTAGGAGTGGAGGGAAACCCAGCACAGACTTGCTGAGAGCCGCTGCTGTCATGAGAGGAAAGGACAACAAACCTATGGATCCCATAACAAAGAGTATTGTTGGTGCGTTCACTCTTGCAGCAAAGACAGAGATGGAATTGTCGGGAGGGACAGGCCTGCACATGCCAGTCTTTGAGAACACAACACTCCTTCTTGCTCAAAAGGCAGCAGAGGACTTGAATTGTGAGTACGAATTCATCGACCTCAGAACTGGTTCATTGATGGACCTAGATGAACGAGGCCGGCTTTGTATTGTAGGAACGAAAAAACTAGATGATTATGAACAAAAACTACCTGCGCCATGTTTGAGGGTAGGAGAGGCTGTATTACCTTTCCGCTCAGAACAGGGTCCCAATACTGACGAGATCAGACATTTCTATCTAAACAATTCGCCACAGGATTAATCAGGCAAACCACGCTTCAAGGATTTTTTGGACCTGACTATCTGACTCTATCTAAGACCAGAGAGCACATCGGAATCAATCGCTGCAAAAATACCTTGCTTTGAATCATCCCAGAATGGATAGTAGTGAATGACTTCCTGAAAGCCAATATCTCGGAAACGATTTGTAATCTCTTCGAATTTCTCAATTGAAGTGAAGGCTTCTGATTCCCATTGACCGTATGTCAGAGCAGACCTCACAACATCAGATGCCTTTCGGCCAAAGTCGTCACACATATCATCGAACAACTGTATCCTCGATTCTAGTGTTTCAATGGTCTCGTCTAATGTCATGCGCCACTCTCCATGAGTATTCCATCTATCAGCAAACTCAGCTGTAATTCGAAGCATCCTAGGACCGTGAGCACCAATCGTTATTGGAGGTCGTGGCTTCTGCATTGGACGCGGTGTCAATTCGCACTCGTCTAGGTTATAGTATTGTCCTTTGTAGGTGACTTTTTCAAGACGAAGCAGGAGATTGAGAATCTCAACCTGTTCTTTGAACCGCTTGACTCTCTCACCAGGTTGCCATTCATCGATACCAGTCATACGATATACCGGGTCCATATCACTGGGAACTCCACTTCCTACACCGACTTCCAATCGTCCGTTCGACAGATTGTCCACGGTGGATGCAGTCTTTGCCAGAATCGCGGGATGACGAAGCATTATCGCAGAGATGAGTGACCCAAGCCTAATAGTTGAAGTGACATTCGCCAATCCTGCCAAAGTTGTCCAGCACTCTAGAGAGATGTTGAACTCATCAGCCACCCAGATGGTGTCCCAACCTACTTCTTCAATCCTCTGCGCCACTTCAGCGATCTGCGGGAATGGATAGTTCTGGATAAGAATAGCACCTAATTTAAAATCATCATTCAAAACAGCCACCCGTTTCTTTTTTGCAATATATCTGTTTTATGAAGAAGAGCATTCAAGCAAGCTAAATGCATGTAATGAATAATCATTCTAGATCGTTATGGCGCGGGAGATCTTCGAACCTGACTATCTGCCCTACAGGCAAGAGAAGCAAATGTAGACTCTCGAAGAGGGATTGGGGCCTCGTGCCCCCTTTTTCCTTTTTATTCTTCAAATTCGTATACATTCTTTCCTCTTGATAGATATATGAAGAGGCTAGTAGTTCCTCATCGCTGATTTAAGAATATTCACCAAGTCTTCCTCGTTTGGAGAACGAGGACTTCCTACCAGCAGCCTCTGTATTTTAAGGGTATCTTTCGCAAACCTGGAAATGTACTCTTCATTTGCTCCTAACGCCTCAAGACCGTTAGGTATTCCTATATCCTTGGATAGCTTCTTGACAGCAATAACACTTCTCTCAGCAGCCTCTACAACAGATATTCCATTGACATTTTCACCCAATTGCTTAGCTACTATCGCAAATTTCTCATGATTTCCTGGCAGACAATAGTCCATTGTTGCAGGTAGAAGTACAGCCGTTGTTATTCCGTGAGGAGTATGTAACTCGCCTCCAACGGGGTACGCCATCGCATGGTCGAATATAAGGCCAGCATTTCCAAATGCTGCACCAGCATAGAATGCTGCTAACTGCATTTTTGCTCTAGCTTTGATGTCAAAGCCGTTATAGACAGCGCGTCGTAGATACTTACCTATCAGTTCTATAGATTTGTAGGCAAATATGTCGGTCAGTTCTGTCCTACCACCATATATCGGTCTGTCCATAGGAGTCTTTGGCTTAGGTTTACAATCAAATCTACGTGTCGTATAAGCACCTATAGCATGTGAAAGAGCATCTAAGCCTGAACTAGCAGTGACTGATGGTGGACAGGTCACGGCCATCAGAGGATCCAAAATCGCTAAGCTCGGTATCAAATGAGAGTTTGAAATACCTGCTTTAAGCTTAAGCTCAGGCATACTAATCACGGCTGTTGCGGTTGTTTCGCTGCCCGTTCCAGAAGTTGTCGGAACCGCTATCGAAGGCTTAACTGGACCGGGTACATTTTTGCCGCCTCCTGTTGGGGGTGCGATATAATCTAGGATTTCACCGCCATGAGTTGAGACTAAGTTGATGACCTTTTGAGTGTCTATTGAACTGCCTCCGCCAACTCCAATGAAACAATCAACTTGAATATCTCTTGCATACTCTATGCCTTTTTCCATTGATTCCAAGGAAGGTTCTGGCTCAGCTTCACTCCATGTAGATACTTCCAAATTTCCCTCTTCTAGATGGTCCTTTATTTTGTCTGTTAGACCAGCTTTGACGATATTAGGATCTGTTATTATTAGAACGCTCTTGCCCCCTAAGGACCTTATATCTGAGCCAATTTCGCTTATGGAGCCCATTCCAAATTTAGCCCTTGTAATCCTAAAGTCCCATATTCTATCTTCTAGGCTTTCCATTCCAATATCATCACGAATAAAATCAAGTCACTCATATTTATGAGTGATGCTTTTATTCTGTTCTCGATGACCTTCCTGCTCTGGTCATTGTATACGGCGCTCGGGACACGCTGTGTGTGATAAGGCTTCTTTTAGAAAGAAGAAAGTAGTTGATTCTTCTTTGAAGATTCGCCCTTTTTTACCCATGATTTAGAGAAGCTCTACGAAGTTTACGAGAGCCCTCTGCCAGACGGCCCAGATGTGGCCACCCATAGTTTCGAAGTATTTGTTAGGAACCCCCAGCTCATCCATGAGGCTTTGCACTGATTTCATGCCTTCTCTTACTTCTTCTTTATCAACATTACCGACAGCTGAATATATTATTTCATACTTTTCGAGCTGGTCTTTAACAGCTGAAATCCTAGCCCCTTGATCTGGTGGGCCTCCACTGAACAGTCCTGCGGCATTAAAGAGCTCTGGGCTAGCGGTTATCAGATTATAGGTTTGCATCGCACCCATAGATAGCCCTGCGATTGCTCTCGAACCGTTGATCGAGTACTTTGACTCAACAAAAGGCATGACGTCGTTGACGAAGTATTTTAAATGCCCCATAAAGACACTCTCCATCGAGCGCGCTGTGACAGCAGCCCAATCCTCTTTCTGCGCGGTTGCGCGTGCAGAAGCTAGCATACGTGCCATATCCTCTTGAGTCATCACGTTCCCATCTGGCATGGCCACTATCATCTCTTTGGCTTTTCCCTTAGCTATCTGGTAGTCCATTATGCGGTCAGCGGTACCATCGTAGAGCCAGTTGGCGTAATCGTTCCCTCCTCCGTGAAGGAGATAAAAGATTGGATACTTCTTGGCCGGATTGTAGTTTGGTGGGAGATAGATGTTACAGTACCTGAAATCTTTCAACGTTTCACTATACATTGTCTCTCGCACAACGGTTCCGTGCGGTATTTCCTTTATGAGGTCCCATGGCTGAGGTTCATCACCTGGTACCTTAACCATGCTAAATGGTTGACCATGTTCTATTCGGCGCATCCAGTGGTTGAGGGGATCAATCATTTTTAAGCCATCAACGTTGAATGCGTACCGGTATATTCCAGGTATATTCTTCTCTGTTGTGATGGTCCAGACGTTACCGGACACCTTATTCATAGGTACGATGGAAGTAGCCAGTATTGGAATTACTTCTTTCTGTCCGAGGATGAAGTCTCCCGTTATCCCTACCTTTTTGATGTTTTTTGGAGTCTCCAGATTTATTGTTACTGAACGATCTGAATTTACTATTGGTGATATTACTTTTTCACTCATGAATTTTCATCTCGTTGTAAAAGTTTAATTACTCAATTGAATCGTGATATATATATTGTATGCGACAAACAACTCAAGTTCCAAGTGTCAATCAGTTCCTCAGCCCAAGCAATAAACAAAATGGATATTGGAACTCTAACGAAAAATCGTCATGGCTCGGGAGATATTCGGACCTGACTATCTGCCGTACAGGCAAGAGAAGCAGTTGTAGTTCAGATTCCAATTGAGAGAGGGCCTTCCTCTCTCCTTCCTTTTCACCACTCTTGGTGACGACTAAGCACAGTGGATTCATTTTGAATGCTGAAAGTTCCACAGACTTGCGTTGTAATTAGCTTTTATATCAGACTGAATTTCTCCGAGAAAAAGGCGCATTCTATGGAGAGTAGGTATAAAGTCGGCGTAGTAGCATCTATCCTGCTATTGCTGACACTTGGCATAACGATTCCCTTGCTTTTCCCCGCATACCCGTCATCTGTGGAGCTAACTATGCTTGGGCAGATTGGAACAGGCGGTGAAACTTGGGATGTGGAGGTTGTGGAAGACGTTGCATATGTCCTTGACTCAAATGATGGTCTTGTCCTCATCAATGTCAGTAATCCAGCAAATCCTGTGCGGATATCCTCCTATGATAGTGGTGGGGGACCGATGGCTCTTGATGTTGTGGGGGAATACGTGTTTGTGGCAGATCAATTTGATGGACTAGAGATTGTAGATGTCAGCAATTCAACTAACCCAATTGAGATAGGCAGTTATCCTGGAAGTGAGGCTGCCTATGATGTACAGGTGATTGGTGACCTTGCATATCTCGCAGACTGGAATGATGGTCTCGTCATCCTGAACGTCAGCGATCCAACAGAACCCTCGTATCTAGCAAGGTATCAGACTGCAGGCTCCTGCATCTTTGTTCGTGTAGTCGACCAGCTTGCATACATCATTGATCATCAGAGCTATAGCGCGGGTCTGAGGATTCTCAACATCAGTGACCCGCTCCACCCAAGTCAAGTAGGCACTCATATGCCAAGTGGAGCGATACTCTGGAATCCAGTAGTGGTTGGAAACTATCTCTATTGCGGGAATCATGGAGATGGTGGTGGAGAACTCAGAATTATTGAGGTGAACAATCCATCAACCATTATCCAGATTGGCTCCTTTAGTAACGGCGGAACGGTATTCGCAACTTGGATTGTAGAGAGTTTGGCTTATCTAGCAGACTACCAACAGGGATTGATAATAGTAGACATCAGTGATCCATCAAATCCCACGATGGTTGGCAGGTACTCCAATGGAGGCCATGCTAGTAACATCGCCATCACTGATAGTATCATATATGTTGCTTCGCGTGCGGATGGACTCAGGATCTTTCAGATTGCATGAATATCGCCACTAATTCCATCGAGTATCTGCCATATCGACAAGAGAAACAGATGTAGTTTCATTTTTGGAGGAGAGAGAGGGTTGATCCTTCCTCCTTCAATATTCTTGTTAATCTTCAGCGATTTTCTGGGGTCTTTTCCATTCGCGTCTTAGTAACGAATATTGACAGTCATCTCTGAATTCCCCTCTAAAGAAGGAGCTCTCTCGAAAGATGCCCTCTTCGAAAAATCCCAATCTTCTTAGGAGGTTCCTAGAAGCCGAATTAATGGCTGCTGTGTGAGCTTCGATTCTATTCAGTCTGAGAGATTCAAAGCCATAGTCGATTACCGCACTCAGTGCCTCGGCCATGAATCCATGGCCCCAATACTTCTTCAGTAAATCATAGCCTATTTCACCACTGAGGTTGTGACTATCGATTTTCTCATAACTGCATGTGCCAATGAAACTTTCATCTTCTCTCAATATGATTGCCCAAGCCATTCCATTCTTCTTTTCATAGCGATCAATGAAGTTATTGATGATGCTCTTAGAATCCTCCACATTTTCAAGAGGCTCCATTCCAATAAGAACAGCTACCTCATCATCAGAGAGATTCTTGAACCAATTCTCTGAATCATCAACCGTTAGTTGGCGTAAAACTAGTCTATTAGTTTCGAGTATAGGAAAAGGTGAACTTGTAGACATTAAATGCAACTCAATTACTAGGAGAGCTAAATCCGTCAATTATATAGATTGGTCTGAATGACTAACCATTAATCGATATAGAAACTATCTCTTTATCGTCACGGCACGTGAGATATTTGGACCTGACTATCTGCCTTCAGACATTAGTTGCTTCTCCATCCATACATCAAAGCCCCACGGATTCGGAACCCTTCTCATCAGTTTGTATCCTAGCTTCGTGTAGAATCTAATTGCCCACTCTGCACCATTGTCGGTCACCAGTCTTGTCTTCTTGAGACCTGACTTTCTTGCTAATTGTTCGAGGTGAGAAATCAAGGCAGTTCCTACACCCTCATTCTGATACTTGGGCAAAACATAGACCCAGCGAATTCGACCACAGTCTTGATCTTCGGTTCCAAGAGCTGCGACTGCTACCACCTTCTCCTTCTGTCTATGCACATAGAAGGTCATTCTCTCTGAGCATTCATCAAACTCTTCTCGCGTAATGATTGGTTCTCTGAAGTACTTCTTAGGGATTATTCGGCTAAAGGCTTCTAAATTGGTCTTGTTAATTACAAGCAGTATCCCGTAACTGTCTTCAGACAGTGCCTTCTCAATCCTGATACTTGGTTCTTTCAAGCCGTTCCACACTTCTCCATATACAGGATTAGTTTTGAACTGTGAGTTTCCATCTTTTGCCACCATTTATGGTTGATTCGTCGTGGCTCGTGAGATATTCGGACCTGACTATCTGCCGTACAGACAAGAGAAGCAAATGTAGTTTCAAACTCATAGAGAGAGCTTCATGCTCCCTCATTCTTCATCTTGGTTGTAGGTATGTAGCAGTGGCGAGCCTTCACTAGTTCGATGAGGCCAGTTCAAGAGCATCGTCGACATCTATGGGCTGGAGGGCCCTTCTCATATGTCCATTCTGGTGAGCGATTGCCGGGAAATCAAAAACATAAAATAGTTCTTCAATCTCGACAGCAAACCTGTCACAGATTGTTGTCCCGGCGCATAACAGGGATCTATCTCTAAATGACAGGCGTGAAGGTTGAGAGAATGGAGGTGAAGCATCTACCATTAATAGTTGCACTCTCCTGCCTATGGTTGTCACTGTTTGTATTGTATGTCGCAATCTTGGTAATGAATTCTGGTCATATGGTCTATACCATTGATGATGTCTATATTCACCTGGCTATTTCCAAGAATCTGAACGAATTCTCAGTGTTCGGCGTGACTCGATATGAGTTCAGCTCTAGTTCATCCTCGCCATTTTGGAATCTGATAATCTCTGCAGGGTTCCTATTGGTTGGAGTTAGCGATATGTTGCCTTTGGCTCTCAATGCTGTACTGGCATCAATCGCCGTGGTGACAGTCTATGTATTGCTCAAAGACACCGGTATGAGTCCAAGGTATATCACCGGCGTACTGCTGTCATTTGTCTTCTTCACGTCACTGCCAGGTCTCGTCTTCACAGGAATGGAGCACATTCTACACATTATCCTATCACTGATCTTTGTTGTCCTCGCATCGAGAGTCCTCTCTGGCGATGTGCGCTTCGGCAGGGAATCGTTCCTTTTATTCATGGTGACTCCTTTCGTTTCTGCCATTCGCTTTGAGACCATATTCCTTGCCATACCCGTAGTCCTCTTGTTCTTGATGAAGAGAGACTGGACCCACGCTTTGATAGTTCTGGGTATGACAGCAGTTCCATGGATCGTATATGGCATCGTTTCCGTACAGAATGGTTGGCTCCTTCTTCCAAACTCACTCATCGTAAAAGGGTTGGCGGCTATAGATAATGGCATTGGCTGGTTCTTCGTTCGTGGTATTGCTAACTTGGTGGTATCACCATACTTACTTGCACTCTTAATCGCATCTGTCAAATTGCCTCGGATCCAAGAACAAGGATTCTGGCACATTGACAACGTGATGAAGTTGCTTTTCGTTACATCATGTCTGTTGCATCTACAGTTTGGTTCGATCGGATGGTTCTTCAGATATGAGGCTTACTTGGTCGCACTTGGAATATTCACAGTTGCAGTTAGGGGCTACCGATTCCTGTCCGGACTCAATCTAGGCTCATTGAGTGTTTCAGCAATCCAGACAGGTCCAAAAAGGACCCGTTTATACTCATTGGGCCTGATTATGCTGTTCATCACACCATTAGCGGCACGGGGGGCTCTGTGTATTGCGTGGACACCCATTGCATCTAATAACATCTACAATCAGCAATATCAGATAGCCCTCTTTCTCGACAGTTTTTATACCGGTGAAACTGTCATGATGAATGATATCGGTTGTGCAAACTACCTGTCCGATATCGTGTGTGTTGACAAGTGGGGTATTGGGACCCTAGATATTGGTACATCGTGGCTGGATGGTTCGATTAGTGTAGACATGATTCGAATCACCGCAGCCGACCATGGGGTCAAGATTGCTATAGTATACTTAGATGGGCTTGTCCCCGAGGAGTGGGAAATAGTAGGCTATTGGACCATACCAAACAATGTTGCAGCATATAACAGCACAGTTGCATTTCTTGCAGTGATGCCGTCTGAGAGAGACAGACTCATAGTCAACCTAATACAATTTTCATCGGTTCTTTCTGAAGACGTCACGGAGAGTGGTCTGTACACCACAATAACCTAATGAAACGTCAGAGTACTGAGAAACTCAGACGCTGAGTCCCGTTTCAACAGAATGCAGTTCTTCTGTGTGTTCCTTCTATATGATTCGATACCAAGTCTCTTCACCAAACGGACTCCCTCTTAGCTTGTCATACGGCCAGTGAACTCAGAAACAGAAATTGTATTGGGTTCCAGAAATGTTACGCAAATCTCTAGCTCTAGATTTGAGAGTGTGATGGCGTTGAAATGCATCTTTATTTGGCGCATAGCATCGCGTTTTCAACGTGCCCGTATTCGCGACTTGGTGCTGTATTTCGGTAGATCTGCAAAACAGGAAAAAGGGAGATTTTGAATGAGAAGGAACAAGGTATTGCTACTAAACTCTCTTCTAATTATTGCTCTTCTGACTTTCAATTCAGGCCTAAACGCAGGTGCCTATTCCGGTGAAACACTGGAACTGAAAGAGATAGGGCAGTTTCAAACCGCTGGATGGGCGGCGAATGTCAATGTGAAGGGTGGAACTGCATATGTAGCGGCCTCCGAGGCTGGTTTGTATATTATAGATGTGACAGACCCTGAAAATCCAATAGAGATTGGAAGATACAATGCAACCATAGATCACATTCATGCGCTGTATGTTGAAGGGGATTTGGCGTATCTAGGGGACTATACCCTCGGATTGAAAATTGTGAATATATCAGATCCAACCGAACCAACACTTGAAGGTACATTTCACGATGGGGGAGAAGTAGGGGCATTCGAGATAATTGGGAATCTTGCGTTCATTGCTGATTTTGAGGATGGTCTCGAGATTGTGAACATTACCGACCCGACGGACCCTGAAGAAATAGCCCAATATAATGCAACTCTCAACTACTTATTCAATGTTGAAGTGTACAACGATTTGGCTTATGTTTCTGATTTCATTTCTGGAACTGAGAGTAGACTAAGAATTCTGAACATTTCTAACTTGTCAGATATTGAAGAGATTGCCGAGTATACAACCGAAGGCGAGATTTTTTCAATTGAATTTGACGGAAACATCGCGTATATGATGTGGTCCTACGGTGGCGTTAGAATTTACGACATAAGCAATCCACTTTCGCTTGTCGAGATGGGTAGCTATTATGATGGAGGAAATGCTGTCGATTTGGAGTTCTATGAAGGTTACACGCTTGTTGCCGATAGAGATGATGGTGTGGAAATCCTAGATACTAGTGATCACGATAATATCGTTGAAATTTCGCATTATTGCGATGGCGGGAGCGCGACAAATATCGCAGTAGTCAATGACTTGGTATTTGTGGCAGATGCAGATGATGGGCTAGAGATTCTTCAAATTGAGATTTCAACTGAAACGACTAGTACGACTTCGACCACTACGACTGGTACTGGGGGTTCTTCCTTACCCATTGAATTGTTAATTGTTGCCGCGAGCACGATAGCAATTCTAGCCATAGTATTGGTCGTGAAAACCAGAAAAGAGTAAAACACTAGGATGACTAGGACTCATGCAAGGAAGACTCTAGTCCGAAGGATCTTCGTCTGATTATGTCAGATTCAGCTAACAAGCCGGATTCAATTAGCACTTCTTCCAATTTTAGACGCAGAGGGAAGATATTGCCAACAACTCTAGGATAAGAAACATAGTCCTCAATCGATTTGATGGATGGATCTTCTTTAAGACCCCGAATCATGGATATCCCTTTACCTGGGCGATCAATGATCATGCCCACATCAACAATTGAATCGTTAGTAGTTATGCTGGACCACCAGAATTCATCTGGATATTTGTGGTATAGATCCATAATAATATCCCGAGCATTTGTTTGTGATTCATCAAAACGAATTTTCAACCGATATTCCATATCTCCTAATGCAAATATGTTATAGCCAACAGTAATGTGGATGCCTCCGCCTTCTTCTAACTCGCGTAGGACTTTCCGGACCCGTCTTGGAGTCAAGCCTGTTTTCCGTGCTATTTGGGCCACTGGCATTCTAGCATTTTCGTATAAACACCTCAGCACTCTTAACTGATGACTAGTAAATGTGACCTTCTTTCCTCTCGTGTTCAAATGATAGTTCGGGATGTTAGGAAAAAGAAAGACAACAGGCCTCATTTCTACATCGATAGTTCCATCAAGATCTTCAAGATACTTCTTGAGACCCAATGTTTCAGAGGCACCTGATACCATAGCCCAGTATTCATATCGCATATCACCGGTACGATAGATCTCACATACTATACCCTGTTTAGCGACTTGTTTCATGAACTCCACTACTTTCTCAGTCCCATCTGTTGATATTACACCATGCACGTGTTCTGCGCCTAGCATTTCCACACTCACAATAACTACAAAGTCTACAAGCAGTTTCTGTTCGAGCAGCCTATGGATTCGATTCTTGACAGTATTTGGAGAAGTTCCGAGTTTTCGAGCAATCTGTTGGTAGCTCATCCTCCCATTGCCGCACAATTCGCAGATTAAAGCCCAATCCACCGGATCCAAACCACTCACCATGTTTCCGCTGACTTGGGAAACGGTTCTTAGTCGTCAGATGATTTTGAAAAACAACGTTCCCAACAGCTTATGCAATTATATACAACGGCTTGTTAATATAACTCCCTTCTAAGTGAATTTTCCGCAATGCGCAGTGTCGAATGTTGCTAATGTGCCATGTTTTCTACCGTTTTTAGCACCATACTCTCCCGTCCTTTGATATTCTAGAAGATGGCATAGCAGATTGCAATATGCTAGTCGCGCAAGCAACTTGGTGTATTGAATGACTATGAAAAATCAGCATTCGCGTAATTTAGTGCTAAAGGGTCAATTGGGAGATGAATAAGCTGAGGAAAATTGGTGTTGTGCTAGTATTGTTTGCCTTATCACTTGCGTTGGTTGCGATTCCAGAGGCGGCGGCTACAAGACCTATGACTGGTTCTATGGATTTGGAGTTTAATTTACTGTGGCCAGGAGCAGGAGATAAGGTTCCTGACTGGGTCGGGACTATAACCATCGACGGGAAAGAGTATGGCATGTTGTTCTTCGCCATTGGTTCGGGCAAGTCGTTTGTCACTGACCTCGCAAATCTCAAAGGCAATATACATTTCTTTGAGGAGATTTGGGCGATTTATGACATGGGCGATCAAAGCTTTCCTGAGATACCGAATGGAGATGACCCTGCCTGGGCATATTGGTTGCCAATGAACAGTCCCGACGAACTAGTTCTATGGGGCCATGACAAAGGTCAAACGAATCTTCAGACCAATGACTATCACATGGCTGGGAATGTCGAAATGGCAGGTGGGAGCTTCTCGAAATATGATGGCCGAAGTGTCCATATGAGTGGGGAGATTATTTGGTACGAATCAGGACCATTTGCGGGAGCTCCTCATTTCGCACCTGGATACTTCAGAATCAACTAGAGCAAGACAAGAGGTGAATCTAGGAGGCACTTGGTGCAAATCAAGATGCCTCTCTTTTTTTGCTTGTTGTGCGCGACCGTTTCTGAATCAAACCTAATTGGTTAAAGGAGGGGATTGTATATGCTTGACAGGATTGCCAATAAAAGCGCCATGATTCGAAATGTCGGTGAGCGATGATAATGGCTGTTGTAGCAATTATGCAAAATGATAGCATTAGAACTGCCGTTGCGGAGTCAGTTCGATTGCTTGGGGGGATTCAGAGTTTTGTGCAACCACAGGATAGAGTAGTAATTAAACCAAACCTGGTTTTTGGCTTACCTCCATTTACTGGGTTCACAACAGATCCACCGGTTGTTCAAGCCATCATTGAACTATGCCAAGACGCGGGTGCTGCAGATGTGAGCATAGCTGAGGGTTCAAGTTGTGTTGACACCAAACTAGCATTTCGAGCATGCGGGTACGTAGAGTTGGCTGAGCAATATGGTGTGAAGTTGATAGACTTGAATGAAAGTCCTACTAAGGATGTTATTGTCCCAAAGGGTCAGTCAGTCCAAGAGTTGCAGGTTCCCGGAGTCATACTTGATTGCGATGCGCTAATCAACGTGCCAAAGCTCAAGATATACAGACGGACTTCAGAAAAAAGAGAGTGGGCTAGTTTGGCAGTCAAGAATCTTATGGGAGCCCTTCCTGGAAAGGGGGATTACTCACACAATCGTCCTTCAGGATTCTGCTGTGAACTCTCCCCAGAGTTCCTGACCACCGAGGGCAAGTACTACCATTCCGCCCATCGTCAGTGGTGGAGCCCAAGTGGAGAGAAGAGACGAATTCACAAGAATCTCGCTCAGGGATTGGTGGACCTTAACTTGGCACTCAGACCAACTCTCAACATTATTGATGGCATAGTTGTAAGCGGTGATGTGGAAATGACAGAAACAGTAGGTCAAGATCCATTTAATCTCAGTACAATCTTCGCCAGCCAAGATCCTCTTGCTCTTGATTTCATCGCAGTGAAAATCGCTGGATTCAATCCCTTTAACATATCATACCTCAAACAAGCAGCAGAAAGGGGATTGGGCGAATCGGACTACAACCGTATTCAAGTGCTTGGTACTCCACTAGCTACAATAATCGAAACATGGAAGAAAGGACGGAAGACTCAAGCATATCCAAACCACAGCAGAAGAAACCAATCAGTCCTGTCTAATGGTTAAGATGATGAGAATTGTCACGGCTTGTGAGGTATTCGGGAACCGAGTTCCCATGAAGAGTATCTTACTGTCAGGGAATTATAACATCCTATCCAGAATCTTGGAAACATCTTCAACGAATTTTGAGCAGTTCTTGAAGGCTCCTACTTCAAATGCCCGCTTCACATCATCATCTGAGAGCAGGTCATGATCGATTAACTCCCGACAGAATATTGTTCCATTGAGGGCTTTGAATTCATCCATAAGCTTGACTGCAGCTTCGTTGACTCTTGCTTCCATTGGTGATCCACCATATTTCAGACCAAGAACCATTAGTGCACCATTTACAGCTCCGCAAATGTTGCCAGTTCTTGCTACTCCCCCACTGAATGCGGAGGATATCTTCATACAGGTCTCAAAGTCGACCTTTCCTGAGCTTAGATGTTCACCGTATATGGCGAATATTGCTTGAGCACAGTGTGCCCTTTGTCCATCCATGAGTTTCTTTGCCTTATTTGAGAGATCTGATGACATGGGTTGAATTAATCTTGAAATAACATAAGGCTTAGCGCAAGAGTAGAAGATGCATTCAACGTCCTCCCTCGTTCGTTCTTTTCATCTCAAGCAATCTGGCTTGACATCAGATGCGCCACCAGAGGAGTCCTGTTCACCACAAAGCCCGCCATGGTCCAAGCCATTGCTGCATACATAAAGAGAAACTTAGCAAGGGCAAAGCTTGAGTGAGCGATCGCGAGCCAGCCAGCGAACCCTACTGGGTCTGCAGTCATCGAGAGCAGGAACACATTCTCAATCCCGTCTAGGACAGCAGCTATGACCCCGGCCCATGCAAGTGATAGGCCAATCCTCTTTGGGAAACCGCTCTTATAGTTCCATGAAATGAGTCTGGCGGCACTGAAAAAGAAGATGCCGTAGAACAGCATGAAGAGATAGTCAGCAAGGTTTGCTGTAATGAAGAGTCCCATATCTGTAGGACTCATGAGTGAGAAATAGTTCCTAATGACCTCTGCATTGAAACCGAGCTGAGTGTCTTCCATTGTACCAGCATAGCCGGATAGCTGCAACAGGACTATCACAAGCGTCGCAGCGAGCATCAGTAGCGGGAAACTTGCAAGTGTGATGCGGCGTAATCTTCTCTGCTCGTCTTCGGATTTCCTTTGTTCACTATTCGAATTTATCAAGCGAATCAGCTCCATTAGTGAATGAACGTTCACTTATCAATAAGTGAATGAGCATTCATTTATATGTCTTTCTTGATACGCAATAGCTCACAATGAGGACACGCGACCAGACAAAATACGACTCGATTGTCAAAGCAACTATCGATTTGACCAACAGGCTGGGCTTTGACGGCATCTCTATCTCGAAGATTGCGAAGAAGGCAAAGGTTTCACCAGCAACCATCTACATCTACTTCAAAAACAAGGAGGATCTCTTCACCAAGCTGTATATTGATATTAGAAACAAGATGAGCCAGGGCGCACTAGAGGGGATTGAGGAGGGAATGACAATAGAGGAGACCTTCAAGTCCATTTGGTACCACTCTTTTACCTTCAACCTCAAGCACCCAGAGTATCTCACGTATCGAGAGCATTTTGAACAGACTGCGATGATGAGGAAGATCAGACCGGAGGACTTCGAGCTCTTTCAGACGGTTGATGACCTACTCAAACGAGGCATCAAGGAAAAGACAATCATGGATCATCCCCTTCCGATCCTAACTGCTTTTGCCTATGTCCCCATCATCACTCTTCTGAAATACCATCATGTAGGGATAATGAAGATGGATGAGGATAATATCAGGCAGGCATGCGAGATTGCTTGGAGTGCAATACATTCGTAGTCATGGTCGCTATATATCCGAAAAGTGGTATCCATAGAATCAAGATCAGATTTCAGATCCAAAATGCTATGAGAAGAACAAGGAGTATTGCAACAACCACTCCGATTATTGTAGCGACAATTCTTTTCAGATTCAATGAAGGTTCATCTCCAAGAAACGTCATGACACGGGAGACTACCTAGGCGGTATTAGAATCTCAAACAAATCGATATCAGGTTCAAAGGACAACTCCAAAACTGCAGTCCAAAGAATATCATCTTCCATTGCTTCTAGTCTGAACCCGTGTTCATGCAGCCGCAAGATGTAATTTAGATAGGCAATCAATGTAGATATTGCCTTTTTATGGCTCAATTGAGTTGATTCGGTTTTTACTGAGAGAGAGAGTTCAACCTCGATTGTATTAGATGAGTAATCAGCTCTTCTGACGAATAGGATTCTGACCCAATCATTACTGTACAAGATAAAGGGTAGACCATTTTCGAGATCGATTTCAGAAATAATGAGGGGAGAGGCAATTGCTTGCCTATACTCCTCTCTAAGTTCTGAAGCTTTCATGGTCAATCCCACTTCAATTCTAGCTTTCAGATAGATGTCCTCAAGACTTGCCAGTAACGGTATTGAGACCCGCAACACCCAAACAGAATAGTGCGATTCCAATCATTGATTGATCTACGGGTTGTCCAAGGAAGGGCAATACAATGACTGCCACACCCATTGCCAGCGCAATCGCATAAAGGATTGCAAGGACGATCTTTTGTGGGGACATTTGAGTTGACATTTTATTCATCTTCTCCATTTGACACCAGAATTCCTGGTGACAGAGCAAAGACTGGCCAGTATATTATGTAATGGGAGCAGTCTAGTACTGAATCAGGGAAATTACGACCTGAGAAGTTCGGAAAAATGAACGAGATAGTTCAAAAAGCGGGAAGATATCATACTAGTTTCTGGACTAGGCCATAGGCTGCAAACTTCTCCTCCAGCCAGTATCTTCGTACATCAGGAAAGCTATAGCTTTCACCACCCATAATTGAAATTGCGGACTTGACGAATTTCGCAGATCTGATTTTCTCAATCAATGGAGTTATTCCCTTAACGCTGTCAACGAGTAAAGCAGCGAATATTATTGGTTCAGTTGCTGAAATCATTGGAACCCAGAATTCGGGGAAGTCAGTGCTAAGCCATCCCAGAATGTCTGAGAGTTCTTTCTGCTGCTCATCCCATTCAATCTTTGCCAGGAATGTTATACTATCAGCAGCGTTCAAGCGAAGTCTCGCTCCAAACCAAATACTGTCACCGTCAATTAAGCCATTCAGGATTCGTCGCACAGTCTTAGCTGAGTACTCGCTACATTCCGCAATTTTACTCAATCGCATTCTTGGATCATTGATAATACAGCGGAGGATTCTGAATTCTTGTTGAGTCAACTCAATTTTGGACCCTCGGTTCATGAGTAATTGATACACTTCGATATCCTTGACGGGCTGTTGACTTCTGAGAAACTTGTTGAATTCAGCTAGCTCTTCCAATCCCGTATACACTGCATATACAATGTAACCTCCTCCGGAAACAGTTCCAACCTCATTTATCATGCGATTCTGACCTAGCTTCGCAATGAATTCAGATTGGTCTTCTTCACCTGATGTAGAGATGAAAGCAAGTGCCCAATCCCCATCCATCATTCCAACATTCGGTTCTATGCAGAATTCAATAATCCCTGAGTCTAGCAGTTTCTGGACTCGTTTCTTGATTGCATTCATCGTGACACGATGTTTCTTAGCTATTGCTTGATAGGACTGCCTGCAATTCTGAAGCAAGTCCATTATAATCATCTTGTCAAGTTGGTCCAAGCGACTCACCAGTCATTAGGTCAGCTGATTATGGGAGCCAATAACAGGGCTCCATCCAATTGAATTTATCCGCTAAGCAACTGTTGCTAAGATGCGGATATTTAACAATAGTTATTAAGCAAAGGTTGCACGCGCGGCTCATGGCATCCACAGAGGCATCTATTACCGCAGGTTCGAATCGGAGCGCCTTTACCCTCTATGCAGTTGCCGCCATTCTCTTTACAGCAATCTGTTGGATTCCGACATCCATAATCGCTTCAGCTAATGGGTATATACTGCCAAGTCCTTTCACATTTGCAGAGCTTGCTCAGAGTGGTTTCAATGATTCGCTACATCTCATCATAGCGTTGGTATTTTCAATTGGAACATATGGGCCATTCATTGCGGCAATCATTGCAATTTACCTTGAAGTTGGAAGAAACGGAATCAGTGATCTCTTTCGACGTATGACGAAGTGGAGAGTTGATCCCAAGTGGTATCTCTGGATCATTGTTTTGCCGTTTCTGATTGCATTGCCTGCTTTCGTAATTGGCATCGCGTCAGGTCTAACCCCCCTGTCTACTCTCACATTGGCGGTACCATTGAACCTTCTTCTACCTTTGATTCTATGGCAGACATTCACCAGTGGCCTTGAAGAGCCGGGATGGAGAGGTTACGCATTGCCTAAGCTGCAGGAGAAGTACAACGCGGAGAAGGCAAGCGTTAGACTTGGTGTCTTGTGGAGCGCCTGGCATTGGCCATATATCGCCTATCTGACAATCTCGACAGCTGTTCTACCGGGTGATGTTCCTTCAGAATTGGTTGGCGGCCTTCTCGCAGCAGCTGTAATTCAGACACTATTTCTACATGCAGTTAGTA
The DNA here is from genome assembly GCA_048885865.1 of Candidatus Hermodarchaeota archaeon. Taxonomy (GTDB): domain Archaea; phylum Asgardarchaeota; class Thorarchaeia; order Thorarchaeales; family Thorarchaeaceae; genus SMTZ1-83. The sequence goes on from JBHLLF010000014.1 coordinate 28,726, forward strand.
CAGCAGGAATTGCAGTGATCTATACCTGGCTCTATAACAACACCGAGAGTGTTCTTATTGCAATTCTGTTCCATATGAGCACAAATGTTGTCACCGCATTTCTTCAGACAAGTCCTGCGCTAACAGTCATCACGGGGATTATGCCTTGGGTTGCTGCCATAATACTCCTACGAAAGTATGGAAGAGAAACATTGACAGGCATGAATCTTCAAGGCACAGAAGATCTTCAGACATGACTGTTCGCCGCAGATGTAGTATCAACGTTTCTTTGCAAATACCAACACGACGATAACAACCAGAAGAGACGCACCGGCAAGGACAATCACCACTTCAGCTGGAATCAAGTCTGTAGTTGATTCAGCTGCAATTCCATGTGCGTAGTAGATATCCATCTCGTCATTCCTACCATCGGACCAAGCCACATGTGGAATCTCATCTTGATCGAGTTGAATAGAGAAGTACTCTCCTGGCCTGGTGAACGAGCTTGATGTATTGGCATTAGCTATAGCTATTGGATCTCCGAAGATTGGAATATTCCTTTCATCACCTGTGAAGGTGACGGTCCGGTAGTAAGGTCTGTAGTACCCTTCTTGTTCATCGTAGTATGCGATGTGAAGACGCCCACTAGAATCAATAGCCATCTCAGGGTTCCACTGGGTACCTTCAGTGGTTGGATTGACTCGGAAACGGTCACTCCAAGTTTCGCCGTAGTCATCAGAATAACGTAGATAGACATCAAAGGTATTTGGACCGTGCTCAAAGCCATCTGCCCAAAGGACATAAACCCGGTCACTATCATCAACCCGAATGACCGGAATGGTAAACTTGCCTAAATCGCGTGTCGAGTAATTGCCATCATCATTTACAAATTGCCACTCTGTGAAGGTTTCGCCTTGGTCCAAGCTTCGCGATAGACAGAGATTCCCCCACTCCAAGCTGTCGGGCTCTATCCACAGCCATACAACGAAAATGTGCCCCTGATTACTCAAAGTTATGTATGGACCATGATGCCATCTCGACAATTCGGCGAGGCTGGAAACCTCCTGGAAGGTATTTCCTCCATCTGTGGAGCGAGTTAGACGCAGAGTAGTTTCTCCAATCCAGGTGGGATCGTCTGTATCGCTATAGACTACATATACGATGCCATCGTCGCTGATCGCCATAGTCTCTTTGTCAGCAGAATTGTTGCCATATGATGCAGTCACAGGTGTCCATGTAGCACCATAGTCACCACTTCTGGCGACAGTAATCTGCGAAAGTTCTGGCCCCTCAATTGAGTACTCAAGATACGCATAGTAGATGCAATCATTATGCCACGCCATCCACGGGTCAGATTGCCCAGTTACTCCGTTGGTGAACATTGGCATGTCATATGGTTCAGTCCAAGTAGCCCCTCCATCAGCTGACTTTGCCACACTTACACGTATGCCTGGTCCGTTATGTGTATCTGCGTTCTTCCAGCCAGCGAAAATCGTGCCATTATCACTGATAGCCATCGAGACCTCAACATGATGAGGATATGTTGAATCATCCGTTGAAAGGAGCACATTCTCAGAGAGAGCCACAATCTCAGACGGTGTTCCTGTTTCAACATTGGTAGTCGACATGACAACAAATCCTACCTTGAGAGATATTCCGGATATTGTGACAAGTAGAAATGATACAACTATTGACGCGGCCTTGTATGAGAATCGCATCAAATCGACAGCCCTCCAAAATCATAGTCAATACCTGATGCTTCCAGATGAATGTATGTTTCTCATGTTTGTTTACTCGCCCGGCTGTTATAGCATCCTTTTGAAATGCTAGCATTCGAAAATGATGTTTCCTTTCTTCTCTATCTCCCTTCAAATTTGATGGAAATGCTTTGCAGAGTTGTACAACTTAGGGGAAATGGAGTATAATCTATAATCGGGTAAGAACAACACTGTATTCGCCAATACAGATGAAGTCATCCTCCCAAAGTTCAATTCTATTTGGTGACCCATCTGACAAATCCAGATGGACTCTCCATCCATGACCAAAGTCGTAGTAATACCAGGCATCTTCGTAAAAGAAACCATCGCCATCGAATTTTGATAATTTCCCATCAGGATAGCTAGTATATGGAATGTCATCATAGAGGTCATCAATGAATTCCCATCCACCAACTGGAAATATTGCTCTGGAAATCACCTCAGGAAGAGAAACATTTGTATTTCCATAATACCCATCTCGACAATCCATTGCAATCTCTGTGCCATTACTAAACCTGCATTCAACCTTCAAAATTCCAATGACATCTAAGAATTCAGTTTCATTGTCCACTAGGCTTACATTTGGCAATTGAACGATTCTAGCGATAATCTGAGTATTGTTGTACTCAATAAACGGAATTGCTTCGCTGCCATTGTAATCCCATCCAAATACTTCAATCTGAAAACTGAACTCCTCACCAACTTCTACACCCCATCGGAAGTTCAACGGTTCAGAAGGAGAAAAAGGTGGAAGTTGAAAAACACTAATAGCTACAATGACAGATGATACCAAGAGTATCGAAATAAAGGCCGCAGTAGCTCGTTTCATCCAAACTCCCAGATGATGATACAAGCTGCAGTCTATAAATCATTGTTTCAACATATTTCCTATGCCTAATATGACAATGATTAGAATACCCTGTGCCTGATGTCAGCACCCCTTGAGCGAAGTTCCTCAATGAATCAGCTGGAAGGAATGCAACATTCAGGTGTAAGGACACCACGTTCGGTGACTTGACCATCAACCATCATCATGGCGGTCACTGAGGCAGGGAATAAGGTCGTACCAGATAGTCATGACACGAGAGGCACTCGGACTTGACTAGCTACATGTTTCGAAGGTGATTTCGACTATGCGCAGGAGATAATCCCTAAGTTCGGAATCATCAGAGAAGACTCGGAATTTGATGTGAGTATTGATGACTCTGTCATGAACGTGGATCTCAAGTATGCAATTCCTACACACTGGGATGTGGGAGTCGGGTTCGCAACTGAACGCAGATTCTATGCAGAGGATTTTGCAGATCTTGCGAATTGTACCGTAGCAATATTGGACCCTCATTATTGACGGGACAGAATCCGATTGGTAAGAGAAGCAAATGTAGATTTAGGTTTCAATTCGAGAGCATCTATCTCTGTCACGATTTCGTAGAACATCACAACTAAATGAAATCGAATCTAGGATGGAATGGGAAGAGAGATGATGAATCAGGAAAGCCAGGAACAGGCCTATGATTGCGCAGAACTTCTAGAGGACTTCGAGAGTCTCTTAGTAATCGCCAAGAGTGTTGGCTCCAAGTATTTCGATAATGAAACCTTGGGGAGTCTAATGGATCAGTCACGAATTGAATATGAAAAAATGATACCTTCACTTCCATACGTTGGTGGAAAGAAGAGTCAATTCACGAACCTGATGATTCAATCTGGGCAGACCATTGCCTTCTATAGGGCGTGCAAAATGTTTGACCTCGAAAATAGACTGTTTGGTGAGCTGCTCTATGTTATAGGAGAAGCACAGGTTCAGTCGGTTTCAGGAATCAAGAAGTGGCTTGCACGCCACATGCTATTCACTCGGTTTTACAAGAATAGATGGAGGAGAGCCATGGAAGAGAGTCTAAACCGTGATTTCCCCATGAACTGGGTCGGGGAATTCGTGGAAGGAAAAAATGAGTATGGTTTTGACTTTGCGGAGTGTGGGTTCCTAAAATTGGCAAGGGAAAATCATTGTGAGGAAATTGCGCCATATGTGTGTCTCAGTGACTTTGCCAGGATGCGTGGCATCGGAGTAGGGTTTAGAAGAACTCAGACTCTTGCAATGGGTCATCCTCGGTGCGACTTCAGATTCTCCAAATCCTTTGAAACTTCAAGAGGGTGGCCTCCTGAGGAGCTAGATGAGGTCAAAAACAGTCCTCTGCACGATGTAAGATTGTGAGGGGATAGCCTAAAGCGATGGTGGATTCAAATCATCCAAGCGATACAGCATAATACCAGCCGTACCATTCTTCATGAGCATCTCCGAAAGCTGAAACAATCGCTGCCTGAGGGCTTGTGTGGTTGGTGAATACGACCCGCGGTGGTTGCATCAAGAGTCCGTTCACTGTTGTTTCCAGATATTCAATCGTGCTATCTGGGAATGTCACCCTGAAATGAATAGGGATTGGCACATCAAGAGGAACCTCCTCCCTGAATAGAAAGGTTATTTCGACTGACTGAATGGTCACAGTGAAAGAATCATTGCCAGACAATTGATATGATTCTGATGTTTGCCATAGCTTGTCTGAACCGGGTATTTGATTGACATGAAGGATTCTAGGAGCTATGACAAGTATTGATAGAGCCAGAATGAAGCTAATGATTAAGGCAGAAGAGATTCGCCGTTTTTTCCACCACGACATGGCCAGCAGCCTAGATTGAATTTGACACATGGGCCTATCAATACTTTGCATCGGCCTAGTTTTAGTATCAGGTTGCCATGGAGCAGGAGATATTCGGACTTCAATATCTGAGTGTCAGCCCATTGCATTGAGTATCTCTCTAGCAACCAAGATCTTAATCATACTGACGTGCCTTAAGCATCGCCTTCTGACTCAAGTCCATCTTGCCTTGCAGCTCGAGTACAATTCCCAGTCCATACCAGTAGATCTTATTCTCTGGACTCTCCTCTATGAGCTTACCAAAAGTATACTCGGCTGGTTTAAGAGCCTCTGAATCGAGCTCAAATGCTATCTTCAAGGCCTTTTTCCCCTCAGGAACATTCCCCATCTGTATTAACGTGGTGCCAAGGGACTCGTGAAAGACTGCTCTGTTTGGTTCCAATTGAGCAGCTCTGCTGTAGACATCTACACTCTCCCTTAGTCGTCCTTGTTGTGCCAAAGCTCTCCCAAGTAGCCACAAGGCATCTGCGTTTTCTGGATGTGACTCCAAGACATTCCTCAAGAGGGTCTCGGCTTCCTCCGCCTTTCCCTCAGCAACTAGCCTAATGCCGTCGTGCAGTTGTCTGAGGGCGTCCCTTTCCTTAGTGCCATTCTTCATACTCCTGTTTACGGACTCAATATTTCGTGAATAATGCTTCGCTGCAACCTAGAACATGCAGTTTCGTAATAGAATGAGGTGTTCTAAAATCTAGACTAGGTGTTCTAAAATCTAGTATTATATCCAGATGAGCCATAATGTACTAGTATAGCCATGTCAGCTTGGAAAGTGACTGCAGCAGGCATCATCCTAGTCGCAGTTCTAGGTCTTGGTGTAGTTGGAGGAATGCTATTGATTGCAGATTCCAATCCGCTGCAGATCCCCCCTCCTCCAGGGCCACCTGGAGAAGAACCAGAAATTATCATTGAAGGAGGACTTGAAGGCTGGGCAGAGGCGATATATTGGCAAGACTTCATGCCGGTAATCCCAGAAGAGGGGCCACCGTTCTATACAATAATCTGGATTAATGTTACAAACATTGGCAACATCACAGTCGAATATTTCTATGCTGTTCGAATGACTATCTATTTCTACGACAATTGCTCGCCGCTAGCCACACTCGACTTGGACTCAAATATCCAGTATTTTGTGTGGCCTATGATCAGACCAGGCGAGAGCGCTGTATTTGAGTTCACCAATGTAAGAAACAGTATCTTCTCTCCAAAAATTGACGAGGGCACCTTACTGTATAGTAGGGTTCTAACAAAATGGGAGAATGGGAATGAGATGATATTGACTACTCCACCCTCTCCTCTAGAATATACTCAGTGATTGGTGGTCATGGCAGAGATGAATATTGGTCCTGTCTGCTTCATGATCAGCGCTTCCATTGCCTAATGATCACCAAACAAGGCGAGATCAATAGCTCTGCCATATGAGAGGACGACCCAATGTCATCATCGTCAACTTTATATGCATTTGTTGCTTATGGTGATAATGGTGACAAATATGACATCTGGTGAAATACCTAACAACGATGATAATGAAGTACGAGATCGAATGCGGAAGAGATTCCAAGAGCTCGATGAGCAGCAAAGGAAGAGAGATGAAGCAGGTGCGGCCTGGGTCATGGTCCTCTACTTTGGGTTCCTGATCACATTCATTGGAGCATTCATGATGGCAATCTTTCTGGGCATTGTACCTTTGAGTCTAGAGATGGTCATCTCTGCTGGAGTGATCCTCTTTGGTGTCTTCTTCATGGCAATAGGGGTTCTCCTAAGAAGTAACCCGAAACTGGTTACTCGTGAGCTTTGATCCTGTATTGACAAGAGGGTGATTGATTGACGGATGTGACAATACGAGGCATAGACGACCAAGTCTATAGCCTATTCTCTGCTGAAGCGAGAAGGAGAAGCGTTCCAATAGGAGAACTAGTGACTCAGGTCATGCGAATCTTTCTCGAGGAAACAACTGAGAAGGTCTTCAGAGTGGAGAACCTCGATGAACTGACCTTGACCAAGGATGAACTGGAATCTGTAGGGGGACCCATTGGATTCAGTGGGATCAAGACCCTCACCATTGCAGAAGATGTGGACTGGGAATTGTTTGACAAATACGTCGATGAGATCAGAAAATCCAAGACAGTTATAATCCCCAAGTCCTTGACCAAATTGCAAGTACTCACAAAATGCAGAGGTGTGGACAAAATAGCTGTAGGAAGGCAGTAGGAGTGAATTCAAAGTGAAAGCGATTGTATACACAAGATACGGGCCGCCGGACGTTCTTCAAGTCAAGGAGATTGACAAGCCAACTCCGAAGGATAATGAGGTACTGATCAAGATACATGCGACAACAGTGACAGCTGCTGATTGGCGGATTCGAAAAGCAGATCCCTTCTTGGCGCGACTGATGAATGGCTTCCTTAAGCCCAAGAAGTGCAATATTCTCGGTATTGAGCTGGCTGGAGAAGTAGAGGAAGTAGGCAAGGAAGTGACAAGGTTCAAGCCAGGCGATCAGGTATTTGGAGGAATGGGCTTTGGCTTTGGCGCATATGCGGAATATGTTGTCCTACCTGAAGACGCTTCAATCACTCTAAAGCCGGCCAATCTGAGTCTTGAGGAAAGCGCTACTGTGCCAGTTGGGGCAGATACAGCATTGTTTTTCCTTAGAACTCAAGGGAATATCCAGAGCGGTCAGAAGGTGCTCATCTATGGCGCTTCCAGTAGCGTGGGTAGTTATGCTGTGCAGCTGGCCAAGTACTTTGGAGCTGAGGTCACTGCGGTATGCAGCACTGCTAATCAAGAGTGGGTGAAAGACCTCGGAGCTGACAAGATGATCGACTACAAGAAGGAGGACTTCACTCAGAGTGGTGAGACCTACGATCTCATTTTTGACGCTGTGGGCAAGCTTTCGATTCTTGGCTCAATGAAAGCGTTGAAAGAAGATGGGATTTTTCTTGACGCCGTTGGCATGCTAAGAAGAGGTATCCAAGGGAAGTTGGCAACCATGAGAAACAACAAGCGAGTGCTTGGTGATACAGCAACTGGAAAGCTTGAAGACTTAGTCTTCCTCAAAGAGCTCATCGAGGCAGGAAAGCTAAAGCCGGTTATCGACAGACGCTACCGCTTGGAAGACATTGCTGAAGCTCACAGGTACGTTGAGACCGGGAGAAAGAAAGGCAATGTCATAATTACATTGGACCATCTTTGAGCTAGGCTCCAAGGGAGCTTCTGGCTCCCTCTTTCTTCTTTTCTGAAAGCATAGATTGATCTATTTTTCACACTCATGACAACCTGCATAGAGAACCTGCTCTCCGCCCAGACATCCATCTCTGAATACTGTTGTCCCCTTGAGCTTGAGTTCATCTGCAAGCAGGAATATCTTCTCGACATCTTCAGTAGTGGCAGTGTTCGGAAGGTTGACCGTCTTGCTCACAGCGTTGTCAACATGTTTCTGAAATGCAGCTTGCATGCGGATATGCCATTCAGGGTCTATCTCATGCGCCGCTTTGAAGACCGCCTTGACATCATCAGGTACCTCTTTGATATGTTGTACGGATCCCGTTTTGGCGACCTCATATTCAATATCATCACTCCAGAAGCCCTTCTCGATCGCAATTCTCTCAAAGAGTGGATTGACCTCGCTCAAATGCACTCCCTCCGCAAGCCTTCGACTATGGGCAATAGCGAAGAGGGGTTCGATACCACTACTGGTCTGAGCGATGAGGCTAATGCTTCCAGTTGGAGCTACAGTGATGAGGCTCGCATTCCGTTTCCAGTTGTTGCGTTTCTTTAGGAGCGCGAAGTTCTCGAAGTTCCCTCTGATCCTTGCCAAATCAGAAGACGCCCTCTCTGCCTTCTGTCGAATGAACGACATGACTTCCTCGGCTTTCTCAAGTCCCTTTACAGAGTCGTAGGGAATTCCCAGTTTAATCAGGAGCTCCGCGAAACCCATTATGCCAAGGCCAATCTTCCTGTTTGTTTTGGTGACCTTCTCAATCTCCGATACAGGATACACATTCAGATCAATGATGTTGTCTAGGAAACGAACAGCAAGTCGAATGACCTCTTCGAGTCTCGACCAGTTTATTTCACCTTCTTGGACCATTCTCGAGAGATTGATACTTCCCAAGACGCATGACTCGTATGGCAACAAGGGTTGCTCCCCACAGGGATTGGTTGCCTCAATTGGGTCCCCCTTAAGCGGATGCTCATCATTGATGCGATCAATGAAGATGAGGCCTGGGTCTCCAGTGCTCCAAGCATTGTGGACAATTGTATCAAATATCGCTCTAGCACTGATACTCTGGATTGCTTCTTTCGTGTGAGGCGCGATGAGGCCGATCTCTCCTTCATTCCGAAGTGCCTCAAGGAATTCCGTGGTGAGGGCAACAGAGATGTTGAAGTTCCTGAAGGACTGCTTGTCTGATTTGGCCGAGATGAACTCCATGATATCGGGATGATCACAGCGGAGAATGGCCATGTTTGCACCCCTTCGACGACCCCCCTGCTTGATGATGTCTGTGGCTGTATCATAAACTTTCATGAATGAGATTGGGCCGCTGGCTACTCCTCCTGTGGTGCCTACAGTTGACCCCTCCGGTCTCAAGCGGGAGAATGAGAAACCAGTACCCCCTCCAGACTTCTGAACCATAGCCATATGATATAGTGAGCCGAATATCGAGTCCATATTGTCTTCAACTGGAAGCACGAAGCATGCGCTGCATTGGCCGATTTCAGTCCCTGCATTGAACAGAGTCGGACTGTTCGGGAGAAACTCTAGATTGGCCATCATATAGTAGAAGAGGTCGTCGTACTCTTCCACATCTGCACTTGCATCATACTGCCTCTCGACACTAGCCACAGCTCCAGAAACTCTTCTGAATAGCTGGGAAGGGGTCTCGGTGGGATTGCCATCCTCATCTTTCAGAAGATACCTGGAGAGAACCGTGGCAGCATTAGGACCAAACTTGAGATCATCTACAACTCCCATCATTTGGAGAATCTTTCTTGCCTCATGATGCTTCTCTCGATATTTCATGTATCGACGGGCAATCTCTGTAAATCCACGTAACATGAGTGTGTCTTCAACTATGTCTTGAATCTCCTCGATATGGATGACATCTCGGTCCTGTTCAGAAATGATCTGGACTACTTCCTTTGTCAGACCCCGTACAGGAGTAGTATCAGCATTGATTGATTGGAATGCTTTTGTGATTGCTGCCTCAATCTTTGAATCGTCGAACTCTACTATTCTCTTGTCTCGTTTCTCAACCTTCAATGTGCTTCCTCTCCGGCAGATGATCTCTCACATGTTCAAACGCTCGTTGCGCTATAAGCCTCTCTATTCAATCCTCTCAATCTGGCTCCTTGCAAAGACTCACTAGATTGATAAGCTGGAAGATGGAGTCCCATGGCTATTCGAACGGTCAAAGGATTTGAGGTGAGAATGCAGTGAGTGAAGAAGCCAAGAAGATGTACACACCATTCGTCCTTCGAACTGGTTTCATGCACAGCTACAACCGAACAATCCCGCTCCTCGGTTTAGCAGTCATATTGGAATTCATCTTCTGGAGCTTGGGCAACTTCTGGCCTCGGTTTAGCGAGCTGGGCTATGAGCGATGGGGTATCATTCTCATCCTTGCTCTCATATTGCCGGTTGGAGTATGGGCAATAAGAAATATAGTTTCAGACTATGATGACCTCTTCGATGTATTTGACAAGGAAACCGAAGAGAATCTGAAGCTATATCGAAGCATGGACCGTCCGCCCTCAGAGACTCAGGATGAGGTGAGGGACCTCTTCAGGAACAAGGAATCATACGAGTCCTTTCGCGATGGTGTACGAGATATCATCTTTGAAAAATGGGTTGAAATTGGAGTCTTCACATCCATTGGCATCGTGTATATTGTCATATTCACCACAAGCATCTATCCAAAGATGCTCGGGGCAGCTCATTCAGTATACCCTCTTGTTATACTGGAAGTTGTAGGCGATGTTCTCTCAACATTGCTTATGACATTATCAATTTCACTTCTGGTCGTATTCGGCTTCGGGTATTTGCTTGCAATATCTCATTTGGGTAGTTTCCGAGATGAATTTGGCGTTTGGAACTATATCCGGCATTTGCGTGGAATGTCGGGCGATGACGGATCATTCATGTCATATTGGAAATTCTTTGATTGTATATCAATGATAGGCCAGCACTTCTCACGAGTAGCGTTCCGTATTGTCTTACTCATGGTACTTGCGGCACTTTCTCAACTGCTCTTTGGGCCCCCTGGACCTGCGATATGGATTATTGCTGGATGGAGTATACTCATTGGTGTACTCATTCTCTCCCTCCCGTTGAATTCACTCCATAAGGTCATGGCAGAAACAAAGAATGCAGTGATGAAGGAGTTGGATGAAGAGTACGACAATCTAACTTTAGGATTCGTTTCTCAACTTCGTGAGGCACGTCGAAGTAAGATGAACAATCGCCATGAGAAAGAGAGTGTGGAATTGGCCACAAAACTTACTGCTCTACGCGGAATCATACAGGAAGTCAATCAATACAGAGTCTGGCCAATTGAATTCCCTATCGTGTTGAGAATCTTGGTAGCATCCCTGATTCCGCTACTAGTCACAATCCTAGATGTTATGCTTACCTTATGGGGGATTATCTCATGAAGAGCCTAGACAGATGAGTCTAGAGAATATTATCCCTTCAAAGCTGTTTTCTCGCAACGCATTTTAGATGGATTTCGTGGTCCCTCAGACATGCCAAAGGTAACTGTCGTCGACTTCATGGGAGAAGTTGTGAAGGAATTCGACGTCGAGGAAGGAGCAAAGCTTCTCAAGGCCCTTATAGAGCATGAGATTGACATAGTCCATTCTTGCGGTGGGAGGGCGAAGTGCACCACTTGCAGAGTGACTGCAAGGAAGGGAATACCTAGAAAGGTGACTCAAGCCCAGAAGGAGATCTTTGAGAGGAAGATAGAGTCAGGTCAGCCTCAATTCGATGCCCCTCAGGTGTTCCTGTCATGTCAGGTACTAGTGGAGAAGGACATGACAGTATCCGTATCAGAGGAGTATAACGAAATAATCCATGACAGCAGAGGAAGAGACGTAGAGGAGGAAATCACGCCGGACCCTGTTTGGCAGGATCATGAAGTGCCAGATTGGCTAGGCGACGGTTAATCGTTTCACTGTAAGACTCAAATCAGTCAAAGAGGATTTCAAACCCTATCCCTACTTGAATTGGGATTGAATTCGCGCATCAGGGAATATGATTGGGTGAGAGAAATGGAAGACTCGCTTAGAGATATGCTCAAACATGGCAGGAAGTTTGAACGACTCAGGACCGCAAAGCCGGGATTATTCATCAGAAAGATACCTCAGACAAGAGATGAGCCAGCCTATCTAGCTGTTGAAATCAACCCGATTAGTCAAAACGGGAAACCAATGTATAAGATAGGTCCGCTCATAAGAAAACAGACTGAACTTGATGCCATCAGGGTGATTATAACCCAGGAAGATGTAGATGAATTGCTTCAGACGATAGAAAAGGTAAACCATCAGCGAGCCGATTGATTGCTATGGCATGGGAACAATCTCAATTTGTCAATTCCATTCCACACTTCTGACAGAACTGTGCACCTGCCTCAACACCCGCTCCGCACTTGGGGCATTTTCCTGAATATCTACTCCAGACCGTGAGCAATCTCTCAATGTCATCAGTCTGAAGAAGTCTTCTTCCTAGAAGATTCTCTAGACCTTGCACTAGTGCTTGCTCTGCTTCAGCCGCCAGCAGCATGTTTCCTCTTGTACAGGCACGCTCGAAGGACTCCTTGAAGGATTGGTCATTCTGCAGCAATTCATCTATCAAGGCATGAAATGCATCATCAAACTCCTTGCTCAACGTATTGCCTGTCCCCATGTTCAATAGACTCTCCTCGGGCAAGAAACAAGATGTGAGCACTCGATAAGACTGATTGTCATATTTGACCACATATGTGTGTACATCGAAAAGCGTCAATGGAGAGAGCTCTCTGACTGAATTGTTATCAAGCGTCCAGTTCATTAGTTTGAGGAACTCCTGCTGAAAATCCAAGACTCGCTTCTCGATTGACTGTTCAGACTGGCTTATAGCTGCCCTTACCTGAGCGTTGAGATCCTCAAGCTCTTTTGTCTTGAGCTCCGTTTCACTTCCGGTAGCCTGAATCCTTCTTTGAAGCTCTTGAATCTCTGTCTGCAGCGAGGTCTCTACATTCATCTTGTCTGATTCGAATTTTGATTGAGCTTCGGCCACATGTTTCTCAAGGGACGCCTTCTTCTCATTCATCATATTCAACGGCTGCTGACTATTTGCCAGGGTTCCCTTCAGTGAGCTAACGAGATTGTTGTAGACTGAGATTGCACCTTCCGTATCTGCTTCCTTCTGGCCAATCTCCAAAATTGCTTTTCTGACCTCTTCGGCAACCCCCGTAAAGAACTGCTCAAGGTCGTTCATGGATCTGGAAAAGTCTGCAACCATTGCTCGTAGATTCATCTTATGTTTCTCACGCAATTGATAAATCTCGTTCTCTTTCTTCTCTTTGAGCCTAGCAATGTCTTGCCTTGTTCTCTCCTCCATCGTTCTGACGCGTTCGCCCCCTCTCTCATGCTCCAGTTTTGTGATGTTCTCTAGAATCGTGGTTTGAGCCCCATAGTTCTCTCTGATTAACCTCCGCAAGGTTTCTGCTGATTCAATACGTAGCTTTGCAGACTCGGAGATTTTCTTGAACTCCTCAGATCGCTTCAGAGCGACATTCGAGTCGGTCCGGATTTCTACTCTATTGGGTTCGGCTGTAGGGCTAGAAACAAGAACGAAATTTCCAATTGGCTTGATGAATGATGGCTCAGCCAGACCAGCAACGCTAGTTGTGTGGTGCTCAACATTCTCAAGGAGGGGCTGTATCTTTGATGCAACAATAGGAATGTCTGATGCTTGAGACAATTCAGAGCTAATTATCCTTCTCACTTCACTTGCACCCTTCATATCAGTGAATTGAAACTCTGTAGTCCTACTACTGGAAGCATTTAGGGCAATTGATTTCGTTGGCGAAGTCTGCACAATCCAAAATGGGAACGAAACACTGCTTAAGCCAATTATCCTAGCATTTTGTGCCTTCTGAGATTCTGCAGATGCAAGTGCAGCAGCTAGACACACGCTTTCCGACTCTGCTACAACCCTAGTGCCTTCTTTCTTGAACAAGAAGTTTAGATACAAAGTTCGAACCATACAACACGCCGCCTTGATGAATCTCCAAGATTCAAGTGTAGTTATGCCTTTTTACGAAGTATAGCTGATTCTAGCAGAAGAAGGCGCCCGCTATTAGAGGGGCCCAATTGGGATCTAGTTTGAAACTACTTGGCGGAAGACTCGAATTAATCGTTCAGTATCTTAGGGAGATTTCCCCTCTGGCATCGCTTTTGAAGCTGGCACTCCCCCGATTCCCCAATGGGCTTTTTGTATCTCATGGATGATGACTTCAACAGCTCGTTCTGGAATCCCTAAATCAACAAAGACGTTTGTGATTCCCGAGATGATTTTCTCCGCTGCCTCTTCTGACAGACCTGTCCACATCTTAACATCAACAACTGGCATGAGTTGTCCTTGAATCTTAGAGATTTATGTAGTTCTGATTTCGTAGCGTGTAGGATTCCATGGTGCGCTGGCGTAGCGCCAAACAGATGCACTTAGTCAAGTTGCTCTGAGAGTGATGACTACCGTTGAAAAGAAGATAACAAGAATTAACACGCTGTTCGCTTTTCTAGGAGATGGACACTATGAAGATTGCAGTCATTGGAGTCCCTTTCAATGGAGACGGAACACCTCCTAAGATTGAAAACCCTCCTCAATCGTTCAGAAACGAGGGATTGGTTGCCCTACTAGAGAATAAAGGGCATCATGTGACTGATATTGGCGATCTATCTGTTCCATCATGTACAAATGAGAGAGATTTCAAAACGAAAGTGCTCAATTTTGATGCGTGGCAAGATGTGTCTCTTGGGCTATCAAAGAAACTAGTTGATTTGCTGGACAAGGGAGCTTTTCCGATTGTGCTTGCTGGAGACTGTAGCGTTTTGATGGGCATTTTTGATGGATACAAGGCAAGGAATTTCCCTTTGAATCTCTTCTTTCTTGACGGGCATGCCGATTTTCACGATACTGACACCACTCCGACGGGCGAACCTGCAGACATGGAATTGGCCGCTCTAACAGGGTATTTGCAGAAAGAGATTGTGACTATGACGAGTAGAGGTCCACTGTTGGATGAAAAGAACGTAGTTGCATATGGGATAAATGAATACGACTTGATTGAAACGTCGAATATTGCAGTAATTGACCGCAGGTCAATCCTAGATGAAGGTATAGAATCCACCTTTTACACAAGTCTCAGCTCATTTCAAGATTCCACTTTACCAATATGGCTTCACTTTGATGTTGATGTTTTGGACAAAGAGATAATGCCAGCCATTCATTATCCAGTTGAAAATGGTCTTTCATACGATGAGGCTCTTGAGTTATTCATTCTTCTTGCGAAAGCAAGGCAACTGGTCGGTATCAGTGTCGCCTGCTATCATCCGAACCTCGATCTTGACAAAAGCGCGATTAGGGTACTCCTTTCGCTCCTTGATGATCTCCTCGAATAATGGGACAGAGAACATTACTGAGAGCTGTACAGGGCTTTGGGAAGGAACAGGCTTGCTCCACTTTGCCTCTTTTTCTTTGTCATAAGTCCGCATTCACATCATCCTTGTGATACTGCGTACATCGATAGGGTGCGGTAGAAATAGGAATTCACGTTATTTGATGGAGTGAACAATGGCAGCAGAAGCCACCAAGCTTATCGGAGCTGCGGAGATTCATCCCTTTTCGAATATTCCCCATGATACTCCGTACAGGTACTCCTTCTCTTTCAAAGGAAGAAAGCCAAACCAGCGCACTTTCATCCCTCTTTTCTTCGCCCTATCCTTCAGAAAGCCTGGTGTCAAATCCTCGATATGGTCAAGCTTCTCCTGCAGCATTCCTTTTCCCTTTGGTGGAAAGCCCTTGCCAGCTATACAACCATCGCACCACCCCTCAAGCCAAAGCATTCTATCCTTTCCTTGTATTTCTGCCATTATCTTGCTTGGCTCTGGTATATCAGGAACGAGGTTTGCTACAAGACTGATGAGATCATTTATAGTAGGAGAATCAGTAGAGTTCATGTTATCACAGACATAACATATTGGATGACCGATATTTAATTAGTGGTTGAAGCAATACGCCGCCGTTGTACCCAAAATAAAAGTGCAAAGCATCGATCATAATTCCCAGTGGAAAGGTGAATGCAATTGTCAGAAGTCACATTCGGGTCAGCTACTCTTCCTCGCGTTCTTTGTGGGACAAGCCCTTTCATGGGTGCAGGGCAGTTTGGACTAGCAGGACAAGAATGGCACAGACGCTTCTTCAATCATCCGGAAAGAATGAGTGAGATGTTTGAGCATTTCTGTAGACTGGGATACCCAGGCGCTCATGTGACTGGCTATCCAACAATAGTTGAGGCTGCCCGACTGACAAAGGAGAGCTACGACCTCAAAGTCGCTGTATCACTTCTTCCTGAGAACTGGGAGGAGAACCTGAGAGAAGTAATGGTGCTAGATCCAGAAGTTGTCTTTGTCCATGGAGCAATGACTGACAGGTTCCTGGACAAGCGCTTGGATGACCTAAAAGCATGCTTCGATGCCATTAGAAACATGAATTCATTTCCAGGCCTAGCGACTCACGATACATGCCATACCCTCAAAGTGCTACAGTCGGAAGATAGTCCCTTCAAAGACGAGTCTTTCGGACTTCTCCTCCCAATCAATCGAACTGGCTATAGTATAGGTGGAACCACCACAGAGATGGAAGACCTTCTCCGTGCGCTAGAGAATCAACATCCTGTGATGGGGATGAAGGTCCTTGCTGCAGGGAAGATATCACCTCAGGAAGCACTGGATTATGTGTTTGGCGTTCCGAATGTTCGCACGGTGACAGTTGGTGTCACTGAAAAATGGCAGGCGGCCCAGATTGCTGAGATAGCAGATTCGGCTCATTCAGAATTGACTTGAACAGGAAACGTATTACAATGTTTAGGCTTCGACTCTTCAGAGATAAGTTATGATAGGTGCTCATCAATCAGCTCATCTCTGAAATCAGGAAAATACATCCACTCCGGGACAAGCATCTGATGAGTAATCTCAGTGCCTTCAAGTAATGACAACAGCTCAGACCGAAGAGGAGCTACCTGCTTGGATGAGTCAATCACAAAGGTAAGTGCGAGTTCTGGTTGATTTGCTATTCTGAAGCTAAGCCAGTACTTTTCGCCAAATCTCTCTCGGAACATTTCTTCCAATTCATAGTGGTCAGTCGCACCGATTGCCGAACTCCTCAACACAACCATTACTACGAATCGATGTTCAGTTGCCGCAGGATTGATCTGGATTGTTTCATGAATGAGGTTGTGTTCTCGCATGAAATTAAGTCGCTTTCTGACTGTAGGCACCGATGCACCCACATCAACTGCAATGTCACTCAATGCTTTTCGTCCATCCCACTGAAGTGACTTCAGAATCTTCCAGTCGATCTTCTTTAAGGTGTCAATTCCTTTCGCAGAGCTCCTATCGATGGGGGCAGGTGGACCAACGACAGGATAGGCTTGAGCGCTCTCAACATGCTCGGAGGATTGAAGATGGTCAATAGCTCGACTTAGTTCATCGTTGGTTCTGTAGACGGCAATGGCAAATCCCTGCGGCTCAAAGCCGACACCCAAGGCCATGATGAAGGGATGATTGCCCAGACCGATGAGGTCGTTGGGTTTCGTGTTCGTCCTAATATCAAGCATAACGACTGCAAAACTGGCCTGCAGTGCTTCGAGTGGCAGCTGCCCTACGAACCTTAGAATCACTCCTTCCTCGACTAGTGCTTCAACTCGATTCTTTATTGTCGTCAAGGAAACGTCGAATCTCTCAGCTAATTTAGAGAATGACGCCCTACATTGGTATGACAGCTCACTCAGAATGAGTCGATCTAAGGCATCCATCGCAGAATCACATCAGTTTTTCAGAATCTAAAGGTTTCACTACAGAATCAGAAAGGGTGTCTTATAATTTGGGTTGATTTCTTCAGTCCTGCGTGGCCAATGTTTCTTCTATCATTTCTTCATGCTATTGATTAGATTAACACTAAAGGTGAATCAAAAGTTGAAGAAAAGCACAATCACAATTGTTGCAGATCCCGATGAATATTCAGCAGACAACTCAAAGAGCATTGGCGATTACATTAGGAAACATCCTGTAGCCTACTACACTCTTGTAGCATACCTAATACCCTGGCTAGGTAGTCTCCTACTTGTGGGTCCCAAGTTTCTGAGAGGAGAAGTCGTTGGACTAGCTGATGGTATGCTTATGTGGCTGACGATGATAGCAGGTCCCTCCATCGCAGGTATCTCCTTGACGTACCTCGTTGATGGAAGAAGGGGGCTTGGTCACCTGTTCTCGCGAATGAGGCGTTGGAGAACTGGTGTATCATGGTATGCAGTTGCACTAATGCTCCCTCCGATCCTCATCCTATTCGTTCTCATATCGATGTCAATCCTAGTTTCCCCGGTTTATGCTCCAGGGCTACTTCTGATTGGTGTCTCTCTTGGCCTGATAACGGGCTTCTTTGAGGAGATTGGATGGATTGGATTCCTCTATCCGACACTTAAGGCAAACACTAGTTCACTCAAGGCTGCAATAGGTGTTGGATTGATACACGGGGGCTGGCATTTTATGGCAGCTTTGCTTGGCTCCAGTCAATGGCTTGGGGTGTATTTCATCCCCTATTTCGTGTCAATGTGGATGGTGGCAATGGTTGCCATGAGAGTTCTGCAGGTCTGGGTCTATAACAGCACGGACGACAGCGTCTTGATGATACAATTGATGCATGGAAGCTCTACCGGCTTTCTGATGACTTTCACTCCTGTTATTCAGACTCCTGCGACAGAAACGACCTGGTTCTTCGTCTTCGCAGTGGTCATCTGGATTGTTGCAGCGATGGTCATCAGGAAATACGGCACATCACTATCGAGGTCCATAAAGGACACAATAGATTCTGTGTCGGGTCCTGAGTCTTTAACACACGAGAAATAGAAACTCTACTTCTCGTCATTTTAGTGGGAGAGGGCTGCTCCCTCTCCTCTACTCTTTTTATTGAGAGATGCAGAATCCTTACTGTCAAGACCAATATCCATTGCCAGGATGATGCCGATGGCCTGTGGTACGGTGGGATTATATGTAGGCCTTATGCAAAGTCTGCGTGGTGAAAGATTTGGCTAAGGGCTTAGTCGTCTACTACAGTAGGTTTGGCAATACCGAGAGAATAGCAAAAGCAGTTACTGCAGGACTGCAAAGCGGCGGTATGGACGCTGACATAGCCGCGGTTGATGAGGTCAATCTTGATGATATAGTTGGGATTGATCTCTTGTGTGTTGGAACTCCAGTGCATGCCTGGAATATTTCAAAACCTGCGAAAGAATTCCTTGACCGCCTGAAGGGTCTGGATGGCCTTGGTGGCAAGAAGGCATTCGCGTTTGATACGAAGTTCAAGAGCAGGCTGGCAGGATCTGCTGGTGGAAAGGTTGAGAAGAAACTGAAGAGCCTGGGATTTACGATAGCGAAATCGGCTGAATCAGCCATTGTCTTGGGCCAGGAAGGCCCCCTTGAGGAAGGTGCAGAGGAAGCGTTCAGAAAAATAGGTGCAGAACTTGCAGGCATGATGTGACTACTCTCCGAGAACTCTTGAGGCAGGGATAATCCCTCAAAACTCATATCAAAGCTCCATACGCAATAGCGTGGAGTAGGTTCATTTGCAGGGTTTTGATGTTGCGATTGCATCCATTGTAGTAGCTTGCATAAGCGTAGTTGTGGCTTCTCTGTTGGCAGTTCTCCAACTACGGCACCAGAACGAAACAAGGCAGGCTCAGCTCTTCATGGACATATATGATGAATTCTATAGTCCTGAATGGCATCGACGGTGGTTGGAATTGGTCTATACCGTTCAGGACGAAGAACTGATGGATTCAGATGGGATACCGACATTCCTCAAGGGTGATATAGACAAATATGTTGGAGCCACTGCCTTGACATCTTTCTTTGAGGGGATTGGACTGCTTGTCAAGAAGGGACTAATTGACATCAATTTGGTCGCGGAGCTGATGTCAACGCCACTCATCTTTGTGTGGCAGAGGGTCGAAAAACTAGTGATGAGAGTGAGGGAACTCACTGGCAGACCACAGGTCTATGAATGGTATGAGTATCTGTACAACGAGATACAGAAGATACCTTCACGACAGAGTCAACCATCAGGCTTGGAGCCAACCAAGTCATAGACTTTGGAAACAAGCGATAGCCTCGACAGTGATTGGAAATAGAATCGAAAGGGGAGCAATAGCCCCTTCCGATTCGTTGTCATGCACTCTGTTTCATATACGAGTAGAATCCAAGTATCAGAAGTGCAGGCGTCAGGATGAGATCAAGTGCATGGCAGCCAACTTCTTCAGGTGAGAGTGTAGAGAACAGCAGAGCCGTAACCGCGACTCCCAAAATTCCATTCTATGCAGACGCCAATCTTGGAAACAGCTCTAGAGCACCCTTTCGCGCTATTGCCCTCAAGTCATCCTCATCAAAACCATCAAAGGACTGTAGGTCGCTCAGGACAAGTTCAGCCATCAATCTCGGAGCTGCACCCAGGTCAGTTCCCAGCACGATGTGTGACGGGTCCAATAGCTCCTTGAGGGTTCTCAGAGAGCTTGGAACTGTCACAGCTGTAGTGTCGTAGTACATATTCTTCAGGAGTCGAAGTCCTGTCGCAGGTCCTTGCTTGCGTATTATCAGATCATAGAGAGACTGCAGTTTTTTGACCTTGTCCCGTTGTCGGTACTCCAGGATGCTGATTCTCCAAGCAAGATATGGGACTGCTCCTCCACCATGAGGGAGTATGAATCTGATTCTTGGATTCCTGTCGAGTGTTCCGCTGTATACCATGTTAGCGACAGCTCGAGTGGTGTCAAAAGGCCATTCAATGTGCACAACTGGAACGTCCGGTTTCTTCATGTCTGCGAAAGGCGGATCATCAGGATGAACGAATACAACAGCCTTTCGCCTGTTCAGTTCACCGAAGAACTCCTCAAGCTCAGGGTCTCCGAGGTACATCCCATCAGAGTTTGATAGTAGGACTACACCATCCAGATGAAGCTCATCCATAGCGTACTCAAGTTCTTCGAAGGCCCCTTCGATATTGGGAAGAGGCACTGATGCCAATGCACCAAAGCGTGTTGGATGTTCTCGGACCATCTCTGCGAGATAGGTGTTTGTCCTTCTTGCTAATCCTTGGAAGAACCCGTTATTCTTTATGCCAAGCCCTGAGGCAGGGATTGAGAGAATCGCTTTATCTATTCCCACCTTATCCATGTCCTTCAGGCATTCCTCAGGATTGTATGTGGGAATTGGCACTCCTGAGAGCTCAGTGATTCCTTTCTCTGCAAGAGCCTTCACATAGAAGTCCGGCACGAGATGATGATGCAGATCAATCCAATCATAATCGTTTGACATTATCTTTCACCATAATATTCGAATTCGATTCGAATTCTAATTTCTCATCAAGCCTTATAGGTTTTTCGAATATGATTCGAATTCGAACTCCTTATATCGGGTGCCACACTACAATTCATCGAAGATGAGGAAATCCAAGGCCAAACAGGGCATTGTCAATACTGCCGAGAAACTGATCAGGAAGAAGGGCTACTCCAGCCTCAACGTGACGGATATAGCATATGTCGCCAAGGTGAGTGTGGGTACACTCTATTACCACTTTCCCAAAGGCAAGGTGGACATCCTTGCGGAAATCATGTCACAGAAGCTGGAGGGCTTTGTGGAGGATTTCAATAAACAGGCGGGAGTCGAGAAAGTCTTGGAGAAGGGCATGGCCCTTGATGACACACTGCGATGGTTCTTCAATAAGATCATTGAGCTCCGCAGACCGGACCGCCATTTTCTCGCGGCTATCCAGAGCGAGATGTTGGATAATCCAAGTGATTACATAGCCTTTGTCAAGAAGTATCAGAGCACTGATGGATTGCAGCAGGCCATGGGCATATTGTCTGAAGCTATGATGAAAGCAGCTGAGTCTGGAGAAGTGAATATAGGCAAAGTGGCGGAAAACTTAGACAGGATTCAGAGGGTTGTTGGACTCTTGATGAGCTATCAGATCATCTTCCCCGGCTATTTTGGGGACGATGAGGAGTTTGTTGATTTCGCGCTTCGAGTATTCCTTGAGATTCTTAGCTCATGAGTGGCAGATAATGCAGCCGTAGTGGACTTGAATTCGAGAGAGAGATTCATCTCTCTCATCCTTTCTCAGTCCGAATGTACTTGGAAATAATCCCTCTCGGTGCATATGGTTAAATCCCTAGCTGCAGTATATGTGCCTGGGGAGAGACCGTGCAATTCAATCCAATTATCGCGTATCTTCAGTTCGGCTTACCGCTCCTGAGTATTGGTATTCTTCTCACTGTTTTGTGGATTGTCGCGATGCGGAGGTATCAGGCCGAGCGCCTGGCAGCAGACCAGACCACTTCTCTCGGTAACCTAGGAAAGAAGATTGCCAATACGCCGTTTCTGACATTCAAGATTGCCTGGTTAGTCACACTCTCCGTGGGCGTCATCTTTGTATTTATGGCCTTCTTGATGCCCTTCTTTGAGCAGTTGGGTTATGAGAACATAATACTGCCGTCGGCTGTCTTCGCGCTTGGATTGATCGTAATCTATGGCCTATTCTATGGTGCTACTGTCAGAGGGCGTGCTATCTTGTGGAGAGGGAGGATAATCAGCAACTACGTGGAATACGGACATCAGGAGTGGGTGATCCAGAAACGCTTGGCAGAACTGGTGAGAGAAAAAGAGAGCTCTGACAGATTCCGTTCAGCTGTCGCCCAGAAGACCCTTGAAAGCCTGATGGTACGAAAGGACATGACCGGGGATGCAGTTCGCAGGATTATGATCGACCCAGCAGGACCGATTGACAGATACGAAGACCGTACAATACCCAGCAGTCTATGGCAGTTCAAGTTCTCGCTCTCCTTGATGTCCTTTAGCTATGTTGGTGTCCTAGTGGTCACTTGGGCATCATTGGTCGGGATTATCTCCGATTTCAGTGTGACCAGCAGCGCGGTCCTATATCTCATAGGACTTGTCTTTGTTTCAATCTGCTGCTTTCTCATGGAAGGCTACATGGCATCTAGGAAACGGAAGCGTTTCCAGCTTGAGAAGGATTCATCCTAAGTACTATTCACATCGGAACAGATTTCAATCACCTCTCTATATTCAAGAAACTCAGTTTCACAATCAACCTACTGAGGTCTTTCGCGTGTCTGAAGAAGTCAAAGTCTTTCGGTATCGATGGGCAGTGCTGTTGGTGTTCGGTCTGATCTTTATGATTGGACAGATGATGTGGCTTGTGTTCTCACTGATTAGGAACGAGGTGACCCCGGTGCTTGGTCTGCCTTCAGGGGACCCGGGCGTCGTTCTCCTTACTGCCTCACAGCCTCTGGCGTTCATAATTCTCTCGATCCCAGTGGGGCTGCTTGCTGACAGAAAAGGGCTGGTCGTTGTAGCCGGCATTGGTTCGATACTTCAAGCCCTATTTGGCACACTCAGGATATTCATCATCAATGACTTCGCCATGATATTCATTGCGCAATTTGGACTGTCAGTAGGGTCAGTCATGATCCAGAACTGCATTGTATACTTGAGCGTGAGCTGGTTCCCCAAGGGTGAACGAGGACTGGCAACCGGAATAAGCACTCTCTTCATGCTTCTCGGAATGCTCTTAGGTACTGCGCTGAGCATGATTCTCTGGACCGCTCCTTTGTTTGGCGAACCTGGTTATACGGTAGCTCTCGCACAGGCGAACCTGGTCTGGATACTGCAAATCGATGCGATATTGGCCATAATTCTCACAGTGGTCTTTTTTGTCGTCGCAAGAGACAAGCCTCCAAAACCTCCAGACATAGACGTACTGGCAGAAGCGACTCCAAGTGTCATGGGGATGCTTAGGGACAGAAACGTGTGGATGATTGCGTTTGGTTTCTTCGGGGGCTTTGGCATATTCATTGGTCTGACAGCCATTATCGAGGAGCTGCTCCTCAGCCTTGGGATTCCGGTCACTGCAGGACTTGGAAGCCCGGCCATTGTGATGATACTCCTACTGGCGTTCGGAATAGTCGGGGCGGTGGTAGTGCCTGGAATATCGGACAAGGTTCAAAGGAGAAAGCCGTTCCTCATAGTTGCAATGGCCGTCGGTACGGTGGCGACCCTGATTCTGGGAACAAGTACGATGCTGGAGCTCACCTACATCTCATCCGCGATTCTAGGATTCTTCCTAATTGCAGTAATGCCCATAGCTCTCTCCGTGGTGGAAGAGTTTGATACTGTGGGGCCAGAGTTGTCAGGTGCAAGTACAGGACTGGCATTCTGGTTTGGCAATCTAGGCGGCTTCCTTGGGTCGATTCTCCTTGAGGTATTCAGGGTGGGAACATCATACTTCTACTCGGTGCTGTATCTAGTAATAGTAATGGGCATAGCCACTCTGTTGATACTTACAATTCCTGAAACAGGAGGGGGGCGCAAAGAGCACCTATAGCGCTCCTTTCTCTTAACAAGAATCACTGGGACCCCATATCTTAGCTGCCCTATACTCAGGTTTTTCAGGATTGGGACAATACTGCTTTGTATTAGCGTGAAGAGAGGAGTCCCAATGAGCCCGAGTTCCAACCGTGAGATTGCCTTGTCATTTTTCGAACTTATAGTCACAGGGAAAATTCGTGAGTGGTTTGCCGAGCACACGAGTGAAGACCTTATACACCACAACCAGTACTTCAAGGGAGAGCGAGAAACTCTGATTCAAGCCATCGAAGACGATGCCAGAAACAACCCAGACAAACGCGTAGAGGTCAAAATGAGCCTCGAAGATGGGGATCTTGTGTCCACTTTTTCACATGTTCAGCAAAATCCTGATGACCCTGGCTTTGCCCTCATGCATATATTCCGATTCAAGGGCTCCACCATCGTGGAGATGTGGGACATACACCATGCTGTTATGACGGACTCGCCTAATGAGCATGGGATTTTCTGAGGGAGGAGAAAGGATTTATTTCGACGTTTGAGCTTCAGCCACGTTTCTTCAAAAGATACCAGATGAGCACTAGCCAGCAGCCAAATAGGAGGACTAGAGTTTCAGTCAAGGCATCAGCAAATGTCCAGGCACGTTCCAGATAGACAAGAGCCAGACCAGTGATCAGAATCAGGACCTTGTAGTCGTCCATCACACCAAGCAGCAGAAAGATAATCGCTAGTGCATATACTATTGTTTGGAAGTAAAATGATAGGTTCAGAGCCATGAAGAGCCTCGGCACGATATAGGCGGCCCATATGACCAGGAAGATGATCGCGAAAGGAATCCTCCATTTCTCTAGGTATTCAGACTTGGTGAAGGAGATGGCCCACACAGGCATGAATGTAAATGCTGTGCCAAACAGAACTACGATGATTGATACGTCCACTATGAAGAGCCAGTTCACTAAGAAATACAGGAACATGAGAATGAACGTCAGAAAGCCGTAGATTGCGGTTATCTTTGCTCTACCTTCACTCTTCTGAAAGTCCAGAAGAAACAGGATGGCGAGGACTACGAGGGGCAAAAGCACCAATCCGACGATAGTGAGCTCAAGTAACTCAAGCTGCATGTGAACACCTCTGGAGGGCGGAGCCTTCATCCGAGATATATCAGTTCCTAGAGAGGCTCCCAACCATTCATTACATATGTAGGCTTCACAGCATTCCTCGGGGGAGCACGATAATACCTCACATGGGGATGGCCAACAACAAAGACGCCTGTAACAATATGCCCGGAAGGTATTCCTGCTGCTTTTCGGACTCCTCCTGAATTATTCATGACCTTTTGGGCATATCCAATCCAACATGTCCCAAGTCCCAGCACTTCTGCGGCAATCATGCCATGAGCAACAGCAATTCCGGTTTCATTCCGACCCATTCCCAGCGTATCTCTTGTGTGCACAATGACGACAGCAGGCGCATCATAGAAGAGCTCATCAACACCGCGGTCTTGACCCTCGAAGAGGCGATTCATATCCTCCTTGACCATCGGATCCTTGAGGAGCCTCGCATCCTTGAGAATGGCACGAAATACCCATCCAATTCCTGGTGTGTCTGAGACCCTCATGGTCATCCTCAGAAATGACAACACTTTGTCAGCGAGCATTTTGATGACAGCCTTGTCTGAGAGTACCAGGTATTGCAGTGCCTGAAGATTCTTGGCTGTTGGGGCGTATCTCATTGCATCAAGGACACTCTGGACATCATCGAAACTGAGAGACTCATCTTTGAATCTCCTGACACTTCTTCGCATCCTGAAAAGATACATGAGCTGGTCTGGAGTGATGATGTCTGAGGATTTGCTCTTTTGGGAATCAAACTCGAGGACAGGGTCGCTCTCTTTGGTTTCGAAGAGAACAGCATCCATCGGACAGACAGCGATGCAGTGCCCGCACAAGATGCAGATACGAATTCCTTCCTCATATGTGGCCTTGCTTTCAGCCTCATGTTGATAGAATAGACGGGGCGGACATTCTGTGACGCACTCTCCGCATCCATTGCACTTGTTCACATCCACACCAAGTATATGCATCAGTCTCTCCTCCATGGATGTCTGCTTCTTCCATCCAGAAACTATGTTTAGCGACACTTTGAGATGAGTCTTTTGCACTCTCTTCATTGTCGTGTGTCGCTGCCAAGGTCTGAAGTGTAGCGGACTGATTAAATGCGTGAACGATTCATTTGGGGCTGCGATTATTCCCAAAACTGCTAGTCTAGAAAAGAATTTGAAGGGACTTCCAATGTCTGATAAAAGGGAGATGCTGCGACACCTCATTGCATCTATTGCATACCATTCAGCAAAAGCAATACAAGATGCCCCATCTGAATATCCGGAATTCAATCAGGGTCAAGGGGCAAGAACACCAAGACAGATTCTGCATCATATGACAGGAGTGCTCACATATGCGCATAGCTTCTTCGAAGACTATGACACGACCTATTTTGAACACAAATCATGGGATGCTGAGAAGGCACACTTCTATGAGACCCTCTCTAAATTAGATAGCTCACTACAAGAGAAGGGTCCCAGAGAGGTGTCGGAGGAGCAATTGCTTCAAGGCCCACTTTCAGACACTATGGCACATATCGGTCAGCTTCTAATGCTGAGAAGACTTGCGGGTTCTCCTGTGCGCTCTGAGAACTTCATCTTCGCAGACATTCGCAAGGGAGTCGTGGGTCCAGACCAGCCTCCAGCAGTAGCACCAGACAAATAGGAAGGTGCAGCTCATTTGTGCACACAAGGAATCGACTCGAGAGTGCCGGTCATTCACAGAGTGGTTTTTCCTCGAACAAGCTATCTAGTTTTCCGTGCACTTAGAAGATAATACACTAGCGAGATTATGAAGAGGAGGACACCCCCTACGTAAATCACAGTAGTCGTCCACCACTCAAGCGCCAAGGCTTCGGGGAACGCCCAGCTACCTGAGAACAAATCCCTAAGGTAATAGAAGAACTGTATGTATATGGGCTGGTCAAGTCCGTGGTAAGCAATGATTCCGTCAATTGCAGATGGCGGCGTCGTTTCATCGATGAACAGGTGAATAGGATCCCCAACAACATAGGCAACAATGAAACTCGCAATCAGTCCGCCGATGAATAGGACTATGCCCACTACAGCTAGTTTTCCTGAGATATGCAAAAGATTCCCTCATCCATTATATAAAATGTCTATCTCATTAATATTCCGTTGGCCTTCGATGCTTGAGGTTTCACAATGCACATGGTATGAGCTGTAATCGGAACCAGATACTCTCCGTTAGGCACTTGTGATAGCTTGTCAATCTACCTAGATAGTTGAACAGCGGATCGAGAAAAGTGGATGTGGCAATACGGTTGGCATAAAGCAAGAAGGCCGTCTAAGTCTAAGCCTCGATAGTGGTTCAATTCCTCTCGTCTGGGAACACTTTCTTTGTCGTGACTTATACCATCGAACGGGCAGATCATCACTCAATGTTACCATTCTACATTCTGCCCTATGTGTCGTCTTAGTCGCTCGGCCAACCTTTGAATGTGTTTATGGCTCCGCTCGACACATCAAGCCCAGACGCCTATCGTGAGCGTACTCCTCAGACGGCCAAAATACAGTATGATGAATTTTGTATTAAGGATTTCTTCGCAAGTCTTTTGCGTCGAATCGACCCCTGCGCGTGTAGAATCGTATCCAAGTGTTTGCGAAGGGGGACCTTTCTTTCAGCATTGACCGCTTCTTCTAGTGCCTCTTTGCCAGGATTATCACAATGACAAGCACTATGACTGCAACTCCGAAAGCAATCAGTGTTATTTCAATGGGGAACAAAGGAGGAGTTTCAGTGTAGGACAAGCGGTAGATTTGACCTGAATGCGTGCATACAAGCTCATTCTTAGCATTCTCAAACACCCCGTCATTGTCAATACCTACATTGTTCTCTGCAAGAATATATGAGCTGCCACCAGAAACCGGCCAGACCTGAATGTCATCATTCCTCGGAAGGATTATGCCATCTAGGACAGTGGAGTAAGCAATGTTGACGGCCACTAGATAGGCATGCTCCACCACATTGGAGTGGACCACCTGCGCCACATTGCTCCCGTCGGGTATCTTGTAGAGGATGTTTGCCGAACGCTCTAGGAGATAGATATTGCCGTTTCTATCAACTGTGCAATCTCCGTTTGTCACATTGTCAAATGACAGGATCTTCGAATAGTCATCAGGATTGCTGAGTGGAATCCTCCAGAGATCGAATCGAGTGGGCATTCCTACCCCAGTGAGAAGAATCATCATATCGTTCTTTGAGTCATATGATAGGGACGCTGGCAGTCCGTCAATGTGCCCAGCAAACCATGTGGAGTATGTGCCATTTGGATAGATGCTGAGGAGAAGTGGCGAGTCATTTACGAGAGATGCATAGATGTTTTCATTCTTGTCCAATGCCAAACCGCCACATGGGAAGCCGAGGTCGGCGATGAACTCAGAGACCACGCCGGACTCGACCTGATAGATTGTATCATCAACGCCGAAGAGCAACAGTTCACCTGAGGTCTCGATGATTGAACCAGAATTCACCGTGGGTGTGAGCCGTTCTGGTTCTGATGCAACTGGGTCATACTTCACAATACAGGCTCCGAACCCCGCCGCGCAGAGCGCACTATCAAACTTCTGCGACCATATGATAGGGCCAATTCCATTTTTGCTCCCCATGATGTTCTCAAACGCAGTCCCGTTGTATCTCCAGAATCCTTTGTCGACACCTTCCGCAACCATGTAGTAGAGTGCTCCAATAGGGCTGACTGCAATACTAATTCCCTCTCCTGTTCCCGGGATGGCTATTCCTGAAACAAGTACAGTAGTGGAATTCGTCGTGAGATTCAGCATCGAGATTCGGCCAGGAAATGTCTCTGAGAAATAGAGAACGTCATTGGTAGGATCAAGTGCTAGCTGTGCACATCCCTGAATACCAGAGCGTACAGTTGAGAGTAACGAACCATCTGAATCAAAATGGTAGATTGCAGAGTCATTAGCCCAGTGACCCGTGTAGATGGAGTCATCACTGGGATCAACAACAAGGGTGGAGAATGCAGTAGCAGGGGGATACTCCATTATGACCTGAAAGGACCCGGGACCGGAAGTGTAGAACGCTGAGCCGCCTATGGCTACAATTCGATTGGCATTTGGCTGGAAACCAATTGCATCGAACGAAAGGTTTCCAGTCGATAGGTAGGTCGAGACACTGCCGTCAAGCTCCAATTCGACTATCTCATGTGCTTCGCGATCAAGAATATACAGGTCATTGGTACTATTCTCGCATAGAGAGATTGGGCTGAGTGGTCTTGATTGGTAGATTGTTTCTGAGCTCCATCCCGGCTCTAGGTTCCGACAGGCATCAAGGTACCCTTCCTGACTCAAGAAGAAAAGACTAGTCGTAGCAAGAGGGGCAAGGACGGCGGGCATTAGAAGAAGAGAAATCATGAAAATAGATCCAACCTTACTCATAGAATCAAACCTCCCACGTGTGCTGGCAACGTTGTGACTTGGACTACTTATCACTATTGGCAATGAGAGATGCTTGAATGACTCTCGGTATGAATTCATCATATTCAGAAGGATCACTCTGCGGCATATTTAGCGGTGTAGTAGCCCCTGCGCACGCAAAATCGTATCGAGGTATTCGGTAGGTGGAACTTGAATCACATCCCCTCTGTCTGCGTTGATTATGTAGATCTGGTCAATCTCTGACAGTGCAAGAGAGTCTAGTAGGATTGGAGGTGATTTGTAGTATAAGTCGCACTCGGCCTTTATCCGCCTGATTTGATCTATGCCTCGAAGTTCTGGTGGTTTGAGCAGAATTCCTGGAATCTGCAGCACATGATAATTCGGAGTCGCTAGGCCAAAGCGGTGACTGTATCTACAGTAGCGGGCAATCTTGGCTGCATTCCTGGTTTCGCGATAGCGTGTGGGATAGAGTGCGGCTTTGGGAGGAACGAAACCAGTCTCCACCTCCACAACAAGCGCTTCTTTTTCCTCTGGAAGTCCAAGACGCTCAGATATCATTACCTTCTCAATATCGCGCTCCAATTGGGGTTCTCTTTCACGAACCGCAAAAAGGTCTGCATTAAGTTGACCACCTATGAGAGGGTGCTCGCATTTTACTTCGTAGCCCTGTTCAATGAGGTGTTTTGCACAAATAAGCTGTAGTACACTATGGTTGATCTTGACAAGCCGCTTTTTATTCAATTCCACGAGGCGATCCCGGATCTCAGTGAGTTGGTCCATGGTTTCTTCGTCTGAGGTTTGTTGAAGCAGCTCCATCAGCTTATTCATGTCACGAGAGAACTTGTTTCTGGACAAGTAACCACCTGTCGTCTCAATTGTTTTAATGACTATTCTAATTCACATTGAGACTCGTTGCTTCCTTTTAACATATCTCAAGAAGAGCATCAAAGGGCAAATTGGTTTCTGAGCATCCAATGAATACTAGGTGGAGATTGATGAATGGAGGAAAGAGCCTACTATTCTGCTCTATCAAAAAGAGGGGAGAACAGGGTTGGACAACCCTGCTTCGATTACGCAAAATAAGACTAGTTTGGCATTATCACAGAGTCGATCACATGGATTACGCCATTGCTCGTTTCTATGTCAGTCTGCACAACATTCGCGTCATCAACCTTGACACCGTCAGATGTATCAATGGTTATATCGTGCCCTTCAACAGTCTTGGCTTTCTTCAGATTTACGACATCCTTCGCCAGGACCTTCCCAGGCACCAAGTGGTAGGACAGAATCTTTACCAGCTGGACTTTGTCCTTGAGCAATGATTCGACTGTACCCTCGGGTAGCTTTGCGAACGCATCATCAGTTGGAGCGAAGATTGTGTAGGGCCCCGTACTCGTCAGTGTATGAACTAGATCAGCGGCTTTTGCAGCAGCTAAAAGGGTTTTGAAGCTGCCTGCCTCCATTGCTGTTTCTACGATATTTTTCATTAATTCTTCACCGTAATTAGTGTAGAAATTAACAATAGTTAATTCTATATATAGGTTGGGATAGGTGTAATGAGGAAATCACCAAGTCGATTTCGTCGACGAAGTGCATAGGCGAGAACCCTATGCTTCTATTCTCGGATAGTCTGAGACCAGGCCTGTACTACTTATATCGAAGGTATGTTGATGCTATACTCGGGGCTGATTCGTGTCGAGAGTGCTCAAGAAGTTAGGGCGAAGAGAGCTTCTTGCAATTCTTTGGATAATATTGCTGATTTTAACATGGGTCACCTGGGACTCTACAGAGCCAACATATCATGGTGCATCACATACAACATTGGAGGTGGGCGAGATAAGGGTCGGTTGGTGGAACGCACCAACATCCTCTGATGAAACACTGGTGATCAAGTATGAAACGGAACTTGGGCCAATAGACCTCTATGTGGTTTCACAGGATTCCTACAATCGAACAAGTGGGGAACTCCCAATATCGTACTATCTCCATCGTTATGGCAACGGTACAGAATTGCAGCTGAAAGGCCCATTGCCACTACTCTACAAGGTGATTGTGTCTGAAATCGCCCAAGAAATCAACGAGGAATCTTGGACGTACTCATCAGCTGCGTTGCAGGCGAAAGCGCTTGCATATCCTATCACGATATTTCTGATTGTGGTCACGGGGGTCAATCTGGGTTGGCTTTGGAAGATGCGGAGCGCCTCACGGAATAAAGAGCCCGACTTGGTCTAGGATGGCTCCTTTTCGCATCCATTGCTCAGCTGTTTCGAAAGTCTTAATATCAAGCAGAATCAAAGTCTAAGGTAACCTAATTGAATGGGCATCAATTCTTGGTAGCATTGGTCAATGGGGAACGCAAGACATAGACCGCCTTATTCTGAAAATGCTTAGGCTAGAGTAAGTGAGGAGGAGAGATTTGAAGAAGAACAACATGAAGAGACTAGCGCTTTTTGTTGGAGCATGCATGCTCTCGATGTTATTCACATCGAGCTTCGTGGCACCAGTGAAAGCAGCTGATATCATCTACGTCGATGCACCAACCGGGAACTATTGGGAGGATCACCCCAATATTGAGAATGCGTTGAATGCGATTGCTCCAGGTGGAACTGTAGTACTCGCTGAAGGAACGTATGCGATACATAAAGCTCTCGTGACAGAAGGATTCCATGGGACAATCATCGGTGCTGGGATGGACGTAACGTATATCGAGGCAGTCAGAGGAGACTCAGGATACTTCGAAAGAACACATATGTCAGCGTATGATGGCTGGTATGGGCCAGGGTCTGAGGATCATTTTACTGCCCTCCTATATTTCGGAAGTCCGGAGACCAGCTTGGCTGTTTCTGACCTTACACTTGAAGTGAATGAGCCTGATATCGCTGAGGATTCATACACGTACTATCCTGCTTCTGGTGGAGAACCTGAATTCTACGACTGGTGGGGCACTGGAAATAACATCGCAAGTGGTATTGAGATAGCTACGTTCACTGATTGTGACACTTCGTTTGAGAATGTCCGGATGAAAGGCTTGTATACACTAATTATGCCCACCGATGATAATCCCTATGGCGGAGCCGATGTTAGTCCCCAAACTGGTCTGGGACTTTGGTGGTCCAGTGGCGGAACACACCTTGTCAAAGATTGTGTCTTTGAAAGCTTTGGAGCATTCCAGTGTGGACTCTATGGTCTGGACAGTGCGGAATGTGTCTTTGAGTCGAACACAGTCACAGATGGATTCAGAGGATTTGTGACAGCTTTTTGCGCTGGATTAGACGTAAGGGTGAGGAATAACTACTTCCAAGATATAGATTGTCAGGTGATCGCTAACTTTTGGCTTGACGGTTCAATGATGAAGGTATCACATAACAAGATGGTTAACGTGGAAGGCGGCTTCTGGTACAACCATAACTGGCGTGTCACAGAAGGCTCTAGGTATCTGGTCGAACACAATTACATTGAACTGAAACAGTATTGCTGGTCCGGAGGCATAGAGGTGTGGGAATCTACGGATGCCAAATCCGAGCTCGTGGTGGTCAATAATAGGATCCACAGCATTGATGCGACTGCACCATATGGTCCTATATCGCTAAACGGCGTGGTTGATTCAGTCGTCGCCTTCAACAAAATCACAGGCCGCGGAGTGGCAGCAATGTACATTGGAGCGGCCTGGAATACTGCCGATGATGTATCCATCATAGGAAACAATGTCCAAAACTTCGAAGTCACTGGTGGCTACTGGGACTTGCCAATATATCACCCATGGGCAGAAGACCCCATTGAAGGCGAAGGGCGAATCTGGCTTGGAGAGCTCTCCCGCAATTGCCTGGTGGTAGGAGGCTGCAATAAGAAGAACGTCGTCAATCAGGGCACAGACAATATAGTTGTGGGTGTCGATCGGATAGGCTGGAGGAAACTCGGCCAACTAGTTAGTGCGACAATGAAACAGATATGGGATATGAAACGAGCTTTTCGATGAATACCATACTGTCTAAAGCAGATTGAGAGAGGTTTCTCCTCTCTCATCACTCTTTTTCGATGATGAAAATTATAGAGAGGACAAGCTCCTTATCTTGACCCGTGACTAATGCGTCACCATGCGAATAGACAGCTACCAATTCGGGCGTATCGTGGTCAATGGTAGGGAATACGCCAACGATGTCATCATCTTTCCTGACCATGTCGAGAGTGATTGGTGGAGGAAGAGTGGGCATGAGCTACGTGTGGAGGACCTCTCCTCTGTTCTTGATTTTAGACCGCGAACGTTGATTGTGGGCACAGGTCACTACGGCAGTATGAAGGTTCTGCCTGAGACCACTAGCAGATTAAGTGAGATTGACTGCGAACTAGTTGAGAAAAAGACCAAGGAGGCCTGCGAGGTCTATAATAGGCGCGGGGAGGAGGATGGGATAGTCGCCTGTCTGCATCTGACATGCTAGGTCCTTAAACAAGACCGGGATTACCCATCGAGTTTTTCCATCAGTCCAACTTCAACTGTGATTCCAGGACCGAAGGCAGCGGAGAACACTTTGCCGCTCTTCTTGGAGTCTTTCAGAATATCTTCTAGAACGAACATGATGGTGGCGGAACTCATGTTCCCATACTCCTGCATGATTCTATATGAAGCGTCCAAATCCTCCTTCGTCAAACCGAGAGCCTCCTCTGCCTTTTCGAGTATAGCTCTCCCTCCGGGGTGAATTGCCCAAATGTCAATCTCATCCTGTTTGATGCCGGAAGACTCGAAAAGCCCATCCATGAGGGGTTTGATGTTTTCTTTGACAATGTCAGGAACATACACAGACAGCTTCATCAAGAACCCGTGGTCTCCTATTCTCCAAGCCATATCATTCTCAGTGTTGGCTGCAAAGCTCGTTGCGAATTTCTCCAGGGTGTATTTGCTACCCTTGACATCATCCTTGTGAGCTGAAATCAACGCAGCAGATATGCCATCTGCAAAGATTGCATTTGACACAACAATATCCAGCTCCTCTCTCTGCTGTATATGAACGGAACAGAGTTCAACATTGACAACCAGCACTCGTGCCTCTGGATCAGCGAGACACAGGTCGCGTGCAAGCTTCATTGCCGGAAACGCTCCCTGACAGCCCATGAAGCCGATATTGTATCGATGGATAGTTGGATTTAATTCCAGGTCTCGGACTAGGTAGAAGTCTAGGCCCGGAGCAACAAACCCGGTGCAACTGACAGTTATCACATGAGTGATCTTCTCTCTATCAAACTCGGGAGTTTCCTCGAGCAGCTGCTTTGCCGCCTGCAGGGTCAATCGCTTGGCTTCTTCGATGTACAAATCATTTCGTTGTGCTGTTGTTGGCTCTGGCAGCAAAGTTGGGTTCTTTGGATAGAACGTATACTCTGAGGGGTCTTTGTCATAGTCATCAATCACCGTGTGGCGTTTCCTGATCTGCGTTCCTTTGTAGAGTTTCCTCAATAGGTTTCTCTTCTTCTCGGATTCACCTTCGGTTAGCTTCAAGAGAAAATCCAAGGCGAATTCCTGCGTATAGAACTTCTCAGGGACTGTTGTTACAATCTTGTGGAGGTATACGGGTTGAGTTCCCATGATTATGGCATCCCCTTCTGGCTAATCGCACTGATAGAAAATCAGCCTGTTCCGAATGAGTATAAGTATATCGTAGAAGGCCATTCAGTTCCTAACGGAATCCAATCATTGCCTCTCACTGATCTTCATTATATCAACGAACCTAGTGATCTAGCAGGCTACATTTATGTCCCTTGCAGTCAGGACTGGAAAGAATAGAGGAGCGCATTCACCTAGGTTCGGTAGGCTTCTGTCTTTAGAAAAAGGGAGAGGAGCGGCTGCTCCTCTTGAACACAATCTCATGGAATTCCTGTTGGATTTTGCAGACACCAAGTGAAAGAAAGAATTGGTCTGAGTGCACGCCTTGCGGACCCAGACCGTGGTTCTCAAAGACTTTGATTCGGTTCTTGGTAATGATTAGCCATCTTTCGTTCATCTTCGTTAGGATGTCCATTGAGCAGCACCGGACAGACTGGACCAAGCCCCGTTCTGATTTGTACTACTTGACCACGTGCCGCTCATGGTTCCATCTGCTGCTATTGTTCCTGTTGCCCAGACAGTGTATCCTGGATTCGGCGCACCCGAACCATAGACTATCGTGAACTCGATAGCATTGCCATCTACTTTGCCTGTGACGGTCCATGGATGTGTATACGTTGTTGCTCCTGCGGGGTACCCTCCGATTCCCTCAAAGGTTCCATCTGCATCTTGGAAGGTCACTGTCATGTCGTGATCGTAGTTCGTACCATAAACGAACCTCAGAACCCAATCGCCTTCTAGATTCCACCCCTGCACTGTGTATTTGAAATATGTGGCCCAGTTCTTGTCTATGTTGAATTCTTGGCCAGCACCCCAGGCAGTTTCTACTTGGTAGGCGTTGAAGCATACTTTGTAGATTAGTCCAGTTGGATTGGATGCTTGGGTGCCGCCTGCTTGATAGTAGTTTCTTACGATAAAGTCTAGATTGTTAACTCCTGGCACAGGTTCGACTGGGTACTCAAGGATTGTTGCCCACTCATGGTCATCTTCGAATGCACCCTGTACCTCTCCATCATATCCAACCATCTCGCCATTGAAGTAGACTTCCTCAGCGTTGTCAGATGTAGCTGTCACAACTGATCCTGTGAGGTAATAGCCACCCTCAGGAAGTTCAATCTCAGAATGGAACCATCTCCAGCTGTCATCCACGGCGTTCTCCACATTAACGGCAGTGGATATCCACTCGGCCCCTTCAATGGATGGCCACGAGGAGTGAACCCAGGTTTCAGCAGCAGGACTTGGCGACATCCATGCAACGTCATTAAGTCCATAGTAGGCCGCCAATGGGCCATAGACTGCAACTCCCTCCTGGCTGGCATCACAGATGATCAGGGGGTCACAGATTTTAACCACAACAGCATGAGCTGCAATGTAGAATTCGTCTCCAGCCTCCCAGTTCTCGGGTAACTCAATGGGGTATTCCACTTCTGTGACGCCATCTTCAAACAGCGCATCTGAAGAATACGCGAAAAGTCCTGGTATTGGATTGAATTTCTTGGTCTGAGGGATGTCCTCTACGCAAGCTGCAACGTGCAGATGAGTCTCAAGTATAACCCAGCACTCATCTGTCACATATTTCACATAGAGATTCTCGCCATCATTCCATACTAAGACTTGACCCACAACTACCCCAGATTCGTCATTGCCGCCTCCGGCAATCAAGTCTGTCACAAATGGAGCAGATTCGGTGTGAGCAGCGACGTTCGCTGGCATGAGAGCCAGCATCAGGAATAAGGCTAACAGAGGTATTACTCTCTTTCTCAATTTCCTCACTCTCCTCCTTACTTCTAGCTCATTTTGAATCGTCAGAACAAAGTGGTCTTGATACGGATTGCCCCCCTATCAGGTGCACGCCAAGTTAGCTATGTATCTATGCATCGAATGAGCTAGTCGGCAAAATAAGCTGCATAGGTATGCAATAAGGTCTCCGAGACTCAATTTTGAACAGATATGATTCATGAAGCAATAGATTGAGCGAATGAAACTAACTCAAATTCACGATATTGCTGCGGTTCCAACAGCTTTTCCTAGGAATCCTAGTAAATTCGCGGCACCAAGCGCCACGTTCGCTCCATGTATTCTCGATACTCGTCGCCAAAAGCAGCAAGGAGCAATTCCTCCTCTAGTCTGATTCGACTCCTGAAAATCGTGAACAAACCAATCATAGTCAGCAACGCAACAACTATGCTGCCGAGAGAAAACGAATACCCGATTAGGAGAAGCAGAAAACCCAGATACTGTGGATTCCGAACATGTTGATACATCCCAGTGGTGACAAGCCTATGGTCGTCCTCTACGGTTATTCTGGGGCCACCAAACTGTCCAATCTGAACACGACTCGCAAGCAGGACTGCTGAACCCAGAAGGAGAATCATGACTCCAATTGTTGCCACCAGATCAATGAACCCTGACAGAATTGTCTG
>JBHLLF010000014.1:66501-77352 GCA_048885865.1 Candidatus Hermodarchaeota archaeon
AGGACTGCTGAACCCAGAAGGAGAATCATGACTCCAATTGTTGCCACCAGATCAATGAACCCTGACAGAATTGTCTGTGTGAGGTAAATGAACTCAAGGTGAGGCAATGCCACCATCAGTGGCAGGAGCAAGAAGGCAACAGCCACGAGAACTCTGTTGAACTGGTCAGACTTCGCTGATACAGGCCTAATTGCAATGTCTATGCAGATGAATATAGAGAGCAAGATGATAGGGAATAGAGTCCTTGGGGATGCAAAGACCTCACGCGCATAGATGATGAATATGCTATTCATGTATAGGAGGACTATTGCAACGCCAATGACTTTCTTTGCTG
The DNA here is from genome assembly GCA_048885865.1 of Candidatus Hermodarchaeota archaeon. Taxonomy (GTDB): domain Archaea; phylum Asgardarchaeota; class Thorarchaeia; order Thorarchaeales; family Thorarchaeaceae; genus SMTZ1-83. Next base: position 66,836 of record JBHLLF010000014.1, read on the forward strand.
CCATCTGATAGTCTACCATTGTGTGCTTCAAGAGAGAGTTGGCTCATATCATTATCGACACCACTATTGTAGTATGACCGATTGTGGTATGGCCATTTGTTAAGTCGACGGTTCTACGGAGTAAGAATCCTCCTCGTTTTTCATAGACGCTGTGGTGAGTTTTTCCAAATTCATGCGTTCCATGGCTTCTAGTCTACATCTACGAACGTTATCCCATAATGGGATAATATATTAGGAAATATGAGGGTAAATTAGTATAGATTAGACCAGATTACGGACTACTGTTGGTTTGAAAAATGAATCCAGTTGAGAAAGCATCCGTATCAGCTAACACATTGACAGAAACTTTCACGGCAACTACTAGCAATGGAATAACCATCCGAAAAGTCCTCATTGCAGGCTCCGGAGCAGTAGGCAAGACAAGCCTTGTCAAGGTCATGAAACACAATCTACCCCTCTGCGGAATCGAGGAGGACACCACTGCGTATCACAGAACACCCTTTGTTGAACTGGAAACCGTGAGGATCAAACGGTCTGCGAAGGAAGGTGTGTTTCAGATGGTGGATGTGTCTGGGCAGCTCGACTCGGTCATTCACCCGCTCAGAGACATCTCAAGGGTTGCGATGGGGAGTGTCAGTGTGGTCCTGCTCATGTTCTCGAGCAACAACATCCAGTCATTGCTGGATCTCTCTCAATGGATTGTAACGTTGACGGATTATTACTCGAATATTCGTTCTAAGAACATGCCGGACTTTGTGCTTCTGAAGAACAAGGCAGACCTGAGCGACGACATTGACCAGACGCTCATAGATGCGGTGATGAATTGCAATCCGAGGATCTGTAAGTACCATGAACTCAGCTGTCTAACGGGAGAAGGAGTGAAGGAGATGATAGAATGGCTGGTCACCAGATACATGATGATGTAAGAAGCAGGCTAGAAAAGCAGACGACTCTGCTCAGAGGACAGTTTCGATGTCAAATATGCAATGATACCCTTTCTGTTGACCCCGAGGATGAGAAGACCTATCTCTCAAAGACCGAACATGAAGAGGTCTTTGGCATGCAGCTTGTGACCTATCGCGTCGAACACGCAACAGAAGACGAACGCCACTTCAACACCGTAATCCTCGATCATGAGGGCTACTATCGTGGACATCGTGACTCCTACGCTGAACAGATCCGACCCAAGGCCCAGCCCCGCATAGACCAATACACCACTATATTTCGGGAAGTTCCCACTCTTTCTGAGCATCAACTTGTCAACTTGGCATTCATTACTGATAGGCGTGAGGAATGGGTCTTAGAGGTAGTGAATCCCGGAGGAGTCAATATTCGTGAGTTATCATTTATGGCTGTTGGCCTACTTGAAGAAGCAGAGAAGGTCTGCGAGTCTTTGCCTGGGCCACTAACAGAAAAAATAGCAGACCGCGAGATTGCAATCTGGTCAATCGACTCGAAACTCCTCTGTGTAGAAGCTAAGTCTAGTAGGGCAATTGCACTGATGGACAGATTTGCTACCTTGTTGCAGGACTCGCAACAATACTCGCGCGTTCCCAGCAAACACATGATCACTCTTGCAATGAAGTTGATTGATGAGAACCCAGACTTTCTATTCACCCCTGATCTGGTATTTCACTTCTGAGTCATCCATTAAGTAGGGACCTCTTGCACTGATGATTCTCAACATAGTGACACAATTCTTCCGTCCATCTTTGAGCATGACCATTTGTTAAGGCCGCCTTTTTGTAGGGCAGCTCGTCTTCCTCGACTTCTTTGGCCATCATACTAGCTGCTCCAAACGTATGCGTTCTATGGCTGCAAGAAGGCGTCTGTATGCACATCCCAATTTGGGATAGTATATTAGTAGATATGAGGATATCTGAGCATAGATTAAGCCCACGATGGGGACTGGTCATAGGTGAAGAAGAAATGAATCCTGTGGAAAAGGCATCCCTCTCCGAAAACCCTTACGTACAGACCTACCCCGTGCACATTAAAGAGAAACTCGCTATCCGGAAAGTCCTCATCGCGGGCACCGGAGCAGTGGGGAAGACAAGTTTTGTCAGGGTCATGAAAAACAGGCTTCCCCTCTCCGTAATTGAGGATGACACAACCGCATATCGCAGAACACCCTTTGTTGAATTGGAGACCCTGAGAATCAAACGTTCTGATATGGACGGAGTGTTTCAGATGGTAGATGTGTCTGGGCAGCTCGACTCAGCAATTCACCCACTCAGAGACATCCCGAGGGTTGCCATGGGAGGTGTCAGTGTAGTCTTGCTCATGTTCTCAGGAGACAATGTTCAGTCATTGCTTGATCTCTCCGAATGGATAGAAACGCTGACTGACTACTACTCGAAGATTCGTTCTAAGAACATGCCGGACTTTGTGCTGTTGAAAAACAAGGCAGACCTGAGCGACGATATTGACCAGATGCTCATAGATGCAGTGATGAATTGCAATCCGAGAATCTGCAAGTACCATGAACTCAGCTGTCTGACAGGTGAAGGAGTCAAGGAGATGATGGAATGGCTGGTCGCCAGATACATGATGATATGAGAAGACTAAGAAAAGAAATGAGCCTGCTCAGAGGCCAGTTTCAGTGTCAGCTATGCAATGAAGCGCTGTCCGTGGACCCTGAGGATAAGAAGACCTTTCTCTCTAGGACTGAACATGACGAAGTCTTTGGCATGCAGCTTGTGACCTATCGCGTGGCTCACACAGCAGGCGACGAACGCCACGTCAACACTATAATCCTCGACCATGATGGCTTCTATCGTGGGCATCGTGACTCCTATTCTGAGAGGATACGACATGAGGACCATCCTGGCATAAACCACTACTTCACAATATTTCGAGAGGTCGCACCCCTTTCCAAGCATAGACTTGTCAACCTGGCATTCATTGCTGACAGGCAAGAAAGATGGGTGTTGGAGATAGTGAATCCAGGAAGAGTCAAGATGCGTGATTTAGCACTCATGGCCGTTAACGTTGTTGAAGAAGCAGAGAGTGTCTGTGAGTCCTTGCCGGGCCCACTGACAGGGAAGATGTGGGACCGCGAGCTTGCAATCTGGTCTATTGGCTCGAGACTCCTTTGTGTGGAAGCAAAGTCTAGTAGGTCGATTGCACTGATGGATAGATTTGCCGACCTGTTGGAGAACTCTCAGCAATATTCCAGACTCCCCAATAAACACATGATCATTCTAGCAATGAGGTTGATCGATAGAGACCCAGACTTTCTATTTACACCTGATCTTGTATTTCACTTCTGAACCATGCAATACTTGTACCCACAATTCCGACCGAATGATTTTTGAAAAAGAAAGCTCAGCTACTTTGAGATTATTGATTTCAACAGACAATAGCTGATACGCCCTCAGCCTATGAACGCGCCACTTCTTGCATTTTTGATCAATCTCAACTTTGGAGGAGAGAAACAAATGAATAAGAATGGAATACTAGTGGGTTTCTTGGTTCTAGTGCTTTTCTTGGGGACAACCATGCCCTTTGCAATCGCTACAGAAACACAAGAACAGGAAATAGAAGATGCGATTGTGGCCGGATTAAATTGGCTGGCGAATCACCAAGATGATGAAGGATACTGGGGATTTCCAGATAGAGTCGGGAAGACAGGTCTCGCTCTGTTGAAGTTTGAAGAGCGTGCAAAAGAGCTTGGCTATGATAGCCCATTTAATCCTGAATACATCTACTCAGAAAATGTCGAGAAGGGATTCCAATACATCTTCAGGAATGTGTACATGATGGACACCGATGACCCTGACACAGAACCTGATGCTCTTTATATAATAGATTTCGAGGGATGGGCTAACTATGTGCACTATGTCTACGAGCATAGTATTGCAATGATGGCAATAGCTGCAAGCGGCACCCCTGATCGTGTTGTGGATGTCACTGAGAGCCCTGTTTATGGGTGGACCTTTGAGGAGGTCATGCAGTTTGCCATCAACTATCTGTTGTATTGCCAGAAGGATGAGGGCGGCTGGTCCTACTCAGCACCTGGTCAAAACATGAATTGGATGCCATCTGACAACTCCAATACCGGATACGCTGTGCTTGCGATGACATATGCTCAGACAAGATTTGGGCTTTCTATTCCAGAGGGAGTCAAGGTAGCTCTTAGTGAGTTCATAGACTACATCCAGACTGATCCGGATGACGAATACTATGATGTGGGTGAAGAAGGCGGCTCTGGTTACAGAGATCCAGGGTTATGGGTGAACATCCTGAAAACGGGAAATCTGCTTTATGAGATGGCTTTTGTGGGGGATACGATGGATTCAGAACGTGCCCAAGCTGCTTTAGATTTCATAGAGCGGTACTGGGATGATCCGAACTGGAGTCCTGGCTGGAGAGGCCCGGGATGGGAGGGAGAACAGAATCCTGACTACCAAACGATGTACACTGCAATGAAAGGATTTCTGGCAATGGGGATAGAAGCAATCCTGGTGGGTGACATTGAGGTTGATTGGTTTGATGACTTCGTGACCGCAATCCTCGACACGCAGAATGAAGACGGCAGTTGGCCGTGGGATGAATGGGGAGATCCGTTTATCACTACATCTTGGGCACTACTCACACTAGAGAAGGCAGTCGAGATTCCCACCATTGAGGTCTCTATTGACATCAAGCCCGAGTCTTGGCCGAATCCAATCAACATCTTGAGCCAAGGCAAGTTTGCAGTTGCCATCTGTGGTACCGAGGACTTCGATGTGCATGAGATTGATCCAGCGTCAATTTCAATCAGCATCGATGGTGTGGAAGATAGCGTATATCCGCTTTTCTGGAGCTATCAGGATGTTGCTACTCCATACATCCTGGGCGATGGTGGCGGACACGAGGAGGGCAGTGACGGTTACATCGACTTGGTGCTGCACTTCTGGATTCCTGAGGTAGTCATCACACTCGACCTTGAGGACCATGCAGGAGAAACCGTATCTCTAATTGCTAGCGGCTATCTCAAAGAAGACTATGGCGGAACGCCGATTCATGGTGAAGACCTCGCTTGGATATTGACGTAGAAAAGGCTAAACCATCTATGAAGCCAGCAAAACCATATCGTGGAAAGAGAGAGGCTAGCCCTCTCTCATTCACTCTCTTTGAGGTTAGAGCCTAGTCATGAAAAAGGAGGACCGTGACTCTCTTCCAAGAACTCGACGAGTCTCGACACAAATCAGGTCGCTGGAGCGCTATCCACCACATCATGGTCGAGTGTCACGATCAGCTGAGGTCAGTAGTTAACATCTTGTGCAAAGATTCCTCGCATTCAGGAGTTGGCAGGGATTCAGGATACATTAATCCTCAGGCTGGATAATATACTGTCTTCAGAAAGAAAATAGGAGATGAGTTCCTAGCTCCTCTGTTCACACCTGATCTGGTATATCACTTCTGAGGATTTCTTCCCAACGTTAACCCTTACCACTCATCCATCTTCATTAGCTCGACGAACTCGATTCCAACTCTGTGTTCTCCGTCGGGAAAGTCAAAGGTGTCAATCTCTACCAGTACCTTTCTTCCACACACTCCAACCATATACATCGTCAGATGCACCGGATCAAAGACATGCAATACTTCTCGAAGTTTGTAGACCTTCTTATTTCCGACACTTTTGAGAGCGAATTTCTCCAGTTCTCTGAAACCGCCCCTTCCCTTCGTCGTTCCCAAGTCCTTCTCATCATATGCTTTTGGTTCTATCACACTCTCAGCCCCCGAATACTAGCGCTAGGTTAGCCAAATTCCACACCAGAATATAAGCACTCGCGATTTGCACCGTTGCGCTGAAACCAGAGTTCAAAATATAATAATCGAATATACAAATTGAGATTGTAGGAAATTGTGCAGCGACATCAATGAGAAAGACAATAGCGGCCTTCGCGTTGCTCTGGGACTGTCAATAGTGTTCGCGATTGCATTGACTTACCTGACACTGGAGATCTATCATCAGATCAACATCATTCTGAAGGAGATAATACCCGACCATGGCGTCGGCGAAGCAGAAGCAGTCGCCCAGATAACAGAATCGTTGAGGCCCATTGGGTACATTGCGCTCACGCTAACTATGGCACTTATTCTCATAGGATTCATCCTGAAGAAACAGAAAGCAGTTCTAGCAGGCTCAATTGCATTATACTTGCCGGTCTTCGGACACTTCGCACTCACAATGTTCTTTCTTGCAGGCATCGGGGTGGTCAGAGTTCTATGGCTTCCTTTGTTTGATATATCGGCAGGGCTCTTTGATCTGGGGGCTATCGTCTGTCTGCCGATTCTTCCTCTGCGTCTGGCAGTAAGGGCCATCTGGATGCTGATGCCATTATTGTTCATTTTGCCCTTCATAATTCAGGGACTAGGATTCATGATATTCCTCCTGAGTGCCATGAGTTGGTTCCAGGGGCGATTCAAAGACGTACGAATAGTTGACTTCTGGGCATATCGTTATTCTAGGCACCCTCAATACTTGGGCTTCATAGTTTGGAGCTATGGCCTTCTGATTCACGCCTTGGTGGCACCAATTCCTTTTGGAGGAATCTACTTCGTGCCGAGTCTGCCATGGCTTCTCTCAATCATGTTGATTATTGGTGTTGCCCTGTATGAGGAGAGCAAAATGGTTCAGAAGAATGATGAGCAATATCTGGAATACCGCGCAAAGACTCCTTTTCTAATACCACTTCCTGAATCCATATCTAACTTGATTACTGCCCCCATCAAGCTCGTCCTAAAGAAGGACTGGCCAGAAAATGGAAGAGAAATAGTGGTCACGGTGATTCTGTATTCGGTGATACTCATGCTTCTTTCAGTACCTCTGGCGCTACTTCCTCCTTTGATGTAGGTAACGTCAAATTCGTCATGACTCGATGAGTATACTGAAATCGCGTTCTGGAGTAGGAGGATAATACCGACATTTTGTGACCCGGCTCAGCAAAGAAGCCTAATATCATTCAATCCAGTGGACAGCATTTTGCATGATGATGGTAAAGAGCACTGCTATGAGCACAAGGGCTGTTACTCTCTTCCCTAGGCTTCTCAAAGAAGCAGCTGAAATCCCAGCTCCAAGAACTGCTCCCATTGCAGTGACCTCGATTAGTTGTCCCACCCCCCACAGAATCAAAAGACCCAATTCGAGTGCGAGTATGGAATACTGCCCCAAAATTGATGCAATCCCCGCTAGACTTCCAAATATGAATCCAATTTTCAGTCCTTTCCGCCATTCATCGACTCCAGTCAATGAGAAGAACCAGTAAAAGAGCACTACTTGAATTAGAAGAGCCCCATACCCAAATGGAATGCGGAGAAACGCCTGCATTGGGTCGAGCAGTGCTGGATTTGGCTGAGTATATATCTCTGAAAGAAACCCACCATGCCAAAGGAAATCTATGCCGAGGGCGGCCATCCAAGCAACCAAGATGAGTTTCAACTTCCAGGGCTGTCGAGTCTTCGTTGCTGCTTGCGGTGTGGTCATGAGAATCGACTGCTGCGATGAAACATGGGGAGCCCCTTCATTCATAGAATCTCCTCTCCAGATGCTTCAGATATCCCGGTCCCACTCTCACCATGTATCCAATCCACACAAAGACGGCTATTCCTATAGCCATCGCAACAATGTGCGCGATAATATCAATCAACGAACCGCCTACGGCAATCAAATCATAGAGTTGCATTCCAATGAAGATGACAGGAATTGATACCACCACCATTAGAAGAAACGCCATGAATTTCACAGCAGGCATCAATGAAGGAGGCTTGCGAATCTTGACATATCGCTCGGCATTCTCTGGCAGGTCTTCGCGGAGTGAAAACATGAGGTCTGCTGCGGCTCTTCCCAGCGGGGTCAGAGTATATCGTAGACGATCGTTCTTCTGAATGAAGCCCTCCATTTGCTTGAGGTGATAGTTTAGCCTCCCCGTTGAAGAACCGAATTCACCAAGCATTTCTGTGTACGATGCTCCGTCTTCCCCATGATACACAAGTTTCAAGATGTCGCGTCTTATTGTGTGAGCAAGCACTTCGAACACAGTGGCTTCGACTTCTTCATTCATCGATTTCACCCTAATTTAGAACAGGCATTATTTAGTAAAATGCCTTTCTGACTAAAATTCCTTGACAGCTCTGGTTGTCATAGAAATCATCAGGAATATCAAAGATGGGACACTCAGATGCTGAGATTGGACACGTTATATTCTAGATGCGCATTAGAACAAACATGCATCTTTCGAAATCGCAAAAGGTCGTTCTCGTCATAGCAGTTGGTGCCATCCTAGTCGCGACTCCCTTTATTCTAATGATGTCACTCGAACCCGAGCAACCAAATGATGCGCCACCTCCTGAAGAGGTCAAGATCACCCTGCTCAATATCGCGGGAGTCATGATCGAGGCAAAGGGAATGCGAATCTACATAGACCCCTATGCCATTCCTGACAATTACACCGAACTTCCCGCGGACATCATATTGGTCACCCACCCCCATTTTGACCACTACGCATTGCTGGACATTCGAGATATAGAGAAGAACGATACGGTCTTCATCTTTCCTAGAAATATGACTGAGGAGATTGAACGCCACGAGGGCATTGGTCTTGACCCTGGGGAATCGCATCAGGTTGGTGATATCAGTATCACTGCGTTCTACATGTACACGCTGGATAGACCTAGCTTGCCCTCAAGCCATCCGAAGGATGTGAATTGGACAAGCTATATCATTGACATTGATGGGTTCAAGATCTTCCATGCAGGCGATGCGAAATATATGGTGGAGTATGAGGCGTTCACGGAGGTAATTGATATTGCATTTCTCCCCATCTACTGGGACAGTGCCATGGGAGCCATTGACGTCAGCCTCAGCCCCATTGTAGAGGTTGTTGAGAAAATTCACCCGACGAACATGGTCCCAACACACTACAATTCTTTCAGCAATGATACATTCATCTCAGACTACAGTTCGCAGATTGAGGAAGCGGGCTGTGTGATACTGAATCTGGCATTCTTTGAATCGGTCACATTTACCGTAGATGACAATGAATCATAGCATCGGATCTGATTCTGAAGATGGAATGCCATGACTCTCCTCTAGGAACTCAACAAGTCCTGTTGCAAACCATGTCTTAGGACCACCGTCTACAACCTCCCTATTGGGGCATAGATTGATTAGAAATTTCAGACCCCTGAGGGCGTAATGGTCGATATCCAGAAAGCCTTGGAGTTTGTCAGGACAAGCAGTGACAATATACAGCAGGCCCGTCTTGATTCAATTTTGGAGAATACCCGCCCTGACAAAGATGTGCTAGATGCAATCGAGAGAATGAGAAAGTCGGGTGGAGGGTTTGCTTTCTGGGATAATGATGTGAGCAGCATAACGACAACACTGAATGTTTTGGGATGGCTTGATGACCTTTCTATTCTGAACGGCCCCATTGTCGACAGGACCTTTGACTTTCTCTTGGACCATCAACGTGAAGATGGTGGGTGGGATGAGATTGAAGAGGTGGGAGAATTTGACCCGCCGCCCTTCATGATGCCGGGTGAAGTCAATACTCAGACCTGGCTGACTGCATGCTGTGCTCATTGGTTCATACGTTTTGGCCGCGCAGAACCACCAGGGTCAAAGGGTTGCCCCGCAGAGTTTCTGATGCAGCACATTCAACCTTCTGGACTAGTCAGAGGCTATCTCTACGCCAGCTGGGACGCCTTGGTGATGTTCAACTATCATCCAGGCACTGAGTCAGAGGTCTTCAAGAGGCTTTTAGAGGGAGTGGAAAAGAGATTCACGCCCGACGAACTTGATGGGACGGATCTGGCATGGTTGCTCCGATGCCTTAGGGATGCAAATCTCAGTGTTGATCATAAACTCGTGATCGGTGCCCTTGATGCTCTTGAGGAGAAACAAGGATTGGACGGTAGTTGGAGCTCTGCAGATGGACCAGAGTACTCAGGCATGGCCACCATTGATGCCATAAGAGTTATGAAAGACTTTCGAAGACTCCCATAGAAGGAATACCTTGCAGCATCGAGGTTCGCTAGCAATCGACCAAGTTCCTTATCTTGAATCGTGACTGTGAACCATGAATTTGAATCCTTTCTACGAGGATGGATGTCCACGACTCTCCTCCAGGAACTCTGCAAGTCGTGCCACAAAACGGGTTGCTGGAGCACCATCGACGACATCACATGGTTATGTCTACAATAGGTGTCAGACTGGAGTTGGGCTTCTTGCAGAGATATGTCAGATTCTTAGTGGAATCGCTCACATCGTGCTCGATCACCTGATCATCCAAACTCCTGATTTTGCGGGCGATATCAAGAACCTCTTGAATTGTCAGACCTAGCCGTTCAGCTACAAGGGTCAGGTCGGTCTGGGGTCTCTTCTTCACAATATTGCGGACCATCTGCTCCCAATGATTCTTGAAAGACAGACGCAGACTGGATAGAACCACAAAGTCAAGCAACCATCTATTTGACGGATTGCCCGGAGGGGTCGGTGGTCCTTTCGGCTCGCCATCAACGGTAGG
>JBHLLF010000015.1:0-76270 GCA_048885865.1 Candidatus Hermodarchaeota archaeon
GCATATGCCGCAACTAAAGGAACTGACGTTGAAACGGTTGTGATTTGCAATATCAAGAGTTTCTTACCGAAGGCAAAAGCGGTTCTAGGTGGCCTTCTAGGAAAGATTCCGAAAGGTGACTCTTACGAGGAGGGAACTGTCTTCTATGATGACATCGTCGAACAATTCGAAGCGAAGGCACCGGACGTGAGCATCGATCCATTGAATGACCTCGCATTGATTCTCTACACTGGAGGAACAACGGGCACACCAAAGGGGGCTATGCTCACTCACAGGAATCTCTATAGCAATGTCATGCAGGTTGAGGAGTGGAGTCAGTTGGAACCTAAAGGAGGAGGACCACCTGAGAAGCTTAAGCCTGGTGAAGAAGTATTCGTGGGAGCGCTCCCATGGTATCATAGCTATGGATTGACACTGACCATGATAGCATCCTACTATATGGGAAGCTCACTAGTCTGTGTCCCAGACCCAAGGGGCGGAAAGCCACCTATGAGCGACCTTCTCAAAGATATTCAGAAATACAAGGGCTCCATCCTTCACTGTGTGCCTGCACTCTATGCAGGTATGGTGAACAACCCGGATGTAGGGAAATATGACCTGACCACTCTCAAGGCCTGTGGATCTGGTGCTGCACCATTGCCTCCGGAGCTCGCGAAAGTCTTTGAGAGCAAGACTGGAGCTACGCTCTTTGAGGGGTATGGTCTGACTGAAACATCCCCAATGACTCACGCTAATCCTGCGCTGAAGTCTTTGCGCAAGTTTGGCTCAATTGGAGTTCCTATGCCAGACACATATGCGACCATTGTTGACATGGAAACTGGTAAGAAAGAACTGGAGCAGGGAGAGACTGGAGAGATCGCCATCAGTGGGCCACAAGTCATGAAAGGATATTGGAACAAACCTGATGAAACTGCGGCAGTGATGAGGGAAATAAAAGGAAAGCGCTATTTCCTGACTGGTGATATTGGTCACATTGACGAGGATGGGTTCTTCGTCATTTCTGACAGGAAAAAGGACATGATCAATGTCGGTGGTCTGAAGGCGTATCCGAGAGAGATTGAAGACCTCTTCTTTGAACATCCAAAGGTGCAGCTGGCGGCTGTCATCGGCCTACCCAGAGAGGACGACCCGAGCAATGAGTATGTCAAGGCATATGTCATCCTGAAAGAGGGAGTAACTGCCACTGAAGACGAGTTCATCGCATGGGCTAAGGAAAACATGGCGGGCTATAAGCGACCCAAGGAAGTGGAATTTGTCGATACTCTTCCAATGACTGCAGTTGGAAAGGTCCTTCGTCGAGAGCTTCGTGATGCAGAACTCGCCAAAATGAAGAAGTAGAACATCAATAGGGGGAGTTTCCCCCTGTTTCCTATTTTCCCGAAGAAATATGAGTAGGCAATGCAATAGCGAGCAGATAGTCTGTGATATTGACTTAGGAGTAGATGAGTGATGAAAGAACTGTATTGGCAGAAAGGCCCAAGGTGGCCACCTACTGCAAGACCGACATTGGAATATCCAAAGGAACCACTGTATGCCATGCTTGATAGGACCGCTGAGAAAAGCGGAGATCGGCCCTTTACATGGTTTATGGGAAAGACAAGATCCTTTGCTGAGGTTCGAGATCATGCTGATAGGATAGCAAACTTTCTATCTACTCAAGGAATCAAACCGGGTGATCGAGTAGCGGTTTTCCTGCCTAACGTACCGCACTTTCCACCGGTGTTCTTTGGAGCACTGAAAGCAGGAGCGAAGGTTGTGACCTGCAACCCCATGTATAAAGCAGGAGAGCTAAACTATCAACTCACGGACACGGGAGCTGTAGCTGTCTTTGTGTTGGACCACCCAAATTTCACACCGACTTGCTATGAGGCTATCAAGGGTACAGATATTGAAACAGTAGTGGTCTGCAGTCTGAAGTCATTCATACCAACAGTCAAGGCATTCCTAGGAGGTCTTATGGGTAAGATTCCAAAGAGCGGGTACTATGAAGAGGACAAGACTTTCTTCTACGATGACATTATTGCTGAATATGAACCTAAGTCACCTCAAGCAGACTTCGACCCCGATGATACTGCAGTTCTCATCTATACGGGAGGGACCACGGGAACTCCGAAGGGAGCTGAGTTAACTCATGCCAATTTGGTATCGAATATTCTACAAATCTGTGAGTGGGTCTATCTTGAACCTCCGGATGTTGAGCTTGCGGCAGGAATCAGATACGAAGAGGAGGTCTTTGTTGGAGCAGTTCCGTGGTATCACAGCTACGGACTTACTACAACTCTATTGTTGGCAGTATGGAATGCAGGCCAACTCGTGTGTATTCCAGATCCTAGGGCAGGTAAACCCCCTCTATCAGACTTGCTCAAGGATTTGGAGAAGAGCAAAGGAACTTCATTGAATTGTGTGCCAGCCCTATATGCAGGCATTGCTACCCATCCCGAAGTGAGCAAGTACGACTTGACCAATGTAAGGATATGCAGCTCTGGAGCTGCACCATTACCGCCTGAGCTAGCCAATGCGTTCGAAGCAGTGACTGGAGCACTTCTTTTCGAGGGCTATGGTCTGACTGAAACATCCCCAGTGACCCACATGAACCCGTTTAACTCACGGAACCGCAAGTTTGGCTCTATTGGACTTCCAATTCCAGACACGATATGCAAGATAGTGGACCTTGAAACTGGGACTAAAGAGATGCCTATTGGAGAGATAGGAGAGATAGCTATCCATGGCCCCCAAGTTATGAAAGGATACTATGGGAAGCCCGAGGAAACTGATAACGTGATGCGCAACATCAATGGCAAGCGTTTCTTCCTAACTGGAGATGTGGGGCATATGGATGAAGAGGGATACACCTACATCAGTGACAGGAAGAAGCAGATGATCAATGTTGGCGGTCTGAAGGCATACCCGAGAGAGATAGAAGACATCTTGTTCACGCATCCGAAAATTCAGCTGGCTGCTGCAGTGGGAATTCCGAGAGATGATGACCCAAGCAACGAGTTTGTTAAGGCGTATATAGTCTTGAAGGAGGGCGAGTCTGCGACAGAGCAGGAGTTCATCGATTGGGCAAGAGAGAAGATGGCGGGGTATAAGAGGCCCAAGGAAGTTGACATTGTCGATTCGCTACCCCTTAGCAACGTAGGGAAAGTCTTGCGCCGAGTACTGAGAGAAGAGGAAATCAAGAAGCGCAGTGGCAAATAGGTGCTAGACTTGAATTGGAGGAAAATTGGGGCAATTAGTGGGATTCTTGCCGGGCTGCAGTTTGTTGTCCTATCATTTGTTGATATGCTGATTTACCCGGGTGGATACAACTTCTTTGAGAACTACTTTAGCCAGCTGGGGCTGGCAGTGATAAACAGTGTCGATACGCCAGTTAATTGGTTCCTGTTCGCCACAGCAACAACTCTTGGAGGAATATTCACTGTTCCATTCTATCTGTCAATCAGAACTGTGTTCACGGAAACAAGAATGCAGAAAGCCCTCAGCGGACTGGGAACAGCACTTGGCGTTGTGGCTGCACCCTGTCTGGCAGGAATTGGAATCTTTGCAGCTGACCTATTTCTCTTTGAACATGCATGGTCTACCATCATATTCTTTGTACTCACTGCGATTGCCATTGCCACGTACTCAATCGCAATTCTCCTGAAGAGCGATTATCAGAACCTGTATTCGCTAGTTGGAATCATTGTCGCAATCATATGCTTGTTGCATATCTACGGTCCAGGATTTGGCACTGCAATTATGCAGAAGGCTGCGGTCTATGCGCTAGTGTCATGGTCTGCATTTCAAGGATATGAGCTAAGGAAAATGGTCCAATAGTTATAGTCTGTTTACCTCTGAATCTCTCCTGGGAGGATGTAGGCATAGTACCTTCTAAGAAGCTTAGATCGAATAAAACGATGTAGTCTTCGCATACGGAGGTAGAGCTTCCAGGTAGATGCGTCATCCTTGTAATAGTCCTCTACCTCTTCGTAGACGATAGGTGCAATATCGAGGGTACTGGCTTCGGTAGACAGAAAGTCATTTGCGACTTCTATAAGTACTGGGACTAGCTCCGGTCTCTGCTCCTTGAAGAAGTTGGCAACAAGATCGATAATCACCTTTCGAAAGTCGTAGTATCTATTGACAATGTCATCGAGGTAGAACTTCTTGAGGATATATCGAACCCCGGGAGGTGTTGGTCGGAGAAAGAGCTCCGCATCCAGTTGTTCAATCCCATTCTCTCTGAAGAGGGGTGTGCTGGTATCGAGATAAATCAGGTCAACTCCTTCCTGTATTCCCTTTAAAATATCAGCAGGATTCTTTATTGCCCAGTTAGAAACCTGACCGTCGATTGCCACCTCAACAACCGGTTTTTGTCTTGCATTGAACTCCCACACCTTGAGGAGCTGATGTAGAATAGTCTTGATTAAAGCCTTGACCTCCTCCTCAGAAGCAGTCTGGATGATCTTATCACCAATTGATTCTGCAGCAAGTTTCCGCTGCCAAAGATATAACACCAGCCTCTTGTCGTCGGTAGTAACAGAAGTTGCGCCGAATTCGGGCAACTCGATTCCAATTTCCTTCAATCGCTCATGATATCTGAAATAGACGTCCGAATATTGCTCGATCTGCTCATGAGTATCAAACAGTGGCATTCGCTTGAATGCAATCTCTGATTGGGACTCAACATGAATCTCAAAGACTGTGCTAATCTCTCCATAGCCAAGGACTCCAGCTGGGATAGGGGACTCTTCAGGCTTAGCTGGATCCAGCTTTTCCTCAAACTCTTTCAGAAGATCCAAATCAATCTCTATCGTCATCTCCGTCATCCTCTTACATTGCTAAGTTCCTAGCCAACTCTAGGTAGTCGGGGCGCTCCTTTGCATATGCATAGGCTTTGTCCATTGCATCAATGATGTAATCCACTTCCTCCTTCCCTATAATTAGAGGTGGGAGAAACTGAAGCACTGAGCGGTCATTATCAGCATAGACAGCAAATGCCCCACAGTTGTAGCTTGCGATGCTCATCAATGGACCATACCCTATATCACTCATCCTGAGCCCCATGAACAGACCCTTTCCCCTAATCTCAACAAGAATCTCCGAATATCGCTCTTTGATAGATTCCAGACCAGAAACCAAGCTATCGCTCACTCGATTGACATTGCCGAGGAATTTGGCATTTGATGTAATATCAAGCACTTTAGCTGCCACGGGACATCCTATCTCAGCTCCTCCAAATGTCGAAACATGGATGAAAGGATGTTCGTTCATGAATGGATCCAAATCTTCTCTATAACAGGTGGCTGTAATCGGATACACCCCGCCAGCCAGTCCTTTTCCGATAGCAAAGATATCAGGAACAATATCATAGTGTTCATAACCCCACAGCCTGCCGGTCCGACCAAGGCCTGTCTGGATTTCATCAAGAATTAGGAGAACTCCCTTCTCGTCGCAAATCTCCCGGACCCTCTTATAGAAGTCTTCTGGAGGGAGCAGCATGCCTAGTGTGGCTGGAATGGTTTCAAACAGAACGGCAGCGGTTTCATCGTCTATCGCCGTGGTAACAGCATCCGCATCACCAAATGGAACATCCACAAATCCAGGAGCCAGAGGCTCGAATGGTGCCTTGAAATGAACATCTCCTGCTGCTAGAGCAAGTCCTGTGTGCCCGTGATATGCAGATGTCGCATAGACAATCTTGTGCTTCTTGGAATGGCCTCTAGCTAGCTTTATTGCGAAGTCAATCGCCTCGCCACCCCCCACACCAAAGACTGTCCTGGTAATCTCTGGTGGAGTGTGTTCAGCAAGCTTCTTTCCCAGCATTGCACGCTGTTCACTCATTAAATGGTGATTCCCAATATCAAGTTCCTCTAGAGCCGCTCTCATGACTTTCAGAATCTCAGGGTGGCGATGCCCTAGATTGAAAACCCCACCGTTGCAATGACAGTTAATGAGCTTCTTCTCACCAGTGACATCCCACATCCAAGGCCCTTCTCTTTTGCCAAGAACGAAGTTTAGATCTACCATGCCATAGAAGTCAGCCTTACCTGATGACACGTGTGCTGCAAAGTCTCTGATGATCTGTTCCTTTGATGTCCCACCTGTATGCACCATTTGCATCACTCTGACAAATGGTGTCCTACGTGATAGCCACGTATCTTTCTTTCTGTCAATAAAAACGCAGACTATACTCTCTCAAAGGTAGCTTGGATCGTGGCACCGCAATAGTTACATCTAGCCTCAAGTGGCCCTGTCCATTCCAGTGTGCTTTGTGCTAGAGCTGCACTGCAGTTTGGACACTTGTTTGGCACACGGACAGTTGTAAGGTCACTTCCATCGGCTCTCGTACTTCCGCGGTGTTCATCAGGAATGGCAAAGGGAGGCGCACTTATGGTAAACGACCTTCGACGGCGGTAATACTGCTGAGCTCCAGGGCCTCTGCCACGTCTTGCCGCGAATATGCATGGGAAGATGATGAAGATGAAAGGTACGGTGAACAGGAGAATCATCCAATTGGCTGAAAGGAAAGAACCAACTCTCGCACCAAGAACATGTCCTTCATCGTATACACCAATGTCATAGAAGCCAGACGTGTCGCCGTAGACCGAGTTCTCCTCGAGCCTGATATAGACTGTCGCATCTGATGATAGGTCAAACTCTATTTCTGGAAAATTGCCTGGGGTCAGACCATTCTCCGCTATGATATCAGTGAAAGTACTGTCAGTAGCCACATCGATTCTGACTTGAAGCCCCCAGAAAGCATCTGAAGTGACAATGACTGTCCATTGGCCTGCAGTCAGACTCGCCACATAAGTCACAGACTCTTCGCCCCAAAGATGCTCCATTGTTCGAGCGACATTTGGTTCAAGATTTGATTGCGCTGTGACTGGACTGACAAAAACTAAGGCCAGTAATGCACATGTGAATAGAAGGACTGGTACTCTTCGCAATTTTCTGTCTCCAGTGAACTGTCCTGAAATAATAGTCCCTTAAGACTTGTTGGCGTCTTTTGTTGTTTTCTTGTGCCTTCGACCCAGCTCTACATACATCTCGGCTCCAATCATGAAGGCTTCTTTCATCCCTTCAGAAACCTCCTTCACCACTTTCCCGGGAACTCCTAGAACCAAGCTGTTGTCTGGAATCACCTTGTTTTCAGTCACAACCGATCCCGCGCCTATCACACAGTCGGCTCCAACTTTGGCACCTGTTAGAACCACGGCACCCATTCCAATAGCTGTGCGATCGCCAATCTCACATGCATGAATCACGCTGTTGTGCCCAACTGTTACATATTCTCCAATCGTTGTGGGATTGAAGGGAGTGACATGAACTGTGCAATTGTCTTGGATAGACGATCCCTTCCCAATCTTAGCTTTGTTGAAGTCTCCTCGAATTACTGCAAACTCCCATATGCTACAATCCTCAGCTATCTCAACATCGCCTATCACTGAGGCACGAGGGGATACATATGCTCGTCCATCGACTGATGGTGTCTTGCCTTCGAACTCATAGAATCCCATTGGATGCACCTTAGAGCGGCAGTACACCCCTTGGTCTTTAAGCATATTGAAAAGGCGCAGCTGATATTCGGTTCAGGATACAGATGCCTGTTACGCCACTGCATTATCCCGCGGGATACATTCTCTCCAAGACTAACAAGCTGCTGTCATTGCCAGGGCTTTTGGTGGGGTCTGTTATACCTGACATCGAAGTGCCTCTTATGTGGGTCTTATTTCCAGGACTCTGGGATCATCTGCTCTTGCATAGTCTACTTGGAGTATTCACAGTATGCACCGTGCTTGCTGTGGTGGTCACACGGTTCATCTATCCCCCAGTCATCTCCTTGATTTTTGGAGTGAATCGAGGAGAATTGAAAGAAGCTTGTCGAGTCACTCCGGCTTTAATCGCTTCTTGCATGCTAGGCGCGCTTTTTCATGTCCTGGTTGACATACCTATGCATCCGTACAATCCAACACTCTGGCCATGGGTGCCACCCAACGAGATTGTAGGCTCGGTAGTGCTCTTCTTCGGAGAAGGAAGTATGCTTCTGGGATTTTCCAGAGCAAACATGCTCTTCTCAGTCATCATGGGTGCCCTTGGAGTTCTCATAATCATTGCAAACATCAGCAAAAATCTCTGGGATGAGATTTGGCTTGGATACAGTACTTCGGTCGAGGATTATGAACGAACGGGGACAAACCACTCCTCCAGCGAGATTTGGGAATGAGTGTCAGCAATATCTTCGTTCATGTAGAGCCTTCTTAGGAACTGGTTGTATCCTTCAACGCTTTCCGTTCGGACCGTCGCAAATAGACTATAGTCTTCGCTAGTTCGAAGGAGGTCCCAAACCTCGGTCATCTTGCTGACCATCTTAGCTGTCCGAGCGATTGTACCAGGTATTGGTTTAATCTGCAAGAAGAACTTGATGGGTAGACCGATGTTATCAAATCTGATGTCGGCTGAATAGCCAATAATCGCGCCGCGTTCCTCAAGTCTTCTCATTGATTTTGAAACTGCTGGTTGACTGAGGCACGGGTCCATCTTGTCACCAATTTCGCTTTGAGAAAGAGGAAATGGAGCGTCCTCGGAGGGAGCTTGACGATAGATTGTTCGCATTAAATCCCAGTCCTTAGATGACACCAGCTTTGGGTGTATTGGTTGACTGTCCAGAGCGAACCCATGGGTCTTGTAAGTTGTGAGGACTTGCACAAGCTGATATTTGTCGGCTTTTGCTCTTGCAACAACATGATCTACATTGTCAAGGAATTGGACAAAGGATCCGGACCCACGGAATCGAAATAGACCAAGGAGAGAGTGGTCCCCGGAGATTCCATCCAAGGACTCTAGCTCTGGCATATCCAGAAGACCTGTACTTACATCAAGCTCTCGCGGATTGGTCTTCAAGAGGAGTAATGTATTGCGTTCTGCATAGACCTGAGCAGGATCAAACACAGTCACGTATGCCAAAATGATGCGATTGCGTACTAGCTTCCTGATGGTTCGAGCAATCCAGTTTCTGCCCTTCCCAACCTTCTCACTCAAAGCGGCTAGGCTTGACCTCGAATTCTGCATCAATTCCCACAGGAGCTTCTGTTCACTCTCCGTAATGTCTTGCACTCTTCTGACCTCAATTTTGTGCAATCTATTACTTGTCAATATGATGAATTCATATATGTCCTCCGCCCCGCAACCCCCTGTGATTTAGATGACTGACTATAAGGTCAAGGATATTGGTCTTGCCGAAGAAGGCAGGATGTTGATTGAGTACGCTGAGAAACACATGCCTGTATTGATGCATCTCAGGAAGAAATACTCTGAGAGTAAGCCCCTGAAGGGGATGAGAATTGCTGGATGTCTCCATGTGACCAAGGAGACCGCTGTACTGGTTGAAACTCTTCGGGCAGCAGGGGCCGAAGTCGCATGGTCTGGATGCAATCCATTGTCCACCAACGACAAGGTGGCTGCTGGACTCGCCGCGAACGATGTGCCAGTCTATGCTTGGCATAATCTGAATAACGAGGAATACTACTGGTGTATCGAGCAGACACTCAAGACTGAGCCTACCCTCACACTCGATGATGGGGCAGACCTCATATTCACTCTTCACAACAAGCATCAAGAACTGATACCGAACCTCTACGGAGGATCAGAGGAAACGACCACCGGTGTTATTCGCGTCCGTGCGATGGCTGATGATGGAGCTTTGAAGTATCCGATCATGGCTGTCAACGATGCAGACACCAAGCACTTGTTCGACAATGTGTACGGAACAGGACAGAGCGTCTTTGATGGCGTCATGAGAGCTTCTGCCATACTGATTGCTGGGAAGACTGTGGTCATTGGTGGCTATGGGTATTGCGGCCGTGGAATGGCTGAACGTGCACGTGGACTTGGTGCAAATGTGATTGTTACTGAAGTTGATCCTATTCGTGCGCTACAGGCCAGGATGGATGGCTTCAGGGTCATGCCAATGGATGATGCAGCCCCTGAAGGCGATTTGTTTCTGACCGCTACAGGAATGAAGGATATCATCACTGGAGCTCATTTTAAGGTCATGAAAGATGGTGCGATGTTTGGCAATGCAGGTCATTACAATGTCGAAATCAATGAGCCCGACTTGATTGCACTCAGCAAGGGACCAAAGAAACGGGTCCGTCATGCTCTTGATGAGTATGAGCTGAAGGATGGACGCAGGCTTTACCTGCTTGGTGAAGGTCGCTTGGTCAATCTTGCAGCTGCTGAAGGCCACCCCTCGGAAGTCATGGACCTGAGCTTCGCTAGTCAGCTCAATGCGATGATTTGGATGACAAAGAATGGCAAGGACCTCAAGCCTGCGGTATATGAATTCCCGAAGGAGCTTGATAATGAAACCGCATTTGCCAAGCTTGAAACCATGGACATCAAGATAGACAAATGGACACCCGAGCAAGAAGCCTATGCGAAAGCTTATGCTGAGGGGACCTAGTCGAAGGATGGGAGAGTCTTTCCAATAGTAGCGCTCCTTTTCCTAGTTCGATAGATGCAAGCATTCTTACCTGCTGGAAACCATATTATATCGGAGAGATTGCTATGAAGATTGTTGGATACTTTGATGGAACAGACTCTATTCTATTGACCAATCTAGTGGCACGCGGTTATGGAACTATACCAATTGCTAATGACTGGGATGGTGCAGGAAAGCTTGCATCTCTCATCGAACCAGGAGATGTCGATCTTCTCGTGGGATACTTGCACAAGGTTATAGCTCCCGAGAGCGAATCAGGAGGAGATATGACGATGCATCGAGGGCTAACTCCATACGATTTGCTTTATCGCGCGAAAGCGTTTGACATCCCAGCCCTCATTATAGCTCCGAAGGAAGCTCACAAGGCTGCAAAGAAAGCACTTGGCAAAGCTGCCAAATTCGTGACGCTTGTTACTCCAGAGAATGTTGAAGAGAAGATTTTGGGAATTCTAGCATCTTAGAACGGAATGCAATTCAGGTCGGGAATCCTGCCCGACTCCCATTTTCTAACTAGATTCACCTTCTATCTCTGCCCAAAAGCAATCCATCCAAAGCGTAATGCCATAACTTATGAAGCAGAAAGATTTCTTGAGATTCCGGTGATTTCTTCTTTGGAGATTGAAGGATTCCTATTTCCGGATGAGCTCTACTACCACCCGGACCATACTTGGGCAAAGATCGAGGGAAGCAAAGTTCGTACAGGAATCACTCCATATGCAGTGCATCTTGCCGGGGATATTAAGGCGATTACACCCCGCCCCGTAGGAAAAGAGGTCATGATTGGAGGGCCGATTGCTACACTCGAGAGCAACAAGTGGGTCGGGCCCATGAGGAATCCCGTTTCTGGAGTTGTTGTTGGATCAAACTCGGCTCTGGAAGATGACTTTAGTGCTCTTGTGAGTGACCCCTATGGAGAGGGGTGGATTTGTGTCCTTGAGCCGATTAGTCTTGAAGAAGACTTGAAACAGCTCTTTCATGGGGAAGAAGCGGTGACTGAGTGGATTATAATGGAGATTCGAGGAAAGGGTGGTTGAAACTCAAATCAACTCTCTCTTCAATATGCCAGTCAGACAACCTATTCCCCCGGCCGCTTTTGTTACCTCACTTATATCAACCAGTTGACACCTCAGTCCTAGGTCTTCATAGAACGACTGTGTCTTTGGATTGCCATCAGCAGTCAGGATTTGCTTTGGTCCCAATGTTACGAAGTTCATTGATAGACCAAGAGATATCTCGGACGCGTCAGGCGCAAAATGCGTAGAGAATCCATGTTCATGTAGTGCTTCTAGCGTTTCTCCAGTTACTCTGCTAGGTCTACATATTGCGAGATCGCGGTCTGCAAAGCGAAGGTTTCCCATGAGATGCATTGAGCCTGGTGGAAGCTCAGCTTCAACGGTTTCAATCCCCATCTCCTTCAGAAGGCTTGACACCTGCGAAGCTCCCTCCCTGTTTGTGCGAAAACCGACTCCAATCATGACCGTGTCAGGATTGAGCCATGCTGCATCAGCACCTTCGAATGTGCCATTCCCACGGATACTTCTCAGGACAGGAATGCCCAGTCTAGACAACGACTCACCAACAAATCTCTCCTCACCAGCTCGTACTGATGAGGCTGGGCGAGCGAGGATAACTCCCTCAGGTGTAGTAAAGAGTAAGTCTGCCACGAACATTAGATTGGGAGGCGGCTTGGCCGAAGGGTCCACGTAGGACATAGCTACGCGTGCTTTCCTGAATGCTGCTGCAATATCATCATGCTGCTTCGTGATGACTTCTATGAAGGGAACCTCAATCATCTGCACCTTGTCTGGATCTGAGATACCAGTGAGTTCAATTCCCGGGCAATGAAGGAGCACTCTCTTGAGACGAGTCCATTCATTGTTTACTCCGCAAGAACTCCATATGGTTCCAATCTCCTCTTTCATCGATTTCTTCCGGGGAAACCATCCTTCGCCACCATATGGAGAGGTCTTTGACCGTTCTTTCATCTGCAGCACCCAAGTGGCTTCCAAGAAAATGTGATGGCAAGGGAGTCAACCCCCTCGCCAATCTCTACTAATAATCGAGTCTATTCCTTCTCATACTTGAAACTTAATGCAACCCGAGCTCGATAGGCAACAATCTTGCCATCCTCGATTTTGACATCAAGGTCCTTTACCTCAGCAATTCTAAGATCACGCAAGTTCTTGGCAGCCTGGGCTACAGCAACCGCTACCGCGTCCTCCCAGCTCTTAGCGCTGGTGCCCACTAGGTCGATTATCTTGTATACGCTTCCATCTTCCATATTTCTCACTCCGAAAAGAGTATGATATTCCCTATGCACTCTTGGACAAAAGGATTACTGGACATTGAACATCTAGATATTGGACCCAAACCTCTGAATTTCTGCGCTTAACACACTATCACAGTAGACGCATACAAGCAGATTGACAAGTGGAGGGTGCTCGTTCACTCGTCCTATCTGCGACTTGAAAGTCCCTCTGACAAACCGTGGCAATCGCTGGATGAATGCTTCAATTTGTTGTAAATAGTCATCATCAATTTCTGATATGAAGCTCCCTGTGAGTCTAACTCTCAATTCCTCAGAACAATACGGACATTTTGGCATGAGAATTCTACTCAAATTAGCATATGTACTCTTGCGAATTTTCAATTGGGACTATACATCCATAAGCAGTAGCACTCTATCTCTGAAATGAGGGTTGCGAGATGGAACTCAGTCCATGTGGTCATGCCTGTGACATCTGTCCTAGCTACAAGGGAGAAAGTGGTCGTCAGTGTTCAGGATGTCTAGACTCAAAGGGTGAGCCATGGTGGGGCAATTGCAGGCTCTTCGAATGCGCTAGTACGAAAGGAGTACGTCATTGCGGTATGTGCGATGAGTTTCCCTGTGACCTTCAGATCGGACATTTCGATCCATCCAATCCTAAAGGTCAACGGAATGCAGTCTTGCGAACCGGTGTGCTTGCTTTTTGGGCGAAGCATGGTGAAGACAAGACAGTCGAATTAGTCAAGAGAGTTCATGGAATCTGAATCTGTCCTTAGCTTCTTGCGATTGCATATCTGTTTTGATTCAAGAACAGATAATAATAGGCAAATACTAGCCTGACGAGGAGATTGTGATATGAGAAGCTCGGAGAAGCTCAGTAGGAAAAACCTCTGGGGTTATGCGTTTGGTGCAATTCCAACTGGACTCTTGGGATTCGTTTTTAGCTTCAAGTACATCGAGTTCTTCTTCGATGACCTTGCACTTCTCCCTTCATTTTTCATTCTTGGGCAGATTATCTACATGACTATCAACTCACTGAACGATCCGCTATCTGGTCAGCTATCAGATAGAACTGACAGAGAACGATGGGGAAGCAGGCGTCTAATCTACATCAAATATGGCGGTCCAATCTGGGCACTCACCTTCCTGCTTGTGTGGTTTCCGTGGAGTCTAACAAATCAGATAGTCATCTTCTTGCACTATGTTGTGACCATATGTCTCTTTGACACAATGTACACCCTAGTCATTCTTCTTTGGCTTGCATTACTTCCCGAGATGACCATGGACATTGATGAGCGTAATAAAGCTCAGTTCTTCGCAACGATTTTGGGCACCGTAGTGACTCTACCCGTCTTTATAATAATTGCAAGTATTCCGCCTAATTCAGATCAGTTCAGGGCAATAATGTTCATTCTAGCCGCAATTTCTACGGTTTTCATTTTACTTACAGCCTCTATGTGTGAGGAGCGTCCTGAGTTCCAGAGTGACAAGGTCTTCACTCTAAAGGAATCAATCATTGCCACATTTCGATCAAGGGCATTTCTTGTCTATGCCGGATTCTATCTCTGTCAGAATATGCTGGGAAGCTTGGGCTTGAGTTACTTCTTCGTATATCTGCTTCTCTTGGAGAGAATTACGCCGGGACTAGACGTCATTCTCCTATTCTTTGTCGTCTACTTCATAGTCGGATATTTGGGAAACATCATAGCAATCCGGCTCCAGTCGAGATGGGGAATGAGAAGAATCATGCTTAGGTTCGGGATTGTTAGAGTCATAGGTTCGTTGGTCCTTTTCCTCATCATACTTGTACCATCTCTCGAATGGACAATATGGTTCGGACTCATTGTGATTACTCTTGCATCTGGTTACGGCATTTTCCACATTCCAATGCAGTACTTAGCAATAGATGAGGATGAGGTGCTTCACGGCTCACGGAGAGAGGGTATGTTCATCGGAGTAATGGCACTGTTGACTCGTCCAGGGACTAGTCTTGGCCCCATAGTAGCCACGTTTGTGCTTACAGCTTTTGGCTACATTCAAAGCGGTTTGCCTGCGGCTCAGCCTGCATCCGCTCTACTTGGAATCAAGATTCTCTGGCTACTAGTACCAGCAATAGTGGCGGGATTAAGTCTAGTCTTCATCTACTTCTATCCGTTGCATGATGAGGCGTTAGCAGAGATGCAGGAAAAACTGCAGAGGCTTCATGAGGAAAAGAGAGCCGCTCTTCTTGAAGGGGATCAAAAAACCTCAGACTTTGCATCAACAGCTAATTAGGGATGTCTATAGGATAAGAGCTGTATTTCTCCCGAACCTCCATAACTGCTTCCCATCTGTCAATAGTCACAGATGGAACAATGCTGTGCCCACTGCTGAATAGATATCCTCCTCCAGGAGCTATTTCTCGAATCAACTTCATACTATATTCCTTAATCTCAGAGATGTTTCCAGTAGCCAACATGACAGGACTGATGTTCCCTACGAAAGTAAGCCTGTCACCATATTTCTCAGCGAGATTGAAAATATCATAATCAGGATTTGCAGTTGTGGGTTCAATTGGATGAATTGCGTCTACGCCACAATTCACGATATCATCAAATATCATTGACAAATCCCCATCTGAATGTAGCAGAATCTTGCAATCCCTTTTATGCGCAGCATCACAGATTCGATTGAGCCAAGGAAAGACATATGTTTTGAAGTTCCGTGGACTCATGAATAACCCATTTTTAAAGCCATAGTCATCCCAGATTAGGACAACCTCAGCACCGTTCTCTGCAAGGATACTGACCAGTTCAAGTGCTAGATTCCCTCTGTCATCAAAGATCTTCTTTGCCTGTTTGGGCTTTGCCAAGATGCGTGAGAATACCTCAATTCCAAAAGGTTCCCAAGCAGGTTCGAACATTCCACCAATCGCAGGGACAGACAGGATTTCATTGTTCATCTGTTCTTGAACCTGTTTGCCAGCCCGGAAAGCAGCAAGTCGCCGTTTCTCATGTGGGCTTGGTTGTTTCCATTTCTCATAATCTTCGAAGCTCTTTAGATATCCTCCACGATAACCAAGAATCAGAGTTCCATCCTCATAATAGTCCACATTCATGATTCTACCAAACTCGTCTATGTAACCCCCCTCGATGCCTTTGCGATACGTATGTGTTACATAACTGAGACCAATATCAATCTTGAGACGTCGGAGAAGCTCATAGCCGTCGACCAAACCTTGGGCAAGCCATTTTTGATTTGAGAATGCCCAGTTTGCAATGCGGTCCTTGCCTGGAAGCCGTTTTATGGATTCATATCCGTCCTTAATTCCAGCACCAGGGTCAAGACCGTAGTGCTGCATGATTGTGTTGTTTGTGAAGGCACTCTCAAACGCTGGAACTCTGTCAGGTTCCTCATGGTTAAGTGCCATCAAAACTCGTGTTGGTGCGTCCAATCGTGCTATCCCTCCAACAGTGCTCTGATGCGCCGGACACCTTCTATTGCATCTGCCCCGAAGTCATCAGCTCCCATCTTCTTCGCAAGATCCATACTAAGAGGGGCACCACCAACGATAATCTTCACATTGTTTCTAAGACCAGCATCGCTTAGGGCGTTTCCAATTACACGAATCTCATTGACTGTCATTGTTAGTAGACAGCTCAGAGCCACAATACGAGCTCCACTCTCCTTAACAGCCTCTACAACTTTCTCAGCTGGACAGTCCATCCCAAGATCGATGACATCATA
Source organism: Candidatus Hermodarchaeota archaeon (assembly GCA_048885865.1). Lineage (GTDB taxonomy): Archaea > Asgardarchaeota > Thorarchaeia > Thorarchaeales > Thorarchaeaceae > SMTZ1-83. Next base: position 16,482 of record JBHLLF010000015.1, read on the forward strand.
TCCCGCAGACATCAGCATAGTAATGAGGATGTTCTTCCCGATGTCGTGATTGTCGCCTTTGACAGTTGCAGCGATTACCTTCTCACGCTCAACCATCTCATCAGCTTTGAGGTGGGGTTCAAGAACAGCTACAGCCTCTTTCATCGTTTCGCCTGCTAACACAAGCTCGGCGAGAAAATACTCGTTCTTCTCATAGAGCGTACCAACTTCGTTCATACCCTCAGAGAGTGCTTGAAGAACATCCTGGGGGTTGGAACCAGCGTCAATATTCTTCCTAACAATCTCAGCGATGTCATCTACCTCTAGTTGGACTACCGCATCTGTCACTTCTTTTAATGTCATAGTGATTCCAGCCTTCGGGGATTTTATCGAAAACTACCACCTACAGCTCCACATTAGATTGCATGGGTGTATTTGTTTGTTTCAGAATAGAATCGGAAAGAGATTAATCTCATATTGAGGGAATAGGATGAAGGTTGGAGTTAGGTATGACAAAGAAACCCTATGGCTCAGGTTACTTCGGCGAGTGGATTATGGATGAGTTTGGTCTTCCAGCCTACCGATATACTTGTGACCAGACCACAGATCCAAAGGCTGTTTCACCGATGACAGAGGAATGGCGAGCCAACACAGACCATCTCCATCAGGTTGGAAATGATAGACTTGTGGCAGTTGTTTCCAACTATGGTCAGGTCCAAGTAAGGCAGGATGAGGGTAGTCCCAAGTTCCTAAATGATTATGACCCCTCAAGATTCCAATATGGTGGTGGTATAGGGTATTTGACTGATGGAGAAACATTCCTCAGTACATTCTACACTGGACAAGCAGACTCGTTTGACCGCAATTTTGGAATGGGCTATTTTCGAAAGACTGTGAAGGACAATTCACTTGTTGCGGACCAGATTATCTTTGCACCATTTGGCGATGAACCACTGGTGGTTTCACAGGTCACGATAAAGAACGAACGTGACAAAGCTGCTGATCTCAGATGGATTGAATACTGGGGTTGTCAGCAATATCAGTTCTCATTCAAGTCGTTCATGATGTCGATAGCTCTGAAAAAGCCAACTTCAGACATTCGTAGGGAGTTCAGCCGGCGATTTGATCATAAGACGGAGGTCATAGAGAAGAATAGAGGATTGCTGAACTCAAAGCGTTTCAAAGGAAACACAATGAGTGACAAAGTCACCTGGAAGGCCTTGAATAGGTACTTAGCCACAAAGGGAAAACATCTGACTGGTGGTGCTGTCAAGGCTCCAATTAAGGAAACAGTTCTTGAGGATGAAACTCCACCAGCAACATTCTTGGTTTCGTTGGATGCTCCTGCTGATGTCGTAGGTACGGATGTTGTGAGTTTCTTTGGTAAGGGTGGTGTTATTGCACCTGATGGGTTGCAGAGCACATTGTCCATGAGTACTGCCAAAAGGACTGAAACGGGCTTCCTCTTGGAGAGAAAACTGAGTCTTGCACCTGGAGAAGAACAGACTCTCTATTTCGTCTACGGCTATCTGCCTGAAGGATTTACACTCGACTCACTTGTTGCCAAGTTTGAGAAAGATCCATCTAATTTATTGGCAAAATCCTGTGAGCAGTGGAAGGCAAACAGGATTCAACTAGTAACTGATGATGAATGGGTGGATAGGGAACTAAGTTGGCACAATTACTACCTAAGAGGCAATCTTACTTTTGACAGCTTCTTCAATGAACATATTCTCTCTCAGGGTCACATGTATCAGTACATAATTGGAATTCAAGCAGCCGCTCGAGACCCTCTCCAGCATGCGTTGCCTTTTGTCTTCTCTCAGCCTGAAATTGTGAAGAATATCATAAGATACACACTCAAGACAGTGACCCCAGAGGGAAACATCCCGTATGGTATTGTTGGACATGGAATGTATATGCCATCTCCATGGCGCCCCAGTGATCAGCAACTTTGGCTCCTCTGGTTGACTAGTGAATATGTTCTAGGAAATAGGGATGTTGAGTTCCTTGACGAAAGCATCACCATGTATCCCATTTACGGGAAGAAAACCAGGCAAGCCAAGGTTCGTGACGTGCTCGCCCTATGTTTCAGGTACTTTATCGATACAAATGCAACAGGAAAACATGGACTGTCAAGGCTCTCTTATGGCGACTGGAATGACATGGTTGTACATGGGTATGTCCCACAAGAGAAACGGGATGAAGTCACTGAGGTGGGTGAAAGTATGTTGAATGCGAGCATGGCCACCTATGTGCTGAATCTATACTCACAGCTACTCACATACATAGGAGAACCTGATTTTGCAAACGAGTCACTCGATTTTGCTAGGAAACAACAAGATGCAGTGAATCAGCAATGGCATGGCAAATGGTTTAAACGTGCATGGCTTGGCGACGCTCTTGGATGGGTTGGTACTGATGTCATGTGGCTTGAACCACAGCCGTGGTCAATCATAGGCAGTGCTGCGACTAAAGAACAAGCTGATATTCTTCTGAGGTCCTTGAGTGACCTTGCTAGGTCCTCCTCCAAACATGGAGCAGTGATTCTCTCCAAGCCCATAGAACTGATGGCTGGCAATCCAGGTATCGGCACAAATGCTGGCGTCTGGCCTTCAATCAATGGTACATTGATTTGGGCGCTTGCGCTTCTAGATGGGGGTTTAGCTTGGGATGAGTGGACGAGAAACTCTCTGGCCAAACATGCAGAGGAATACCCTGAGGTATGGTATGGAATCTGGAGCGGCCCAGATACCTATAATTCCGAGTTCGCAGATCGGCCGGGGCAAACAATTGTCGTAGAAGCAAGAGGAGGAGTAAGAGATGCCATTGAGGAGGGGGAGGAAGAAGAGGAGGGATTCATGGGAGTGGGATGGACAGACTTCCCTGTAATGAATATGCATCCGCATGCATGGCCCCTGTATACTATTGGGAAGCTCATGGGAATCGAGTTCAACAGCAAAGGAGTAGATTTGGCTCCAACATTGCCTAAGGACAAATACAAGTTCTCAACACCCCTCATAGAGATAGAGAAGTCAGATGAGGGGTACTCAGGAAAGTACTCGCCTAAATCACCAGGAACATGGAAAATGTCCTTAAAACTAGATGAGCGGGAATTGGAGATGATGAAAGTTCTTCTTGTGAACAAGAAAGAGGTCGATATTGCTCGAGAGGGGAACAGAATAGTGTGGGAAGGCCAAAGCACAGAGGACGAACCACTGATATGGAATCTCAGGTTTTAGATTAAGAGATGCCTAGCAATGAATTCCCGCAATCTGACTCTTGAGGCCATCGAAGGTAAAACAGAGAGAGTTCCATTCAATCCATTCATCATGCATCTTGCTGCGTCGATTTATGGCATAGACTATAGCGGAGTATATTGTCAGGACGCACGAGTGCTTGCTGATGCCCAAATTAAATGCGCCAAAGCATTTGGAATTGACCACATGAACGTTTCAACTGATGCATATAGAGAGGCTAATGCATGGGGCGTAGAGATGGATTTCTCGAGTCACACTCCGGTGGCGAAGACACATCTTAGGATTGACGACTTTGACCAGGTTGAGGAACCAGACCTTAATGCTGCCAAGCGAATACAGGATAGGGTTGAGGCAGTCGAGCTGTTAAGAGAAGCTAGCAGCGACCAGTGTATCATTGGCTGGATAGAGGCTCCATTTGCGGAGATTTGCTGCTTGTTTGGATTGATGAATGTGCTAAAGCTAGCTCGCAGAGATGATTGGAACGAGCTGGTCCAAGGACTCTTGGACCGAGTATTTTCAATTCAGCTAGAGTTTGCCATGATGCAGGTCGAGGCTGGAGCAGACATCATTGGAGCAGGTGACTCTGCCGTTTCTCAGATAGGCCCCAAGCGCTATGAGGAGGCCTGTCTTGAATCAACTCAGACTCTCTTCAAAGAAATCAACAAACATGCGCCTGTACTCTACCATGTCTGTGGGGACTGTTCAGTGGTTGACACTGAAGGCAGGGATATGTTGGAATTCGTCGCGAGTTCTGGAGCCTCAGTCTTGGACATAGACTACCAAGTGGACTTGGCCAGCGCAAAGGCGAAGATCGGTTCGAGAGTATGTCTTCGAGGCAATATCAATACCTCCCTCCTCGGAAGCGAAACGTACAATGAAATTCAGGTCACAAAGGAGATATCAGAAGCAATTCAAGCAGGTAAGCCAGGCGGCAGGTACATGTTCTCAGCAGGCTGCGAATGGCCTTGGGAACCCCTGGAATTGGCTACTCGGAATCTGCAGATTGCAAGAAACGTGGTCGAAGAGCTTGGAGGATATTGATATGAACTCCCGAGAACGAGTGATGACTGCTCTGAACCACAGAGAACCAGATATGGTGCCGCTAGATTTTGGGGGCAATCAGTCAAGTATTCACATTGTGGCTTACAAGCGACTACTCGAATATCTCGACATCGAGGATGATAACATTCGCTACAGTGATTTCCTCCAGCAGATTGCGAACCCTTGTGAAAAAATACTCGAGCTATTTGAAATAGATATTCGATGGCTCCGAGCACCTTCTTCATTTTTGCCTGATGGTTATGTTCCTGAAGTCGAGGGGAAGTTTCAAGGAGTCTTGGATCAGTTTGGCGTATTCTGGGGCAACAGTGCGGAGAAGGACCTTGAAGACATTCTCTATTACGATCCAGTCATCCATCCCTTGGCTGAAATGAAATCAGTACGGGAGATTAGGGAGTATGACTGGCCCGATGGAACTGACAGGACTCCTCTGAAGGGTTTGAGAAAACAGGCAAAGAAACTCAGAGAGAATACTGACTATGCCATTGCAACGCCACCAGTTGGCTGCATTTATGAATACACGACATTCCTCTTTGGTTTTACAAAAGCTATGAAACATCTGCAGAAGAGTCCAGAGCTGATAATTGCCACCATGGAGGAATTAGAGAAATATTGGACAGATTATGCTGCCGCACTACTTGATGAGGTGAAATTTGGAAACGAGCATTACGTCGATGTTGTTTCCAACAATGGTGACCTTGCAGAACAGGCAGGCCCAATTATGAGCCCAAAACGCATCTATGAGCCTCTAATCAAACCAATAGAACAACGGTTCTCAGAGAAGTTACATGCCCTTGCTGACGTAAGAATCAACTACCATTCTTGCGGATCAGTTTCTCAATTCATTCCTCACTTCGCAGAAATTGGCTATGACGCACTGAATCCGGTTCAAGTCGGTGCTTTTGACATGGAGCCATGCAGCCTGAAGAAACGATTTGGGGATATGATAACATTCTGGGGTGGGCTGTGCGACACGCAGAAGACCCTTCCATTTGGGACAGTTGATGAGATATGTCAAGAGGTCGAGCGTAACATAGCATGTTTGAAACCCAGCGGCGGGTATATTGCTTCAAATATTCACAATATAACTGCTGAAGTTCCACCAGAAAACGTAGTAGCGATGTTCGATGCCGCCAAAAGAAGTAGATACTATTAGGCTAGGTTGGTTCCACGGAAAATAAAACGTAATCCAAAATAATGAAATGGTTCTTCATACAAAGATTATCATAGTATAACCCAAGGAGTGGAGATGATTGTCTGCATTTGAGGACAGTGCGAAAAAGCTGTCCGAGTTTGGTCTTACACCCTATGAGGCTAAGGTCTACCTAGCCGCTGCTAAGCTTGGACCTACCTCTGCAAGTAAAATCTCAAAGGTAGCAAAGATTCGTCGCGAGGAAGTCTACCGAACATTGCCTAAACTGGAGAAAGCTGGACTCATTAATCGGGTTCTAGGCAGACCTGTCAAAATCAGGGCAATGCCAATCGAGAATGCCCTCAGCTTCCTAATTAGTCGGAAAGAAGAGCAAGCGAAACAGGAGATTTCAAACCTCTATTCAATGAGAGAGAGTATCTTGGATAGCCTGCAGGCCGAACATGAAGAGGCGGATTTGGGTGATGAGCCCCACCATTTCACATTGATATCCGAAAAGGATGCTGTCGGTGCAAGGACTTCGGCATTAATTGGCAACGCTAGAGCTTCAATTGACGTAGTGGACTCAAGTGCAGATGTTATTCGATTCATACTCAATTATGCAGATGTTCTGGAAAAAACAATCAATAGAGATGTGAAAGTTAGGATATTAACAGTCTGTCCCGATAATGAGGAAACTATCCCAGAAGCTCTTCAGAAGCATGTCCCAAACAACTCATTCGATTTGAGGTACGTCGAAACACTCCCAAGTCGCTATATTATGGTCGACCGAGATCAGGCATTAATCACAACCACTCCCGACGGAACATTATCCGACATGAAATGCCTGTGGACGGATGATCCCACTCTTGTTGGACTTATCGAGAGAGACTTCGGAGAGCAGTATGCCAAGTCCACATCCTGGAAAGACTTCAAGCTATCACCATCTGAAAAGATGACCAGGATTGTGAAACACCTAAGGCCAAGAGATCATGTGATTCTAATGTATGATTCACTAGAAGCCAAGCGAAACACGCTCTTCAATTACCTCAAATATGGACTCGACAATGGAGAGGCTGTGAAATATGTCTGTTCAGAAGAGTCTCCTGAAGAGATTCGACTGGCTATGCAGAAATTCGGAATCCCCGTGAGCGAGTATGAAAAAACGGGAGCGCTGGATATAATGAATTACACTGACATCTATATCAGAGAAGGAAAGTTCAGTGTTTTAGACGTCATGGATGCATGGGATAATTACTACACAAATGCACTAGCTGAAGGATTCAAGGGTCTGAGAGTCACTGGAGAGATGTCATGCTTCATGGAACACTCTCTAGTGGGAGAATTGATTGAGTATGAGAAGGCGCTACATACAATATTGGACATACCCTTGACCGCAATTTGTGCCTATAACTCCGAAACGCTGGCCAACATTGAGAATCCATTGGACGTATATTCAGAGCTTGTCAAGGCTCATGGAAAAGTCCTTTTTGCTGACAAAGACAGCACTGTTGGGAAGGTAGAGATGCGTAAAGCCTGATATTCAGGCAGGTAGATAGATCCATTGGCGCATATCTTGAAGACAAGGTATGCGTTTAATCAGCTTCTTCCTGAGCAGCTTTCGTAGTGCATATCTGACGGTTCTAGCTGCGAAAGGAACTTCCTCAAGAAGCTGCTTTGGAGTTACACCCTTCTTTCCTCTGGTTCTCATTAGGTCAAGTACGATAGTTTGACTCTTTGTCAAACTTATGTTATGCAGCTCTTCTCTGAGCTGTTCATCACTCATCACACGAATTCACCATTTTTATAGTTGATTCGCTGTCCAAATTAGGATTTAAGCACCTGTGACTGTGAGGATACAGTCACATTCAATGAGTTGGATAAGCAATTGTGTACTATCCAAACAGCAATCGTACAATTAGCTCAATCACAGCGATGTAGAAATTTCCGGATGGCGGTGCGATGAAGGTTGTTGATAGATGAAAGTAGGGACGAAGCACCCATGCCAACTGTGTGCCTACAAAAGCAAGAACCCCACTGCCAGTAATCATTGCGGGCACCCATTTCTTGTTCTCACCATGAATCTTGCTGAAGCCCCGCAGCAGATAGCTTACAGCTGTCACTCCAGCTATGCCGAAGAAGAACACATTGAGTAGCACAGTAAAGGCATAAGCTGCGAAAGTCCGCTCCGGTGTAGTGAGCATGAAGAATAGCGTTACTGGAAGAAATGCCATCATCATTGTGGCCATGACTGTGATGCTTATCATGAACAGCACAGCCATCTGGAGAAGACTCATCTCGCCTCCTAGTATGCCATTTAGTACATAGTAGGTCGGCAAAGATACAAGCACTGCGACTAGCAGTAACATTGGAATCTTAATCGCATCAAATACAATCTGTAATCCGCCTGCGTATGTCCCCATGCTGGCGCCATAAAGAGCTCCAAAAAGAAGCGTTGCTAGAATCGAGGTCACGAAATAGCTCTTGAGGTTTTTTTCTTCCTGAATTTCGTTGTATAATCCCTCACGGTCTCGAATGAAACGGCTCAGAGTCTGAAAGAACGATTCATAATCCACGCGCAATCCTCCATCATGCAGACAGAGGGTTACTTTTTGTGCGCTGCTACTGTCCAAGAATTGCACTATTCTCAATATGATGATGATTTCGGGCTTATTTCAGGCACCCACTCTCTTCACATATTTGTCGATGGCAAATTTCCGTTCTAGCCCCTTGGAACTCATGTAGCGAACTTTGCCGTAGATAGGTCTCTCTCCCCATGCTCTGTCGTGTTTTCCAAAGCACCATGCAACACCTGCGTATCCATTTGGATCCCGGCCATCTAGTTCATACTTGTCGTTCAGTAGAAGTGCAGTGCTATACGCCAATTCCGGAGATGAACTCCACTCTAGTATCTTCTTTCCCCAATACATGCGCATATAGCCATGCATCTTTCCGGTTTTCATCATCTCGATTTGGGCGGCATTCCAATATGGATCATGAGTTTCAGCGGACTCAAATTCCGCAAGTGAATAGACGTGTTCGCGGGGGTCAGTGGAATGCTCTTCTAGTGTGGTCATAGCCCAATTGGGCAGACATCTAATTGAGTCATAGTCCTTGTTGTAATAGACAAAATTCATACTTAGCTCACGACGAACCACCAACTCCTCAAGAAAGGGTTCGGCTCCAATACTTCCTGTTTCCAAGACCTGTAAAGCAATCTCGAGAGGTGATATTTGGCCAAAGTGGAGATACGGACTCATGATAGAAAGATAGTTCTCGGAAGGATTATTGCGCAAGTCGCCAAATTGGTCTAGTTTCTCGGAGATGAATTTGCTTAGCCTTTTCTTCGCCTCTTGTGTGCCACCTTGAATCCAGTCCACCCCTTTTACAGATCTGTCGATTTCAAACTCATCAAGTACTCTTCTTGGATTCTTCAACTGAATTGAGGGAATCTCTTCGTTTAGCGAAAAAGCAGGGTCAGATTTCACAAGAGGCTTTAGGAATCTTTCCAAGTGCCGACTTATTTTTGGCCGAAATGTCCCAGCAGAGTATTCCTCCTTAGGAGAAGCGGTTTCAACAGGAACAACCACATTGGATTCTACTTGAATGACAGGACATCTAACTGACTCCGCTACCTTGCTACGCCACTCTCTTTGAAGCCGTTGGTAATCACGATCAACAATCATCAGGGCACAGTCTTCAGCCAGACTAATCGCGTACACGCTTGGATCTTCTTGACGCACAATTAGCGGCAAATTCCTCTCATTAAGTTCTGCTTCTACTTGAATGAGACCTTCTAGTAAGAATTGATAGCTCCTTTCAGTGCCTCCCGGATATTTGCCTGTTAGCCCGAAACATACTACAAGTGGTAATTCATACCTATTTGCCAGACCAATTGCATACTCTAGAGCATGATTGCTATCAGATCTCTGAGATGCCTGCATCCAATACAGTACATATTTTCCCTTTTGTATTGAATTGGAGTTCAGCTGAGTAATTCGTTCCTTGTCAATCATGTTGAATGGGTTCATGAGTAAAGACTTATTAGCATTATTAACAATTGTTAATAACGTTCTATTGTCAAACATTTGGAGCACTAGGATTGTGTGGGATATGCAATTTCCAAGCGTAAGTGGAAATGATCTTCTTAGAAACAAGGTTTCATTGCCTGATGACTTGAGTTCGGGACTAAATGTCCTGATAGTGGCTTTCCAACAGTGGCATCAGGGACTAGTGAACTCTTGGGTACCTCTTCTTGACCACATGGTGGAAAAGTATCAAGATCTTGATTACTATGAATTGCCAACTATCAGGAAGATGAATTGGTTAAGTCGTAGCATAATAGACAACGGAATGCGAGCAGGAATTCCATCAAGAGACACACGAAGGAGAACCATAACGCTCTACATTGACAAGGACCCGTTTAGGAAAAAGCTAAACATCCCAGATGAGAGCGATATCCATCTATTCCTGGTTTCAGATGGCGGCGAAGTCTTATGGACTAGGTCGGGTGCCATCTCAGAGGAAAAAGCAGATTCACTGACTTCTGCAATAGAGAAAGCTAGAGCGGATTAGCGGACTCAGGACAAAATCACGTGACAGGAGAAGATTCAGCTACCTGGACAAGCCTTTCAATGAACCTTCTAATCACATATTTCCTAAATGGTAGTAGCCCATACCATGCAACCATTCCCGCCAGTCCATAGGGGCGGTAGTGGATTTCTGCATCGAGGGAACAACCTTTGGGAATTCTGTCCCTCATTGTAAGTGTGAGTGTCATGAGAGCTGGCATCTTTAATCTTGACATGAGTGAGAGTCGGCTAGTAGGAGAGAATTCGACAATCTTCCAGCAGTCTACTGAGGAACCTGCTTTTAAACGAGAGAAAGGAGCTATGTTTTCTGCCATGCCGTTTCCTCGAAGAAGAACATCAATGTATCCGCGAAATGGCCAAATCCAACTTCCGTAGTTCCAGCCCTTTGTACCAATAATGGAATTTAGTGCATTCCAGACATTATCACTTGAAGCAAGTGATTCGAATCTCTGATTTATGGCAAAAGAGGTGCCTCCTGCCCACTGAGGATCCCCCTTCTGAACTTGCTCAGGAATTGAAACCAGTTTATAATGATCTTCTCTTTCGGAGGAAGTATGATGTCTTCTGTTGTCTATTGCTAGGCGAATAGCCTCACGGACAGTCAGTAGTTTCTGAGGAACTAATAACTGAACATCATCATTTTGAACGACTGCTTCATTCCGCAAACCTTCAATGAGTGGCCTTGTGAGTGGAGTTGGAAGAGGAGTCACTAAGGAAAGCCAATAGGAACTCAGACCCGGGGTTAGTATCGGTATGGGGACAATGAATCGTCGCACCAGACTTGCTTCTTCTGCATAGATACGCATCAGATCTTGATAGGAGAAGACATCGGGTCCACCAATATCCAAGACTCGATTGGCAGTCTCTTCGTTCGCAAGACAATCAATGAGATATCCGACAACATTGCTAACAGCAATTGGTTGACTCTTTGTGCGAACCCATCTAGGAGTCACCATAGCTGGCAATCTATCAACAAGATACCGCATTATTTCGAATGATGCACTTCCTGCTCCAATTATCATAGCTGCACGAAGAGTAGTTGCTGGAACTGAACAGTCGTGCAAAATGCGACTGACTTCCATTCGGGATGCAAGATGCTTGCTGAGTCCGCTCTCAACCTCACCCAGTCCACCCAGGTAGATTATTCGTTTTAATTCAGCCTGCTCCGCAGCTTTGACCATGTTTTCTGCTGCTGTTCTATCAAGGTTTACAAAATCCCCCTTACCGTACATAGAATGCACCAGATAGAATGCTGCAAAACATCCCTGTGTTGCACTGATCAATGACTCAACATCAAACACATCTGCTTTAACTGGAGTAAGATTCGGATGGGATGACCAAGATTTCATTTTGATTTTGGTGGAATCTCTGTATCCTGCATTGACCCGAAATCCCTTGCGTAGTAATGCACTCACTAGCCGGGTCCCAATGTAGCCAGTTGATCCGACTACTAGTACTCTTCTCAAATCAGTCATTTCTAAACGAAGAGCGGCATATAGGACATATGTATGATTGGGTATTTCATTTCAGAAAGAAAATGTCGCATTTCCAAACCATGATTCTAACGCTTTGAGTGTGTCCTCGATTGCATAAGATTGCCCAGGAATTTGCAGAATCATAGTGCAACTTTTATGAAGTCGGAGAACAGATACAATTTAGTCCCTCTCATTGATAGATGGGAATTGCAAAGGAAATGCGGAGCATATGCTACAGTTCATTGAATTTACCCATTTGGCAGCGGCATTCGTGTCTGGATTATATATTGCTACATCTCCCTGTATATTCCCGCTTTTACCGCTGTTTCTTATTAGAAGTCTTGGATCTGCAGATGATAGGTCAAGGAGTGTAATTGTAACTATCGCGCTCACGGCAGGCATTCTAAGCTCACTTGCCATTTACTTTGCAATATCTGGACTTATTGGACAGTACATACTTCAGAATTATACGCTTATCCAAGCTGTTCTTGGCGGAATCGTGATATTTCTTGGAATTGTAACTGTTTCATCCACTCTCAAAGAGAAGCTCCGATTGAACTCACTCAGTATTGGAAGGCAGCCAGAAAAACCCACCGGACTTTCTGGAGTCTTTCTTGTGGGATTCAGCTATTCTCTACTGGCAGCGCCATGCTCGGGACCTGTAATCATTAGTCTGTTTGCACTATTTGGAGGGCAGCCAGAGGTTTCGGTTCAATTAGCTATGTTCATTCTATTGTCCATAGCTGTGATGATACCGTATTTCGCCATAGCATTCGTGACTGGAGAGGCCAGAACTAGGATAGCAATGCAGATTGCAAATTCAGCAAGAATCCTGGAGTATTTGGTTGGAGGTCTACTCATTATCATAGGTATTATCTTGATGTATCCATGGCTCAGCTCTTACATTTCGAGGGTAATTTAGACGGTGAATCAAAATGCAACTGACATCTGACCGACTCGTGCACCTCCTAGACAGATTGCATGCGGGAGTGGTGGTAATAGACAAGGACAACAAGATAGTCCTGTTTAACGAACTCGCGGGAGAGATGCTGAATCAAGATCCGAAAAGCAGGATTGGGACATCGATTCTCCGATGTCACCCTGAAAGAGCTGAGCCGGGAGTTCTAAAAATGATTGACCAGATGAAAACTGGTGAACTTAAGGAGTACGAGGGATGGGTCAACTTCGCTGGAAGGGTCCTCTACGAATACATCTATCCCTTGCATGATGAAAGTGGAACCTACATCGGTGCGGTTGGTGAGATGCATGACGCATCAGAAAAGGCTGAGCTTCTGGGGGCTAAAGGCGAATTTGAAATGCCGGAGATGCATGGATTGGGGGAAAGCTCACCCCGAAACCCTCTGCCCTAGGGGTAGACTCTGAAATAAACCGGAAAGGAGATGGAAACGGAGCATTACTCCGAGTCCTCTCCTGAATGTACCGTATCAATCTCTCCAGTCGAATGAGTCAATGCCGCCCCATTTGCTTTTGCCAATTGCCGCTCCAATAACAGCCATGAGGATTATGGATAGTATGACAACTGCAAAGTTCTGGTAGTCGTTGAATCCTGAGGCGAAGAAGTAGAACCAGAAAATGAGTAGAACAAGCCATACAAAACCAATCCCCGGACCTAGCCATCTTGGAATGGGCTCCATTTCTGTTTCAAACACTGAAATGCCAACAGCCACGACATACACTACTAGTGTTACGACTAGGCCAACTGTGACATTGAAATAGAGTTCATAGCCTCCGGCATAGAACCAAAGCCAGATGATCAGGAATGCAAAGTACGCATAGAGAGTGACTAGACCCAACACAGCGCGTCCTCTGAAAGCCATGAATGCTTCTCGAGGAACCTGTGTCATCCAAGGACCTCCTGTCAGTGCGATCAAGGCCGCAACTGATAGAATCATGATGGCGAAATTCTGGTACCCACTGTAATATGCGGCATAGAAAGGCCACCAGAGCACTATAAAGATCAGCCAACCAATTCCAACTGTGATGGAGAGCCTTATCCTCCATGCTGAGGGAGCCCACATTATAGCGTTTACCCAACCAATGAATAGGAAAGAAGCTCCTATTACTGCGACATTCTCCCAGAATGTGTATCCTGTTCCAGCAAAGAAGAATAACCAAATCATTGCAAAGGCAACCCAAACAACAAAAGAAGCAGCCGATGCATTTCCTTTCCTCTTTGTTCCTGACCAGCCAGAACGTCCCCTCCGAACGTCTGGGGGAGGTGCGCTTTCCTCTTCTTCAGGAGCCTCAACTGGCTCCTCTTCATTATCATTCGAATACTCCAAGTTTAGTCCTCCACATAATGTGAATCGAATCGATTGATTTGTTGGAGTTTAATATAGTTAATAAACCTGTGCACTCACGCGGCCTTTTCTGAATGGGCTTAACTAAACACCTTAAAGCAGTAATCAGAGTTTGCAACTATTCCATAAGGGGTCATGAATATGAGAGAGGTGGATGATAACTCAAAGAACGTAGCGATATGCAGGCAGTTCTGTGGACCATGTCCTACATTCCAGTCCAATGATCTGAGAAAAATCCCTCCCAATATGCTATTCTGTGCTAGAGGAGCCTCAGAGAAACAGGAGGAGGAGATGGAGGACAAGGGTTGCTTCTGTCCAGGATGCGGCATTTACAAGGACTATGAGCTATCAGGCGGTTGGTTCTGTATTTTCGGCAAGGAAGGAAGAAAGTAATCGATACTGTATCTATCCATTTGCTAGGCTTTGTCTATATAGGACCGAACCCATCAAATATATCCTAACAGATGTCGAGCACTACATGGCAATCCTTAAGATACGACCATGGATGGCGCTGCAAAGGTGAGCTGAGAAAGGATGGCCTATTGCGTAATGGTCCAGGGCCCATGTAGAGGCAAAATGTGCGATTTCTGGGCCAGAGTGAAGCTCAGAAAGAGGGCTACCGAAGAGGTCGCTCAAGATATGTATCTCAGCATTCGCCAGTGCGATAATCCGGGACACATGGAACTTGATGATGCAATTGTCGAGTATTGGACTGCATTCGGTGTGAAGAACATTGGGCGACTCTGTGAGGAGGAGCCGGAACTTTGCTCTAAAATGAAGCAAATAGAGCACCACGTTCGAATATTGATGTCCTAGAAATCAAGGAAACAACGATGCAATTTCATGCATGGTTGTTGGCTATTTGTGAAAAGAAACGGAGGCCAGAGAGTAGCAGGAATTATCCCGCTACCCAACTGGCATTTTAATCAACTATTCATTCATCAGCGAATCCAGAATGAGGCCATGAAAATATCATGGTCCGTAGACCGAATCGCTGTACTCGGATCGCCACTCCAGAGGAAGAATGGGAAGTCAGTATTGAAGTGGACAAATCGTGCAAAGAGGAAGCTTCTGTGCAAGGATGGAGTGATCATAATGTGATCAAGAACACCGGACAAACCACGATAGATGTAGGAATAGCGGCTTCTCCTATTGACCTCAAATACAAGGTCCGTAAGACCACCATCAATTAGTGTTGTTATTGGAGCCTCATTCTCGTATGAGTTGAGGTCACCTAGCACTATGACCTTCGCCTTGCAGTTAGCTTCTTGTATCTCATCAACCAGACTGCCGACCCATGCTGCTTGCTGAATCCGTCGGGGCTCAGTGTCAGCGTAGGTTGGTGCATATGTCGACTTCGACTTGAAGTGGTTGATGATAAGCCACAGATCAGTTCCCCCTCCATGTCTTCCTCGATACCATTTGCCATGGGTCTTGAGATGAACGACTAATGGAGGTCGTGAGAAGAGGGCATTATATCCCTCAGGGCATGGGAAGTTGGGATCTGTCCCGGGTCCATAGCCATCATCCAAGTCGGTGCACGTCTGACGCGCCTCAGCGCTCACAATCGTCACACGGTTCTTTAGATAGAGCAAACCAACATCAACAGCTCGGTCATAGGGTCCTTCGATGAGTACTGCTCCATACTTGCCTTGGATAGGCTTGGTTTTCGTCAACCTCTCAAGTATCTCAATATTCTCCACTTCCTGCACCGCAATGAGGTCAGGCATTCGGAGCATTTGCTTGATTGCTAGAGCATGCTTTGTGAGCTGTAGTTCGACATATTCAGGGTCATAAACGGTATCAGCCTTGTCTGGGTCATCGAACTCGTCAAAGAGATTATACATATTGTAGGTGGCTACTGTGAGCCCAAATGTCAGTCCACGGGGCCACACACAATCACTTTCAGCCCACCATTCTGGAAATACCTCTGGTGGTGCATCCGCACTGGGTAGAATCTTGTACTCATCGTATGTGTAATCAAGTGGACCACATAAGTTCTTGACCAGTGTGCCTGTTCGAACATTGACTACCAACCCGCCAGAATCATCTGCAAAGATAATCTCTCCTGTGCCTATCGGATCATTCTCAAACACTCGAGTAATGCCTGAGTCTGCGACTACCCCTGCAAACTCACCGTAGGAATCAGTACCAGCAACTACCCTCAGTTCCGGTGCACAGACAAGCATTCCCTCTAATGCTTCATAGTATACATCAGAGGCATAGTCGTCGACGGGCGGATTTAGCTCAACTGGTTCAGGAAGCGGATAGCCTGTGTCCTCGATGGTGACATATGGTTTATACATCTGGGTCATGCCATAGTATTCACTGACCTTTCCTTGCAGTTTCACATAGTCGCCAACCTGCACATCGTAGTCATATTTGTACACAAAGATTCCATCAGAGGTGGCTGGATTTCCATCGCCCACTGGATCCTGAACGAAGAATCCTCTCTTGACCTCATCTTGGTAATCAGCTGTTACAACGCCCCATGTATCAATATACATTGAAGAGGGTATTGTAGGGGTAAAGCCATCACCTTGAATCTCTGGGATTGTATAATCTGGATTATCATAAGCCTGTACCATCCCTGGACTAAAGCCTATCATAATCACAAAGAAAGTTAGAACGCAAATCGTCGTTAGTCGACGTTTCTTTGTGCTAGCCAATTTTACTCTCTCTCCCTTTTAGCAAAGCTAAGACTGATTTCAAGCCTTGGCAGTGCGAACTTGAAACGATAGGTGACTCATCCGGCTATTGTTTGTTGTGGTTTCAATGCGCCATATTTCGAAGGGATTGACTGTATAAAGAAGTACAGTTGCCATTTTCGAATTTCGTTATGAAATTCTGGACCATTTCATCAAGAGCGCGTTTGCCTAGCTCAGAATATGTCCAGGCTACGCCTCAGGAACCGCAATCATGTTTTCACGATTAAGGAGCCATTTGGGATCTAATGCGCGCTTTACGGCCTGCATCTCTTCAATCCCCTTTTCTCCATACATTGCAACCAAGAAATCCCGTTTCAGTTTCCCGATCCCGTGTTCAGCTGCAACTGTCCCTCCAAGCTCAACTGCTCGCTTGGCGAAGATCATGTAGTTGTCCATTCCTTGGTGGACCTCTTCATTGTTGCGTGGAAGCATGTTGACATGGAGGTGGTTGTCTCCGATGTGACCGAATATGACATACTCCATTCCCTGGGCTTCGAGCGTTTCTCTGTAGAACTTCAAATAGTCCCGAAGAGCCTCATCAGGCACGGCCATGTCAGTGCCAATCTTGTGTACCTCATGGTACTGTGCCTTTCTCATGGCAATAGTGGCGTTTACTGTTTCCGGCACAAAATGACGGACTGTCTTCATCTTGGCAAGCTCAGATCGGTCCATACCAGCCCAACTGGACTCAGAGGAGGTGTTGTGCTTGTTCAAGATCTCCTCCAGCCCCATCACCATGGATTCCATGGTTTCATCGGTATAGGAGAACTCGAAGAACACTATTGCCTTGGTGTCGTCGCCCATTGCTGGAACTGTGATTCCTGATGCGGCGGCCTTCTCCTTGATCATCTTCAGTGCATTAGGACCAAAGTACTCTAGGAAGTTCATAGGAACAGGCGAGTCTGGTGCGCGAATGTCATATACAAAACCAACAGCATCTTCTTCGCTCTTGAAATAAGCCATAACTGTCATGATTTCCTCGGGCATCTTGTTCAGACCCAACTCTACCTCGGTTATGACACCCAAGATACCCTCTGAACCAATGAAGAGATCAATGAGATCCATATTGGGTTTAGCAAACAGACCAGCGGCATTTTTGGTTTCAGGCATCTTGTAGGACGGGATCTGCAGCTCGACTGAACTGCCGTCACTGAGTACTATCTCGAACCTGCCATCCTTAGCGAAGACCTTGCCACGTTCGATGTCCAAGATATCTCCATTCATCAAGACAACCTGAATCCTGCACACCCAATCACGCACAGCGCCGAACTTTAGAGTCCTGGCTCCAGAGGCGTTGCAGGCAACAATTCCTCCCAGCCATGCACTCATCTCCGTGGGATCAACTGGGAAAGTGAAGCTGTCAGATTCGCCTAGAAACTGCTCAAGGGCTTCTTGTTGATCAGGAGTCCCCTTTCCCTTAATTGCATCAAGATTTTTGGAGTTCACAGCTGACACCAGGTCCTCTAGAAGGACACCGGCCTGACCAGCGATTGAATAGAGCTCGTCTTCAGCTGAATAGTCCATATAGAGTAACTCTGTCATCTTCTCAAGATTCAGGGCCACACCGCCAAGTGGGACTGCTCCACCAGTGAGACCTGTACGACCGCCTTGTACGGTGACAGGAGTGTCGTTCTCAAAAGCCTCCTTCATGATTGCAGCAATCTGATTCACTGATGTAGGAAAGTAGATTCTCTCGGCTGCTCCATCAAAGGAGTGGCTCTCATCGTCTAGGTAGAGAGCATAGGTATCGGTTATCTCCGCCTGATCTGTGACAACTTTCATGTTGGAAAGGTCAGCACCGCCAGGTGCCTGTGCCTTGATTTGATTTGTCATTGAAGCGATTCCTCTAGCAACTGATTGAGATGGGCTGAACAAATAGTCAATATCAAGCATTTGGTATGAAAACTGAATGAATCTCTAGGGAACATTAATGAGTAGGACAAGGCAGAAAGCATCAGCAGCATATCCAGATTAGGCAAAAGAAGGAGACAGAGACCGCAAAATGCCGTCTATCAAGAGAATTGGCCCTGGAGAAATTGCTGCGATTGTCGCTGTAATAATGACCGTCGTGGCAATAGTCTTGGTAACAATAGTTCAAGACATTGGTTCGGCAATTCTCGTGATATTCATTGGCACATATGCAATCATTAGTAGTGAGAAAGTGAACAGAACTGCGATGTCCCTTCTGGGAATGGCATTAGTTGGAGTTGTTCTGTGGATTGGGACGTCGTTTGATGACGAGATTTTCGAGGAACTTATCGTTCACATCGAATGGACAACAATAATCTTCGTCATTGCGATGAGTGTAATTGTTTCAATTGCGGCTGCATCAGGCTTGTTTCAATACATTGCACTTAGGATTGCGAAGCCCAGCGGAGGAGATCATAAGAGCCTGTTCATAACATTCTTGGTGTTTGTTGCGGGGATTAGCCTTTTCTTCGACACAGTATCAACCATGTTAATCATAGCCCCTCTTACCATAGAGATTTGCAAAGCCCTTGAGATTGACTTCAAGCCTTTTTTGGTATCTGAAGCGATTGTTTGTAATTTCTCTTCAATACCCTCAATTGTGGGAGCTGTACCAAATCTGGTGATAGCGGGTGAAACTGGTCTAGATGTGGGATTTCTCTTCTTGGCGTTCATGCCCCTCTCAATAATTCTATTTCTTGTCAGCCTCCCTATTCTTCTAAGATGGTATGGAAAGACATTCGGCTCAACAGACGAGCAGAGAGTTGACGTTGTGTTCTCCATAGATCCTGCAACTATGATTAAGGATAGATGGGACTTCAATATCTCAGTTGTCGCAATTATTTTCCTCGTAATTGGATTCGCGCTAGGACCCAGCTTTGGAATTGTACCTCCAATGACAGCTCTGCTTATTGCATCGTTCATGTTACTTATTGCTCACGAGAAGGCAAACGACTTCTTGAATCGGATAGGTTGGCCCACGGTATTCTTCCTCGTAGGCCTTTTCGGGCTGGTTGTCGCTCTGGAACTCACGGGTCTGATAGATGCACTCGGAAACGTTGTAGGAGCCATTGTCGGGGATAATGCCCCCTTTGCCACTGTTTTTCTGGTATGGATACCAGCTATGCTTTCCGCTTTCTTGGACAACCTACCAGTTTCAGCGGTATTGGCTCCAATTGCTCGAGATTTCGCAGTCGTAAGCCCAGTCATACCTCTTGCCCTCGTGTTTGCTGTGAATATAGGTGGCTACATTTTCACTCCATTGGGGTCTCCAGCTAACATGGTTGCAATAGGTCTATCAGAAGCCGAAGATAATCCAATACCCTTCATTGAGTTTGTGAAAATCGGTACGCTCCTCGGCATGATTCATCTTGCCATTGGTTCTGGATACCTATTGGTAATAATGACCCTACTGGGGGCGGGATAACTACATGAATATGAACCAATCAAAAATAGAGGGCGGCTCCAATTACAATATGGTAGGATGTCGAATAGATAGGATTATTGGGTAGTCACGTAGGCGATAGGAACTTGGACAAGAGGTGAAACAAAACGGTAGCTGAGATGATACTTGCAATCTTCGTTATCACCTATGTCGCCATATCGTCCGAGAAAGTGAACAGAACTGCTACAGCGTTGCTAGGAATGGGTGCTGTCGGAATCGTCCTCTGGGCCACAGGTACAGCAGAATTCAGAGAAGTGGCAGACCGTATCGAATGGACAACTATCCTTTTCGTGACTTCTATGTTCATCATAGTCACCATAGCCGCATCATCAGGGATGTTTCAATATCTAGCATTGGATCTTACCAGACGCACTGGGGGAGATACAAAAAGACTCTTCATTTCTCTACTCGCCTTTGTGTTTGCAATATCACTTTTCTTTGACACTACATCTACAATGCTCATAATGGGACCACTTACAATAGAGATATGCAAGGCTCTTGAAATCGATTTTAGACCATTCCTAATATCTGAAGCAGTAACCTGTAATTTTGCATCAATCCCATCAATCGTTGGCGCTGTACCCAACCTGCTTATAGCGGAGGAGGCACATGTGGATCCAGGTTTCCTCTTCGAATCATTGATGCCTCTATCAGCTATTCTCTTTCTAGTTTCTGTGCCATTACTGCTTAGGGTCTTTGGGGACCAACTCAAGCAATCAGAAGAGTATCTTGTGTCTCAAATGATGCTCATTAACCCACAGTACATGATTCGCTCACGTACAGATTTCTACCTGTCTATAATCGCAATGTTCATCCTTGTGCTTGGGTTCACATTTGGTCCTGCATATGATCTACAGCCAGCAGTAATCGCCATTACTGTAGCCGCAGCTCTGTTGTTACTTGCTCGTGAATGGGTAGATGAAGTCCTAAAGCGGATAAATTGGGGGACTATCTTCTTTCTAATCGGGTTGTTCGGGCTTATTGCATCATTGGATATCACAGGCATCATAATAGCCATAGGAGATGTCATTGGGGCTTTGATTCAAGGAAATGTCCTATTTGGAATCATTTTCATGATATGGGTACCAGCACTTCTTTCTGCAGTGATTGACAACATACCAGTATCAGCGGTTTTGGCACCAATTGCTTCACAATTTGCCGCAATCAGTCCTCTTCTATCCATTGCCCTTATACTAGCTGTCAATATTGGGGGTTTCCTGCTTCCTATTGGAGCCCCGGCCAATATTCTAGCATTAGCCTTCTCAGAGAAAGAGCACAAGCCAATCAGGATGATTGACTTTGCGAAGATTGCGACACCCCTGGGATTCTTGATGTTAGCTATCGCAACAGGATACCTACTTATTCTCGGAGTACTGATCTAAAAAGAGGCGGCGCCCCGCCCCCGTCGTGTGCCGCCGGGAGGACAGAACTCAACGGAGACTGGACACCAGGTATTAATTATGTGCAAAGGCTATTAGCAATATGGGTTGTGACAAACTCGACGGAGATACGCAATACAATGCCAAAGCGTGCTCGATGCCCCCATTGTGACAGGTTGTTCAATCGAGATGTACTTGACTCCCACATTCAAAATTGTAGAACTCGAAACATGACAGGCATTGAAGAAACAAGAACCGCAAAGAAGAATGTGATACTTGACGGCAATAATGTCGCATATCACCTCGCACCGACTGGCAAGCCAAGGGTTGCTAACCTTGTCCTAGCAAGACAAAGCCTTGTCAGCTCTGGCTATAAGCCAACCATCATTGTGTCAGCTGCACTAATCCACAAAATCGACAAACCAAACAGACTTCGTGAGATGATTGACTTTGGACATATCATTGAAGCTCCAAGGGGGAAGAATGACGACCTCATCATCATTCAGACTGCACAGCGATCAAATGCAGATATTGTGAGCAATGACAGATTCCTCGACTGGCGGGAGAGGTTCCCCTGGATCTCTGATCGTCTGAGAAGATATCGGATGACTCCTTCAGGCTTGATTCTGATGTGACAGGATGACCTCCAGCAAAACCGTTAAAATCATTCAGAGAATGCCACACTGAAAAACACCTGCGGACTGGTGAACATATTATGCGTGCCAATGAATTGAGAGCGCTGTACTTGAAGTTCTTCAAAGAGAAGAAACATGCAATAATAGGCTCTGCTTCGCTGATGCCTGAAAATGATCCTACTGCGCTCTATGTCATGGCAGGCATGCATCCACTCATGCCATTCCTGCTGGGCCAGCCCCATCCAGAAGGGAAACGCTTGGCCAATGTCCAGAAGTGTATTCGAACCATAGACATTGACGAGGTTGGCGACACAACACATCTCACATTCTTCGAGATGCTAGGAAACTGGAGCCTCAATGACTACTGGAAAAAAGAGGCGATAACATGGAGTTACGAGTTCCTCACATCCAAGAAGTGGCTGGGATTTGCCCCTGAGAAGCTTTCAGTCACTGTGTTTGAGGGTGATGATGATGCACCAAGGGATAATGAAGCAGTTGAAATATGGCGCTCTGTAGGCATTCCAGACGAGCACATCTATTACCTTCCGAAAGAGGACAACTGGTGGGGTCCCCCTGGCAAGGTAGGCCCGTGTGGGCCATGCACAGAGATGTTCATTGAGGTAGATGAGATTCCAAAGTGCGGCCCTGATTGTAAACCTGGGTGTCACTGCGGACATTTTGTAGAAGTTTGGAACGATGTCTTCATGGAATACAACCTGAAAGAAGATGGCATCTACGAGAAACTGGAGCAGAGGAATATTGACACTGGTATGGGAGTCGAGAGGACTGTAGCCATGTTACAAGGGGTTCCATCTGTCTTCGATATCGAGCTCTTCATTCCACTTATTGAGAAGATTAGGATGCTCTCAGGAAAAGATGTGATGTCTGAGGAAGAAGACCGGCTCGCAAAGATAATAGCTGACCATGTTAAGTCAGCTGTGATGATAATGGCAGACGATGCTCAAATTGCCCCCTCAAATGTAGAGCATGGATATATCGTGCGGAGACTCTTGAGAAAGGCGATTCTCAGCGCAGACAAACTTGGCATTGGCAAGGGATTCATGGAGGCACTCGCGGACATCACAATCGAGATGTATAAGGATGTCTACGAAGAAGTTGAAAGGAATCGCGACTTCATCAAGAAGAATTTGGAGGGTGAAGAGGCTAAATTCCGCAAGACCTTGCGGAAGGCACTTGGCAAGTTTGATAGAATGTTCCAAGAGAATGGGACGATCACAGGAAAGGACGCATTTCTTCTATTCACTAGCTTTGGACTTCCTCTTGAGATGACAAGGGATTTGGCCGAGGAAAAAGGCATAAAGATTGACCTTGATGAGTTTCGGAAGGAGTTTGAACATCACAGAGACATATCAAGAACTGCGACTGAGGGGAAATTCAAGGGTGGCCTTGCAGATCATGGTAAAGAGCATACCAAGCTCCATACAGCAACTCATCTGTTGCAGGCAGCACTGAGAAAGGTCCTTGGCGACAAAGTACAGCAGAGCGGTAGCAACATCACAAAGGAGCGGCTTCGATTTGACTTTACGTTCGATCGTAAGCTTACGGCAGAAGAGGTACAGGAAGTAGAGGACCTGGTCAATGGTATCATCAAAGACGACCTAGAAGTGACAAGGGAGTTCATGCCGTACGAGGACGCAATAGCCAAAGGTGCGATGGCGTTCTTCAAGGAAACATATGGAGACACAGTTTCTGTGTATTCAGTGGGCGGCTTTAGCATGGAACTCTGTGGTGGACCCCATGTCGAACGAACTGGCATACTGGGCAATTTCAAAATCACCAAGCAAAAGAAGATTGGTGCAGGAATCATGAGAATCCGTGCGATTCTTGAGCCTGTTGATGCATCCTAGGGACTGAAAGAGTGCGAAATATCAGGACGGCTTCAAGCGCAACGCCCATATTGCCTCGCTACGATAGAAGCAACAGAGAGGGATTTTTGAGTCCCTTTGCTCTCCCAAGATGGAGCGCATTATTCAAACTGAGTGAAAGAAAATGGGAACGTTTTCGAGGATTTTTGGTCTTGGAGATAAAGACCTCCAGAAGCAGGCTGATGAGCTTCTTTTGAAACTAAGCAAAGCATTGCAATCAGCTAGTGCAAAACTGCATGTCTGTACTGATGACTGGGAAGACGGCAAGATGAAGCATCTTGAGGAGTTGCAAGATGAAATAATCACCCTTGAGAGAGAAGCAGATGCAGTCAAGGAGGAGTTGTATGAGAAGATATTCTCTAAGCGAGCATATCTCCCTCAGCAGACCCAAGAACGATATCAACTAGTCCAGCACATGGACAGCGTGGTGGATGCCTCTGAGGAGGCAGTCAGGATGATGCTTGTGGGAAGAGACTACAAGCCACCTGAGGAGTTAACAGATATTGCTGAAAAGAGCTGGATCTGCACAGACCTCCTACAAGACGCAGTCAAATATCTATTCACAGATTTCAAGAAATCTGTGGATATAACTATCAAAATCGACAGAGTCAGAGAAGAGGCAAGAGACCTCCATTTCAAACTGCTTGAGAACCTGTTTAATGACAAGAAGTATACAGCAAAGCAAGTCAGCATGTTTCGTGCAGTATCAGAGAGGCTCATTCTTGTAGCTGTCAGGGCTGAGGACACAGGCGATTTCATCCGCACTATAGTGCTGAAGTACTCATAATCAGGGAGGACCTCAGGAATTGGAGCCAGTCCTACTAGGCGTATTGCTCATCATCAGCTTTCTTGTTGCGTTTGCCATTGGAAGCAATGACGAGGCAATGGCACCGGCTGTTGGGGCAAGAGTCTTCACACTTAATGCAGCTGTTGCCATTGGCGGACTAATAACCATGTTGGGGGCAGTTACTATGGGCGGCAATGTTTCTGAGAAAGTTGGCTCTGACTTGGTAGGGGGCCTGACGCTTTCCACTGAAATGGTATTTGCTATTCTAATATCAATGGCAATTTGGCTATTGATAGCATCTGCAACCAAAGGGCTTCCAATTAGCACGACACAATGCATAGTGGGGTCTGTGATTGGTGTGGCTGCATTCGCTCCCGTGATGGGATTTATTGGATGGGGGGCTGAGGCGATAGACTGGTTTGTTGTACTGGAAGTATTTGCAGGCTGGATAATTTCGCCAATAATTGGCTTCCTAATCGCTGCAGCAGTCTTTGCGTTGGTAAGACGCATCCAGAAGCGAGCAGAAGGATTCTCTGAATTCGAGCGACAGGAAAGGATTGCTTCCTATGGTCTAGCAGCTTTTTTGATATGGACTTCCTTAAGTAGAGGAGGGAATGATGTAGCCAATGCTATAGCTCCCATTGTAGTGCTTCCTGATTTCCAAGGCACGGTCGATTTTGGAATTATCGTCCTACCCACTCTGTTGTTACCACTTCTCATTGGTGGTTTTGGAATGGCTCTAGGACTGATTATTGTTGGTAGAAGGGTGATTAGAACACTTGCAACTGAAGTTGTGACTCTTTCTCCTTCTTCGGCGCTTGCTGCGAGTGTGTCTGTGGCTCTGATAATGTTCGTTGGAACTCTTCTTGGATTGCCTCTTAGTGGAACCCATGTCCTTGTTGCAGCTCTAATTGCGGTGGGGTGGGTGTCAGAAACGCCTGTTCAGATGAAACAAGTAAAGGACATTCTGATATCATGGATTATAACCGTGCCAATCTCAGCAATCCTTGGAATGGTGGTTTTTGCGGCAATTCTTGGATTCGTCTAGTCATGATTACACGATATCAGGGATTTTATGAACAAGAATGTGATTCTTTGCCAATTTGCCCAATTCATTGGCTTCATCCTCTGATAGATGCACCCGATGCTCAGATGCAGGAGTTTCTTTTCTAGTGGCTTCAATTATCGCTAAGTCAGCTCCACGGACAATATCTTCAGCACCTATGCACATTCGCGTGTCGCCAGTGTAGGCAATAACTGTATCACCCACACGCACTCGATAACCTAAGGCGGGCATGAGCTTATCCTGATCAGTTGTATTCTCCATTCCGAAATGACACACTTCGATCGCCCTCACTTTGAAGAAGTCGGTATCAAACCCCGTCCCATGTGCTAATTCATGATACCAGAATTCGAATTGTAGAGATTCCTTGTAGGCGTTTCTGAATCCTCTGATGCTCTGAATTGCTTCTATGCAATCTACCGGGAGAAGAATGTGCAACTTCTCAGACCTCTTCATCATCCGAAGAAATCCAAGGAGTGAATGGACACCTCCCATATGGTCGAAATGTCCGTGCGTTATGGCGATCAAGTCCAAATCGTGGACGAAGTGGATACCAATATGCAGCAAAATGTCGCGAAGGGCGCCATCACCGACATCCAGAAGCATAATTCTTCCAGTGAACTTTGAAATGAGGACAATAATGGTGCCTACGCCAGCAGCACTGAATGGAATTCTCACTTCCACCTCATCATTCTCCCATACAAAAGGACCGGTGTCATTCATCTTCATCACATTATTGGCCTATGGGAGGAGCCGGGACAGCCCCTCCAAAGGTGTAGAACCCTACTGGTCGTAACCAAGTTTTGGTACTCTCGCTAGGAAGTTCATGAAATAGGCGATTAGGACGGACACTACTAGACCTGCTGCAGCGTATAGGAGAGAGTCCACCAGAGTCGGCGTTGCTCCACTCAGAATCTGGAGCCAGCTCCAATAGAATCCTGCAATGGTCATTCCTGCGAATGCTACCTTCATCAATGGAACTTTGACGCTTCGCGTCTGGAAGATTCCCATATCAGTGAGCGCCGCAGCCAGTGCACCACCCTTGGCGGGCTTGAGCTTCAGTTTCTTTGAGAAAGATCCAACTGTGACTTTGCTCTTTGGTCTTACTACCTTCATCGCCTTTGGCGCATATTCTGCAATGTCCTCGGAGAAGTATCTCACTGCTGATGACTCATCAATGCCACACTTTGAACATTCAACAGCATCCTTCTTCCACTTCTTCCCGCACTTGGGGCATCTTTTGTGGTCCCAGGATTTTCCAGCTGCATCACTGACTCGGCGGACTAACTCATCCTTGCTGATCGTTTCTCCACCTTTCTTAGGTTTTCGTCGTAAGACTACTGCAGCGGGGAAGATTCCTACATCTGAACCTCTCTTTGCTCCGCGCATCTTCCGTGCAGCCAAGATTCCCTTCTGGAAATCATCAAGGGCCATAAGAAGCGAAAAGACAGCCATCACAGTGAAACCCACGGTAACCAGTCCAGTAACTGACATAATGGCGGCCGCGCCTGTGGCTCCTATCTGTAAGACAAAATCCTCAGGCAGTGTAACATTAGTACCTGGGTCACTGAGCAAGGAGTAGATGAAGGCTACTTCGCCAATGATGGTCCCGGATATCAGGTCGATGCCTCCGAAACTAAGCATCGAGCCGAGGGGTATCGATTCATTGACTAACGGTATGGGAACTCCTGCAGGTACAGTTGATCCAATTGGAATCTCCTGATTGATAAACGGAAATCCCATGTATTGAATCACGAATCTCATGGCATGGATAGTGAGGTTTTGAATAGCCTCAATTGTCAGTTCAAGCTCGAGGTCAGTAGTCAAGTTGTAGGGGATTGGAGCTGCAACATCTGATTCAGCAGCTGATACCTCATTGACTTCTAAGAGGAATTTCAGGGCATCATCTTCAGTCCAAGTCTGAGCGTGGACTGTGGATAGTGGATACACGCAGAGAATTCCAGCAATAAAAAGAATGAATGCAAGGTGTGGTAGCGTCCTTTTCATTTCGAGTGAGCCTCCAACGGCAAAAGCATCGCGCGTTGGTAGGTTTGCATTGCTTTAATGGTTATCGAGTTTATATTGCTACTATCCACCAGTTGCCTCTCGAAGTTGTCGATCAAACTCTTCGTCATCTTCCTCAGGATCGAATATGACATGGCGCTTGGGAGGCGGCTCTGCGAATGGCTCCCAGTGCAATGCAGCTCCAACTCCTATCCCCCCAAAAGTAGTCATTATGCTTAGCAGGAACATCAGACTTAACCTGGCTGCTTCCTCATCTGGAGGAACATCTGGTCTGGCAACGATTATGCCAGTGTTCTGTAGAACTAATGCGATGATGACTCCCCCAATTAGTCCAACAGTCAGAGTAATGAAAAAGCGATCTCTAGTACTCAGGGACTTGGATGCACCCAAGATATATCCCACGAGAAAGCCAACCATGAGTCCTGGAAGACCTGCATATAGCGCATCAAAGATGGAGATTTGCAGCATTTTTCATTCCTCTTGTTGGACTGATAAATAACTGACCTCTCATAACACTTCCCATCCAGACCGCACATCACAACAGTTTTACTCGTAGATTTCTCTCATCGTGATGAGGTCGAAAGGGTGAACGCTAGCGAAGGACTCATTCTTAGCGAGATTCTGAAGAGACGTAGTGGGAGGGCATATTCTGATAGGCCGGTCTCTGATGACATGTTGGAGTCCATCTTGGAGGCAGGAAGACGAGCACCATCTTGTGCGAACACCCAAGCCTGGAACTTTGTCGTGTTGAAGAGTCCCGATAAGCTAGCAATGGCACATGAAGCCTTGAGTAGAGGAAACGCATGGGGAAAAAGGGCACCAGTTATGATCATAGTTGCAGCCAAAGAAGATGGTGGGTGTTCATCTCACGGGTTGCCATACTTCATGATGGATGTTGGACTTGCGACAGAGAATATCCTCCTACAGACTGTCCACTTGGGTCTCCTGGGTCATCCGACAGCTGGGTGGAATGAGGACAGGATGAAAGAGATAACTGGAATACCCGATGA
The DNA here is from genome assembly GCA_048885865.1 of Candidatus Hermodarchaeota archaeon. Taxonomy (GTDB): domain Archaea; phylum Asgardarchaeota; class Thorarchaeia; order Thorarchaeales; family Thorarchaeaceae; genus SMTZ1-83. The sequence goes on from JBHLLF010000015.1 coordinate 45,202, forward strand.
GTATAGAATTGTAACAGTGATATTCATCGGCTATGAGGGTGACATTGACCTGCTGGATGAGAGAAATAGAGAGAAAGAGAAGAAGCCGTTTACTAGAAGGCCGCTCTCAGAGATTGTCCACTGGGATAGCTGGTAGTCTATGGATTATACTCCATGACCTGCCCACAATGATCAGGCATGTCTTGATGTCCACACTGAGGACCCATCCAACAAACCAGCTGGTCACCTTCTTGGTGCATCTCCTTTCCGCAGTGAACAGGAACTTTTACCTTTTCTCCACATTTTGCACACACTAGTTCTGCCATTCGAAACAAAATCTCCATTCAAAGTCATTGCACGATCTGTGCATCATTAACAATAGTGAAAATAGTGTTGCTATAAACGTTTGGCTGGAGGAAAGATGCTTTCGTGAGATAACAAGAACTTCATGGCATTGGAATGAACTAAGATATGACAACGGCTCTATGATACTGAGGGGTGACTTCGCGGACCTTTTTTTCTTGGAATGATTCAACTACTTTGGGAGGTACTTATCTGGGTCCTCTGAATACACCTTTTCTTCTGTCTTGTGAGCGCCTGGTGTGTCAAGCTCTATGTCACGTTTCAAGTTCCGGTCAAGTGACAGAATCTCCTTGAATATCTCATTCTGGACTATGAGGCGTTGTACCTCGTTACTGCCTGTCCAAATGGTGGCCAGCCTCGCATCACGATAGAGCCGCTCAATTGGATAGACATCGGTATATCCGATTCCACCAAGAATCTGCATTGCTTCATGCACAGCTTTGAAGCCAGCTTCAGTGCTATACGCCTTTGCTTGAGAGACCTCCTTTCTACACCAGGCACCTGTATCAGCTACCTTGGCTGCACGATATACCAAGCCACGTGCGGCATCGAGCTCTGTCACGCAATCTGCCACCTTGAAGCTAACGGCTTCAAACCTGCGTATTGGCTTACCGAAAGCTTCACGCTTGTCCGCATATCTAGCTGCAAGCTCAATTGTCACTTGGCCCAATCCAATTGCACCTGCAGCAGATGTCAGGCGTTCCGGAACCATCATGGCGTTGAACACGTCATTTCCGCCATGCAGTGCTCCAACGAGATTGGACTCTGGAACCTCCACGTCTGACATCACGATTCGTGCCGCACCCATGCCACGACAACCCATGAGCTCGTATTCCTCTTGGACTTTGACTCCTGCGTCACGGTCCACTAGAAACGCACTCAACGATTTATGCGGTGGAGCTTCAAAGCCAGTCTTGGCATACACCAAGAAATAATCAGCTCCAACTCCCCCCGCCACAAATCGTTTCTCCCCATTTATGACGAATGTATCACCATTCTTTATGGCGGTGGTGTTTGTGCCGAAGAAGTCCGATCCGCCCCTAGGCTCGGTCAGACCCTCGCCACAAATCTTCTCACCTTTGAGTGTTGGTAGCAAGTATTCTCGCTTCTGTTCCTCTGTGCCGTACTTCTCTATGCCTTCCCCTATTATGCTAGGAAGTGAATAGGCACATCCGAGAGAGATTCCTAAAACACCTACTTCCTCCACCGCAAGCATCTCAGATACCCAACCAAGCCCTCTGCCCCCATATTCTTCTGGAAATCGGAGACCGAGTAGATTAGCTTTTGCAGCAGCCTTGACAAATTCATAGGGATACTCTTTCTCTTTTGAGTCCATGGCAACAATCAGGCTTGGGTCCACTTTATCACGGACAAATGCGCGAACCTCGTCACGCAACTTCTTTTCTTCATCACTCATTAGAATATCAAACATTGTCGGTTCCTCGCGGATAGATAGCTATGCGCCGCGCAATAAAGAGTCTAGGGTGTCTTGAGACCCAGGGTCCCTCCGGATATGAATGGCGTCAGTTGGACATACTAGCTCGCATGCTAGGCACAGGATACACTCAGCATCAAGAACAGGATCCACGACATCGTCGCCATCATCGGAAACCCAAGCCGTGAAAACATCCACAGGACATGCAATCACGCACTTCATGCAACCGGTACACGACTCAAAATGCACACCGGCAATGTCACCATGAATCCGACCAGCTCTCTTATCGTTTGACCAGACTGGATGGCCTTCGTGCGAGTCAATTATTGACCAAGTGGTTCGAAATGTCTTATCAATGGGCACATGGCGTATTTCCACAGTGGGGCTTTAGAATATACCGTGAGAATGATAGATGATGCTCTAGCCGTTTCATTGACGAAAAGGCTTTCCAATTCATCAATCATCTGCCTATATCAGACTCTTTGAGGAGATACTCAAGAACACTCTGCCAGATTGTGCCATCCTCTCTCCACTTGTTCTCGAAGTTGTTTGTATTGACCCACTCTCTCAAAGCATTCGTGGCATCAGATGAGAATTCTTCTTCTACTGCTGTGAGGAAACCCTGCTTTACAAGAGCCTGCTGAATCTTCAGTGAAATACTTCCCTCTATGCGATGCAACATGCTAGGATCTTCTCTATTCAAGAGTGTCATGTCATATAGAGCAAAGATACGTTCTAGTTCCTCAATCGGTTTTGGATGATCATCGACCCTTACATCAACATATCTATCATTTCCACCCTCATAGCCGCCTTCCTTCCTGACCACAAGGATTGCTGCAGACTGCATTCCTCTTCTGTCGCCGCCAGCCGCCTGTCCAGCATTGAGTGCAGCAAACAGTCTGTCTATCAGATCCCCCTCTGTCTTCTCATATGCTTCGGCCATATTCTTGACAACGGCTTCACCTGCTAAGATGTTCCCTTGACACGCATATCCATCACCAACCACATGACCTGCCCACTCCATGCATTCTTTCCCTGTGTGTGAAACGGCAAGGCCATTGTCATCGACAATTCCAACTTGTCTATGCTCAACCTTGTCATCACCCTTCAGTAAGGCCTTCAGGGTTTCTGAAGCATTCTTTCCTTCAGAAAGGAGATCGAGTCCTCTTGGACCGTAGGAAGTATTAGCCCAAGCCTGAGTCGCCACTCCTCCTGCCTCAGCTAATGCCCATGGGACAACAGCGCCTACTGCAGGAAACTTCGACTGTACAATGATTCCAATATCACCATTTGAGGGGTCTCTTGCCACAACAGAGAAGGTCGATGGACAACAGCATCTTTTCACCATTTGTCACCTCTAGAGAACAACGAGTGTTTAGAACCCGTTCCTCTTTAGGTAGCCGGTTCAATGAGGAGAAAAATAAAACAAATCTTAAGAGAAGGAAGTCCTGAAGGAGGGATGCCTTCCCCGGGGTGACTGATTCAGGAGACTAGCAATCGATGGCGGAAATCTATGTCTGGTACGTGAATTCTACTGGACAAGAGAAAAGCATCGGTGTCGAAGTAAGCGAGAGGTGCGTCAATCTTGACCTTCGCGATATGATTTCGGTAGACATCTTGCCCCTCATTTGGTGCCAGAATCTTGAAGATTTAACAATCCGAAACAACAAGCTCACAGAGATAGACCTCTCTCCTCTCTCAAAGTGTCCGAACCTTCAAGCACTCAGACTAAATAACAATCTGCTCGAGAAACTGGACTTGTCACCCCTTGCTGAATGCTCCAAATTGGAGGAACTTGCCATCCATGAAAACAGACTCAGGCGCGTCGATATTTCTCCACTTTTCGAGTGTCATGAGTTAAAGGAGCTTAGACATGATACATCTGTCACACTATTGGCGGATTTGACCCTGAAGTCTGTAGGCAGCTGGCCCGAAGTTCTGATGGAAAGATTTCACAGAATACTCTGGAAGATGCCACAGTCCACTTAGAAGAACAGAAAAAGTGGACCCGGGAGATGCCCCGGGCCCTGAGAAAAGACGTGTCTAAGCCCCATTATTTCGGTATTTCACAGCAATGACGATTATTGCTAGGACACTGAAGCCACCTGCAAGAAGAACAAGCTGGTTGTATTCAATGCCTAGAAAGGTCCAAGGTGTTGATAGTGCTGTAATTCCAAGGATGGGGTCATATTCCAGAGCTTCATCTCCAAAGTACTCGAAGGCAATGAAAATCGACTTTCGTTCTTGTTCCATGAGAGGATCACCATGCGACGCTCTCACTTGGACTTGATGAGAAGCATTACCTGCAAAGGCGTTCTGAGCATACTCCATCCAAGCATTGCCAAAAGTGAATTTTTGACCTTCATGATCAATACTTGAAACATCTCTCTCACTGATGTTCCGGTTGTGCTCACTCTCACCAACTGCGAATTGGAACACCAGAATGGAATTAGTGCTTGTCCATTCCCAGCCAGAAACCATAAGGTCGAACTTGAACTGGTCTGGTGTTGCCAGATAGAAGTGAATGCGTATCTGAATCTCAACATCCATTGGATTTGTGTGTCCTGGCATGCCAGGCATCCCGGGCATCGTCATTCCTGGTCCATCGTGTTCATAGGTGTTAGTGTTTGTGAAGTTAAAGTGAATGGCGGTGACTACGTCGTTCTGCTCTTCAGTCAGGAAGCCACTGAACTCCCAGTCATCCATTGGCAAACGGAACATAGAACCAACCAAATAATCGATACCACGATCAAACGCTCCATTCTCATTCGTATCATTTGCCTCAAATAGCCTATTGAACGTGATATGAGAGTCTGTTCCAGGATCGGTTTCATTCCACCACGCAAAGTGAGGCACCTCGCCGTCTGCAGCCACTCGTACTCCTATGTCACCAGTCGTTATTGTCACCACTCCAAGGGATTCCTCAAACTGGAACATTCGGTGGTGGGGCTGAGCTGCCACGAATGGTACTGATGCCAATACCATCATTGTGGCGAAGACAGCTAGTAGTCTTTTATCAATCAATGATTATACACCAAGTAAATGATTCCTCAAGTTGGTATATAATCATTCTATTCCAATGCTATAGAAAGGCAACTTCGAGAAGACTCGAAGTCATTTTGGTGCTTTAAATCAGCGCAGAACTGACTATGGCCAAGAGAAGGATGTTCAAATTCGTGACGATAAGCGTCACGATGGCAGCTCGAGAACTCCTAACGGACTTTGCACGTGATAGCGCAATTGTGAGAATATAGGTGCTCCATGTGATGATACCGAACAGTAGGACTGTGAGAGGCCAGCCGCTGAGAACACCCCATTCTGGAATGAAGTACCACATCAGCTCCACAAGTATGTGAGGCACAAATGCCATTGGTATCGCTGCAAAGAGACCTCTTGACATGCCTCGCTTCCGAAGAATCGGGATTGACAGGGCTTCGACAAGTAAGTAGGTAGTAATCCAAGCTACCATTGCTGCAAGGATTGTAATCCCTGTATCAAAAGCGCCTTGTAGAAAGAAGAGAAAGACAGGAAGAAGACCTACCTCTGCGGCAAAGTATCCATAGAGACCAAGAAACACTACAATCTCAAAGAAGAATCGAAGGGGATCAGATTGAATTCGTTTCACGATTGGCTTCATAGCCAAGATGTCCAGAACCAGATCTCTTGTTGTACTCTCACGTTCACTTGTGATCACAACGGCCTCTACTTGGTCCTCGCTCTGTTGAATGATATCGTATGCTGCTTGCCCGAGCTCTGTTAGAGAGTACAGTTTGTTCCCCGTACGTGACACCAGAGGATCATCCGATTTGCTAAGATTGTCCAGATGGAAATATAGTGTTCCTGGTTCCAGTCCCAACTCTGTGAGATCAGTGTACGAAACCGCCCCCTGATTTCCAATCATGGCAATTATTTGGCGTCTAATGGTATGCGATAGTGCGCTATACACATCATCCATGACAGAGTCTTTATCCCGCAGAATTATCCCTCAAACTGATTTCTTCACTCGAACCCCAAGATAATGCGCACTTATTCGTTTCCCTGTCAGCGTCGAGCCCAGACCACTAGATTTCTCGATCTGTCTGGCACAAGCTTATTCTTCTGATAATCTGAAAAGAAGTCGAAATTCTCAAACCCAGCGGCGACGAGAGCGTTCTTCACTACATCCCTGGTGGTATGTAGGACTCGTTGCGCGGAGATTTCCGTTTCCCAGTCAAGTCCTTTCTTTACAAATGAAGTAGCAACTAGCGTCGACCAATGTTCGTCACTATGCTCATAGAATCTAGAGAACACTACTTCCTCACCAGTAGATGTTTTTCCACCCTTTATCGGAAAGAACCTGAATCCTGAGTTCAGGATTTCCTCGAAGTTGAGAACTTGGAAAATGAATGAGCCAGACGGACTCAACACATTAAGGACTGCCTTTACGACATTCTGCAGAACTTCAAAACTAGGAAGCAGTGCTAGCGAGTTGCCAAGACAGAGAACAACATCAAATGACTCATTCACGACTGTCGAGAAGCTTTGCATGTCGGCGATATGAAACTCCACTTCCACATTAGCATTCATTGCATGATTCTTAGCTTCTGCAATCATGCCTTCGCTGATGTCAAATGCAACGACCTGACAGCCAAGAGAAGCAAGTGCGACTGACTGCCGTCCACTTCCGCACGCCATGTCAAGCACTCTCCTTGCGTTGTATTCGCTTATCACTGATTGCAGAAATGGCAGCTCTCTGCTTAGTCTTGAATCCCAATTGATAGAATTGTCGTAGGCTAATGCCAAATCATCAAAGGACGTCATATCTGTCAACCTCGAGATTGGGAGGGATCAACTTCATCCTGCATGAAGAGCACGCGCCCCTCCATTCCTCCTGCTACATTGATTATCTGACCGCTCACATGACCAGATAGTCTGTCAGAAGCAAGATACAGAATGGTATTGGCTATGTCTTGAACTGCGGCGACCTTGCGCATCGGAATGGTCTGCAGGATTCGTCGAACCATGGCTTTGTCATTCATAGCGTCTTCAGCCATGGGTGTCACGGTCCATCCTGGATTTACCAAATTCACTCTTCCCTTGCGTGCGAGGTGGACTATCTCATTCTTTAGACTAAGCATCAAACCCTGAAGACCAGCTTTTGATGTTGAATAATCGCAGTACCATGCTTCACCGAAATATCCAGCTGTCGATCCGATTAGTATGAGTGACGCATAGTCGCCAGGGTTAGATTCCAAGTTGGCCAAGAAATGCTTTGAGCAAAGAAAAACTCCGGTTAAATTAACAGCCAGTGTATTCTCCCATTGCTCCAAGCTCATCTCATGGACGCCCACACCTACATGATTGGCAATGCCTGCATTTGCAACTAGGATATCTACTCTACCGAACGAGTCATTAGCTCTTCGAAAGACCTGTTCAACATCAGATTCTTTGCGAACGTCGGCTTGTACAATGCATATCTTTTTGGACCATTTGTCAACAAGATCTGCCAATTTCGTGTCAGATGTCCGATAGGTCGCTGTTACAAGAGATCCTTCCTCTAGGAACGCTCTGGTTGTTTCAAGTCCAATGCCTCCTGACCCTCCGGTCACGACCACATGTCGATTCTTCAGACCTGATTCCATAGGAATATCCTCTCCATTGTTGGCCAATTTGACAGACAGCCTTCTCCCTTTCAAGGATTGTGACTTGAAGAAATGCACTCGAATTCAGTTCGAACAACCCCGAGGTAGTATTTCCATAAATTTCGAATGGAACTATTATATATCTATTTGAAAGAATCTACCTTGGTGATTAGATGATCACAGTGCGCAGAACAATGATGTTTGCATTAGCTCTGACGGCCTTATTGGCATCTTTGCCTTTCGTTGCCGCACAGAGCACAGGAATTCAGTATCAGCACGCCAATGGTGTTGTGACTCTCACTTCTGATGATATTGGAGTCAAAGTGAGCGCATTCAACAATGTGCCGCATTTCCAGTTCTGGGATGAGAGTGATGACACACCTGGGGCTGACTACCATGTCACCTTCAGCAAGCTGTTTGAGGCGAATGATACTAACAATAATGGTGCATATGATGCAGGAGTCGACCACCGTTATGGGGACCCCTACACTCTGCCGACTGATGACTGGGAGTTCAGCGGTTTTGCCACCGATGAGGAAGATGGTGTTGTGACTGGTGTTCACTTCAATTTCACTAATGAGGACACCTTTGTGCCTCCAACTCCAGTGGTATTGGCTGATATACCAACCTCTATGGATCTTGAGATTCAGATTCGAGTCCACATCAACCTGACTAACTCTAATGAGATGAAGTTCGATATTAGGCTAGAAGGGTGGGAATGGGCATATGCAGACTCGATACTCGTGTTTCAGTTCTCAGTAGCTGAAAGTGAACATGGTCTCCAGGAAGGAACTGGAGAGCCAGCAGACTTTGAACAGGACACATCTGGCTACCGCTTCGAGTTCGGTGATGCCTATATGGAGTGTGCTGAGTTTGCCTTTGCAGACAACTCAACTACTGAACCTCATCAAGTTCAGATGAGAGCCACCCATGGTGAAGCTGAACAGGGATCTATTGGTAAGGCGGTATACCTTGCGTTCGAGTACTTCGGAAACGAAACACTTGACTACGACCCTACTCTAGGGGTTCTCTCAGCTGATGGTCCTGCACCGCTAAGTACTGAGCAGCTCTTGCTCATAGGCGGTGGATCAGTTGCAGTTCTTGTCCTAGTTGCACTTGTCATAAAGACCAGAGGATGAGCCGGAACCCGAATCTCTCTTCGCGTCTATGTGGATGGCCCCGCCCTCTGCGGGGCCTTTCTTTTTTTCATCATCTCATTGCCAGAATCAATGTAAGTTGAACGGCAACCATGGAATCAGGTCCGTGTATCCTGATTATCTCTTTAGCTGCCTCAAGATTGGGACCATAGAGACACTTCCGCATGTCTTGTAGGTCCGGAACACGTCTGAGCAAGCGGAGCTTAGTGAGACGCTTGATTGCTGAACTAACGGTTCTGGAAGGTAGTTTAGTCTTACTCGTGATTTCCTTAGGACTCATAGGACCGCCTTGAGCCAGACTCCGCAAGACAACCAGCGCGCTACCAGGGAGCTGAAAAGCCACTATCCAGACCTCCTTCGATACAACACAACAATGACTGCAATCACAACGACCAATCCAGAAGCAATCACCAATTGCATTGTGGTATCCTCACGAGAAACAGATTCCAAGGCATCAGCTGCTGCAACCCATGCGTCTGCTATCTCTATAAGATGGTCACGAATGTCCTCAAGATCTTGCTCGTAGTATTCAATAGCACTCTCAAGGTCTTCAGTTTCGTAGTAGAGGTCTGCAATATTGGTGAGTGCTTGAGTCAGAATTGTACCATTCACAGTATAGTATGGATCAATCAAGCTCGCATTGTCACTCAGCATCGCCAAGTGTGAAACTGCTGGACTGGCGGATTCCAAAAAGGGCTCTAAATCCAAGCCTGCCAAGATGCCTGGCAATGTCTTGAGACTCTCACGATAGGACAGATATTGCAGAGTAATGCCCATTTCCATCTGTAATCCTGTAATAATCAATGTGTAGTAGCGATCATCTTTGTCGGAGCTCACATCATCTAGATAGGCGATTATTGTTTCCTTTGTAAGGTCATAGCTGAGACCTCTAAAGGCATCTGCTCCGAAGTTGGCGTAGAAGACATTCTCTAGACCCTCGCCATATGATGAACGCACACCTCTCAGCCTCTCACAGATATATGAAACAAGACTAGATTCAAAATCATCTGGAGGACCACTACCGGCCTTAACTACCACAGACCCATAGCCCATGTCTTTCATTGCATTTTGTAATGTGCTATAATTGACTGAGTATAACCATCGACCATCATCAGGAAATCCAAAGTTCTCACCGATAGCTCCAACTCCCGGATCCATGATTGTGACCTCACTTGCAGTGTCATTGTATCCAATACAGAGAACTGTATGTCCTGAGCCTGTATCTGCTGATTGTATTCCCATGGTTCTCGCAAAATCATAGTCAGAAGGGGGAAGGTAATATGGATCGGTCCAAATAGCCAAGGGATGCCCATCATCAACAGTGGTTCGTATCAAGTCTAGAGTGTCAGTCCAGCCATCGATGTCAGTGTATTTCAATCCCCAAGCTGCCATTGCCGGACCATATACTATGCCAATTCCTATATCATCGTCCATGTAGATGTCGATGTCTAAACCGTAAAGATTAGCTATTGTAGGCAAAGGTTCCATCTGTCGAAGCATAGCACCTGGTAGAAACACTGTCAAATCTTCATAGCGGATGTAACCCGCTGAGAAGCCGATCCCGGAAGCTGCGAAGAGACTGTGAAGATCCAATGGTGCTCCTGCATGCTGTAGTGCCATTGAGAGTGCGGACCACTGACAAAAGCCATTGATCTCCTGCCATTGATACGGAACTCCCGATATGTGACCATACCCATCACTTGCAGGGGTATAGCCAGGGCTAGGGATAGCTAGCCCCGGCTCGGAGATAGAAGAAGGAAGCTGCATTACTGTTACGCAGATTGCTGCAACAATCATTATTGCGACACGAATCTTATTCAACCTGAAACTACCCCCTCTCGGTAGAGGCTAGTACTGAATAGCCTCTACTGTATTTCCATCGAAACACCCGAGTCAGAGTGGTCTCACGCTTTGCTTTTTCAGTTCGATATCTCCTCCTCCCCACCTATATTCACCTCCAAGCTAACAGCTTGCTCTTGTCGATTTGCCCTCCAACAATCTTGAGATATGCATCCTCAAGGTCCCTAGTTCCTGTGGAAGCCACAATCTCCTCAGGTGAACCAACAGTCACCAAAAATCCATCGTTGATTATACCAACAATATCGCAGGCATCCTCCGCGAATGAGGTCTGGTGTGTGCAGATGAAGAACGTGGTGTCGGTTTCTTCAGCAAGCACATGGATGAGGTCCTTGACGAGGGCTCCCGCACTTGGATCTAGCCTGGATGTGGGTTCATCTAGGAAGACAAGCCTTGGTTCGTGAAGAATAGTGGAGGCGACGAGGACCTTCTGTTTCATTCCACTTGAGTAGGTGTCAAGGAGATCATCCTGACGCCCTTCAAGCCCTAGCATGTTCAGCAGACTGTCAATTCGCCTCCGGAGAGACTTGCCCTCCAGGTTGTTCAATGCCCCTATGAACTCGAGGAACTCGATGGCAGAGAGCTTTGAATAGAGACCAGGGGTTTCGGGCAGGAGACCAGTCATAGACTTGATCTCTCCTGCCTTCTCGACGATGTCCATCCCTAGTACTTTTGCAGTGCCGCTCGTGGGTTTCATAAGTCCCGAGAGCATGCGTACCGTAGTTGTCTTTCCTGCACCGTTTGGCCCTAGGAAGCCGAATCGACCTCCCGAGGCGACTTCCAGGTCGAGGTTTCTGACAGCTTGGATTGGACCAAAGGTCTTGTTTAGTCCTAGGGTTTTGATGGATATGCCGTTGTTGCCCATCGAATCTACACCTCCACCTTTCCTAGGCTCCTGGTACCAAGAACCAACATCAGACCGCCCACAAGCAGTAGCGCAGTAGGTCCAAGCAGTATCTCCACAATATAGAAACCATTGATACCAAAGATACTCTCCATGAATCCAAAGAGGCTGAAGCCGAGTCCTATGTCGAGGAAAATCGCTGCAAAGAGGGGTCCAATCAGCGTAAACTGCGTCAGCATCATCGATGTAATTAGCACCGTCTGATGTGCAGAAGACTTGGTGTCCTCATAGTTCGGGTTCTGAGCGGTTACACCCATAGCAACCATTACAGCACCACAGACCACAACAAATGCAGTGATGAAGATCTGGATTGTCGTTAGGACAGGTAGACTGAATATAATAGCCATCGCCAGGCTTGGTGCCAGACTTAGGGGCACAGCCATTAGGAAACCTGTCGCAATGCGCGCTCTCATGAAGCGTGAGGCTCCCTTTGGTGCACTGCGAATTATCCATAGTTGGTCTTTCGATTCTAGGAATCCTGTACCAGCAAATGGAAACACCCCGACTATCCCAATCATGATGCTGACCATGGGCAATATCTCTGCGGCTTCAAACACCTCTCCCTCCATGATTGTCATCTGTTGGATTAGGATTGGCATGATTATTGACAATACGACTCCATAGAATATCTTAGAGAGATTCTGCGCCTTTCTACCAAAGTCCTTTAAGCTGACGGCAGTGAGTGCGCCAAAAGGACCCTTTGCTACACTTCGGACACCTCGAATGAAGATGTTCTCGCGGCCAACAGTAGTCACTGTTTCAGTCCGTGCTCCTGCGCTTATCGTGAAAATCCTGTCAGCTGCCACTATTGCTATGGGTACGAATGCCAAACCAAAGGCAGACATTAGCACTGCACTTGTCAGCATGTCTAGTTGGAGGATGGCACCGAATGCAAGAATCTGAGATCCAGTCAGACCGATTCCGTTGTATGTGATGGCGACCCAACTAACCAAGTCAGCAGGCCAAGTGAAGGGCATGACTAGGAATGCGTTCATTCCAAGGATATCTGACAGCTGTGGCATGAAGAACATCAGACCATACATAGGTATGATGACTATGAGTGCAATCACAAAAGAGAGTGCCTTTGCGATATCGTTGCCACGTGACGAGTCCCCAAGCCTTGCCTGAACTACTGCTGTAATGAAGTTCGCTAACCAAATGGTCGATATGACCATTAAAGCGATTACAGTGTAGACCAATGCCTGACCCACGATTGAAACCTCAAAGGCAAGCATGAAGGGGGAAATCAGTAATGGGGCAAAGACCATTACAATCAATCCATACAAGGGCATTTTGCCGACAAATGTCCCGGTCAGAATGTCCCTTGTCCTAACATTGTTAGACAGAAAGATCTCCCATTGTCCAATCTTGATCTCTTGCAGAGAGTATGAGAGGGGGTACAGTAGTAGGAGTGCCCATAGGAAGAGCATCACTGTCCGCATGAGTCCAGGAAACATCACCATCAATAGTGTACGAATAGTTTCCAGCGGAATGATTAACTGGATGAATCCATTCACAAGCATCGGAGCCAAGTACACAGCCCATATTGCCGCCAGTGCAAACATCAGACCGACTACCGCTTTTCTGTGCTTCCGCATGCCTGCTGTCAGTACGAAGAACTCAGCCTTTGCGATATGATACCACTTGCGTGTCATCACTTCACCTCCAGGCTAGGAGCGCATCGCGGTCGATCTTGCCGCCGACTATGTCTAGGTACGCGGCTTCCAGATTCCGCGCATGTGACGCCTCAATGATGTCTTGAGGTGCACCCTGTGTGACAATCGCACCCTCGTTGAGGATCGCAATGACATCACAGACGTCTTCCGCAAAGCTCGTCATGTGAGTGCAGATGAAGAACGTTGTATCTGTTTCCTCAGAGAGGACTAAGATCATGTCCTTGACTATGGCACTTGCACTGGGATCAAGCCGTGAAGTTGGTTCGTCAAGAAAGACGACCTTGGGCTCGTGTAGAAGTGTCGAGGCGACAAGGACCTTCTGCTTCATGCCTGATGAGTAAGACTCCAGCAAGTCGTCCTGTCTGCCCTCAAGTCCCAGTATGCCAAGTAGGCTGTCAATACGTCTGTGCACACCATCACCATTCCTACCATTGAGTGCTCCAATAAACTCTAGGAACTCAACAGCAGACAGCTTTGAGTAAAGACCGGGGGTCTCTGGGAGTAGGCCTGTTATTGCCTTGATAGCGTCGCGATCTTTGCTAACATCCATGCCGCATACTTCGGCATATCCGCTAGTCTGTTTTAATAGACCTGAAAGTATACGGACTGTGGTTGTCTTCCCAGCTCCGTTAGGACCAAGGAAGCCAAACCTGTTGCCCGACATCACCTGCAGGTCTAGGTCACGTACGGCTCGAACAGAGTCGAAAGACTTGTTCAGCCGCTCGGTTCGAATTGTTATTCCGTTTCTAGCCAACTTGCTCACCGAAATTGTCTTGCAGTAAATGTTTACCGCAATCTATGTAAACAATCACCACATTTAAATATAAACTTTCCCAAGTACGTAGTGAAGAATTACCCGAAAGCTTTATAGCTGGGTAATGACGAAAACAGTGAGGATAAGAAGATGCTACTCTCAGTTCACGAAGCAACGGTCTGGTGGGAATTCCAGCAGGGAAAGACCACTGGTGAAATTGCGAGTGACTATGAGGGCCACGTAGTAGCTCCTCCATATGTCCATGCCCTTTTCGAGCAGTCTGACAAGAGATCTGAGAGAGAAGGCATTGAGGATGTACAACTTAAGGATACACAGTATGTTTCTAGAGTTCTTAACAGAGCTCGTTCCAAGATTGAAAAAGCTCTCAGAGACCAGGCGAAAAGTCATCGGCTTGATATTGAAACTGTTCAAGACTACAAGGGGCTACTAAGAGGATTCGATTACCAGGCAAACACAGAGGTGTATATCATCTATACGATGAAGCTTGGCGTTGTGGTCTGGTATAAGCACGACTCCTATGCTGGCAAGCTCTGTCCAGATTGTCCAAAGAAGGAAGAATGCCGTGAAACCCTTGATGCCATTATGACTGAATACAACATTACGCTCCGACCAGACGAGGAACAGCTCTACATGACTGAACAATCAATTGCCATCTTCAATAAACTCGCTGCCAAAGAAGTACCGAGGTATAAGAGAGGATAATGGAGAGTAGTGAAAGATGGGTCGGGATTATGAAGGGAAATTAATCAGGCCACCAATGGAAACAGTGGCTTATGGGAAAGTGTTCAAGCCCGCAACTGCATTGAGGAACAAGTACTGGTTCATTACGATAGTGACCTTAGTGACGATGTATGCAATAACCGCAGGCACGTTTCTTGGACTCTTCTACTTGTTATTCATGTTCGACAGCGACCTCTTTCAGTTCTCAGCTTGGCTCGACGCGGTGTGGACGCCGATCAACTTCTGGTTCTGGACTATCTCCCTCATCATAGTTGTCCCGGTGTTCGTACTGATTCCAATCTATCTGAATCGGTTTGAATATTCGGTGAGAGGCGAGTCAGGGAAGTCACTGCCTGAGATATACGTCAAGAAAGGACTCATCGATGTCACGGAGAAACATGTGCCGCTTAGAACCATCACAAATATAGCGAGCAAGACTGGTCCCTTCGACCGGCTGTTTGGTATAGGCAATGTTGAGATTCATACTGCCGGATATTCTGGCGGGCCGTATGAAGGAGGAAAGCCGGAAGAGAAGATAGAGGGCATAGTGTTCTATCAGGAGCTGCGGGACTTCATTCTGAGTGAGATGAGGAGCCTAAAAGGCACTTATGCAACGACAACCGAGGTGCTTACAGAGCAGGACAGTACAATTCGAGTGGGTTCGGTTGAGGAAGCAACACTAGCCACACTGCAAGACCTTCGCCATATACTACGTCGAATAGAAGACAAACTTGACAGGAGTGGAGTATGACATGAGCGGTTATTATGACGAGAGAGTGATCAAGCCTCCTATGGAGAGGATAGCCAGTGGGAAGATCTTCAAGCCAGCCAGGTCCTTAATCTTCAAGGGTTGGTTACAAGCTATCATGTTCTTTGCATTCTGGTGGATTGTCGGAATGACAGCTTGGACTGGCCTGTCATTCATAATCTTGGTATTCGATAGAGGGCTGACCCCGCTTCAACATGCTCAGTATATGGGAACGTGGTGGTGGATTGTAAACTTATGGTTCTGGGGAGTAGTTTGCATCATTCTAGGTATCGCTTTCGCGGTTTGGGCTGCATATGTTCTGAAAATCGAGTATTCGATTTTGGCTGAGTCAGGAAGAGCAATGCCAGAGATCTATGTGAAGAAAGGCATTCTCACAGTGACTGAGAAGCATGTGCCCTTCAGAACAATAACTTCCATCTTCTCGAAGAAAGGTGTGTTCGACAGGTTGTTTGGGATTGGGAGTGTTGAGATTCAGACTGCCGGGATGACAGGAGGCCCATCCCCTGGCGGGTTCCAACCAAGGCCAGAGGAGAAACTCGAGGGGCTGCCATACTTCAATGAACTCCGCGACTTCATTCTAAGAGAGCTTCGGAGATTCACAGGTCAATATGTCACAGGAACTGAAGTCGTTGTTCCTGAACAAGACAGGGCATTTGCAGACCTTGGACAAGGAGAAATACTGCGAACACTTCAGGACGTGCGGGACATTCTCAGGAGGATGGATGAAAAGCTTGACAGGAGGGATATATGAGATGAGTGATAGCAAAGTGATCAAACCTCCTTTGGAGGAAATCAAGAGCGGAAAGGTGTTCAAGCCCGCCACGGCATTCGTATACAAGGGCTGGTTTGGGCTGATTCTAGGAGCCATAGGACTCTGGATCTTTGCAATGCTAGTATGGCTCGGAACAGCGTATCTGGTCATTGTTTTCGATAGTGGAGCCACATTCTCAAGCTTCATTGTCTACCTCAACATCTGGTGGTGGCCAGTCAACTTCTGGTGGTGGGTAGTCAACGCGTTCTGGCTCATCCCTGCAATTCTCGTATGGCCCTTCTATGTAAACAGGTTCGAGTACTCAGTGATAGCCCATTCAGGTGAAACAATGCCAGAGATCTATGTCCGCAAGGGAATCATCACGGTCACCGAGAAACACGTACCATTTCGTACTATAACAAACATATCAAGTAAGGCGGGTCCGATTGATAGACTCTTCAAAATTGGGAGTGTTGAGATTCAGACTGCAGGTTTCTCGGGAGGGGCTCAGGCTGGGGCGAAACCCGAAGAGAAGCTAGAAGGACTTCATATCTTTGAATCTGTGAGAGACTTTGTGCTAAGAGAGCTTCGGAGATTCACAGGCCAGTATGTCACCACGACCGAGGTAGTCGCTCCTACTGACAAGCCAGTGCAAAGAATGGATGACACGCTCCAAGACGAAATACTAATCACACTACGGCAGATTAGAGATAAGATGGGCCCACTAGATGAAATCTTGGACCTTCTTAAGAAAAGAGCATAGGCGAGTCAAGGAATGAGCAGTGACGGAAAAGTAATCAAACCTCCAATTGAGGAAGTAAAGAGCGGAAAGGTGTTCAAGCCATCAAAGGCCTTCCGCAACAAGAACTGGGTTTTGATGATATCTATAGCATTGGGAATCTGGGTGACCTTTATCTCCATCATGCTTGGAATTGGGTATCTCGCGTTTGGTCTAATTGGACAGTCAGGCTTTCAGGGCTGGATCGATGTTTTCTGGAATGTGATCAATCCTTGGTACTGGCTGCTGACTGCTGTCTGGTTCATCCCTGCCTTTATCCTCTACCCAATCTACATCAACGCATTCGAATATTCAGTCATTGCTGAGTCAGGTGAAACGATGCCTGAGATATACGTGAAGAAAGGTCTCATCAACATCACACGCAAGCACGTTCCCCTGAGAACGATTACTAACATATCAACCCGGGCAGGTCCATTTGACCGCATCTTTGGAATTGGCACTGTTGAGGTGGAAACAGCTGGAGCCTCAGGACCACAAGTTGGGGGATCGGCGGAGGAGCGTCTGGAAGGGTTGGTCTTCTATGAAGAGCTCCGTGACTTCATCCTACGCGAGTTGCGCAGATTTAAGGATCCGTACGTTACTGGGACAGAGGTAGTGATTCCAGAGGACGAGAAGATTATCAGAGTGGGCAGTTCAATAGAAGAAGAGGTCCTCAAGGTGCTTGAGGATATCCGCGACCTACTAGGAGATCGCAGATAGGAGTGAGTGTCATGAGGGAGGGATCTGCTCGAGTCATCAAGCCCCCCAGCGATGAGTTCGAGAGTGGCAGAATATTTAGACCTCTCCCTTCCCTGCGTCACAAGAAATGGTTGAAATTCATTCTGGCGGCGTTTGCATTCTATGGAGTATTTCTTTTCGCATTCTTTGGACCACCCATTGTCACGGTATTCATAATCGAATTCATACCCTTGAACCTTTATCTTCCCATGGACAGTTGGATTGTTGGAAGCCAGATCTATTGGCTAATTACTCCGTTTTGGCTCATTCCGGCACTAGTCTGGGTTCATCTCTATGTAAGAAGCATCGAGTATTCTGTTGTAGGTTGGCAGGGAGAAACAATGCCAGAGATCTACCAGAAGAAGGGCATCATCACGATAACAAAGAAGCATGTGCCATTCAAGAACATTACCCACGTGAAGAACAGAGTTGGGATATTTGATAGACTGTATGGGATTGGCTGTGTGAAGGTAGAAACGGCTGGTGAGAAAGGGGGAATGCAAGCCACAGGGGTGCTGACACTCATTATTTCGCGACTGTTTTCTTCCAGTTCCGAAGAAAACATAGAGGGCATTCGATTCCACGAGGAATTGAAGAGATTCATCCTGAAAGAGATGCGCGGATTTGGGAAAGCTCCTCTTCATGTTTCCAGGGAGAGAAGAGTCACCTCCAAGGGTCTTTTCACAGAACGTACTCTGCGAGCCTTTCAGGATGTCAGAGATGCGCTAAGAACTGAAGCACAAAGGTGAATGATAATGCGATCTATGAAGTATGTATTGGTGCTATTATTGGGATTGTTGATGTTTTTCTTCTTCCTGGCTCTCTACCTCTCTGGACTTCTCTAACATTCAGTAGGTGAAGCCGAGCGGAACCGGGGGAGTAGTTATTAGTGCTTCTCCGTCGTCCCAGACAACATGAACTCTAGCATACAGATCGATGCCCTCTTCTAGGTCAGGCGAGTAGATTGTTTCACGGTCGTTAGTGAACTGAATGAGTTGTGAGCTATTTGAGGACACAGTGAACTCATCGAAGCAACAGGTAAGGCCTGGCTGAATCTTGAATGTGTGTAGGATGTTTCTACTGCCGCCAAAATAGACTGTGACTGCGCGGACATTCAGCCCAAACACAGTTGTATTGGCGCGATTAGTCGCATTTAGACGGATTATTAGATAGAATGGAGGCCCCTCAGGAGGGATTTCAGGCATGAAGTCTTGCCAAAAGTATGCGGTGGCAGTTAGCTCGAAATCATCCACAATTACAGGTTCGACAGACTGTGAAGGGGGTTCGTCTGGAGGGGCTACAGGAAGAATGAAGTCAGAGAGAATGACAATGCTGCCTGCAACAAGCACCACTAGTACTACGATAAATGCATACACACCGCGCGACAGTTTCATCATCATCTCAAGTAAAGACGGTTTCAAAGGGTATTGACCTTTCCGAAATGGCAGCTAATTACAGACGGATGTCAAGACTGTCAGTGATTCTGACAAAGCTAAGAAGGCTCTTCTCGGCTGCTTCGCGGGGGCGGACCTCAAAGACATAGAGTACAGGATTCTCCAATCCATCCAGAAGACGCAAGGGACGCTCAAAGTATATCGACCCATCCCCGACTATTTGATGCTCGCCGTATAGATCGCTTCGGTCATGGACATGAACGACTTCTATGGCATCTTTGTGTTTCTCAAAAACAGCCCAGTCATCTTCGTTAAGCTTGGGCTCATAGAGTTTTGGAATATCAAGGCAAAGCTTCAGGCCTCTTGGCACCATTTTGTCAATTGCTTCACGCACAATTGGATTCCATGATGAGTTCTCCAGAGCAATATTCGCATGAACTCTGGAGTGAGTGATAAGGTCGTCTAGACTATCACATAGGGTCTGGAGGTATAGCTCAGAATTCTTCTCAGTAAAATCACAGTTTCTAGTTTTCGCCTGCTTGAATGAGGGAGGAGTTCCTGCGTGGACAACAATGTTGGTCCGGGTTTTACTCAAGTCACGCGCAAAGTCAATTATATCTCGAAAGTACTCAAGAATTGCATTTCTAATGATGGGGTAGGTACAAAATAAACTCACATCATCCCCTGGAGCGTGAAAACCCCATTCGATTCCAAGCTCATGTGACCTCTGACGTAGCTGCATTCGTTCATAGAAGGCGACCTTCTCAGGAGACAATTCCGGTACACCAAAATCAGGCACAATTCCATTCCAGACGGTCCCCGACGCATAGTCTAAAGCCTCATGTAGAGACGTATTATAGACCATATGATAGGCGCGCCTTTGGGGGAGTGGCATATGGAAACCGAGAAAACCATCTCTTATGAGATTGTTTGGTTTCTACGCATCTACATCTTTGTGCTGCGCCACTGGGTAAGCAGGTCTTCAGAATTGACCTTGAAGTAGGGATGGCCGACATCAGAAACTCCGAGATCGCATTTTCCATTTTCGATGCCGGATAGCTCAAAGAAGGCAACACCATCTTTCTCAGTCGACTCATTCACTGTGAATAGGTCACCTGATGGAAGTCGAACCATGAGATTTACTTCAGCCATATCAATAGGTCTCTTGAGTCTGTCAACAATACGAACCGCTACTCGGATTCTGCTTGATGAGGGAGAATAGAGCTTCAGTAGATCAACTGACTCGACGTACATAGTGTCTTTAAATGGCGTACTTTCAGACTCCGCGGCAGCATTACGCTTTTGGTTGCTCATCCCGATCTGCCTCAGCGGAGAAACCTCTCCAACTTGAAACCTTGATGAGTTATAATATAACCTTTGCTTAGTTTTCTACCATAGTTTGGTGGTTTTTACTAGATTCGCCTCTTTCTCATTAGAATAAATGCAGCAATAGCTACTGCCACCACACCTATGGCGAGGAGGACAATAACACCTTCCGCGAGCTGTCGCAATGGCGGAGGGGTTGATGTCGTTTCTTTAGTTGACGAACTTCTTTCGGTTGGGGTTGTGCAAGCATGGTTGTTGTTGCCTGATGGCATGTATCTGATGTCTAGTCATGAACAGTGGCGTCGTTATTTGCGCTTCACCGCAAGATGAATTGCTGCCAATCCTAATGTCATTCGCTGGGATACCACTCGAGAAAAGCCTGCGTCACGAAGAATTTCTTCTAACTGCCCCGCAGGATAGAATCGAGGTACTGTGTAGGATAGATATGCGTAGCCTGTCTTTGATCCAGATATGAGACTCCCAAGTGATTTGACTGTGAGTCGAACATATAGATGGAATAGCCAGCGTATCAGGCGAGAACGAGGCTGGCTCGTTTCTAGGTTGAGAAAACGTCCACCTGGTCGCAAAACACGCTTGAACTCCCGGAAATATTCCAGGAGAGACTCCCTATTCTTGTTTATATTCCGCGTAGCAAAGGAGATTGTCACCAAATCAAACGAATTGTCGGGATACGGGAGTTGTTTGACATCAGCTAGTGTCATTTCAATTCTAGACGCTTCATGCTTATGTGCAGCCAGGCGAGTCATTGGAAGTGAGAAGTCTGCTGTAATGACATCAGCAATGCCTTTCGATGCTCTCTGAAGGTATGCCGCTGTTTCACCTGTGCCACTACAGACATCAAGCCATCTGGAGCCACCGCCGTTGACAGCAATGCGAGCGGCCTTTCGACGCCATAGCACATCGAGGCCGAATGTCAGGATGTGGTTGATGAGCTCATAGGTATGGGATACTTCGGAAAAGATGCGTTGGACTCCCTTGCTCATTTCAGTTCTGCAACTCAGTTGTGATGGTGGGATGGTGAAACATGTACTCTAGATGAACCTACTGATAGAACGAATCATAGGGTTTCAAATCACATGATATACCTAAAGCCTCAACCTTCAACGCGGCTTTCAACACTTACTGCAATCGCCGGTCTTCATCACAATGACTTTTGCGTCTTCAGCTATGTTTCCAAATACCTGATTGAAATAGCGTGCGGCTTCGATATAGCCTGCCATGCCAGCCTCCGTCAAGCTATAGACTCTCTGACGCCCTTCCTTTTCACTCTTGACAGTACCTCGGTCCTCTAGATCCTTTAGAGCTGGATAGATTGTGCCTGGCGTAGGCTTGGTTCCTCGCCGCATAGCAATCTGTTCCGCAATCTGTTGCCCATTCAATGGACCGTTCCGAAGCTCCCACAGAATCTGGAATGTGAGCATACCTCGCATATCACAGCAGTCAGGAGGGCAACATTGCTCATTTTCACTATCGTCTGTCACGCATAATATTGGGCGTCCGATAAATTTAAATGTATATGTAGGACGCCCAATACTTGGTGGTGTATTGGACACCCAATAAAAGGTGAAAGTCTTGACAGAGATGAAGAAAGTCAGTGAGATGTCATCGGATGAAATCAAAGATGCCGTAAAGGACACTTATTCCAAGGTTGCTCAGCCTACGGGTGCTAGCTGTTGTGGTCAAACTGAAACAGAACAGGCGGCATCTGACTGCGGAACGTCCGGGTGTGGTCCTTCTAGCAATATTCGAACATCCTATGCAGAATCCCTTGGCTATTCAGTGAAGGACATGCCAGAGTCAGCGACCGAGTCATTTGCAGGATGTGGTAATCCTGTAGCCATTGCTAGCCTCAAGGAAGGAGAAGTAGTCTTAGACTTGGGGAGTGGAGCTGGACTAGACATGTTTCATGCGGCAAGGAAGGTTGGCGACACCGGTCGAGTGATAGGTGTCGATATGACTCCAGCAATGATCGAGAAAGCGAAGCATGGAGCAGAGCAGCTTGGACTTGAAAATGTCGAGTTCAGATTGGGCGACATAGAAGACCTGCCAGTGGAGGACAGCTCTATAGATGTCATCATCAGCAATTGCGTCATCAACCTCGCACCTGATAAAGGCCAAGTGTTCCGAGAAGCGTACAGAGTCCTTCGACCAGGCGGAAGAGTCATGGTCTCGGACATAGTTCTTGAAGCCAATTTGCCGGAAAAGGTACGTGACGAGATAGCCAACTATACAGGTTGTCTTGGAGGTGCCATTCTCGAGGAAGAGTATCTCCAGCATATGCGCGATGCAGGATTCGAGGGAGTAGAAGTCGTCAGCAAGACTGGTTTCGGTCAGGCATCCAGTGCAAAGATTGCGGCATACAAACCCAAGTAAGAGGGGCAAAAACATGAACTGTGATGAACTCGCTCTAGGCAACGATTGCTGTGCAGATTATGATTCAAACCGTTCAAGATCCAATATAGCAAGTTGCATGGCAAGAGCGTCGGCTTCTAGGCATTGTGACGACCTTAATCTGCTAGAGGACAGACCTTGGGTCATCTAGAATATGACATGCATAGGCAGGCTGTTCATAGGAATAGCTAATCATCCCTTACAAAGCTCCCCAGAGCCGCCTTCCATTTTAAGGAATTGAGAAAGGATGCTACTTGGAGCTGACAAACTCTACAGCATTGTCATCACAGATTACAGCACACAGCCCACAGCCATCACATTTCTCTGGATTAACAACTGCCTTCCCCTCGCGCATCTGAATTGCTAGATAACCGCCGTCTGCACAGGCAATAACGCATTTCTTGCATCCCGTGCATTTGTCAGAAATCACAGACGCCGTAACGGGTGAAAGCTTGCTAAGGGCCTCCCATGTAGTTATTTTGGGCAGGGCTTTGCCAACAACCTCATCGATGCTGGCATAACCCTTACGTTCCATGAAGGATTCTAGACCCTCAATCATGTCCTTGATGATACCAAATCCGTACCACATAGCCGCTGTGCACACCTGCAGTGTCTTTGCACCTGCCATAAGATACTCAGTTGCACTTCTCCAGTCTTCAATTCCTCCGATTCCAGAGATTGGAGTTTCAGGCAAGGCACGAGCAATCTGCGAAACGAATCGAAGGCCTATCGGCTTCACAGCAGGTCCACAAAAGCCTCCATATGTGGAGAGTTGCTCCTTAAGATTCGGCCCATAGGCAATCGGCATTGGTGTTGCAGTTTCAACATCTATTCCTATGAGTGACTCTACAGTGTTGATAGCAGAAAGTCCGTTAGCGCCACCCCTGACAGCAGCCTCAGCAATCGGGACCATATCTGTGACATTGGGAGTGAGTTTAACAAGCATGGGAAGGTCTGTTCCTTTCCGTGCTCCCTTGGTCACTGCCTCGACTAGTTCCGGATTCTGGCCAATGAAGGCACCCATATGCTTCTCAGGAGAACCGTGTGGACAGGAAACATTCAGTTCTATTGCATCAACTCCCGTCTGGGTCATCGTTTCAGCGAGCTTCGTCCATCCATCAGGATCGGGGCTGCTCATAATGCTTGCAACAAGCACGAAGTCCTCCGGAGCCTCTCGCTTGAGTTGTGGAATCCACTCATCAGTCCATGTCGACAGAGGTTTTCGGGATAGGAGTTCTATGTTGTTCATTCCAATTGGTGATCCATCTCTTCTTAGCACCCCTAGCCTTGTGCGCGGGTCTACTGTTGGCTCCTCTGTCACAGTCTTGAAGACTGCTCCTCCCCAGCCGAGTCTTGCCGCTCTAAGCATATGCCGCGCATCCATTGTCGGTGGAGCGGATGAGAGCATGAAAGGATTCTTGAAACTGATTCCAGCAAATTCAACGGCGAGCCTCTCCTTGGACATTTCTCTACAAACCTCCAACAATAAGGCAATGCACGGTCCGCCCCTAAAGTCTTTAGGCGCGAATACCATAGCATTGTGCTGCTCGAAATCAATGGGTGGATATAATGACTGATGAATTGGTTCCGAAAGACCTGCGAAAGCAGTATACAAAGGAGGAGATTCTTGACATTGAGAAGGAACACTTGGCTCCTGCAGTTGCCCATTATTATGAAGACCCGGTTCTCTTTGTCAATGGAAATGGTGCTAACCTTGAGGATAGCGCAGGAAATCAGTACATAGATCTTTTCGCAGGCATCTGCACAACAATCACTGGTTACAACCATCCTAAGTATGTCGCCACCATTAAGTGGCAAGCTGAACGGCTCGTATACACAAGTACAATGTACGCAACTGTTCCTTATGCAGTGCTTGTAAAGCGACTCGCACAGATTGCGCCCAAAGGCCTTACTCAGTCATTCATTGTCAATAGTGGCTCTGAAGCCAATGAAGCCGCATTATTCATGGCACGGAAGTATGTCAACAATCCATACATTGTCACCTGTTCGCGAGCTTACCATGGACGCACAACTCTTGCAAGGGAACTCTCTGGTACAGGATGGCGTACGGTCCCGGAAAGCCATCCATCAGGAGTACGTTTTACTCCATACGGATATTGTTTTCGATGTCATTTTGGAAAAGAATATCCTGATTGTGACTTCGAGTGTGCCCGCTATCTCAGAGAGGTCATTCGAACGCAGACCAACAACACTATTGCAGCGTTCATTGCGGAGCCAATTCAAGGAGTTGGCGGAATCATTCAGCCGCCCTCAGAGTACTTCCAGATTGTGCATGAAATTGTAAAGGACTACAGAGGACTCTATATTTCCGATGAGGTACAGACCGGATTTGGTCGCACGGGAGAGAAGTGGTGGGGAATACAGCATGCGGGAGTTGATCCAGACATCATCACTATGGCAAAAGGCTTTGGTAGTGGAATCCCAATAGCTGGGTTCATCACAGGCCCTGAAATTGCTCGTGACTACACCATCACAGATGGCTTTGCAACTTACGGAGGCAACCCCCTGTCATGTGCGGCTGCTGTAGCTGTCATTGAAATCATTGAAGAGAACAACTACTTGGAGAAGGCTGCTAAGCTCGGTGTCAAGTTGAAGAAGAAACTAAAGGCACTCGAAGAAGACCACAAGCTGGTTGGTGAGGTGCGTGGGCAAGGGATGATGCTGGGGATTGAACTCGTGCGAAATGATGTCACAAAGGATCCGGCTTCGGAGGAGATGGCAAAAGTCATGGAACTCACTAAGGAGAGGGGTCTGCTTGTGGGCAAGGGAGGGCTGGATGGCAATGTGATTAGAATTCAGCCACCACTTGAGCTCACATCTGAACAGATTGACGAGTCCTGTGCAATCCTCGATGAGGTCTTCTCTGAGATTGAGAAGAAGATGTGACATGGCATTAGAGATCAGTAAGACTCCCATAGCTATCTGGCCTTCGATCCCGATAGAACTGCCAGACATTTCGTACCTCACGAATCATGTCGAGGTCTATGTCTCCTACTACAAGCTCTTCCTTATCTCGTGACCCCTTGACAACAACCTGCCCACGTGGATCAGCAATGTACGAGCTACCATAGAACATCCCAGTCTTCCAAGGTTCCTCACCCACTCGGTTGATGGCAGCAATGAAGTAGCCGTTGGCAACAGCATGTGCAGGTTGTTCTAGTGACCATAGGTGTTCCGATAGCCCTGCAACGGTAGCAGATGGATTGAACACAATCTCTGCACCATTCAGACCCAATGCTCGAGCCCCCTCCGGAAAGTGTCTGTCATAGCAGATATAGACACCAACCTTTGCAAATGCGGTATCAAACACCGGATATCCGAGATTTCCTGGCCGGAAATAGAACTTCTCCCAGAAGCCTGGGTCGAGATGTGGGATGTGCATTTTTCTCATCTTGCCAAGTAAAGTGCCGTCTGAGTCGATGACAATCGCGGTGTTGTAGTAGACACCAACACCATGCTCCTCATACATCGGCGCAATCAAGACAAAGCTATGTTCCTTAGCCAGTTCACACATCCGATCACTAAGTGGACCGGGGATGGTTTCTGCGTACTTGTACCACTTTCTGTCCTGTTCAGCGCAGAAATAAGGACCGTAGAACAACTCTTGGAAACACAGAATCTGGACCTTTTGTTGAACTGCGATATCTGCGAACCCCTCGTGTTTCCGAATCATCTTCTCGATGTTCTCTTCGATCTTTCCCTCGTCCTTGACGTCGCCTTCCCATTGAGCCTGTACAAGGCCGATGCGTACCTCTCTCATTGTCACCACTCCAAAGTCTTGGGTAAATTGAACAGAGATTTATTCGCCTAATAGGAGTTTCCTAAACCGATTTATGGCAGCGAATCTAGGAGATGAAAGAGGCCTTTCCATGGTTGAATTGGATCTAATAGTCAAAAATGGCAGTATCGTGACTGTTTCTGACACTTATTCTGCGGATGTTGGAGTGAGTGAAGGCAAGATTGTGACTATTGCACAGGATCTTCCAGATAATGGTGCAAAGGTGGTTGATGCCAAAGGGAAGTATGTATTTCCAGGGGGCATAGATGTACATGTCCACTTTCAGTTGCCATTCTCAGGAACCATCTCTGCTGATGATTTCGAAAACGGAACAAAGGCAGCAGCCTGTGGTGGCGTGACTACAGTCCTCGATTTCGCTATCCAGACTAAGGGCAGCTCCATCATGGATGCGGTTGAGGCGCGCAGAGCTGAGGCGGACCCAAAGGTATGCGTGGATTATGGTTTGCACGCGGCTATCACAGACTGGAATGAACAGACACAGAAAGAGATCAAGAAAATCATTGACTATGGAATTCCTACCTTCAAGATGTTCATGATCTACAAGAACGAGGGCTGGATGGCCGATGATGGGATGCTGTTCAAGGCACTCGAAGAAACCTCCAAGCTCGGCGGTCACATCGGAGTCCATGCTGAGAGCGTGGATGTTCTTGATATGCTGATTGAGAGGTATGCAAAGGAGAAGGAGAAGTGGGGAGCGTACGGACATACTCTCTCGAGGCCATGCTATACTGAGGAGGAGGCAATCATTCGGGCGATCAAGTGGGCAGAGGTGACAGGCGGTCAGCTCTATATCGTGCATATGTCCACAGGAGAGGGTGCTGATGCAGTACATCTAGCCAGGCAAAAGGGGGTCAGAGTCTATGCAGAAACCTGTCCACAGTATTTGCTCTTGGATGATGAAGTCTTCAAAGGTGAGAATGGACACCTGTATGCTACATGTCCTCAAATCAAGAAACCGCATGATAGTGAACGACTCTGGCAGGGACTGATGAATGGAGATGTTCAGATTGTGGCAACTGATACTTGCACATTCACAACTGAGCAAAAGGCAGCTTGGAATGGGGACTTCACGAAGATTCCGTTTGGGATGCCTGGCGTTGAGACCATGATCCCACTCATGTACACAGAAGGAGTGGGGAAGCGTGGCTTCAATCTGAATCAGTTGGTTGCTCTTGTCAGTACGAATCCCGCAAAGCTCTTTGGCATGTATCCAGAGAAAGGAACCATCGCTATTGGTAGTGACGCAGACCTGGTTGTGTTTGACCCAGAAAAGAGAGTCACAATCAAGGCTGAGAATCTTCAGACCAACTGTGATTGGAGCCCATATGAGGGATGGAAACTGGTTGGATACCCTGCGGTGACTATATCCAGAGGGAGGGTAGTTGCGGAGGATGGAAAGTTCGTGGGTGAGGTTGGACACGGGAGATTCTTGAAGCGGAAACCATTCGGAAGACTCTGAGAGAGATTACTCCTCTCCTATGTCCTCATTCCAAATGTCAGGATTTTTGCGGGTAAAATGATCCATCATCTCAATACATCGCTCATCCTGCAATACGACGACATGAACTCCACGGCTTCGTACATAGTCTTCAGGTCCCTTAAAGGTCCTATTCTCACCCACAATGATCACGGGGATTCCGTAGAGCAACGCTGCTCCACTGCACATGTCACACGGTGAGAGTGTGGAATATAGTGTCAATCTACTGTAATCAGACGCAGAAAGTCGCCCTGCATTCTCTAGGGCATCCATCTCAGCATGCAAGATGGCACTACCTTTCTGCATCCGTTGATTATGCCCTCTCCCGACAATCTCACCCTCCATAACCAAGACGGAGCCAATTGGAATTCCTCCCTCCGCCAATCCTTTCTCAGCCTCAGAGATAGCCTCATCCATAAATCGCTGTATTTCTTCTTCAGATGGCATCTCCCTTTCCATTGACATCACACCTCTCGAATTGTGGGTTGGTAGGATAAAGGTGTGGTGGATGTAAGAAAGAGTCGCTGAACGGTATGACATCTATCTAGGCAGAGCAAGTGGGCTTGTTTATTCTGCCTTGAGTCGAATTAGCCTTCCGCCTATTCTGAAGTCCACAGAGGGTTTAGTTTGTATGCTTTAAAGTCCAGACGAACCTCTTCAAGTTTCTTGGATAGCTCTGCATAGCGTTCATCAGTACGCAGTTGCTCTGTCTTACTCTTGTAGTCAGACTCATCCTCGTACTTCGAAATATAGTAGACCTCATTTGGGTCGTCTGCATTCTCCCAGAAGCCAAGGATGTCCACCTTGTATTTCTTGTAGATTCCCTCGAACTCCTCTCTTAGCTCGTCGAGTTCACCACGTTTCTCGTCTTTCGCTTTTTGGCGATATAGCATGTAGATAGCCATTTTTACCACTAGAGTAAACAATAGTTAACTCCTTTTATAGCTTTTCATCTCACTCTTGAGCGAGAATGGAAGGTTGCCAGACACACACTTTTGGGTGAAACTCTAGTTCATGCCATAGAGGATTAGTTGAAATATCATTGAGAGCCAGTATTGGTTCTCAGAGCTGGTGATTAATTGAAACAGAGGAATGAGGACATAGGAAGACAATGGTTCCTTGAGATGTGGGGCAAGCCAGATCTTTACCTAGCTGATGAGCTTGTGGACAAAGACTACAATCCAAGCTGGGTTTCAATTGATGCCGTAGGTCCAGCCCAGATCAAACACGAGATCAAGTACTTCAGGTCCGTGTTTCCAGACTTGAAATATGAGATAGTAGACATTCTTGGTGCAGAGGACAGGGTCTGGATACGGTATAAGGGAAAAGCAACTCACAAGGGGAATGCTTGGGGATTTGAGCCCACTAAGAAGGAAGTCGAGTATGAAGGTGCCACTATTCTGTACATCAGTCAGGAAGGTAAAGTCGTGGATCGATGGGGGGCTTTCTGTTTCTATGATATCTTCATGGACTTAGGATTAGTCCCGCCATTTTGGGAATTGAGCAAGCATTTTGGGACCGGCTGATAGAAACAGCTAATTGCGTGTCCGCTCCCTTTCAGCAACCCACGCCAAGAAAAAGGGCCATCCCAAAATACCCCAGCCACCAAAGTAAGGAACTCCTGTTATCGCTTCAATGATCTCCATCGAGAGGAATACGACACCGATTACCAGAAGACCTGTGAAGAAGATGTGTTTCCATTGGGTCATGAGCAGTCCCAGGCATTAGTTTGCGTTTTAAAATGCCAGACCACTGCAGAAGTTTGCTCTAATCAAAAGGCCGGGTCTATTCTTTGACAGCCTTACCAATTGACCAGGCGTCCCCAACTGATTCACCAAGAGCCCAATATTGGTCACCCGGTCGAATGAATACAAAAGGATTGATCTTTCTTAAATCAGGTACTCCATGAGTCATGGATTGCCCGTCTACATAAGCATGCTTTACTTCTCCAAGACGCAATGATGTTGAGGGGGTACTCTTGTAAGCAAGTCAAAACAGAGTATTCATCTATGAGGCGTTACTCTTTCACTTGAGGCATGGTGGAATGACCGATAGACTCAGCGAACTTGAACGAGTGCGTGAAGAGGTTAGGCAAGACCCCAAAAATGTGTCATCTGATACGCGGAAGTATTTCTGGAAGCTTGTCCGGCAGATAAAGAGAGAGCCGAGTCCCAATGAGGACGAGATTATCGTGGCTGCCGAGGTGAGGGACATTTTGTTCGAGGCCACTCGAGGGAGGACCTATCCCTTAGGCTCAACCCTCGCAATTATGATAGTCATAGGACTAGTGCCGCTGCTTGCATATCTATGGCTTTTACAGACACCGCTCATCTGGAACAACATTCTCAGTTGGACTTTAGCAGATGTCTGGCAAGTCATTCTCCGATTCATTTGTGTAATGGGAGTAGTTGCGTTCTTCTATCCTATTGGACGTTTGCTTGCCGGGAAAGCACTTGGAATACGCCTTCTGGGTATCTGTAGAGATGAGTACTATGAGCCTACAATCAAGATCGACTACGTGACTTTTCTGAAGGCAATTCCGGCAAGACGAAAGTGGTTCTTCTTCTTTGCAGGCATTTGGACTGCTATCACTTCACTCATCGTAGGGATGATGGGGCTCGTCATTGGCGGCGACATAACCGGATTTCTGCCCGTAGTGTTCATCCTGCTCTTTGAGGGATATGTAGTATACAGTGGCAATCCCAGTCCATCTAGAGGAGAGATGGGGCATTATAACAGGGAGAAGAAGATAGAGAGAGCTTGGAGAAAGAAGATGGCTGGCAGCAGATAGGAAGCTCAACCAGTCACTGACAAATCTTGAGCATGGCAACGAGTTCTGAAGGCTGCTGGTGTATGCAAGTTTAAGCAATTGCAGCCGGGGGCAGAACAAATAAGGATACGCAGGCAAGTGTCTATTGCGTTTAGGAGGTCGCTGAGTTTGGAGTCGGAAGAGAAGCCAGAAGCTTCCAAACACACTGTAATGCGTGTCTATGGTGTTTCAGGAAGTACTGTGAATAGTGGAATCGAAACCATCATGGGAATCCATCCTGGCAGAAAGTCCATTCATTCGAAAGAAACGGGAACTGTCACTGTGAAGTCAGAGATCTATAGACATCT